>NZ_JONS01000047.1 GCF_000711965.1 Actinomyces israelii DSM 43320
GGCGCCAGCGGAACCGAACCGACCTCGACGAGGAGGGAGCGCCAAGCACGCTTGACACAAGCGCCAATGTCAAGCAGACTGCCCATGTCAAGGGCGCCTGACATGGTTCGAGAAGGAGAACGCCATGTGCCGCACCGCTCGCAGCCGCCGCACTCGCACCCACCGCGCTCGCAGCCGCCTGGTTATGAGCGCCGGGCTGCTGCTCCTGGCCGCCTCCCAGAGCGCCGCCACCGGGGACCTGGCGAGCCCTCTCGGCGGGTGGCACACGGGCGTGGCCGCCGCCCTGCTCGCGACCGGCGCCGCGGTCGTCCTGTCCCGTCTTCGTCATGATCGATCCCGGCGGTGAGGGGGCGGGGTGGACAACGACGTGCGCGTGCTGCGCGAGGCGAAGGGCCTCACCCAGGCGCAGCTGGGCAAGGCCCTCGGCGTCTCGCGCCAGAGCGTCAGCTCCATTGAGAAGGGAAAGTACGACCCTTCTCTGCCGCTGGCCATTGCAATTGCGCGTTTCTTCGGGCGTGCCGTCGAGGAGATCTTCCATGCCTGACAGCCGTGTTTCGCCGGCGGCTCCGGCTGCCGTATCCCCCGCCGAGCGCAAGCGGCGTCGCCGGACCTTCTGGGGGAACGTGTACTTGGCCGTATGTGTTGCCGCCGGGGCCGGCCTTCTCGCTGTCGCTCCGCGCCTGGCCGATGAGAGCAGGAAGGTTATTCGTTATTCTGGGTGTGTCCTGGGTCATTTCCGGGAGGCGATATGATGATGGCCCACCCCCGTGGGGTATCATGGGCGTCTGAGAAACATCACCATGACCCCGGAAGGAGTGGGCCATCATGATGGAGTGTACCACGGGATTGACCGATGACGAGTTCGACGGGCTGCTCGCCTGGCTGCGCGAGGAGGGGGTCGAGGGGTATCCGCCGATCCTGGGCCTGTCCGGGTCGCTGCAGGCGACTTTGATGTACCTGCGTCAGAACATTGTGCAGGCGGTAATCGGAGAGATCCTGGGCGTGTCGCAGCCCACGATCTCGCGGGCCATCAAGGCGATCACGGCGGCTATCTCCCGGACCCTGACGGTCCTGCTGCTCACCGCCGAGGAGGTGCCCCGGGACTGCGACTACGTGGTGGACGGCACCCTCTTCCCCTGCCTGGACTGGCGCAGGCGCCGCGATCTGTGGTCGGTCAAGCACGGGAGCGCGGGGATGAACGTCCAGATCCTGGTCCGGCTCGACGGAGAGTTCATGTGGGCCTCCGACCCCTATCCGGGATCCATGCACGACGTGGCCGCACTGGACGCCTCCGGACTGCTCGAGGGAATCGACCCCTCCGGATGGATCGGCGACAAGGGGTACGTGGGAAGGGGGATGATCACCCCGCACAAGAAGCCCCCCAACGGCGAACTGAGCGAAACCGCGAAGGAGGAGAACAAGAGCGTCAACAAGATCCGCCAGGTCGTCGAGCGCACCATCGCCCACCTCAAATCCTGGAGAATCCTCCACACACCCTACCGCCGACCCCTGGAAACATTCGAGCAGACCATCACCGCGGCACTCGCACTCTATTCCTTCAAGACCAACCCCTGAATAACCTTCCAGGCCCGCGATTCCGCGCATGGGGCCCGTCGGGCTGTTCCTCGGGGCCTTCATGCTGGTGATCCTGCTCGTGCGGGGCCGCCGTGGCCACGACACCATGCCCAGCCGCGGGATGGACACGTGTGGGACGAGCGGGACAGGGCGGTCAAGCGGAGGACGTGGGCCCTGGCCGGCAAGGCGGCCTTCACATTCCTGTTCATTCTCCTCGTGATGTCCTTCACGTTGTTTCCGCTGTTCTGGCTCATCCGGATGGGATTCCCGTGTACACGATCATCGTGGTGTCGGCCCGTTTCTACTACGACCGGACCGTGTGAATGAGCGGTGGCGGGCCGTGAGGCCACATGTCCTCCTCCTGCTCGCGGGCGGCTTTAGTGGACAGTTTGGCGGCTCTGGCGCCGAGAGACTCTTTTCGTGAGGAGGACGGCATTCCCCATGTCGATTTCTTGACGCGGTAAACGCGGTCGCGCTCTCGTCGTGTATTCGTATGGTCAGGTCGTGTGGCTAGACTTATGCATGACCGTATTCCGGGGCTGCGGTTGTGGGGTTCCTGGGTGGTGTCTGCGTCGTGTGCCTCAGAGGACTTCGTCGTTTTGAATCCTCTTGGTCTGGGCGGCAAGAACACCGATCGCTAATACTGTGCAGCCGACCGCTATGACCGCTGTGAGCCATGCGGTGTTCGCGAGGGATATCGCTATGCCGTTTCCGAGCACTGCGATCAGAACGATGGCGCTGACGATCGTGGTAATCGTGGATCCTTGGAATACGCCGATAGTTCCCGCGATCAGGACGATGCTGGCGGCAAGGAGTATAATACTCGCCAGTCCTGTGATGACAGTAGTCGACAGATGGCCCTTCTCGCCTCCCACTGCGACAATCGGTGAAAGCGCTTCACTGATGAAGAATATCGTGCCCGCAAGGATTACGCCTACGAGTGCGGCTGCACTGGTCGCAATGACGTAGGCTGTGTTCTTGGCGAGGAAGAGTGGGGAGCGTCCGGCTGGATAGGTGTAGAGTTGGATGCGTCGGTTACCAATGTAGTCGGTGACGATGAAACGTGCATAAATCGCAGCTCCGTAGACGACGATAACAAACAGGCTGATCGTCAGCCCGAGAGCGACGATGGAGGAGTAGTTGTGGAACATGGCACTGTCGGTGCTGTCATCGAATCGACCGATGATCGCGAAGAAATAGAGAGCGATGAGAAGCGAACTCGCGGTCGCTGCGGAGAGGTAGATCGCTGTAGTTGAGTACCGACGCAGCTCCAGGTGAAGGAAACGGGTCATTGTGCTTGTCCTCCTACGTGGTCATGGTAGAGACCTTCAAGTCCGGTTGGGTCTGCTGCGAGTACGTCGACGACTTCCTTCTTGGCGGAGAGGCGTCCTTCGTTTAGGATCGCGACGGTGTGCGCCGTGTGTTCGAGCTCGCTGAGGATGTGGCTGGCGAGGAGGATCGCAATGCCGTCGTCCGCCAGGGAGGATAAGTGGTGTCTTAGGTCGGCGATGCCGCTCGGATCTAGGCCATTAGCGGGCTCATCGAGCACCAGCAGTTGTGGGCGATGGCTGATGGCGCGGGCCAGCGCAAGCCGTTGTCGCATGCCGAGTGAGAATGAGGCGACTGGTGCATCGGCTGCACCTTCAAGACCAACCCGAGCGAGGAGGGCGGAGATCGAGTCATGATTGCTTGCGCCGAGCAGATCGAAGTGGAGCTGGAGGATGTCGTGCGCAGTTGTACCGGGTCGGTACTCCGGTGTTTCGATGACCGATCCGATATTGCCGAGGATCTGGTCGCGGGTGGTGGAGTTGAGCGGTTTCCCGAGGATATCGATGCTCCCAGAGGTGGGGAAGACCAGGCCTGTGAGGATCTTGAACAGTGTCGTCTTTCCTGCTCCGTTCGGGCCGATGACCGCGCATACTTCTCCGGGATGCACGGTGAGGTTGCAGCCTCGGAGGATCTCTCTGCCGGCGATGGCTTTGCTCACGGTTGCGGCCCTGACTGTCGGTTCGATATGAGTCATGGTTAACTCCTTTTGCGCAGTGCGATATAGGCGATGTTGTAGGCGACAAGTGCCCAGCTTGCGACCACGGCGACGTTGAGTGCTTGAGGACTTCCAGTGCGAAATGCTGCCTCTCGAATGATGTCTCCCAAGGGAACGAACGGGAGGAATTGGTGTAGGTAGATCGCCCACTCCGGCAGCCGTTCGGCCGGGAAGGTTATTGGCGAGAACAGCAGACCGCCGATCATGATGACCTGGGTGGCCAGGGAGTTACCGTTCGGCGGCAGCCAGAATGCAATGGCGTAGCCGATGCTCACAGTGGTGAACTGTGCGCCGAGTATGGCCGCGACGGTTGCGATGTCGGTGTGAACGTGCAGACCGAACCGTAGAGCGGCAGCGAGCATGCCGATCGCGATCCCGGGCAGGGCCGCGATGCTCCAGACCACAGCGTCTGCGAGGAGGATCGCCGACCGCGGTACGGGCAGAGTCTTCTGGTACTCCAGGACGCCCTCCTGCCTGGACGTGCTCGTTATCTGCGGTGCCAGCACGCAGCCGACGGCAATGATGCCGAGCGTCCATGCACCAGCAGAGAGATAGCGGGCGGTCTTCAGGTCGATCGCGGGAATGAGCAGGGCGAGCCCGTAGACGATCGCCACCGCGAATAACGCTTGAACAAGAGTGAAGGCCGGCAGCAGGTACTTGTGCCGGATCAGGCTCCACCTGACCAGGCCCAGCCAACTTGGAAACCAGGCTCTCCTCGTCGGGAACTCGACACCTCGGCTGAGGGTGCTGTCAGTTGACATTGGTCATTCTTTCGTAGAGCGATTCCAGGGACGAAGGTGCCAGGGAGTAGGTGTCGGCCTGTTCTTCACGGGCCAGGCGAAGCACCCAGTCGACGGCGGCGGGCACCTGTTCCATAGTGAGAGCCAGGCGGAGCTGTCCGGGCTCCTCTGCCCCGCTGATATTGATCGCTGACGGCAACCGGGAAGGCTCGACGCCTGCCTTCATGGTGACCGTCAACGTGGTGGCGCCCGCTTGCTTGGCAAGCTCGCGTGGCGTGCTGTCGACGAGTACGCGGCCGTCCTGGAGGAGAACGTATCGGTCGGCGGCGCGTTCGACCTCGACCAGGTTGTGAGTGACAACAATCACGATGTGTCCGTCGTCGGCGAGGTTGCGCAGACTCCGCCATATCAGCGGTCGCCGGACTGGGTCGACGTCGTTGGTCGGCTCGTCGATGAGCAGGACAGGGGCCGGGGCGACGACTGCCATCGCGTACGACGTCAGCCGTCGCAGGCCCCCTGACAACTTCTCACCGCTCCGGTTCCTCCACTGCGTGATGTCAAGGGCGTCCAAAAGCTCGTCGGTCGCCCTGCGCGCGGCGCGCGGCGAGAGACCGCGCAGCCGCCCAATGGAGGTGATCGCCTGAGCGGGTGTTACTCCCGTCAGCGGTGCGTAGATCTGCGGCATCATCGAGCTCACCCGGCGCGCGAGATCAGGATCGCCGACCAGGGAGTGCGACCCGTACCGGATGGTGCCACTGGTCGGCTTGGTCGTACCCACGATCTGGTTGAGCAGAGTCGTCTTCCCTGCGCCGTTGTGCCCGAGCAGGGCGACCAGTTGCCCCGGTCCGAAGAGCAGAGTGATGTCACTGTTCGCGGGCGGCCTGCCCGGCTGGTAGGTCTTCGTGACGGACTCGAGCAAGAGATCCAAGCCGTCGGCGCGGGCAACATCCATGACATAGATACTACCAGCATTTATAGGTTTGTCAACAGCCCCCTCGCAGCGCCGTCCGCTAGAATCTTGCTCCATGCCCCGAACAACCAAAGCGCAACAGCAGCACAATCGCCTACTCCTGCTTCAAGCGGCCGAGCGTGTCTTCGCTAGCCGCGGTGTCGATGGCGCCTCGCTCGAAGACGTAGCGACCGAGGCGGGCCTGACCAAGGGCGCCATCTACTCCAACTTCTCAAGCAAGGGCGACTTGATCTTGGAGGTGATCCGCCACCGGCAGACTGTCTCGCAGGAGGCCCAGGACTTCCACGCGATACTGGCGCGCGCCGCCAATAGCTATGAGCGACTGGAAGCCTGGTGTGACATCTGGATTCTCACCGCAAAGAGCGGTGAGCGGTCGAATTACGCGCGGTTAGTGTTCGACTTCATCCCGTACGCACTGCGTGACGAAGAGCTCGCCGCCCGCTTTCTGGATTATCTTGGTCCCGGAGACGTGTCCGCAGAGCAGTCGCCGATCCCTGCAGACAGCCTTTTTTCTCGAGTCCTACTGGCAGACCAGTTCCGCATCTTGACCGCGCTTGACCTGGGCTTGGCGGCCTTGGTGCTCTTCGACCCCGATAACGTCAGGCCCGAGCTTTATAAGACAGCAGTTCTGTCGCTGGCTAGAACGCAGTATGACGCAACTGGGTCATCGGATGACGCCGACAGCACACAGAACGGCTGGCCCTACCCAGACGACGAGCAGTGACAGTTCCGCAGCGATCCCGAGGACAACAAGGCTGCCCCAGAGGCGCGCAACCCGCGTTACTGCTTTGTCTCCTTTGAACGCTTGCCGTGTTTCGATCTCGATCATCGGGTTGTCGATGAGCATCTTTGCGATATGTCGCCCATCACAGTTGCGGTGGAACCTTAACTGCCAGACGATCCGCATTAAAAGAACGGCAACGCTTACGGTTGCGAACCATGACCCTGTTGCCTCACGGGCCGCGAGCGCGATGACAAGGAAGCAGAGATCCACTACCAGGCCCGCGCTCACAGCTGCCATACGCGAGGAAAGTGGCCATGTCCAGACGTGGGTGAGACTGGTCGTGGCCACTGCCCGACGGGGATCTAACCGCACTGATCCGCTATTCAGGTAGAATGTCTTGCCGAACAGAACGTGTGCGAATTCATGGGGCACCGAAGTCACTACCGCGATCACAATGGCCAGTACCACGACAACCATGGGGGGAACTTCAGCAAATATGACATCGACACCCGTCGGAATACCGTTCTTGACCAGCAGGACTGCCGCTGCAACGACCATGATAAAACCGACGATCCACAGTGCCCGTCGTGCAACTGTCCACGCCGGAGTGTTGGGCGGTGATGGCAACCGCGTCATGGTCGCGTCACGACCTGTGAGGACGAAGCCTGCCTCTGACATCATGCCGCACAATGCAGTGAAGTCCGGTCTCGTCGGAGTCGCACCGGAAGCCAGGGCGTGCGCGATCTCTTCCGGGACGACGAGAGGTTCCGAACCACTGGCCACGATGACCCATTCCCCACCTCTGAGCCGTCGCGACCTGGCGGGCTTAAAACGGACCAACGAATCCGTCACCGTGCCCACACATCCCTAGACTTGCTGAAGATAGTGGCTGAAAATCTCCCAGTCGCGGACATCGCCTTCACCGCAGGTAGGGCACAGTTCCTTCAGGCGTGGCCACGACGGATGCGTAAACGACGACTTGTCCTCGAAGTTCACCTCAAACTGCGTGCCTAGGGAACGAGGAGGTGCATAGTCGCTGAGAACTCGAACAGCTTCGTCAACAATCGTTGCGGTCAACAGGAATATTGCGGGTCCATAGGCGATGGACGGCGGATCGAAACTGATGTCGCGGAACGCGGAAAATTGACTCACGAACTGCGGATCGCGCTGCGAGTAGTGCACATTCAAGCAATCGAAGCATCCGGTCTCACCGGGAATCACAGTAAATACACGGCCGCGAGAAACTTGTGATGCACCGAAAACGCAAGGAACGCCAGCTTGGACGATGGCCTTGTTCACGAGTCGCTGCGCCACGAAAGGTGGTTCGTCGATCGCGCTGATCACCAAATCGATATCGTCCAGCAGCACCGCGACATCTTCGACCGTGCTGATCCTCTGCTCATGAGCTCGCACTTTGACTTCTGAGTTCATCCCGGCCATCGCCGCGGCGGCTGCCGAGGCCTTCGAGTGTCCGATGTCAGACTCGCGGTAGAGGAACTGCCGCCCGAGGTTGCTTTCTTCTACCACGTCATGGTCAACGATTGTGATCGACTTGGGTCCGACTCCAGCTAGAAGAGTGAGGATGTTCGATCCGCCGCCGCCCAGGCCTAGTAGGAGAATGTTTGCTGCGTTGAGCTTGCACTGCGCCGCGAAACGGTCGCCGGCCAACCCGGTGAAGCGGCTGAAGAAGTTGACGTTCGCGCGGTAGCGGGCGCCGATGGAGCGCTCCTCGGTGGGAAGCGTCTCTTCCAGGAACCCCTCGTTGTCGAGCATTTCAACCCCGTCGAGGACGTCCTGCTCAGTGAGTTCTGGGAATTCGTCTCGGACTGCTGAGATCACGCTTGCAAGGGGACGACCGTCGAGCGCTGACACCAGTGCCCACAGGTGACCTTCGGGGTCCTCGAACTCGGCGGTAATCCCGAGCTGGGCCCCGATCCGGAAGACACAGTCATCGAGCCGGTAGGCCGGATAGATCGGCTTGAGGCGGGGCTGGATCGGCGTCGTGGTCACGACAACCTCCTTGTCCTTATGAGATGAGATTGGTCCAGTGTTTTGGCCGTGACCGGCTGGTATCCAGGGCGCGGAGGCCACGACAGGGCTTCGTGACCTCCGCGGCTTCTGGAGCATCAGACGACGATCCACCACACGGTCGCCTCGACCTTCTCGGCCCGGCGCACAGTCACGTTCTTCATCGCGTTTCACCTCCCTTTCGGCAAGTCGTCCGACCTGCCTGCCCGGAGACAGTCACGCCGGAAGTGGATTGGATCTACCCTGCGCCTACGGCGTAAGGTTGGCTAGATACTAGCAGGATGTATGTGGTCGGGCAAGCCCCTGTCGCATGCTGACCACAAGTTGACCGCAGGGGGAACAAGATGATCGAGGAGTGCACCCCTGGCGCGCCGCCGTGTCGGGGTCCAGCGATCGCGTCGGAGCTAATCGGGGCGCACCCCTGGCGCCAGCTCGCGATCGGCGTCCCACTCGGCCTGGTGGCTGCGTCCGTTGCGGGCGCGACCCAGCTGGTTTACACCTTCGCCTTCCAGGCTGCGCGAACCTGGGAGCGGGCGCTGGCTTTGCCGTGGCCTGGTCAACCTCTCGGCATGACGCTTCAGATCGTCGCCGCGATCGTCGTAATGCGGTTCGTCGCAAACAGGATCGCGAACCGGCCCGTTTGCGAGTTCAGCCGTGAGAAAGCTGGACGCGAATTGGCGGTCGGAGCACTCATCGGCGCCGGAGTGATTGGGGCCGCCATGCTCGCGCTCGCCGCCCTCGGTGTTTATGAGGTCGTCGGTACGGCCTTCGACCGCTCGCTATCAGTACATGATGACATATCCGGCACCCTCGCGTTGGGGCGCGGCCTGCTGTCCGGGCTGATGCTCGGCCTTGGAAGTGCTTTCGGTGAAGAGGTCGTCATGCGCGGCATCCTGCTCCGGATTCTCGCTGGCAAGTTCGGCACCCTGCCGGCGCTTACGGTCACTTCGGTCGCGTTCGGACTTCTCCATCTCGGTAATCCCCATGTATCGGTCATCGGTGCACTCGGTGTCGCCATCCAAGCAGGACTTCTCTTCGGTGTTGCCTATCTTGCGACCAGACGATTGTGGCTTGCGATCGGGATGCACGCAGCATGGAATTTCACACAAACAGCAATCTTCGATCTAAATGTCTCTGGCGTGTCAACCGAGTCGAGCTTGCTGATTGTCGTCGTTCACGGACCCGACTGGCTCTCCGGTGGCGGTATCGGGGTCGAAGGATCAATCCTCACTATCGGATTCGGTCTCATCGTGTGTGGAGCCTTGGCTCTTGTAGCGCGACGACGCCGAGAAATCGGCGCGGGACACGCGGCTCTCCTTAGAAAAAGACTCTTTCTGCGCAGGAGCCGGTAGACTGGCTATTGGATCCGCCCGCGAGCAGAGGGAGGACGCGTGACCTCGCAGCCCGCAACCGCGCCCTGGGACGACGACCCCGCCGGGGCCTCGATTCTCCTGGCCACCGGCCGGGCGCAGCACGACCTTCTCGTCATCGCCGAGCCCTTCTTCCTCACCGACCTGCGCGAGGCCTGGGGCCGCCCCGCCTCCAGCGTGCGCCTGTCCGTTCTCCCCGGCGTGTCCGCGCCCGGCCTCGCCGGGCAGGAGGACTCCCTCCACTCCTACGAGCGCGACGGCTTCAGCGTCCTCATCGCCCGCGGTCGCACCACCCTGTTCGAGGGCAGGCCCGCCCGCCGCGTCACCTCCTTCGCCCGCACCGTCGCCGCCCGGGTGCGCGCCGCCCTGCTCGTCACCCGGGCGACCGGCCTGAGCGGCGCCGACGTCGGCGACTTCCTCCCGGTCGGCGACCACCTCAACCTCGCCGGCGCCCCGCTGTTCTCCACGCGGGGCGCCGTCGAGGCCGACTGGGACGAGGGCCTTACCGGGCGTCTGGCCGCTCTCGACGGCGTGCGTGAGCCCGGCACGCTGGCGCTCGCCCCGGGGCCGCTGCGCCCCACCCGGGCCGAGGCCGACGCCTTCGCCGCGCTCGGCGCCGACGGCGTCGTCACCGACTCCGTCGCCGAGGCCATGGCCCTGGCCTCCCGGGACGTCCGCGTGGCCGGGCTGGCCTATGTCGACCTCGTCGCCGATCGGCCCGCCGCCACCGGCCGGCGCGCCGCGGATCGCCGGGCGGGCGCGCACAGCGCGGGCATCGCCCAGGTGCCGGCGCCCGACGTCGTCCGCGCCGCCGTCGAGACCGTCCTGGCGGCCCTCGGCTGAGCGCCGGCGCCCGACGTCGTCCGCCGCCGGCCGGCCCTGTCGTCTCCTGTCCCGAGCATCGCACCGCTGCACCGCTGCACCGCCCGCCGGCACCCGCCGTCGTCCCGAGCCGCGCCCTCCGCCGCCCGCTCAACGGGCCCGCGCGCCGCCGCGGCCCCGCTGCCGCTAAAGTGCGCCCGTGAAGCCCTTCATCCTGCTCGCCACCCGGGACGACGACGGTCCGGCGGACGCCGAGTACGACGCCTTCCTCACCCGCACCGGCCTGCAGGAGCGCGACCTGTGCCGCATCCGCCTGGAGGCGGGGCCCATGCCCGACCTCGATCTGGGCGCGTACTCCGGCATTATGGTGGGGGGTTCCCCCTTCAACACCACCACTCCCGAGGCCGCGAAGTCCGCCACCCAGCGGCGCGTCGAGGCCGAGTTCGCCGCCCTGCTCGACCGCGTCGTCGCCGCCGACTTCCCATTCCTCGGCGCCTGCTACGGCATCGGCACCCTCGCGCGCCACCAGGGGGCCGTCATCGACGGCACCTACGCCGAGGAGGTCGGCGCCCCCGAGATCACCCTGACCGCCGCCGGCCGGGCCGACCCGCTGTGCGCCGGCATGACCCCGACCTTTCAGGCCTTCGTCGCCCACAACGACGCCATCCTCACGCCCCCGCCCGGCGCCGTCGTGCTGGCGACGTCCCGGCCCTGCCCGGTCCAGATGCTGCGCATGCGGACCAACCTGTACGCCACGCAGTTCCACCCCGAGCTCGACGGCGAGTCCTTCGCCCACCGCCAGGCCTTCTACGCCGACCACGGCTACTTCGACCCCGACGAGCTGCCGGCCGTTCAGGCCTGGACCCGCGCCCAGGACGTGAGCCAGTCCTGGGCCGTGCTGCGCAACTTCGCCGAGCACTACGCCCGCGACTGAGCCCCGCGGGCCCTCGCCGCGCCTATGTGCACATGTGCGACCGATCTCGAGCCGGAGATCGGCCGATCTCGGTGAAGGGGAGGGCGTCGGAGGGCGGGCGGTCCGCGGGGCTCCGGTCAGGCCCCCAGGGCCCGGGCCAGCGGCGCGAGCGCCTGGCTCGTCCCGCCCTGGACGCGCACGTCGGCCACCTCGTCGACGGCGGTCGGCCCGCGGTTGATGACGACGAGCGCGGCGCCGCGGGCCATGGCCTGGCGCACGATCCACAGCCCGGTGAGCACCGCCAGGCTCGTGCCCGCCACCAGTACGACGTCGCAGCGTTCGGCGGCGTCCATCGCCTCGCCCATGGCGGCCGGCAGCCCCTCGCCGAAGAAGACGATGTCGGGCTTGAGCGGGCCGTCGCACACCTCGCACAGCACCGTCTCGAAGTCGCAGGCCTCCGCGGCCGCCCGGTCCGCCTCCGGGGTGATCGCCACCCGCGCCGGGTCGGTCTCGCGCGGGTAGTCGGGGTTGAGTGCCGTCAGCCGCGCGTCGACCTCGGCGCGCGGGACGATCCGCCCGCAGGTCAGGCACACGACCCGGTCGTAGGCGCCGTGCAGCTCCCACACGGTGCGCTGGCCGGCCCGAGAGTGCAGCCGGTCCACGTTCTGGGTGGCCACGCCCGTGACCAGCCCCGCCTCCTCCAGGCGGGCCAGGGCGGTGTGCCCCGGCGTCGGCGTCAACGGGTCGAGCAGCCGCCAGGTGGCGTGGTTGCGCGCCCACACCCACCGGTACCACACCGGGTCGGTCACGAACTGGTCGTAGTCCACCGGCTCGACCGGCGTCGTGCCCACGCCCCGGTAGTCGGGGATGCCGGCGTCGGTGGAGATCCCCGCTCCGGTCACGGCGAGGGTGCGCCGCCCCCGCATGAGGGCGGCGATCGCGTCCGCAGCGTCTGCGGCGTCTGCGGCGTCCTTGGCGTGATTCAGATCGCTCATGCACCTGGTCTACACCGTGCGCCCCGGTCCCGGCCAGCCTCGACCCGCGGCCGGCCCTATCCCGAGCGGGCAGGGCCGACGACGGAAGAAGGGCGGCCAGGGCCGCCGCCCGGCCCTCAGTCGCGCGAGAAGTGGACTACGAAGTTGCGGATGACCCGGCCTGCCACGTGCTCGGAGGTGCTGCGCGCCTGCGACACGATGGTCTCCACCCGGCCGGGGTCGCCGTAGCCGGCGTCGGCGTAGGCCGACACCCGCTGGGCGAAGCGCTCGGCGTCGAGCTCGGGGTTGAACTGGGAGCCGTAGACCGCGGCGCCCACCCGGATCATCTGCACGGGGCAGTCGGGCGAGGATGCCAGCAGGGTCGCGTGGGCCGGAACCTGGCCGACGCCCTCGTGGTGGCCGACCAGCGCCGTGAAGGTCTGCGGCAGGTCGGCCAGGAGCGGGTCCGCGCGCCCCTCGGCGGTCACGAAGATCTCCGTGGCGCCGAGGTCCTCGCCGAACTCCTGGGAGGTCGAGGTGCCGAGGTAGCCGGCCAGGACCTCCAGCCCGAAGCCCGTGGCGAGTACCGGCACGCCCTCCTTGAGCGCCACCGCCAGCAGCTCGCGCACCTGCTCCTCGACACGCATTTGGGAGCGGGTCTTGGACCCCTGCGGCGTGGAGACGTCGTAGGGGCTCCCCCCGATCAGGACGCCGGAGACGTCGCCGGCCGTGAAGGCGTCGAGGAAATCGACATCCTCCAGGAGCACGTGGTGAAGGTCCTCGCGGCGCAGGCCGCTCTGAGACAGGAAGGACTCGTACTCGTGCTGCGCCGCCTCGAGCTCGGGGCGCGTCGACACCATGATGAAGGGCTTCATCCGCCCAGCCTATGGGGTGCGGTGGTCATGTCTCAGAAACATCGCGGAAATCTCCGGCGCCCCGGAGCCCTCCCCCGCATCAGGGGGTCGACATCACCCACACCCACAGCCACCCCACGGTGGTCGCCGAGCCGACGACGACGCCCAGCCACGCCTGGGCGTGCCCGGTGGCGTAGCTCCTCCGCAGACGGCGCAGCGCCCACCAGCCCGTGAGCGCCGCGACCGCGCCGAAACCGGGGAACGGGCTGAGCACGGTCGTCACGAGGGCGACGACGGCGGCCGGGTCGGTGCGCTGCCGCGGGGCCTGGTAGCCGGGGCCGGCGAAGACCTCGCGGGGGTCGAGGCTCTCGGTGCCGGGGAAGACGAAGCCCTGCGGCACGATCCGTGCGGGGTCGACGGGCTGCTCCTGACTCATGGGCTCATCATGCCCGCGGATCCGGGGCCGCGCCTCGTCCGCCCGGACGAGACGCGGCCGGGCGCGCCGGGCCGGGCGATGGCGCGCGGGACACTGCCCGCCCGCCCCGGGAGCGTCGCTCCCCTGGCCGCGCCGGGCAATGCGCCGTAGGTAGGGCGACTGGTAACCCGTGAGACATCCCCGACCGCGCGCCCCGGGCAATGCGACATGCCGGCGGGCGCCGTCTATGCTGGAGGCCTGGCAGGGCTCTGTCAGGTTCACGGGCTCGGCGCCGTCGGCGTCATCGGTCCCTGTCGCGTGCGGCGCCGCCTCGCGGGCGGCCCGCCGCCCCGTCCTTCCCCCGCGACAGGAGTACGCAGTGCCCTCAGTGCCCTCAGTGCCCGCACCCCCCTCAGGTCTGTCCCGCCTCTGGCACCTGCACGGCGACGGCCGCTCGATCGCGCCCGGCGAGGTCGTCGCCCCGGACGAGCGGCTGACCTGGCCCCGCACCGTCGGCATCGGCGTCCAGCACGTCGTCGCCATGTTCGGGGCGACCTTCCTCGTCCCGCTGCTCACCGGCTTCGACCCCTCCACGACGCTGTTCTTCACCGGCGTCGGCACCCTGCTGTTCCTGGGGATCACGAGCGGGCGCCTGCCCAGCTACCTGGGGAGCTCCTTCGCGCTCATCGCCCCCATCGGCGCGGTCACCGGGTACGTGGCCGGGGGCGGCGGCGCGATCGACGCTCACAGGGCCGCCCTGGCCCAGGGCGGGGTGCTGGCCGCCGGCGCGGCGCTGGCACTGGTGGGCGCCGTCGTCCACGTCGCCGGGGCCGGGTGGATCGACCGGCTCATGCCGCCGATCGTCACCGGCGCCATCGTCTCCCTCATCGGCTTCAACCTGGCGCCCAGCGCCTGGAACAACGTCAGGTCCGCGCCCGCCACCGCGCTGGTCACGATCGCCTCGATCCTGCTGATCACCGTCCTGTTCAAGGGGATCGTCGGGCGCCTGGCCATCCTGATCGGCGTGCTCATCGGCTACGCCGTCGCCTGCGCGCGCGGCGAGGTCGACTTCTCCGCGATCTCGCAGGCCGGCTGGGTGGGGGCCCCGGCCTTCCGCGCCCCCGCCTTCGACGCGACCCTGCTGGGCCTGTTCGTGCCGGTCGTGCTCGTGCTGGTGGCCGAGAACATCGGGCACGTCAAGTCCGTGTCCGCCATGACCGGGGAGAACCTCGACGACGTCACCGGCCGGGCCCTGCTGGCCGACGGAGTCTCCACCATGCTCGCCGGGGCGGGCGGGGGCTCGGGCACCACCACCTACGCCGAGAACATCGGCGTCATGGCCGCCACGCGCGTCTACTCCACCGCCGCCTACGTCGTCGCCGCCCTCACCGCGCTGGGCCTGTCCATGCTGCCGAAGTTCGGCCAGGTCATCGCCACCATCCCCGCTGGCGTCCTCGGCGGGGCGGCCACCATCCTCTACGGCATGATCGGGATGCTCGGGGTACGCATCTGGGTGCAGAACCGCGTGGACTTCTCCGACCCGGTCAACCTCAACACCGCGGCCGTGGCCATGGTGGTGGCCATCGCCGACTACACCTGGCACTGGGGCGAGATGACCTTCAGCGGCATCGCCCTGGGGTCGGCGGCCGCGATCGCGGTCCACCACGCGATGCGATGGGTCTCCAGGATGCGCGGCACCAACCTCGAGCAGGCCTCCCCGGCGTCGGCGCCCGCGGGCACCGAGCTGGAGGGCCCGGCCTACGCCACGCGGCACTCCAGGGGCTGATTCCGGCCCGCCCCGCGCCTCCTCCCCGGCTCCCGGCTCGCGCCCGCCCGACTCGCGCCCGCCCGACTCAGCCGTCGGTGGCGGTGGCCGATGCCGACGGGGCGGTGGTCACCTGGACGCAGTCGGACGGGGCGCTCAGGGCCTCCCCGGGCTTGATCTGGGCGACCTCGGCGGCGGAGAGCATCTCGTTCTTGAAGTCGTTGCCGAGCACGACGCTCACGGTGGGGTCGGTGGCGTCCTGCGTCTCGTCGATCTGGACGACGACGGTGCCCGTGAACACCTTGGACAGGGTGTAGGCGTTGGCCAGCCCCGCCTGCGAGGTGGTCAGCTCGATCTCGCCGTCGTACTCGCCCTTGGGCCAGTCCGTGGTGTTGGCGACCGTGAGCCCGGAGTCGCTCAGCAGATCGGCGACCCCGGTCGCCAGCCCGGTCTGGTCCGAGCCGTTGTAGACGTTGACGGGGATGGCGGACACGTCGGTCGTCTTCGCGTCCGGCGGCAGGCAGGGCTGAGAGACCTTCTCCTTGTCGTCCTTGGCGGAGGAGAAACCGGGGTCGGGGACTGGGAGTACGTTGAACCACACCAGGAGGCAGATGATCACCAGGAGTGCCAGGAACGTGATCATTCCGCCGATCACGGTGGTCTGACGGTGCTTGAGCCGACGGCGGTACTCGGCGCGGGGGTCTGCGGTGCTCACGCGCCCCACAGTAGTGGACGAGACGGCCCCGGGTCTCTGAATGTCAGGGCGCCGGGGGCGGGGGAGGGGTCGTCGGCCGACCGGCGTCGTCGACCTCGAGGACCCGGGCGTGGATCGTGGTCCGCCCCTGGAGGGCTGCGCGCAGCGCCCGGTGCAGCCCCGTCTCCAGGAAGAACTCGCCGTGCCAGGAGACGACGTGCGCGAACAGGTCGCCGTAGAAGGTCGAGTCGTCGTCGAGAAGGTTGCGCAGATCCAGTGTCGCCCGGGTGGTGGTGAGCTGGTCGAGGCGGACCTGGCGCGGGGCGATCTCGGCCCAGCCGCGCTGCTCCACGAGCTCGTGCTCGGGGTAGGGCGCTCGCTCGCGGACTGCCTTGAAGATCACGCGTCCATGCTAGCGGCCATGCCGCCCCGGCCGTGACCGGTGGCGGGCGCGTCTCGGCGAGCGTCATATCACTACCGGCTGCGGCTCGGGCGACAGGGGGCCGCGGTGGCGCGGGGCTGCGAGGCCGTGGGGGTGCCGTGGGGGTCAACGATGTCGGGGCTGGGGCGGGATGAGCGGCTCGGTGAGGTAGTGCTGGACGGTGGGCCCCATGACCTCCACGAGGTGGTCGACGCTCGCGCTCGCCAGGGGCTCCAGGCGGAAGAGGTAGCGGATCACGGCCAGCCCGACGACCTGGGAGCCGACCAGGGTGGCGCGCTCGCGGGCGTGCGGGACGGAGACGCCGACCTGTGCGAGCGCCTGGGTGATGGGCCCGGCGATCTGCTTGGTGGCGTAGGCCTGCACGGCCTCGGGCGCCGAGTCGTCGGTGGCGATCCAGCGCAGGAGCGCGTGGAAGGTCGCCCCGCCCTCGGAGTCGTCCCAGGCGGTCATGGCCAGCCGGACCAGTCGCGGACCGGCTGTGCGGATGTCGTCGGACACGATCTTCGCAATCTCCTCGCTGGCCCTGACCTGCAGGTTCATGGACGCCCCGAAGAGATCCCCCTTGGTGCCGAAGTAGTAGGACACCAGGGCGGGATCGACACCGGCGGTGCGGGCGACGCCGCGGATCGTCGTGCGTGCGAAGCCGTTCGCGAGGAATGAGGCGCGAGCGGCGTCGAGGATCGCCTGACGCGTGGACTCCGACCCTGTGCCCGGCGGCCGGGGGCCTCGACGGCGCGGGGCGTCCCGCCCCGGCAGTGCGGCATCGGTGGCGCTGCTCATGGTGGGAGGCTATGCCGAGCCCGCCGCGATCCCGCTGGGTGCTTGCGGCGCCCTCCCGAAGACGGCGAGAGCGGTGAGGTTTGAGGTGATGAGTGAGCCGCCGGGGGCGGTGCGAGGGCCTCGTCGGGCACCGGGAATTTCGTCACGCAACCCGTGCGCTATTCAACGCCGACGAGGGTGAGTGTCGGCCGGGGGCGGGGCCGCCGCACGCAACGCTCCGAATGTCAACAGAAAGTAGGTGGGACCTAGGGCCCGCCCGTTGTAAATTTCAACGTCGTTGAACTTCGGCAGATGCTATCGATACGGTCCGAGCAGATCGCGTGACGTCTGTGCGCAGTCAGGAGGGTGAACGATGAGCGCTGACAGCACTCCCCCCGATGCCCCGGCCGGGGCCGGAGGCGACACGCCGGACGAGCCCGGCGTCGCGCACGCTGCGCCGCGGTCTTTGACCCTGGGACTCGACGTCGGGTCCACCACGGTCAAGCTCGTGCTCCTGCCTGAGTCCTGCGCCGTGCCCGCCCCCGCTGCGCCGCGGGCGGCGCAGCCACCTGAGCCCGGCGCCGCCGGGCAGGCTCCCGAGACGCCCGTCCCCGAGCCCGTGTTCGCCGAGTACCGCCGCCACAACGCCGATGTGCGCGGCGAGCTCACCCGCCTGCTCGCCGAGGCCGCCGCCCGCTTCCCGGGCGCCACCGTGCGCGGCGCCGTCACCGGCAGCGCCGGCCTGAGCCTGGCCACCCTCATGGGCCTGCCCTTCGTCCAGGAGGTCATCGCCGAGACCCGCACCGTCCAGGCCAAGAACCCCGAGGCCGACGTCATTATCGAGCTCGGCGGCGAGGACGCCAAGATCACCTACCTCCACCCCACCCCCGAGCAGCGCATGAACGGCACCTGCGCGGGCGGCACCGGCGCATTCATCGACCAGATGGCCCAGCTCCTCCACACCGACGCTCCAGGCCTGAACGGGCTCGCCGCCGCCCACACCACGCTCTACCCCATCGCCTCGCGGTGCGGCGTCTTCGCCAAGTCCGACCTCCAGCCCCTGATCAACCAGGGCGCCGAGCCCGCCGACCTGGCCGCCTCCGTCCTCCAGGCCGTCGTCACCCAGACCATCGCCGGCCTGGCCTGCGGGCGGCCGATCCGCGGCAACGTCATGTTCCTGGGCGGCCCCCTCCACTTCCTGCCCGAGCTGCGCACCGCCTTCGAGCGCACCCTGGCCGACCAGGTCGACTCCTTCACCTGCCCGCCCGACGCCCAGCTCTACGTCGCCGTCGGCGCCGCCCTCATGGCCTCCGGCCCGCCGGTCACCCTCGCCGAGCTCTCCACGCGCCTGGCCACCCGCAAGGCCCTGAGCCTGGCCACCTCCCGCATGCGGCCCCTCTTCTCCGACGACGACGAGCTCGCCGCCTTCCGCGAGCGCCACGCCCGCGCCACCATCCCCCGCACCGGCTGGCCCGAGCCGCCCGCCGGGAGTCATCCCGACGCCGGTCCCGAGGGCCCCGGCGTCGGCCCCGACGCCGACGCCGCTGAGACCGACGCCGCGCAGGCCGGCGACGCCGAGAGCCCCGAGCCTCCCCGCGCCGACTGCTTCCTGGGCATCGACGCCGGCTCCACCACCATCAAGGCCGTCGTCCTGGATAAGGACGGCAATATCGTCTGGGAGCACTACGCGGGCAACGAGGGCGACCCCGTCACGGCCGCCGTCGAGATCCTGCGCCGCATCCACGTCGAGATGCCCGAGCACGTGCGCATCGTGCGCTCCTGCGTCACCGGCTACGGCGAGAGCATCGTCAAGGCGGCCCTGCACATCGACGAGGGCGTGGTGGAGACCATGGCCCACTACCGGGCCGCCGCCCGCCTCAACCCGGAAGTCACCTCCGTGATCGACATCGGCGGGCAGGACATGAAGTACCTGCGCATCCGCGGCGGCGCCATCGACTCCATCAGCGTCAACGAGGCCTGCTCGGCCGGCTGCGGCTCCTTCCTGCAGACCTTCGCCCAGTCCATGGGGCAGACCGTCCAGGAGTTCGCCGAGGAGGCCCTGCGGGCCGAGCGCCCGGTTGACCTGGGGTCGCGCTGCACCGTGTTCATGAACTCCTCGGTCAAGCAGGCCCAGAAGGAGGCCGCCACCCCCGGGGAGATCAGCGCCGGGCTGTCCTACTCGGTGGTCCGCAACGCCCTGTACAAGGTCATCAAGCTGCGCGACGCCGACCAGCTCGGCGACCACGTCTCGGTCCAGGGCGGGACCTTCCTCAACGACGCCGTCCTGCGCGCCTTCGAGCTGCTCACCGGGCGCGAGGTGGTGCGCCCCGACGTCGCCGGGCTCATGGGCTGCCTCGGTGCGGCCCTGACCGCCCGGGAGACCTACGACGGCGTGCCCTCCACCCTCATGACGCTCGCCGAGCTCTCCCGATTCAGCCTGACCACCGAGACTGCCGTGTGCAAGCTGTGCCAGAACCACTGCAAGCTCACCATCACGACCTTCAGCGACGGCCAGCGCCACGTGTCGGGCAACCGCTGCGAGCGCGGCGCCACCCAGGAGCGGCGCGCCAAGAAGTCCGACATGCCCAACCTGTACGACTACAAGTACCGGCGCACCTTCGCCTACCGGCGTCTGCGCCGCGGGCAGGACACGCGCGGGGAGATCGGCGTGCCGCGGGTGCTGGGCATGTACGAGAACTACCCCCTGTGGTTCACCATCCTCACCCAGCTCGGCTTCCGGGTCATGATCTCGGGGCGCTCCAACCACGAGTTGTTCGAGTCGGGCATGGAGTCCATCCCCAGCGAGAACGTGTGCTATCCGGCCAAGCTCGCCCACGGGCACGTGAGGTCCCTCATCGACAAGGGCATCAAGACCATCTGGTTCCCGTGCGTCTTCTTCGAGCGCAAGCTCGTCGACCGGGCCGACGACCACTTCAACTGCCCGATCGTCGCCACCTACCCCGAGGTCATCCGCACCAATGTCGAGCAGGTCCGCGACGGCGCCGGCGGCTCCGAGGGCTCCGGCGGGAGCGACGACGGCGAGGGGCCGGGCGTGCGCCTGCTGTCCCCCTTCCTCAACCTGGCCAACCCGGCCAAGCTCGCCGAGCGGCTCGTGGAGGTCTTCGCCGACTGGGACGTCACCCTGCCCGAGGCCCGCAGGGCGGTGGCCGCCGGCTTCGCCGAGGACGCCGCCTTCAAGGCCGACGTGCGCGCCGAAGGGCGCCGCACCCTGGAGTGGATGCGCGAGCACGGCCGCAAGGGCATCGTCCTGGCGGGCCGGCCCTACCACATCGACCCCGAGATCAACCACGGCATTCCCGACGTCATCAACACCCTGGGCATGGCGGTCCTGTCGGAGGACTCGATCCTGCCCGAGCCCGTCCGGCCCGAGGCGGACGACGGCGTCGAGCACCAGGTGGCGGGCGGCGCGCTGTCCCGCGCCGTCGCCTCCATCCGCCGCGGCCTGAGCCGGAGGAAGGAGGACCCGCAGGCCCCCGCCGACTGGTCGGACGTGCGCGAGGAGGACCTGCCCAGCCCCGAGGCGAGCGTCGCCACCGAGGGCTCTCAGGTGCGCCTGCGCGTGCGCGACCAGTGGGCCTACCACTCCCGCCTCTACCAGGCCGCCGAGCTCGTCACCGGTGCGGACGACCTCGAGCTGGTCCAGCTCAACTCCTTCGGCTGCGGCGTCGACGCCGTCACCACCGACCAGGTCCAGGAGATCCTGGAGTCAGCCGGGGACGTGTACACCACCCTCAAGATCGACGAGGTCTCCAACCTCGGGGCCGCCACCATCCGCCTGCGCTCCCTGTCCGCCGCAGCGGAGGCCCGGCGTCGTCACCGCGACGAGGCGCCGGCCGCCGCCCGGCGGGCCGGCTCGGGCGCGCAGCCGGCTGGCCCGGAGGCCCGGGAGGCCGCGCGGCCGCTGGAGAACGAGCCGGCCGAGATCGACACGAGCCTCAGCCCCGCACACGCGCCCGAGCCCGGCGGGGCGCCCTCGGACCCCGTCCGCGACGGCGGGCCCGTGCCCGCGGAGGCCGGCTCCGGGGCCGACGGGTCTGGGGGGAAGCCGCCGCGCAGGCTGCCCGGGGCCACCACCCCGGCCTTCACCGAGGAGATGCGCGCCACCCACACGATCCTCATGCCGCAGATGAGCC
This sequence comes from Actinomyces israelii DSM 43320, assembly GCF_000711965.1. Taxonomy (GTDB): domain Bacteria; phylum Actinomycetota; class Actinomycetes; order Actinomycetales; family Actinomycetaceae; genus Actinomyces; species Actinomyces israelii. Next base: position 21,244 of record NZ_JONS01000047.1, read on the forward strand.
CGGTCCACTTCCGGCCGCTCGCGCCGCTCATGCGGCGCCTGGGCTACAGGGTCGAGCTGCTGGAGTCGGCCAGCCGGGCCGACCTCGAGGTGGGCCTGCGCTACGTCAACAACGACGCCTGCTTCCCCGCCATCATGGTGATCGGCCAGCTCATCGGCGCCTTCGAGGACGGCACCCACGACCCCGACCGCTGCGTCGTCGCCATCTCCCAGACCGGCGGCATGTGCCGCGCCACCAACTACGCCGCCATGCTCCGCAAGGGCTTGCACGACGCCGGGTACCCCCAGATCCCGGTCCTGGCCGTCTCCGTGCAGGGCCTGGAGGAGAACCCCGGCTTCAGGATCACCCCGACCCTGGCGCTCAAGGTCGTCCAGGGCGTGGTCATCGGCGACACCCTCAACACCTGCCTGCTGCGCGTGCGCCCCTACCAGGCCGAGGAGGGGTCCGCCAACCGGCTCGTCGAGCGCTGGAACGCGATCATCGGGGAGTTCTTCGAGCGCAAGGGCCGCTGCCCCACCTGGGGCGGGCGCCTGGGCTACCGGCGCCTGCTGCGCGAGATGGTCCGCGAGTTCGCCGCCCTGCCGCGGCGAGACATCCCCCGCAAGCCGCGCGTCGGCGTCGTCGGGGAGATCCTGGTCAAGTTCCAGCCCGACGCCAACAACCACGTCGTCGACCAGATCGAGGCCGAGGGCTGCGAGGCCGTCGTCCCCGGGATGCTCGCCTTCTTCATCAACGGCCCGGCCACCGCCCAGTGGGAGGCCGACACCTACGGCATCGGGCTGGACTCCCTGGCCAAGAAGAAGGCCGCCGTGTGGTTCCTGGAGCAGGCCCAGGCCCCGGCCCGGGCCGCGCTCGCCGCCGGGGGGATCTTCGACGTCGAGGCCTCCAGCGTCGACATGACGCGGAAGGCCTCCAAGGTCCTGTCCCTGGGCAACCAGGCGGGGGAGGGCTGGCTGCTGGTCGCCGAGATGATCGAGCTCATTGAGAACGGCGCCCCCAACATCGTGTGCTGCCAGCCCTTCGGGTGCCTGCCCAACCACGTCGTCGGCAAGGGCATGTTCCGCGAGATCCGCCGCCAGTACCCGCAGGCCAATATCGTCGGCATCGACTACGACCCCGGCGCCAGCGAGGTCAACCAGCTCAACCGCCTCAAGCTCATGATCTCCACCGCCCACATGATCAACGAGCGTCAGGCCGAAGAGCGCGCGGCCCCGACGGCGGACGGTGGCGACCGGGCGGAGGCCTGCTCCAGCCGGCCGGGGGAGGCCGAGGCCGCCGGCACGGCGGACGTCGTCGTCGGTCTCGATGAGCTCCTCGCCGACCTGGGCCCGGCGCCGGACAGCACGCCCCAGTCGCCCGACGTCGCCGCCTCGGAGTGGACCGAGGCGCTCCGCAGCGGGCCGGGGCGCTGAGCGGCTGGGCATGACGGCGCCCCGGGACCGGAGCTTCCCGGTTCCGGGGCGCCGGAACCGGGGCGCGCCGCCCGCGCGAGGCGGACCCGGCCCGCAGCGGGCCGCCGGCGTCGTGCGGCCTCAACCGGCGAGGCTGCGGGCCGTGATGCTACTTGTTCGTGTCCTTGACGGAGCCGGTGAGGGTGCTGGTGGTGTCGCCTTCATCCTTGTTGGGGGACACCGCGCAGGTGATCGCACGGTCGCCTTGGCCCCAGGAGCCGGGAGTGGGGCGGAGAGTGAAGACGCCGTAGCTGCTGCTGTCGGCGTCGGTGCCGACGTAGCTGGTGAAGGAGTCGTAGCAGGCGGTGTAGACCTCGGTTTCCATGTCGTCGCCGGTGGGCAAGGTGCTGGCGGAGATGGTGTAGATGTTGTAGACCTCGTACTGGTGGGGTACTGAGCAGTCGACGACATCGACGGTGCTGATCTCGGTACCGCTGCCGCTGGACTTGGAGAAGCAGTCGCTGACCTTGAGGTCGGCGGCGCGAATGGACCGCTTGCTGGGGGTCGGGCTGGCCGGGACGGTCGGGACATTGCCCCCGCCGGAGGTGGACGCAATCGAGGGCACCGTGGGCACGGGAGCGGGGCTGGAGGTGCTCGTGGGCTCCGATGCGGAGGTCTCGCTGCTGGTGGACGTGCCGGGGAGCTTGCAGGCGGCCAGACCTGCGGCGAGGACAAGGGCGGTGGGGACAGCAAGAACATAGGTGATCTTACGCATGTGCGGAGTCTGGCAGACTTGACGCCCTGATACCACCGGCGACCACGGGGCGTTCTCCCCACGCGCATCCGGAAGTCCCCTGAACGTGCGCAAAAAGCCCCGGATCATGGGGCGGATCCGGGGCGACGGCGGAGGATGGGGGATTCGAACCCCCGAGGGCTTGCACCCAACACGCTTTCCAAGCGTGCGCCATAGGCCACTAGGCGAATCCTCCAGGCGTCACGGAGCAGCGGCGGGACGCCGAGCCTGCGCGACGAGAAAGCAATATATCGGACGCCCCTCCCCGAGACCAGCCCGCGACGGTGGGATCTGTCACGCGGCGCGGCGGCCGTCCGGCGGGTCACCTGCGGGCCGACCTGCGGCCCCCGCCCCGCCAGGACTCAGTCGTCAAGTGGTGCTGCGCGGTGGAAAAAAGGTGGCTCCCACGCACTTTTAAGGCGCTCAGCGGTCTTGGGTGCGGCGGGGATCGGCGTGATTCTGCGGTTCTGCGACGAGGGCAGGGCGGGGGTCGGTGCTAAAAGTGCGTGGGAGCCACCTTTTCCGGTCAAGTTTTCCGGTCAAGGCCGACACCCGGGAGCCCCTGACGGCGTCGGAGAGCAGACAGAGCAGGCAGAAGAGACCGCCCGCCCCGTGAACCGGTCTCGGTGCGGGGCTGGTATGGGGGTGCTTGCTGTCAGGTGGGCGGGGTGGGGCTGGTCTCTTGTTCCTGGCCTGGGATCGGGGGGCGCCCGCGGGGTCCGGGCTCTGCGCCCCTGGCGCCGTCATAGACGATCCCGCGGCGCAGCAGCATCCTGGGGCAGGCGGTGGCGGGCCCTCAATCAGGTCGCCGCGGGCACCCGGGGCGCGAGCGCACCAGGTCACGGGCCCCCTCCTGGCAAGCGGGTGGGGGACCCGCACCACGGGCGATATCGTCGCGGTGCGCCAGGCGGGCCAGCAGGATCGCGCACCGTGCGATCGGTCCCGGGCCCGCTCGCCGCTAGGGCGCAGCAGCCTGGAGGGCGCCGCCACCCGGCGAGCGACCCCGCTCCCCGGCCAGGGCCCCGGGCCCGCCCGAGACCGGTCGGACCGGCCTCACAGCGTCGCCCTGACACCCCCGCACCCCGCCCGCAGGCCGCGTGACCAGCGCCATGACCTCGCCGGCACCACCGGGCACCGTCCTGCCAATCAGCTCACCCGTCAGCGCATCGACCGCCGC
>NZ_JONS01000048.1 GCF_000711965.1 Actinomyces israelii DSM 43320
CCTGCAGGAGGTCACCATCAACCTCAACGGCCACCACCTCGCAGCCGCACCGCGTCTGACCGACGCCGCTAACGACATCCTCACCGCCCTGAGCACCCCACCCCCGGCACACTAAGCGTCATGAGTCAGGCGGCCGACGACCTGCCGTCCGACTGGTTCCCCGCCGACTTCTGCATGTCGGTGCAGCCGCGGTGGTTCCACGAGAGCATTGTGCAGGGGGCCGTCACCGTGCCGGACTGGTCCTGAGAGGCAGCGTCATGGAGCCCGCGCCCCCTCCGCCGTGCCCGGCCCGCCGTGCTGCGCCCGTCCCGCCGTGCCCCCGAGGTGCCCGAATGAGTAGGAGGCTCTCCGCAGGGAAGACCAGTGCCGTCTGGATCGTGATCATCGCTGTTGCCCTGGGACTGCGGTACATCGGCGTCAAGGCCAATGAGACCGGGAGGGGCGGCCTTGCCCTGGCGGTCGTTCTCGGCGTGATCGCACTTGTCCTGCTGATCCTGATGATCCCGGTCATCAGGGATGTGCGGAAGGTCAGGATCGGCCCTATGACCCCGGCGCGGCGTCTTATGATCAGCCAGCTCGATGAGAAGACCACCCTCAGGTGTCCGGCCTTCTACCTGGGTCCCCAGCCGGTGGGCTCCGACGGCGCTCCCATGACCGACAGGGTACTCCTGATAGTCACGCGTCAGACCATGAGCGTAAGGCCCGCGGAGGCTGAGGTCGGCTATGCGGCGGGTGGCACTGTCCTGTGCGATGCCGACGGCGCCCGGGTTCGCTTCCGCCTTCTGCCCTGTCCCTGTGCCGGTGGGCAGTGGCCGGGGCAGATGGTGCCGGGCCTGGTGATCGCCCATCCCAGTCTCCTGTACCCCCAGGCCGTCGGGAGCCTGGAGGCCGAGCGGTACTGGGTGGACGGCCCGGAGGAGCTGGTCGCCTACGCCCAGGAGATCGCCGCCGAGACGGGGCTCCTTTACGAGGAGGTGGCCGACGCGCTCCTGCGCGGAGATCCCCAGAGCGTGGCCGCTCTCAACGCCGCCTGCGGGGGCTACCTGGGGGAGATGGTCCTCTCCTCCAGGGGGCCTGTGTTCCGGGCCCCTGAGATGCGCCTCGTCATCGCCGACCCGGACCGGCCCGACGACCCGGCCGACGAGGCCGTGGTCGGCGATGTGCTGGCCGCGGTGCAGCAGGTTCTGCTGGGGCCAGGCTCGTCGGGTCCCCTTCCCGGGTGGGCCGTCCCGCCCGCCTGACCGGGGCGGATTGCTCCGGTAGACTTCGGGCTTCTTAACTGTCCGGCAAGCTGACGCGTCCTCTGATAACGCGTTCTCCTTCAAGGAGCCTGTATGACCGACTGGCACACCCCCTACCGCCGGATGCAGCTGAAGGTCGTTGTCTTTGTCATCGGGCTCGGGATAGTCATCCAGATCGTGGAGCTCGTGAGGTTCCTGATCCGTCGGCTCATAGGGCTGGGGGTGGTCGGCGCGGCCGCCGCGGTCGGCGGGGTCGTCCTGCTGGTCCTGCTCGTCTTACTGCTCCGGCGCGTCTTCCGCACGCGCAGGCCAGAGGAGCCCCTCCCGCCCGCATACAGCCTCATGCATGAGGAGCCGGCCATCCTCAGCGTCCCCGCCTTCTACCTCGGTCCGCAGCCCCTGTCCCCCTACGGCACTCCCATGACCGACCTGCTTCTGGTCCATCTCGCCCTGACGCGGCAGACGATCGGCGTGCTCACGCTCGAGAACAGGGCTCAGAGTCCGGTCCTGCTCACCACCGACGGCGTCCGGGTCCGTTTCCGCCCCATGAGCAGCCGCCACGCCGGTCCCCATCACGCGGGACGGTACTGGGAGGCGCCCGCGATCATCCTGGCTCACCCCAGTCTCCTGCGCCGAGAGCCCGCAACCACCGAGACCGGGTACTGGGCGGACACCCCGGCCGAGCTCGAGGCGTACGCCGAGGAGGTCGCCGCCGAGCTGGGACTCCCCCGCCAGGAGCTGGCCGAGGCGCTCCTGCGGGGGGACTCTCGGCGCCTGGCCGCTCTCAATGCCTGGAGCGGCGGGTACCTGGGCGAGATGGTCCCCGGCCCCGGGGGAGGGGGGTGTTCCGGGCCCCCGAGATGCGCCTGGTCATCGCCGACCCGGATCATCCCAACGTCCCGGCCGCCGAGGCCGTGGTCGGCGAGGTGCTGCTCGCGGTGCAGCAGGCCCTGCACCGGTGAGATGCCCCGCGCCCGCCCCAGGCTGCCTTGATCCGGGCTCTTCCGCCAGCGAGGCCCGGCTCCCGGAGCGCGACCGAGAGCCGGCTTGTGCGCTGTGCGCGGCCGGCGGCGAGGGTTGCACATGGGAGAAACGGGTTGTTGCGCAGCAGTACCTACTTTTCCGCAGGATTCTGGTCTTTGCTGCGAACCGTCAAGATGGGTTGACGCGCTCCCATGTGCGCAGAGGGGGTGCTGCGCACACAGGAGACGGGGCTTTGCCTCACGCCCACCCCAGATTCCGCAGAATGGCGCGGTTCTCTGGAATGCGCAGACGCGACGAATGTGCAACACCCCGCAGAGCCCTGCTCACAATGCCCAGAATCGTCCTCTCGCCGGCAGCTACATCGTCGTAGGTCAGCCGCAGCGGCACATAACCGGCGGCGAGGGCGCTCTGGTCCCGGTTCCGGTCGCGCACGAACTGCTCCTTGGAGGAGTGGAACTCGAATCCGTCCTCCTCGACGATGAGCCAGCCCTCGACAAGTGTGTCGACCTCACCGACGCCTTCGAGTACGACGCCGGTCTCGACCCACAGCCCGGCCTCCCGTAGACACAACCGGGTTCGCGTCTCCAGGTGTGATCGCGCTGCCGCGTCGGCCTTACTCAGGCGCATGCGTGCGTTCTTCGAGTACCGGCCGACCAGCAGCTCGGCAATGTCCTCCTTCGTCGTGTCCCCGTGGTTGAGCGCCGCGTCCGCGATGCAGATGGCATCGAGCTCATTCAGGCAGACTAGGGCGCAGGCGACGACCTCGGCCGGACGGACCAGGGGGAAGTCGTCGACCGTCATCGGAGTCAGCGTCGCCGGTCGGTGAATACGGACGCCGGCGAGAGGCCTGCTCGCCGATGGGCGTACTGAGCGGTTCGCCGGGACTGCGATATGAAGATCGCTCGGAGGGCTCCACATGGGGTAGCCGAGCACCTGCGCGGCGCTGGCGCACGTGAGGCGGCCGCGGAAGTGGCGCGCTCGCACAATACTCCGCTCGGTTCCCGGGCGGACGAGTAGCCGACGGTAAGGCTCGGTCAGCTCCCCCATGGCAATGGCCGCGTCCTTGGCGGTACGATCGGCCGGCTCGCGCAGGACCTCGTCCCAGTGGGCGACGCCGTGCAACGCATCGACTCGGCTCAAAAGAGTACTGATCGCGAGGTCCATATATACAGGATGCCGCAATTCTCCATGCCTCTGGAGAACTATCCACAGGACCGGTCCTGGGCCCTGCGCGGCGCCCGCCTGTGGAGCCCGGCGCTCCGGCGGGCGCGTGGCCGATGCCTCGCGGCCGCACTGGGGCGCGCGCCCTCTCGGCCGCATTAGACTCGCGCGCGTGACCGATGCGACCCGGCAGAACGCCGTCCCCGAGCCCGACAGCACTCAAGCCTCTGAGCAGGCCGGCGGTCCCCGGCAGCCCGCTCAGCCCAAGCAGGACCCGGGCCCGGGCGAGCAGTTCGAGGTCCGCGCCGCCAAGCGCGACCGCCTGCGCTCCGAGGGCTGGGACCCCTACCCGGTCCAGCTCCCCATCACCACCACGATCGCCGCGGTCCGCGAGGCCTACGGCCACCTGGAGGCCGGGCAGGAGACCGACGACGTCGTCGGCGTGGCCGGGCGCGTGGTCTTCCTGCGCAACACCGGCCGCCTGTGCTTCGTCACCCTCGCCGATGGCGCCGGCACCACCCTCCAGGCCATGCTGTCGGCCAAGGCCCTGCCGGGTGCGGGCCACACCTCCCTGGCGGCCTTCAAGTCCGACGTCGACCTGGGCGACCACCTCTTCGTCCACGGCCGCGTCATCTCCTCGCGCCGCGGTGAGCTGTCGGTCATGGCCGAGTCCGTGCTGCGCGAGGGCGCCGACGCCGCCGCGCCGGCCGAGCTCGGGGACGACGACGTCGCCGTCCCCGCCTGGCGGATCGCCTCCAAGGCCCTGCGCCCGCTGCCCAAGGTCTGGACCAACCAGGAGGGCGAGGAGGTCAGCCTCAGTGAGGACAACCGGGTGCGCCGCCGCGAGCTCGACCTGCTCACCCGCCCGGCCGCCCGCGACATGGTGCGCACCCGCGCCGCCGTCGTACGCTCCCTGCGGGCGAACTTCCACCGTCGCGACTACCTGGAGCTGGAGACCCCCATGCTCCAGGTCATCCACGGCGGGGCGGCCGCCCGCCCGTTCATCACCCACATGAACGCCTTCGACATGGACCTCTACCTGCGCATCGCCACCGAGATCTACCTCAAGCGCGCCGTGGTGGGCGGGGTGGACCGCGTCTTCGAGATCAACCGCAACTTCCGCAACGAGGGCGCCGACTCCTCCCACTCCCCGGAGTTCACGGCCCTGGAGGCCTACGAGGCCTACTCCGACTACAACGGCATGGCCGAGCTGACCCGCAACCTGGTCCAGCAGGCGGCGCGCGACGCCTTCGGCCTGCCCGAGGGCGGCGAGGTCGTGCGGCTCGGCGACGGCACCGAGTACGACCTGTCCGGCCAGTGGGACAAGATCGACCTGTACACCTCCGTCTCAGAGGCGCTGGGGGAGGAGATCGCCGTGGAGACCCCCCGAGAGCACCTGGTGGCCCACGCTGAGCGGATCGGCCTGGAGGTGGACGACTACGCCGTGGCCGGCAAGATCGTGGAGGACATCTTCGAGGAGCTGGTGGGCAACAAGCTGTGGGCCCCCACCTTCGTCTACGACTTCCCCGAGGACACCTCCCCGCTGACCCGCTACCACCGCTCGCGCCCAGGCCTGACCGAGAAGTGGGACCTGTACATCCGCGGCTTCGAGACGGCCACCGCCTACTCCGAGCTGGCCGACCCCGTGGTCCAGCGCGAGCGCTTCGAGGCCCAGGCGCTCGCCGCCGCCAACGGCGACCCCGAGGCCATGGTCCTGGACGAGGACTTCCTGGTCGCCATGGAGCAGGGCTTCCCGCCCAGCGGCGGCATGGGCATGGGCATCGACCGCCTCCTCATGGTGCTCACCGGCCAGGGCATCCGCGAGACCATCACCTTCCCCCTGGTGCGGCGCTCCTGAGGCGGCGCCCGGGGCGGTTCGGTTTCACGCGCCCGGCGCTCAAATAAACAAGGCTTGATCCGGGAAAAAGTGTGGGTTATGTTCTGTCTGCCGGGCGGGAGCGCTCGGCGGAAGACGAGTCGCACTACCTGAGGGGATGGCCGTATGTCCATCAGCGAGAGCACGAGTTCAGCACGCGAGTCCAGCGTCCATACCGGCCTGTCGGCCGACTTCTCGATGACCGCGGGAGAGAAGAAGGTCCGCGAGGTCGTCAACAACGAGCGGCTGATCGTCGTCGAGTTCGTCCTCGGCGCCGACCAGCTGATTCATGAGGAGGAGCCCTCGCCCATGCCGACGGTCCTGCACGTCCTCGAGGGCACGATTAGGTTCTCCATCGACGGCGTCGAGCACGAGCTGAGCGCCGGCGACGTGGCCTACATGGCGACCGGCGCCAGGCACAGCGGCCGCTCGGTGAGCGCCGCACGGTTCAGCCTCGTCGGGCTCAAGCAGGGCGCCGACGACGTGTGACCGCGCCCCAGGGCGGGTAACGGGCGGGCGCGGGCTCCGGGTGGCGATGCGCACAGGGGCTTGCGCGCGCCGGCCCCGAGTAGAACTCGCGGCTCTGCCCTCCAGGCGTCGAATCGCTTCCGCGGCTCGACGTGCGGGGGCGCCGCAGGCCGCCGGAGTCGGGTGAATCGTCGTGGCCGCCTTCGGTGTGATACTCCACTGTCGAGGACGGAAGCAGGCGGAGTCCGTCAGCCGCGGGCAGGCGGGCTCACTCAGGTCGAAGGGGATGGGGACCGATCTCGAGCCGGAAGTGAACCGATCTCGGCGAAAGGGGCTGGAGGGAGGCGGCGGGGCCGGGCCGGCGGCTACTGCGGACCGGGCGCATCGACGTCGGCCATCTGGCGCTGGGTCCAGGGGGCGGCGGCGAAGATGGCGATGGCGACGACGATGGTGATCGCGCCCAGGCCGTAGTAGTAGGTCGCGTCACCGATGCGCCCGGTGTTGGCGATGACGACGGCGGCCAGTCCCTGGCCGGTGGCCGAGGCCAGCAGCCACAGGACCATGGCCTGGGAGGCGAAGCTCTTGGGGGCCAGCGCCGTGGTGGTGGACAGGCCGACCGGTGAGAGGAACAGCTCGCCGACGGTCTGGACGATGAAGACGACCGCCAGGAACCACCAGGGCGCCAGGGGCCCGTCCTCCCCGCCGGTCCAGGAGTGGAAGCCGTATCCCATCATGAGTGCGGACAGGCCGACAATGAGCACGGCGGTGGCGAACTTGGTCACGGTGGGGATGGCCCGGCCCAGGCGGCGGGAGAAGAACCAGCCGACCAGCGGAGCCAGGATGACGATGACGGCCGGATTCACGGACTGGTACGCCTCGGGGCTGATGACCCATCCGAAGGGCGTCGTCCCGTCGGTGTGGGTCTTGGAGAAGGTCGCCATCTTGCCCGAGGCCTGCTCGAAGATCATGAAGAACAGGACGGCTCCGACCCACAGGGAGATGTAGGCGCGCAGGTGGGTGCGCTCCGGGCCGGTCACCTTGGGGGAGCGGAACATGATGACGAAGTAGGCGATCGACGCGCCCAGGGCGATCACGAAGATCGTGTACGCGATGGCGTCGGGCCACGTCCCCAGGAGCAGGTAGAGGGCCCATGCCACGAAGACGGTCCCCGCCGCCGCGCCCAGCGAGACCAGGAGCAGCCTGCTGCGGTCCTCGGCATCGAGCGGGTTGGGCACGTCGAAGGCGAAGGCGGAGAGCTTGCTGCGCCCGTAGACGAAGGCGACGAGGGCGAAGGCCATGCCGATCGCGGCCGCGGAGAATCCCGCGTGGTAGCCGTAGTGGGCTCGCAGCCAGCCGGTGACCAGCGGTGAGGCGAAGGCACCGACGTTGATCGACATGTAGAACAGCTGGAAGCCGGTGTCGCGGCGCGGGTCGCCCTGGTCGTACAGGCCGCCGACGATCGTGGAGAGGTTCGGCTTGATGAACCCGGTTCCGACGGCCACCAGGACAATGCCCGCCCAGGCCAGGGAGTCGATGGGGATGGAGAGACATATGTGGCCCGCCATAATGACGATCCCCCCGTAGAAGGTGGACCGCCAAGGTCCTATGACGCGGTCGGCGAAGACGCCGCCGGGGATCGACAGCAGGAATACGGCCGCACCGTAGACCGCCAGAATGGTCTCACCGGTGTTCGGGCTTATCCCAAGGCCGCCACTGGCTATCTCGTCGGTGATGAAGAAGAGGAGAATGGCGCGCATCCCGTAGTAGGAGAAGCGCTCCCACATCTCGACGTTGAGCATCCAGGGAAGCCCCCTGGGCTGGCCGAGCAGTCCCCGGTCGTCCTTGGACGGACCCGTACGGAGCGTATCGGGGGTCCAGCTTCTGGTCTTAGTCGGTTGGGCGATTGGCATATTGTTCTTTCTCCTGCGGCCGGGTCGTTCTGCAGTGGTTTTCAATGACCGCTGCGGGCCTCATAGTCCCGCAGCACGCGCATGATGGTGTCTAGGAGCTCGTCGACCTTGTCCCGCTCGTAGCTGTTGTGGAACCGGGTGACCTGGAACATCTTGTTTGCCACGGCCTCGGAGGTCAGCGCCCCCGGGGGTGCGCCGTCGGGTCGGGACGCGCCATCCGCGCCGCTCGCCTCCCATGCGCGCAGGGTCCCGGCGACGTCGTCGAGGAACTCGTCGACCTCGTCCTGCTCGTAGCCCTCGCCGAACTTGCTGCTGGCCTGGAACTTCGCGTCCATGACGTCCTGGGCCGTCAGCATCTTCTGCGGCGCGCCGACGACGGTGCCCGTCTCCCAGGCGAGCAGGGCCGCGGCGGCCTCCCGCATGAAGGCATCGACCTGGTCCGGCTCGTAGGCGTTGCGGAACCTGGTCGAGGTGAATATCTTGCTCGTCACATCACGGGAGGTCAGCACCCCGTATGAGGCGCCGGCCGCCCGGCTGTCGTGTTCGGCCGGCTCGCTGCCGTCGGCAGGCGGGAGCGAGCCGACGGCCGTGCCCGTCTCCCACGAGCGCAGGGCTGCGACGACCTCCTGCATGAAGGCGTCGACCTCCTCCGTGCTGTACCCCTTCTTGAGCCTCGTCAGGGCAAAGTTCGTATGCGAGGCCTCGTCGGTCGTCAGTGTCATGGCTGGCTCCTCGATCCGGTGCGGAGGGGTGCTGAGGCTGTGCGGGGCGGCGTGACGGCCGCGAACGACGACACTCCGGCCCTGACCGGCTGCCCGTACTGGTTCGTGACGGTAGCACTAACGCGGGGCGGGCGGGGCCCGCCCGGTCAGCGGGCGACGGCGTCGGCGGCCGCCCTGACCTGGCCGCGCACCGGCACCAGGCGCGTGAGCTGGGTGACGTGGCGCGGCTCGAGCTCCTCGATGCTCGAGACGCCCAGGAGCTTCATGGTGCGCACGACCTCCTCCGACAGGATCTCGATGGCGCGGTCCACCCCGGCGCGCCCGCCCGCCATGAGGCCGTAGAGGTAGGCGCGACCGATGATCGTGAACCTCGCGCCCAGGGCGACGGAGGCGATGATGTCGGCGCCGTTCATAATGCCGGTGTCGATCATGACGGTGGCGTCGGAGCCGACCTCGCGGACGAGCTCGGGCAGGAGCCGGAAGGGGACCGGGGCGCGGTCGAGCTGGCGCCCGCCGTGGTTGGACAGGATGATGCCGTCCACGCCGTGGTCGAGCAGCCGCTTGGCGTCCGGGATGTTCTGCACGCCCTTGATGACGATCCTGCCCGGCCACATGGAGCGGATGACCTCGAGGTCGTCGTAGCTGATCGTCGGGTCCATGGCGGAGTCGAGCAGCTGGCCCACAGTGCCGCCGGTGCTCTTCAGGGAGGCGAACTCGAGCTTCGGGGTGGTCAGGAAGTCGAACCACCACCACGGGCGCGGGATCGCGTTGAGGACCGTCCCCGCGGTGATCTGCGGCGGGATGGAGAACCCGTTGCGCCGGTCGCGCAGGCGGGCCCCGGCCACTGGGGTGTCGACGGTGAACATGAGGGTGTCGAAGCCCGCCCGCGCGGCGCGCTCGACCAGGCTGTAGGAGATCTCCCGCTTGCGCATGACGTAGAGCTGGAACCAGTTCCGCCCGTGCGGGTTGGCGTCCCTGACCTCCTCGATGGAGGCCGTGCCCAGGGTGGACAGGGTGAACGGGATGCCGGCCGCGCCCGCGGCCCCGGCGCCCGCGACCTCGCCCTCGGTCTGCATGAGGCGGGTGAAGCCGGTCGGGGCGATGCCGAAGGGCATGGCGGAGGTCCCGCCCAGGATCTGGCAGGAGGTGTCGACGCTGGGCGCCGGCCGCAGGATATCGGGGTGGAACTCGACGTCGCGGAAGGCCTGGCGGGCCCGGCGCAGGGAGATCTCGCCCTCGGCGGCGCCGTCGGTGTAGTCGAAGGCGGCGGCGGGAGTGCGGCGCCTGGCGATCGTGCGCAGGTCCCAGATGGTCTGAGCCGACTGGAGCCGACGGCGCTTGGCGTTCAGGTCGGGCTTCTTGAAGTGGAGCAGATCGAAGATCTCGTTCGGATTGGGGATCTGGCGCTTGACCATGGCGGTAGTGGACCTCGTCGTTGAGCGAGTGTTATGACGTTGCAGGTGTTCGCGCGCGGCACGATGCCGACGCGACATCTGCGCTGCAAGAGTAGAGGGACGAATGGCCTAGGAGCAAGGCGCCCCTAACCTAAGTTCCGCCTGCAGGGCGTCTGTCAGGGCTGGCAGGGGCCTTGTGCCCGGCTCGCGCAGACCGACGAGTCGCGCCGGCGCCGCTACTCGAAGCGCACCGTGCCTCCTGAGACCATCCGGCCCGCCGCCCGTGCGCTTGCCGCGATCGCCGCTCCCGTCAGTGCCAGGCACGCCCCGACCACGGCGTAGTAGGAGCCCGCCGGCCAGTCGATCGAGCGCGAGGACGTGCCCGTGACGAGCACCCAGGCCGTGTACACCGCCGCCCCGATGCTCAGGGCGAGCACGGTGGCCACCGGCAGCAGGGTCTCGTAGGCCACCGAGCGGCGCAGGACGTCGCGCGGCATGCCGACCAGGCGCAGCAGGGACAGCACCCGGCGCCGCGCCAGCAGGGAGGCGACGGCGGACACCGCCAGCGAGGCGGTGGACACGCCCGCCGCGATGAGGATGCCGATGTACCCCAGCGCCGCGAACTGGTTCTCCAGGGCCATGGCCATGACCTCGACCCTGTCGCTGCGCGTGAGCGGGTACATTGTCAGGTCCAGGTCGGAGGTCTCCATGGCGGTGCGCGCCCGCTCCAGCGCACCCGCCCCGCCGTCGGTGCCCACGAGCAGCACCGCCGGTGCGGGCCCCTCCCCGGGAGCCTCGGCGGGCAGCGGATCGGCGGCGGCGTCGGCCAGCCATCTGGAGGACACGCTCACCCAGCCCGTCTCCGACTGCGCGTCCGCGGCTCCCAGGGCGCGGGCGTCCTCGACGGAGAGCACCAGCCGCGTGTAGGCCGCGTCCTGGTCCTCGTCCGGGTCCTCCTCCTGGTCCTGGGATGACCCGGATGACCCGGATGACCCGCTCCCGCGCGGCACCTCCATGCTCGCCACGGCGACGGTCCGCACCCCCTCGACGTCGTCTAGCCGGCTGGCCGCGGCCCCGAGCGCGGCCGGGTCGGCCGGTCCCGCCGTGGCGTAGAGCGTCGTCGTCGAGAGGTAGCCGGCCCCCTGGGCGGGAGTGGTGGTGCCGGCCGCCGCCGTGATGGCGACTGCGAAGAGCGTGACGGCGTAGACGGCGACGACGAGGCCGCCCACCGCCCGGAAGGCCGCCCGCGGGTGCTGCGCCAGCCGCCCCAGGCTGATGACCTGGGCCGCGCTGCGGGCGCCGCGCCGGGCCAGGCGGGCGCTCCAGGAGGTCAGGAGCGGTCCGGCCCACAGCAGCCCCAGCATGGTCAGGCAGAACGAGCCCACGAGGAGGCGGCCCAGGACCATGGGTGGGGTCTCGGAGCCTGAGAGCGCCCGGACCGCCGCGAGCCCGGCCAGGCCCGCCAGCAGCGGCAGCAGGGACAGGGGCCGGGGCGGGCGCTCGCTGCGCTCGCGGGACGCCCCCAGCGGGCCGATGCCCGCGCGCCGGGTGCGCCACCAGGCCACCGCGGAGGCGCCGAGCGTCGTGCCGAGGACGGTGGCGGCGATGACCGCGGGGGAGGCGAGCAGATCGCGGGGGAAGAAGCGGGAGGAGCTGATCACAATGCGCGCCGCCACCGGGATGAGGGCGAGGTAGGCGCCGACCCCGAGCAGCGCCCCCAGCAGGGTCGTGGCCGCCGTCTCCGTCGCGGCGATCCGGGCCACCTGCCCGGGCGTCGCCCCGATCAGGCGCAGGGTCGCGAAGCGCTCGGCCCTCTGGGCGGCGCCCAGGTCGGTGACGATGGCGATCAGGAGGAGCACCGGGACGAGGATCGCGATCGCACCGATGGCGGCGACGATCCGCCAGACCTGGGAGGCGTAGTCGTAGCCGACGAGTTCGGTGACGACCTGCGGCGGGGCGCCCGAGCCCTGCCGGGCCAGGATCTGCCACTGGTCCATCCCGATGACCGCCACGAGCGAGTCCGGGCCCTCCACGGCGTCGTCGGACAGGGTGCCGGCCTGCTCGCCGTAGCGGTCCCCGAGCTGGTCGGCGGGGGCGGAGGAGATGAGCCCGGCCAGCGCCGGAGAGGCCACGTACTGGCCCGGCCGGGGCACGACGTCGGAGCCGGGGACGCGCACGCGCGTGTCGGGCGTGGCGGCCACGAGCACGACGGTGATGATCCGGTCCCCGTAGTAGTCGGTGGTGGAGGCGATCGCCGCCGTGGCCGGGGTCAGGACCGTGTCCGGCTCCAGGTAGGTGGGGCTGGTCGAGACGGGCTGGTGCCAGGTGGAGCGCCGGCTGCGCTCGCCGAACGCCTGCGAGGCCGCCGCCAGCATGAGGAAGACGGTGATCCCGACCATGACCCCGGCGACGATGCCCAGGAGGCGGCGTCGTGACGGGCCGTCGCCGGCGATGATGAGGCGGGCCAGTGCCAGATCCTTCATCGTGCCTCCTCCACGAGCCCGGTCCCGGTGCTCAGGCGCCCGTCGCGGACGATGGCCTCGCGGTCGGCGTAGGCGGCGGTGCGCGGGTCGTGGGTGATGATGACCAGGGCGGCGCCGGCGGCCTGGGTGGCGCGGACCAGGACCTGCATGGTCTGCTCGGCGGCCAGGGAGTCCAGGGCGCCGGTGGGCTCGTCCGCGAAGAGGATCCGTGGGCGGGCCACCAGGGCGCGGGCGACGGCGACCCGCTGGGCCTGCCCGCCGGAGAGCTGGGTGGGGAGCTTGTCCTCGCGCCCGTCCAGGCCGAGCTCGGCGAGCTGGGCGCGGGCCCTCTCCAGGGCCTGCCTGCGCGGAGTCCTCGCCAGCAGCAGGGGGATGGTGACGTTGTCCAGGGCGGACAGGTCCGGCAGGAGCTGGCCGAACTGGAAGACGAAGCCGAACTCGGCCAGGCGCAGGCGGGAGCGGTCGGCCTCGCCCAGGGCGGCGACGTCGCGCCCGTCGTAGCCGACGCTGCCGGCGTCGGGGACCAGGACCCCGGCCATGACGTGCAGAAGAGTGGACTTGCCCGACCCGGACGGCCCGGTGACGGCCAGGACCTCCCCGGCGACGACGTCGAGGTCGATGCCGCGCAGGGCCCGGGTGGTCCCGAAGGCGAGTTCCAGGCCCCGGGCGCGCATAATGACGCGGGGCGCGGCGCTCATGCGCGCACCTCCTCGCGCAGCTCGGTCAGGCGGGCGGCCGTCAGGTCGATCCAGCGCAGGTCGGCCTCCAGGTGGAACAGGGCGTGGTCGGCGAGCAGCACGGTGCGCAGGTCGCCGTCCTGCTTGAGGCGGGTGAGCTCGCGCATGCGCGCGGTGTGGGCGGCGCGCTGCAGGTCGAGGAGGCGCTCGGCGTCGTCGCCCAGGAGGAGGGCGATCACGGTCTTTGCGAACAGGTCCGCCTGGATCGAGTCGGAGGGGACCTCCGGCCGGCGGATCCAGTCCTCGACGGCGGCGCGGCCGGCCTCGGTGATCTCGTAGCGCTTGCGCGCGGGGCCGGCCCCGGGCTCGGCGCCGACCTGGATGATGAGGCTGTCGCGCAGGAGGCGGGCCAGGGAGGAGTAGACCTGGCCGAAGGCCAGCGGCTTGGTCTGGGCGAACCAGCGGTCCCAGCTGAGCTTGAGGTCGTAGCCGTAGCCGGGCCCGGAGCCCAGCAGGCCGAGGAGCGTGAGTCGGGTGTCCATGGCCAGCAGTATATACGCAGTGTATACGCGCGTGGTGTAGTGGGGTCGGGGCAGGTTGAGGCAGGTCGGGGCAGCTCACGGCCGTCATTCCGGTCGTGCGACGGACTCGGGTCCCAGCCGGCGGCCGGTCCTAGATGATTCCGGGGCGGCGCTGGCGGGCCGGGCGCCCGGAAGACCGGGCGCCCGGACGACCGGACGACCGGAAGACCGGGCGCCCAACCCCGACCCCGGCCTCCGCCTTTGTCGGCCCGTACGGGCGCAGGCCGGCCCGCGCGAGTGAGGGGTCGTCCGCCCCGGGAGTCACGGCGCCGCTGCCGGTGGTGCGGTTGCGGTGGCGCCGATCCGCGAGGCCAGTGCGTCGGGCAGCGGGTACGGGCGCTCGCGGGGCAGGTCCGCGGCGGCCAGGGCGGGCAGGGAGCGCAGGCGGGCGACGTCGTCGGTAATGTCCCGCAGGGCGAGGACCCAGCGGTCCACGTAGTCGTCGACGGCGCCCGGGCCGATCCCGACCTGGAGGGAGCGGTACGGCAGGGGGCTCAGCGAGGCGCTGCGCTCGGGGTCCCACTGGACGCGGACGGGGCTGCGCGCCTTGAGGGCGGCCCACTGCTCGCGACTGGTGTGGACGGCGGGGTCCATGTGGCTCAGGCACGAGCGGCCCAGGGCCTCCTCGAAGCCGGACCTGGACATGGTGACGGCCAGGATCCGCTCCTGGCCCGGCTTGGTCGCCCAGCCGCTGCGGTACATCATCCACAGGAAGGAGGGCTTGACCCACGTCATGCGGCTGCGGCTGAAGGGCGGCACGAAGCGCCCGGCCGCCACGGCGGGGCCGGCGATGGCGGGGCCGTAGGCCTGGTAGACGGTGATGGACCGCGCGTCCCAGACGGCGCGCACCTGCCGGTAGGGGACGGGCGGGTCGGGGCGGTCGGCGTCGGGCTGGTTCATGGGCCCAGGGTGCCACGGCGTCCTGCGCGCGTGGCGCCCAGTGACTGATACGAGGCGATCCGACCGCCGGCTGCGCGGCACCGCGGTGGAGCCGATGTGCTCAGCGATGGTCGCCTTGCACCGGGCGCGGCCGAGGAGCCGGAAGCCCCGCGCCTTCCAGAACCTGAGCCTGCGCGCCCCGACGCGGCGCAGAAGGGAGGTCTCGCCGGCGCCCGAGGGGCCGCTCAGCCCTCGGCCACGAGCGCCCGCAGGCGCGCCCGCGCCCCCTGGGCGCGCAGCGCCGCCAGCTCCTCGGCGTAGGTGGCGGCGAAGCGCTCGTTGGCCGCGAGGTCCCCGAAGATCTCCGCATTGCCGATGAAGGCGGTCTCCTCGCCGGCCTCCTGCCGCTCGGCCAGGGGCCGCAGGTCGTCGGCCACGGGGATCGGGTTGCCGCTCTCGTCGGTGCCCGCGGCCCCCAGCGACCAGGCGGCGCACATGGCGGCCCCCAGGCGGATCGGCCCGCCCGCGGTGAGGTTGTCGCGCACGGTGGGCAGGACGAACTTGGGCATGCCGCTGGGGCCGAACTGGGCCAGGCGCAGCAGGGTGTCGGCGATGGCGGCGTTGGTGAAGCGCTCGAAGAGCGTGTCCACGTACTCCGCCAGGTCGATGCCGGGCACCGGCCGCAGGCGCGGCAGGGCCTCGCGCTCCAGGAAGGCGCGCACCCAGGCGGCGATGTCGGCGTCGGCGGCGGCCTCGTGCCCGTAGGTCATGCCGAGCAGGCGCCCCCAGTGCCCCAGGCCCTGGTGGGAGGCGTTGAGCAGGCGCAGCTTCATCAGCTCGTAGGGCACGACGTCGTCGACCATCTGCACCCCGACCCTCTCGTAGGGCGGGCGGCCCGCGGGGAAGTCGTCCTCGAGCACCCACTGGGTGAAGGGCTCGCACACCACCGGCCAGGCGTCCTCGATGCCCAGCTCGGAGCGGACCTCGGTGATGTCCTCCGGCGTGGTCTGGGGGGTGATCCGGTCGACCATGCAGCTGGGGAAGGAGACGTGCTCCTCGATCCAGCCCGCCAGCTCCGGGTCGCTCATGGCGGCCTGGGAGACGACGGCGGTGCGGGCGATCCTGCCGTTGCCGGGCAGGTTGTCGCAGCTCATGACCGTGAAGGGGGCGGTGCCGGCCTCACGGCGACGGCGCAGCGCCTCGACGATGCAGCCGAAGGCGGTGGTGGGCTCGCGGGGGTTGGCGGCGTCGTGGGCGGCGCCCGGGGACTCGGTGCGGAAGGCGCCGGTGGCGTCGTCGATGTTGTAGCCGCCCTCGGTCACCGTCAGGGAGACGATCCGGGTGGTGGGCGCGGCCATGAGGCTCAGGACGGCCTCGGGGTCGTCGGGGGCGAAGAGGTAGTCGTGGATCGAGCCGATGACGGTGGACTCGTGGTGGCCGTCGGGGTACTTCAGGGTCAGGGTGTAGGTGTGGTCCTGGGAGGCGAGCGCGTCTCGCATACGGGCGTCGCCCGGCAGGAGCCCGACCCCGCAGATGCCCCAGTCCAGGCAGGCGTCCTGCGGATTGTCGGACCCGGAGCCGTCTCGCATGAGGCGGTCGAGGTACATGGCCTGGTGGGCGCGGTGGAAGCCGCCGACGCCGATGTGGACGATCCCGGTCGTGATCGCCGAGCGGTCGTAGGCGGGGGCGAGGTCGCTGCGGTCGGGAGTGGTGTTCATGGCTGGTGTCCTGTCTCTCTCGGTTCTCTTATCGGATGGTGGGTGGCGGATGGTCGGCGTAGGGCGGTCAGGCGGTCGTGGGCGCGGCGACGTCGGCGTCGGAGAGCTCGGCATCAGTGTGCAGCACTCGGGCGTTGCCCGGGAGCCTGAGGGCGAAGCAGAGGAGGAAGGAGATGACGTAGATGCCGGCCAGCGCCATGGCGGCCGCGGCGTAGCCCTGGGCCGTGCCCTCGTCGCCCAGCAGCAGGGTGACGATGGCGGGGCCGACGAAGGCGCCCAGGCCGGCGCCGAGGTTGAGGATGGCCAGAGCGTTGCCGGTCTCCCCGTGGGCGTGGGCGGTGATCAGCGGCGTGGTTGGCACGTGCGCGCTCAGGCCGATGCCCACGGCCGAGGTCCCCAGCGCGATGAGGAGGAAGCTCGGGCCGGCGACGATGGGGATGAGGTAGATGTAGGCCAGCGCGATCGCCGTGATCGGGGTGGCGGCCCACTGCAGGGTGTTGCGCCAGCCGATGCGGTCGCCCATGACGCCCCAGAACACGTCGCCGATAATGGCGACGAAGCCGAAGATGGAGAACTCCAGGATCGCCTGGGACTCGGGCATGCCGAAGACCTTGTGCAGGTAGACGACGTAGTAGGCCTGCATGCCGTACTGGCCGGAGAGGTTGATGATCTTGACGACCCCGCCCACCGAGACCTTCGGGTAGCGCCACAGCACGGACACGGCCGAGCCGACCGATTGGAGGACGGACTTGCCCCGGGTGGCGGCGGAGGAGGGGCGGCGGTACAGGAAGAGCATGCCGGTGGTGCCCCCGGCGGCGGCGAGCAGCCAGCCGACCCACAGGGTCGGGATGTGCCCGATGGCGGGCAGGAAGAGGCTGGACAGGTAGGAGCCGAGCAGCTGCATGCCCAGGGAGAAGGCGAACCAGAACCAGCCCGAGACCGAGGACTGGCGCTCCGGGGGCGTCACCATCATCGTCCAGGTGAGGAACCCGTAGGCGAACATGGGGTAGCCGAAGCCGCGCATCCCGTAGAAGAGCAGGAGGAGGGGCAGGCTGTGGCTGGGCAGGCCGACGGCGATGAAGAGCGCGTCGAAGACCAGGAAGGAGATCAGGCCGATGAGCATGACCCTGCGGCATCCCAGGGCGTCGCACAGCGCTCCTGACAGGAAGGCGGCCAGCGCTACGACGACGCCGTAGGAGGTGACGATCGAGGAGGCCTGCGGAACGGTGAAGCCGACGTCGGCGCTGGAGAGGTAGTTGGTGATCCACACGGCCTCGATGCCGTCCCCGATGACGAAGACGATGACGGCGAGGAACCCGGCGGCGAGGTTGGTGGGGAAGCCGGTGCGTTGTATGGCGGCGATGAAGCGGTTGGAGCTGGGCATCGGAGGACCTTCGTTGGCGGCTGACGACGTTGTCACGGCCCCGGGGCCGTTGACGTAAGTCTGCGGCAGTGCCGCGGCCCGTGGGCCGACCGGTCGCGGCTGAGGCGTGACCGGTCGACGCCCGCTAAGGCGCCCGCCGTCGTTGCCGGTGGGAGCGGGCGCGTCGCGCGCCGTCGTTGTGATCCGGGGCCCGATCCCGTGCGCGGCCCCGGTGGCCGCGCCGTCGGAGATGATGACCGCGATGACCGTTTCCGCCCGCGTGGGTGACCGGTTCGCGGGCGTGGCGGCGGGCCCCGGTGCTCAGACCCGCTCGATGACCGCGCCGAGCCCGGTCAGGCGCCTGGCCGTGGACGACCGCAGCTCGCGGCCGGTGATGACGCGCTCGAGCTGACGGACGTGCCCGAAGCGGGCGAAGGTCGAGTGGCCGAACTTCGTGTGGCTGCCGACGAAGATGGCGCGGCCAGCGGTTCCCAGGACCGTCTCCTTGACCTCAGCGACCGAGGCGTGCGGCGTCGTCAACCAGCCCTCCTCGCTCACACCGTTCGCCCCGACGACGGCGAGGTCCGGCTCCATCTCCCGCAGCATGCGGGTGGCCCACCGCTCCACGGAGGCCAGGGTGATGGGCCGGACCCTGCCGCCGATGACGACGACCTGCGTCCGCGGTCGCTCCGCGAGCTCGATGGCGGTGGGCAGGGACGCGGTGACAATGGTCAGGTCGCGGTCGGCGGGCAGGGCCCGGCCGACCAGGAGCGGGTGAAAGCCCTCGTCGAGGAAGACCGTCTCGGCGGTGCCGAGGTGCTCCACGGCCGCCTGGGCGATGCGCTCCTTCTCGTCAGTGAGGTGGGTGATGCGGAACTCGCGGCTGGACTCGAAGGAGCCCGACTCGGCCGCGGTGACCCGTCCGTAGGAGCGGCGGATCCGCCCGGTTGACTCCAGCAGGCGCAGGTCGCGGCGGATGGTCTCGATGGAGACCCCGAAGAGCTCGGGCAACTCGGCCACCGAGGTGCTGCCCCGGTCCCTCAGGTGGGAGACGAGGGCCTCCCGGCGCTCTCGGGCGCCCGCGGCGGGTGGCGGTGCTGGATCGGGGCGAGTGGTGGCCATGCGTCGATTCTGGCGCCGTGTGCGCCTCTGCGCAGGCAGTTGCGGACTGCTGCGGGCACTGGACCGATCTCGGTGAAAAAGAGGGTGCTCAGTGGGCGATGATGACGCCGAGGTTGCGTGGGCCGTGGACGCCCTGGACGCGCACGAGCTCGATGTCCG
Organism: Actinomyces israelii DSM 43320; assembly: GCF_000711965.1. Taxonomy (GTDB): domain Bacteria; phylum Actinomycetota; class Actinomycetes; order Actinomycetales; family Actinomycetaceae; genus Actinomyces; species Actinomyces israelii. The sequence continues at coordinate 18,739 of NZ_JONS01000048.1, forward strand.
CCGTCGCGCTCGGGCCCGCGATCCACGTCATGGGGCGGGTGGGGTGCTCGCCGAGCACGTCCACCGCCTGGGGCACGGTCGGCACGATCGACCTCCGCTCCAGGACGCACACGTGGGTGTCGGGCACCAGCGTGATCGCCCGGCGCCCCTGGTCGGGCTCGCCGTCGAGCACAATGGTGCCCGAGATGGAGATGCCCACGCGCGAGCCGGTGACCACGGCGTCGACGCGGTCCAGGTCGAGGGTCGCGATGGGCCGCTCGGGGGAGTCCTCGACGAGCTCGCGCCCGCGGCCGGCGGCCCGCTTGTACTCCTCGGGCAGCCCCGCCGGCACGACGACGACCCGCGCCCCGCCCAGCAGGGCGTCGATCGCCTCGGCGATCCCGGCATCGTCGGGCTCGGTGCGCACCACGGCGTCGTAGTCCTCGAGCTTGTCCACCATGTCCGCCACGACCGGCTCGGAGCCGGGGGCGTGCTCACCGACGCGGATGTAGTCGCGCGGGACGGGGCGGGCCGGGCCGCGCTGGGAGCGGGCGATCGCGTCGCGGGCGCGGGCCAGGATGGCGGTGCGCGCGTCCATCACTTCTCCTCCTTGCGGCCGGAGCGGTCCCTGGCCGCAGGCCGGGCCGAGGCCGTCGTCGTCGGGTGGGTGCGCGCCCACCACTCGCGGAAGTTCTCCGACGGCGCCTCGGGCAGGTCGCGCGCTCCGGTCCACATGGAGGCCGGGAAGGGCAGCGCGCCGATCCGGCCGTCGCGGCCCACCAGCCGGGTCGCCTTGGCGGCCTTCTCGGCCAGGCCCCACAGCCGGCCGCTGCTCATGGCCGGCCGGGTCGCGCTCATCGCCACGTCCCACATGTCTGGGACCACCTTGCGCTTGACGTCGACGGTGCGGGCCCGCAGATGGATGAGGATCGTGGGGATGTCGATGCCCACCGGGCAGGCCTCGCCGCAGGCCCCGCACAGCGAGGAGGCGAAGGGCAGCGTGTGCACCGGGTCGTCGTCGGCGAGCCCCTGGGTGAGCTGGGGCGTGATGATCGCGCCGATGGGGCCGGGGTAGACCGAGCCGTAGGCGTGCCCGCCCACGTGCTGGTAGACCGGGCAGATATTCATGCAGGCCCCGCAGCGGATGCAGTGGAGGGCCTCGCGGCCGATCGGGTCGGCCAGCGTCCTGGTGCGCCCGTTGTCCATGAGGATGAGGTGGAACTCCTGGGGGCCGTCGCCCGGCGTCACCCCGGTCCACATGGAGGTGTAGGGGTTCATGCGCTCCCCGGTGGCGCTGCGCGGCAGCAGCTGGGAGAAGATCTCGATGTCCTGGAAGCGGGGGACGAGCTTCTCGATGCCCATGAGGGTGATGAGCGTGTCGGGCAGGGTCAGGCACATGCGGCCGTTGCCCTCGGACTCGAAGATGGAGACGGTGCCGGTCTCGGCCACGCCCATGTTGGTGCCCGAGACGGCCACGGACGCGTGGAGGAACTTCTTGCGCAGGTGGGCGCGGGCGGCCCCGGCCAGCTCGACCGGGTCGTCGGACAGGCCCTCCGGCGCGTCGCCCATGCGGTCCAGGAAGATGCCGCGCACCTCGGAGCGGTTGCGGTGGATGGCCGGGACTACGATGTGGGAGGGCATGTCGTCGGCGAGCTGGACGATCATCTCCGCCAGGTCCGTCTCGTGGGCGGTGATGCCCTCGCCCTTGAGGTACTCGTTGAGGTTGGTCTCCTGGGTCGCCATCGACTTGATCTTGACGACGTCGTCGACGCCCTTGGCCTTGATGAGCGAGGTCACGATCCGGTTGGCCTCGGCGGCGTCGCGCGCCCAGTGGACGATGCCGCCGCGCGCGGCGACGTTGGCCTCGAAGCGCTCCAGCAGCTCGGGCAGGTGGCTCATAACCTCGTTCTTGACGGCGCTGGCGGCCCGGCGCAGCTCCTCCCAGTCCGGCATCTCCTCCACGCGCATGGCGCGCTTGCCCCGGATGGTGCGCGTGGCGTGGCCCAGGTTGCGGCGCAGCTGGGTGTTCTGGAGGGTCTTGTGGGCCGCGGTCGGGAAGGACTCGCCCCACCGCAGGGTGTTGGCGGGGATCTCGACGGTGGTGCGCCACCCGCCGGTGTGGGCAGCGCCGGTGGCGCCGGCCGCGGCGTCCGCCGTCGGCGCGCTCGCGCTGCCCGGTCCCGCCGGCATGCCCAGGAAGGTCTGGCTCATTTGACCGTCGCCTCCTTCGCGGTCGGGGCGAAGGACACGTTGCCGCTGAAGGGCTGGTCCTTGGTCGAGGCGAGGATCTCGGCCAGGTGCATGATCCGCACCCCCGAGTTCAGGCGCGACAGGCCGCCGCCGACGTGCATGAGGCAGGAGTAGTCGCCCATGCACAGCACCTCGGCCCGGGTGGACATGACGTTGGAGACCTTGTCGGCGAGCATGGCCGTGGAGGTCTCGTGGTTCTTCATGGAGAAGGTGCCGCCGAAGCCGCAGCACACCTCGGCGTCGGGCAGGGGGGCCAGGTCGATGCCGTTGACGGCCTTGAGCAGCCGGTAGGGGCGGTCGCCGACCTTGGCGATGCGCATGGAGTGGCAGGTCGGGTGGTAGGTGACCCGGTGCGGGAAGGAGGCGCCGACGTCGGTGATCCCCAGGACGTCGATGAGCAGCTCGGAGAGCTCGTAGGTCTTGGCCGCGACCTCCTTGGAGCGGCGCGCCAGGGCGGCGTCGCCCACGTGCTCGGCCACGAGCGCCTGCTCGTGGCGGGTCGCCCCGGCACAGGAGCCGGAGGGCACGACGACGGCGTCCCACTCGCCGTCGAGCACCGGCTCGAAGGTCCTGACATGGTTGCGGATGAGGGAGGCCGCCTGCGTGAAGTACCCGGTGTTCGCGTGCATCTGGCCGCAGCAGACCTGCCTCTCCGGGAAGACGACCTCGTGCCCGAGTCTTTCCAGGATTGCGACGGTCGCCTGCGGCGCCTGCGGGAACATCGCGTCTCCGATGCAGGTCGCGAAGAGTGCGATGCGCACAGATGGACCTTTCGTGGACGTCATTGACTTGGGACCACGGTAAGGGGTGCGGGGCGGGGGCTTGGACGGCCTGCTCGGCGGGCTTGGAGCGGGGGCGTGAGAAACTGCGTTATTGCTGGAGAAAATCGGTGTTTCCCGACGGCGGTGCCGGAGAGGCGCCCGCCCGCCGGGGCGTCATGGCGGGCAGGTTTGCGCAAGTGTCGCCTGAGGTTTATGACGGAGTGTCGTCGGTGGTGCCGGGAACTACAGGTGCGGGAGCTGTCGAGCTGCTGTTGTCGGCTGGGTGTGCGTGTTTTAGAAGGGTGGGATGGTGTCGAGTAGTGGGGTCAGGCCGAGGGTGTGGAGGGTGGGGTGGTAGGGGGTGGTCTCGTAGTCGCCGGGGTTCTCGTTGGGGTGGGGGCCGTGGGTGGTGATGAGGGGGCTGGTGTGGTGGCCGAGGCCGAGGTCGCCGGGGGTGGTGTCTGGGCTGGTGTGGTTGGTGAGGCCTTTGTGGAGGCGGTCGAGGGTCTGGGGGGTGATGGCGCGTGCGAGGG
>NZ_JONS01000049.1 GCF_000711965.1 Actinomyces israelii DSM 43320
GGCCCTGTCATGGATTCTCCGCCCGTCCCGGTCCAGGGCTGTGGCCCAGTGCTCGCTCTTACCGACGTCGATACCGATGAAGACGCCGATGTCGTCCACCTGCATGACACGCTCCTTCGCTCCGCGGGACGGGGCCGGCTGCTGACGACGAGCCCCGCACCCACGTTACGAAAGACCTCGCCACCAGTATCAGGTGGTGGGTCATTCCCCTTATCAGCGGTCACACGTCGCCGTACGACGGCCGGTGACTCTCGCCCCCCGGATCATTCGATAGACAGGGGCAAGACATCATGCCGGCCGTCGCCGGCCCAGCCGCGAGGCTTCTCCCCGCGACCACCAACAAGGTAACGGGAAGGCAGGCCACCCCCGCCGCCTTGCGCCTCAGAGGCTCCCTGCGCCGTCGTCGGCCAGGGGAGCGGTGATCGGTGCGATCTCGCCGGTCCGCGTCTCTCGCAGGGCCTTGGCCGCCTCGGTCCGCAGCCGCAGGCGCTCGGCGAGCTTGGCGCGCTCGGCCTCGACCAGGGCCGCCCGGTCCACCGGCTGGTTGCCGGTGCCGGCCAGCAGCCGCGGGCTCGACATCAGCCGGTCCAGGTCGACGGCGCAGGACTCCATTGTCGTGTGGCCCAGGTGCTCGGCGTCCCGTCGGGGCTGCTCGGCGTCCCGTCGGGCGGGCGGGCGAGGCCTGCGGCGGGGCGGGAAGGAGGGGGGGATGCCGGCGGCGACCTCGACGCCGTCGGCGGGCGTGCGCGGCGAGGTGGCCGACGCCGGGGACCGTCTGGGCGAGGTGGAGGCCGGGAAGGGGATCGGGGAGTGAGAGGACGATCGGGAGCCCCGAGCCCGGTCCCCCTGCGCGGTCCGGCTGCCGGCGCGCCTGCCGCCCTCCCCGGCGGGGGCCTCGGAGCCGGCGCCGGAGTCGGCCGCGTCGTCCGCATCGGCGGGACACGTCCTGGCGAGCTCGTCGGTCAGGCGCTGCTTCTCCGCCTGCAGGTTCTGACGGGCGGCCCGCTCCCAGCGCTGCCCGAGCGGGGAGGAGAACAGCATCTCGCGGTCCAGGAGACGGGTGATGATCGTCAGGCGGGCGCGCAGGTAGTCCTCGACCGGGATGTGGGCGTACTCCTGGCGCACCAGCTGGCGGTAGCGCTTGTACTGCTGCGGCTCCACGGCCAGCGCGCCCAGGTCGGCGTCGTTGAGCGCCAGGGCGTCGATGTCGTTGGGGGGCAGGCTGTGGCGCTTCAGGCTGAGGATGAGCGCGCAGATGCGGTCCACTGTCGCGTCGGGCAGGCCGAGCCGATGCAGGTCGCCCGCCGCGTAGGCCGCGGAGGCGACCTCGTCCTCGCCGCCGTTGCGCCGATACGTCTGCTCCTTGGCGGAGGAGAAGACGCAGCCGTGGTACCAGGCGGCCAGGCGCATGACGTCGGGGTCGTGGGACTCGTCCGCCAGCTCGTCGACGCGGGCCAGCATGTTGATCGCGTGCTTGAGGTTGTGGAAGTGACGGTCCGGGCTCGACCACATCTCGATGAGGGCCTTCCCCGACTCGCCGATGGCCTCCACGGGCGCGGAGGCCCCCAGGGCCCTGACGCTGCGGACATAGGCGGGAAGGAGCCACTGTGGTGCGTCCATGACGCCCATATGAGCCTCCGAGATAGGGTGCAAGACGAAAAACATCGTATTGCCGGTCGCGGAGGTTGTGAAGTTGGAACCGTGTTTGGCCGCACACCTTTTTAAAAAAACTTAAAGTAGTCCGCGACCTATAGGTCACACAAGGCTCTGGCGCCTCACGTGTCGCTTACGCAACTTTAGTCGCAGCATCGGGGAGCAGGGCGGGGATCTCGATGTGGACCGTCGCCCCGCCGCCCGGGGTGCGGTCCATGCGCACCGTGCCGCCGTGCCGCTCAATGATTGCCGAGACGATAGCCAGCCCCAGGCCGGAGCCGCCCGTCTGACGGTTGCGGGAGGTGTCCGCCCGGTAGAAGCGCCGGAAGACCTTCTCAGCGTCCTGGTCAGACACGCCCGGGCCGTGGTCGCGCACCTCGACGACGGCGATGGCCCGCGCAGGCTCGGCGGCGGGAGCCGTCGCCCCAGGCCGGGCAGCATCCTGCCAGTCCCGTTCGCCCTGCCGGCCCCTTCTCCCGGCGCCCCGGCGCGCCGCCCGCCGTCCGGTGCGGGTGAGCCCCTGCCCCGCGGCGCCGGGACCCGCTGCTGCGGGCGCCCGGCCCTCCGGCTCTGGGCGTGAGGCGCCGGGCGCGAGGCGCAGCCCGACGGCGACCTCCACCGGCGAGTCCTCGGGGGTGTGCCGCACCACGTTGCCCAGCAGGTTCGTCATCACCTGGGAGAGCCGGTCCTTGTCGCCGATGACGGTGACCGCGGGAGCCTCCCGCCCGGCCGCCGCCGCGCCGTCGTCGAGCGGGATGAGCGCGCACCCGCGCTGGGGGGCCAGGACCATCATGTCGGTCAGGGCCCCCGCGGCCAGGGCCGTCAGGTTCACCCGGTCCATGGTCATCTCCCGGCCCTCGTCCATGCGGGCGAGCTGGAGGAGGTCGTCGACGAGGCGGCCCATGCGCGAGGCCTCGGACTCGATGCGCCCCATGACCTCGTCGGTCCGCTCCGGCGGCACGCCCCCCATGCGGTAGAGCTCGCCGTAGCCTCGGATCGCGGCCAGGGGGGTGCGCAGCTCGTGCGAGGCGTCGGAGACGAAGCGGGTCATGCGCTCCTGGGCGACCACCTGGACGTCGAAGGCCTGCTCATTGCGCTGGAGCATGGTGTTGAGCGCCCGCTGGAGGGAGCCGACCTCGGTGGTGGGCGGCTCCGTGTTGGGCACGCGCGACGACAGGTCCCCCGAGGCGATCCTGCCGGCCACGCGCTCGATCTGGCGCAGCGGGCGGAAGGCGCGGCGGACGAGATAGGTCGCCGCCCCCGCGCCCAGGAGGATCACCGAGATGTCGGTGAAGGCCACGATCAGGCGGGTCCGCTCCACGGTCTGCATGGCGTCCCGCAGCGGAAGGGCGATCGCGACGACGCCGGTGTACTCGCCCTCCGACGTGATCGGCAGGGCCAGGACGCGCCACTGCTGCCCCAGGAGGTTGGAGTCGGCCGTGAAGAACTCCTGCTTGATGGCCTCGTCCAGGGAGAGCGTGCCCAGCTTGGGGATGCCGTAGTCGGCGGCCGTGTCGTCGGAGATCATCCGGCCCGACGTGCCGTCGAGGTACTGGGCCTCGACGTAGTAGGTCGAGGGCATTCCCGGGCCCTCGCCGGTGCGGATCTGGCTCAGGCCCTGACGCCCGATCGTCTGGGCCGTCACCCGCAGCTGGTCGTCGATCTGGCGGATCAGGTGGGTGGACAGCAGCGAGGTGACCGACAGGGAGGCGATGAGCAGGCCCGTGGTGAGCAGGCCCGTGGTGATCAGGGCCAGGCGGCTGCGCAGCGGCTGGCTCATCCAGGCGCGGCGCACCGCCGTCATCGGGTGCCAGCGCCCTTTCTTGGTCGGGCGGTACTGGCGGTTGCTGTTCGTGCGGGCGCGACGGGATGTGTTCTTCGAGGCGCTGCGGCGAGCGGGGCGGGTCCCGGACGGTCCTGGACGGGCGATCCGCCTGGCGGTGCGCACCGCTCACTCACCCTTGGGTTCGCGCAGCATGTAGCCCACTCCCCGACGGGTTTGGATCAGCGGCGCCACGCTCTGCCCCTCCCGGTCCTCGATCTGGTCGATCTTGCGCCGCAGGTAGGAGATGTAGGACTCGACGATCGCCGCGTCCCCGTTCCAGTCGTACTCCCACACGTGGTCCAGGATCTGGGCCTTGGAGACCACCCGGCCGGCGTTGAGCATGAGGTAGCGCAGGAGCTTGAACTCCGTGGGGGACAGGTCCACGTCCACCCCGGCGCGGTGCACCTCGTGGGCGTCCTCGTCCAGCACCAGGTCGGACACCCGCACGACGCCGTCGTCCTCATCCGCGGCGCCGTGCGTCCGGCGCAGGATGGCGCGGATGCGGGCCACCACCTCCTCCAGCCCGAAGGGCTTGGTGACGTAGTCGTCGCCCCCGACGGTCAGGCCCTGGACCTTGTCGTCCATGTCGTCGCGGGCGGTCAGGAAGAGGATGGGCGTGGCGATGTCCCGCTCGCGCAGGCGCCGCGCCACGGTGAAGCCGTCCATGTCCGGCAGCATGACGTCGAGCACAATGAGGTCGGGCTCGGCGTCGTCGACGCCGTGGAGCGCACCGTTGCCGTCGGCCGCAGTCGTCACCTCGAAGCCGGCGAACCGCAGCGAGGAGGCGAGCAGGTCGCGGATATTGGGCTCGTCGTCGACGACGAGCAGATGAGCCTCGTGAGACGTGCGTGAGTCCTGGATGCGGTCCATGTATGCAACTGTGCCCGGGCATTCTGGGAGGTTCCTGGATATCGGATGTGGTGTTGGTCTTGCCTCGCTGGGCCCGGTGCGTCAGATCCAGCCCTTGGAGCGCGCGATCTCGGCGGCGGCGTGCCGGTTGGGCGCGCCCAGCTTGAGGGAGGCGGCGGACAGGTAGTTGCGCACGGTCCCGGGGCTGAGTGCGGCGCGTCGGGCGATCTCGTCCACGGGGGCGCCGCCCGCGGCGAGCTCCAGGACGTCGGCCTCGCGCGGGGTCAGCGGCGAGTCGCCGGCGGCTATCGTCTCGGCGGACAGCTCGGGGTCGACGTAGCGCTGGCCGGCGTGAAGGCGGCGGATGACCTCGGTGAGGGTGGCCGCGGGGGTCGTCTTGGGGACGAATCCCCGCACGCCCGCGGCCAGCGCCCGCTTGAGGTAGCCGGGGCGCGCGTGCGAGGTGAGGATGAGGCACCTCGTCCCCGGCGAGGGGCCGGCGACCGCCTCGGCGACCTCGATCCCGTCCGCCCCGGGCATGAGCAGGTCCAGCACCGCCACGTCGGGGCGGTGCCGCTCGATCCGGGCGATCGCCTCAGTCCCCGAGGCGGCGACGGCGACGACGTCGATGTCCACCTGCAGGGACAGGATGGCCTCCAGTGCGTCGCGGAGCAGGGTCTCGTCGTCGGCGACGACGATCCGGATCGCGGGCGCCGGGGGCCCTGAGGGCTCCGAGGTCCCTGAGAGCGCCGGGGGCTCAGTCATGGTGCTCCTCCTTCCGGGCCGGCGCCGTCGGGGTTTCCGGGACCGCCGGGGCTTCCGGGGCCGCCGGCGGCCCCGGCACGCGGGCGGTGACGGTGAAGGCATCGCCCTCCCGGCGCGCGACCAGGGTGCCACCGACGGCCCCGATGCGCGCGGCCAGGCCCGCCAGACCCGACGACGGCGCCTGCCGCGCCGGCCCCTGCCCGCCGGAGGCGACCGCGCCGGGAGCGGCCGCATCGGCCGGGCCGGACAGGTCGGTCGCGCTCGCCGGGTCGGACAGGTCGGTCGCGCTCGCCGGGCCGGTCGGGCCCGCCGGGCGTGCCGGGGCGTCGGTCGGGCGAGCCGGCGGCACCGGGCCGACAGGGGCCGCCTGCGCCGCCGGGGCGCGGGCGCCGTCGTTGGCGACCGTGAGGGCGGCGCCGTCGTCGTCGAGGGTGACGCGGATGGTGCATGAGCGCGCCTCGGAGTGGCGCACGACGTTGGTGGCGGCCTCGCGCAGCACCAGGGCCAGCGGCTCGGCCGCCCAGGCGGGCACGGAGGTCTCGCCGATGGTGCGGGTGGCGATCCCCGCGGCGGCGAGCAGGGAGTGGGCGCCGGCCAGCTCCGTGGCCAGGTCGGGGCGACGGTACTCGGCGAGCACGGCGCGTACCTCCTTGAGGGCGTCGTCCGCCAGGGCGCGCACACGGCGGGACTCGGCGGCCGCCCGCGGTGCCGCCTCGGCGTCGGCCAGGGCGGCGGCGAGCTCGGACTTGACCGCCACGGCCGTCAGGGTGCGCCCGAAGACGTCGTGCAGGTCCCGGGCGATGCGCAGCCGCTCCTGGGCGACCGCCAGATCCGCCTGCATGAGGTCGAGCTTCTCCTGGGCCTGCACCGAGGACAGGATGGCGAAGGACCAGCGCGTCGCCAGAGGGATGAGGACCAGCGCGAGGGCGGCCGGAATGAGGGCGCGCGGGGAGGCCGTGCCGGCCGGTGCGAGCAGGCGGCGGGCGAGCGCCGTCCCGGCGGCCACCGCGCCGGCCGAGGTCAGGCCGAGCAGGACGACCCGGCCGGTGCTCAGGAGCGGGGCGAGGACGCACAGAGGACCTCCGACGACGATGGTCAGCTCCGCCGCCAGACGGGGCGGGGAGGCTACCCCCGGCGGGAGCGCCCCGACGGCGGTGGCGGCGCCGGCGACGGCGGTGACGGCCAGGAGCGCCAGGCACCACCGGGGGACCGGCGCGCCGTCGATCTCATGGGCGGCGACGCGGTGGAGGACGATTCCGCAGGCGGTGGCCTCGGCCGCCTGGAGGACGAGGAAGGGCAGCGTCCAGTGCGTGTAGGCCGGCTTGTTCGCGTACGACTGGGCGAAGGCCAGCGGCCAGAGCGCCAGGAGGACGTCCATCGACCACAGGATGTACTCGCGCAGCCTGGCGGTGCTCTCGCCCCGGGCGCCTCCTGCCGGGTGGGTGGCGGGCGTGGTGGTCATGGGCGGGCTCCTTCGGCTCCTCGCTGCGTCGAGATAGACATTTTCGTACGAGATCGACGGTGACACCGTCTACCTCGTACGAAAATGTCTATCTCGACGGCGGGGGCCGCGGCGGGCTCGACGGCGACGGCGGGTGCAGGGCCTCAGCGGCGGCGGGTGAAGCGCATGGTCCGGCGGGCCGTCCACCAGGCGGCGGCGCACCAGCAGACCAGGATGCCCACGGGGCGACCGGCCGCGACCAGCGCGCCGGCGAACCCGTCGGCGGTGACGCTGCCGTCCAGGCTCGTTCCCGTCATCCCCAGTGAGATGAGGTCGGACATGGCGTACAGGGGGCTCCTGGCGGCGACGGCGCGCAGGCCCTCGGGCATGGAGCCCAGGGGCAGGCAGCTCCCCGACAAGAGCATGAGGACCGTGAACACCGGCATGGTGGAGTACTGGGCGCCCTCGACAGTCGCGGTCCACGTCGAGCTCCACGCCGCCGCCGCGGCCAGGAGCACGATCCCGCCCGCCAGGGCGATCAGCATGAGCAGGGGGTTCACCAGCGAGCGCATCTCCATGAACGCCATGGCCGCCGCCGTCCCGAGGACCACCTGGACGACGGCGACCGCGGCCGACGGCAGGCAGGTTCCGGCGAGCGCCTCCCACGGGGTCGCCTCCCCGGTGGACATGCGTTGGAAGACCCCCTCCTCGCGCCTGGTGACGAAGATGACCGTGAGGTTGTAGTAGACGACCATGAGCAGCGACCAGGTCGCGAGCATCTCCGTCAGGAAGGTCGCGAAGGCCGGGCCGATCAGGTCCCGGCCGAGCATCGGTCCCGTGATCACGACCATGGCGGGCGCCAGGAGCAGGGCGGTGGCCAGGATCGTCGGGTTGCGGGCGAACAGGGTGACCTCCGCCCGCCCGATGGCCGCGACGCGGCGCAGGGGGCCGGCGGTGCGGGGCGCGGCGAGAGGCACAGCGAGAGGCGCGGCCGGGGCGGCGGGGCTGTTGAGGGCGGCTGGGCTCATGGTCTGCTCCTGGGGCGGGTCGGCGAGGGTGGTGGACGACGGTGGATGGGGCGGGCGGGGCCTCAGGCGGCCGGGGGAGCGCCGTGGCCGGCGTCGTCGGGGGCGAGTGCCAGGAAGGCCTGCTCCAGGGACGCCGAGCGGGCGTTGATGTCCGCCAGGCGGGTCGCGCGGGAGTCGGCCAGGCGCATGAGCGCAGACAGGGTCGCGTGCAGGTCCGAGCTGGACAGGCGGACCCGGTCCCGCCTCCGCTCCGGGTCGCCGACGAGTGCGGGCAGGGCGCGCAGATCGCCGTCGTCGATCGGTGAGGGCGCCGGGAGGCTGAAGGACAGGCTCGCGGGCCGGGCCGAGACGATCTCGGCGACGGTGCCCTGGGCGCGGATGCGGCCGGAGGCCATGATCAGGACGCGGTCGGCGAGGTCCTCGGCCTCCTCCAGGTAGTGGGTGGTGAGCAGGACGGTGGCGCCCTCGACGAGCATGCGGCGGATGAGGTCCCAGGTGCGGCGGCGCGAGGCCGGGTCCAGTCCCGTCGTCGGCTCGTCGAGGAAGAGGACCTGGGGGCGGCCGAGGACGGCCATGGCCAGGTCGAGGCGGCGGCGCTCGCCGCCGGACAGGGACTTCACGCGGACGCTGGCGCGGCGGGCGAGGTCCACGAGCTCGAGGGCCTCGGCCACGGGGCGCGGGTCGGTGAGGGTCCCCGCCCACATGCGCAGGGTCTCGGCGACCGTGAGGGCCTGGGCGAAGCCGGCCTCCTGGAGCATGATGCCCGTGCGGGGCCGGATGAGGGCCCGGTCGCGCACCGGGTCGCCGCCCAGGACGCGGACCGTGCCTGACGTCGCGGGGGCGATGCCCTCGATGACCTCGACCAGGGAGGTCTTGCCCGCGCCGTTGGCGCCGAGGACCGCAACGAGCTCGCCGCGCTCGACGGCGAGGCTGACCCCGGCGACGGCGGTGAAGGCGCTGCTCCCCCTGCCGTAGGTGCGCGTCACGTCGACAGCCTCGATTATGGCCATCTCGTCCTCCTGATGCCGGTTCCTTCGAGCCCCTGCGGGACGCGTCCAGGTTCTCCCGGGCGTCTTCTCGCCGGTAGTGCGGGGCGTCACCGGCTCTGATGAGGCCTGCACGGTTCGGGCATGAGGTTTGTCATGGGGCGGGCAGGGGCGCTGGCGGCGCTGGCGGCGCGGCCGCGCGGGAGGGGCGCGGTTGACCGGCCCGGCCGCCCACATCGCCTCGCCGCGGTCCGCCAGACCGCAGAGTGTATAAGAACTCGTACTTCCTGGGCGCGGTGCCGCGGCGAAATACTGGCCTCGTTCGCCGTATCCGGATCCGCGTGAGAGGAGGTGGCGGTGGTGGCTGCCGACTGCCGAGCCGTCGTGATCATTGACGACCACCAGGTCATGGGCCTCGGGGTCCGCGACGCCCTGCTCGACGCCGGTGTTGCGGAGGAGGTTCTGTGGCTCCCCGGCCTGTCGGCCGCCGAGCTCCCGGAGGGCGTCGTGGTGGTGCTCGATCTGCGTCTGGGCGACGGCTCCAGCCCCCGTGCCAATGTCGCGGCGCTGTTCGAGGCCGGCTATCCCGTCATCGTGTACACCTCCGCGGAGAATCCGTACCTCGTTCGCGAGGCCGTCGAGGCCGGAGCCCTGTCGATCGTGCGCAAGTCGGCTCCCAACGGACGAGCTCGTCAGCGCCGTGGGCGCCGCGGCGCGCGGCGAGACGGTTCCCGGTGTGGACTGGGCGGCGGCCCTGGACGCCGACGGCGACTTCGTCAAGGAGCACCTGACGAGCACCGAGGCCAGGGTGCTCGCGTGCTACGCCTCGGGGGCGACCTCGACGGCCGTCGCCCAGGAGATGGGGCTGTCGCCGTGCACGGTTAACACCTACGTCAGCCGGATCCGCGACAAGTACCGGGCGGTCGGCAGGCCGGTGTGCTCGCGCGTCGATCTCTTCCGCCGGGCGGTTGAGGACGGGCTCCTTCCCTGCGTCTGCTGCTCGTAGCGGGCCGCGGGGCCGGGCGGGCCGCGGCCGTGCGGCGGATGGCGGCCTGCCGGGCGAACCGCGACCGCCGCGGGACGAAGAGTCCTGTCTTAGCTCTAGGACCTGTGGGAGGTTGTCCGTGGAAGATGCAATAGAGGCGGCAGAGCAGGAATCACATTCGCCTGCGCCTTCGCGGCACGTGGCCTCGAGTCGTTCGCGAACGCCAACCCGACCTTCCCGATGCAGGTCGAGGTGCGCGCGCTCGCGGGACTCATGAGCGACGACTCCTTCGCGAGGAACTCCGAGTACATGAGGATGTGCCGCGTCGAGGACAACATGACCGGGAGCATGTACGCGCTCAAGGCGGCGCTGGTCAAGAGGCGCGCATCGGCTTCGAGGACTGGCACAACAAGGCGTTCGGCGGCCCCCGGCCGCCCGGTCGCACAAACCAGTCGGCAAATATGAGGTTCCCGATGCCGTGACCTCCCTCCGCCACGCGCCTCCCCTTCCCCTCGCCGAGATCGGTCGAGCTTCGCGCCGAGATCGGTTCCGGCGGCGTGTCCCGATGCGGGCGGCGCGCGGCTGCCCGCTCGAGCGCTTCTGTGCCGGGTCTCCGGCACCGGGCAGGGCTGCGGGGCGGCGGCGAGAATGTCTTACTTCTGAGACTTGTGGGAGGATGAGCGATTTTCCGACAATGAGTTCATGGGGAAGCCGCATATCCCCGTGCGGCGCCGTCTTCCATTGCAAGGAGAATCGTGATGTCCGGTATCGCGCTCGCAGGCGTGCTTGTCGGTATCACCATCGTCGGGATCCGCTGGGGGATGATGGCGATGAGGGCGAAGGCGCGGGCAAGGCGCGGGGCTGCGGATACTATTCCGAGACCGTTCGGATCGGCGCCCCTGGCCGGGGCGCGGCAGCAGCATTACAATAGAGAGGAACTGACATGAAACGATTTCTGAGGGTGGCGGCGGGCGTCATCGCGATCAGCCTGCTCATGCCTCTGGCGGCGTGCTCGTCGTCCAGCGCCGGCAGCATCACCTGTGCTGAGTACAACAAGCTCGATTACAGCAAGCAGAGCGATGTTCTCGGCAAAATGCTTCGTGAGCACGATCTGAGCCAGCTCAGTACGGAGAACATCGCCGGAATCACCATGAATGTGACGTCCTACTGCGGCTCCAGCAAGCACTCGAACGACCCGATCAACAACGCTGTGGACTGGAACTCGAACAAATGGTGACGACACGCATCTCGCGCCGGCGCGCGACGGCACTGACGAGTGCTGCGGCGGCGCTCTCCCTCCTGGGCGCCTGCGGTAAGAAGGAGTTCTCCATTGAGAGCACCTGGAGGTCGACGGGCACGGAGTCCTGGGGGCTGGTGAAGAAGGGCTCCGTCGTCTCCTTCGACGGCTCGCACTGCGCCCTGTTCAGCCCGAACGACACCTACGCCTTCTACAAGGACGGCGGCTCCTACCGCCTCGACGTCACCGGAGCGCTCGGCTCCGGCGGCAGCTTCACGGTGAAGGTCGTCGACGACGACAATATCGAGCTCGCACAGGGATCGACGGCGCTCACGCTCACCCGGACCAGGTGAATGACCCCGATCCGCAGAGCATGACACCGCAGTCGCCTCCGGCGGGACCACCTTGGAAGGCGGTCCCGCCGGAGGCGGTCGGACCGCGTGAAGGCTCGTTCTCGTTCCGGCGCACTCCGTGAGATGACTGACTCCGGGGCTGGGCGGTGCGTGCGGTGCCGGTCGATGCCGGCCTCCCGGGGCCCGGAGAGTCTTGGAGGGCTTGGTGGTGCCTGGGGGCTCCCGCGAGTCCCCGTGAACCGGTCTCGGTGCGGAACCGGACCGATCTCGGCGAAAACGCGACGAGCCGGCGCCGACGTCGAGCGCCGCGCCCGCCCCCAGCCCCCGCCGCCCCGGGAGGCCGGCGCCCCGCGCACGCCTTCACCTGTCTGCGCCTCCCGGCCCGCACCGCGGAATCACGCGTCTTCTCGCGCCCGGGAGCGCCGCCCGCCTCAAGGCCGCGCGGGATGATCCGTCCCCCGGGTCGGCCTCCACCTTTACGATCCGCCCGCCTCAAGGCCGCATGGGATGACCACTCTCCCGACCAGCAGCGCACCCGGCCCCGGAGCCAGTCATCTGGTGCCCGGCCGCTCGACCGGGGCGGTGCCGGGTCTTCGGCCGCGCCCCGAGGCGCGGGATGCTGAGGAGACGTATTACTTCTAAGACTTGCAGGATTGGGCGCGATTTTTCGAGAATGGAGTCACAAGGAGGCCGCGACCCTCTGCGCGGCACTATTCGTCACCTGAAGGAGAACTGCGATGCCGACATGGCTTGCTGGAATACTGGTGGTTGCCGCCCTGTTCGGGATCGGCTGGATCGTGGAGACGCTGAAGGAGAAGGCGCAGGAGCGCGGCGGGATCGCGGCGAAGATCGCCAATGCCTCCGAGACCGGGGCCAGGGGCGTGCAGTGGATATTCGTCAAGGTGTTCGGCGCCCTCTGTGTGGTTATATCCATCGGCTGCGGGTACCTCATGTCTTTTGCGGGATTCGAGTTCTGGATTCTTATCGGAATGCTCGCCTTCGGCCTTTACGGAATCTACCTGCTTCTGCCCGGTGATGACAAGTGGATATTTTTCTGATCCTGTCACTGCTTCAATTCGTGTCATGGAGATCGGGCCTCCTGCGCCAGTTCCAACTCTCGCTCGAGAGAATTACGTCGAAAGAAGGAAGACCATGAGAAACAAGAAGTACGCTGTCGTGTCGGCCGTCGTCACCGTCATCATGTGCGGATCGATGCTGAGCGGCTGCTCCTCGGCCGCCAGCAAGGGTGGCGACGCGACCTGTGCCGAGTACATGAAGATGTCGGACAAGGATCAGACGAAGGCGATCACTCTTCTTCTCAAGGAGAAGGACCAAAACCCGTCGAACGGGAAGATCTCGTTGTCGAAGATGTCTGCGAAGATGTTCTGCAAGACCGCGGGGAACGACAACTCGCGCATTCGCGAGATCAACGGCTGAGCACCGTCCCCCTCGTCCACCGCCGGCTCCCATCTCGCTGACGGCCCCTGCCGCCCGGTTGGCCCGCACCGCTTCGCGCATGCGCGAAGCGGTGCGGGCCAACCGGGCCCTGCACGCCTTCTGCCGGCGCGCGGCGGCACTGGCGGGCGCTGCGGCGGTGCTCTTCATCCTCGGCGCCTGCGGCGAGAGGGAGCTTTTCGCCGAGGGCGCTCCGGGGTCGTGGGCGCGGCGCGGGCGCGAATGGACACGGAGCGGGCGGGCGCAGAGGGAGCAGGAAGCCCCGGCGGTGAAGGAGGGGCCATTTGTCTTCTCCGACGGCTCGCACTGCAACCCGCTCGGCTTGAGGGACGCGTGCACCCGTCGCGAGGAAGGGGCTCGCGCCTCCCCGCCGAGCCGGCCGCGAGCTCGTGTCAGATGAACTTGAGCGGGTCGAACTCCTCCAGCGGGATGATCCGCACACGCGGAAGCGGGCTGGTGAAGGCGTTCACGTCCTCCTCAAGGTCGTGGATCGCCAGGCCGTGCGCCTCCAGTCCTGCCAGCTGGGCGTTGAGGAACTCGTGAAAGCACAGCACGCCGACATAGGCGCCGGCATCCAGAAGACGCTCGACCTGCGGAATGTAGTCGCCGTCGTGCGAGCCGAGCAGAACGTTCGCGCCCCGGCCGGACTCCACGCGCGAGGCAATGACCTCCAGCGTCCGCTGGATACCGATATCGACGACCTTCTCCTCGGGGTTTCCCGATCCGGCCAGCGGCAGAGGCCGGTACTCCATCGCCATAAGGGCCTGCACGAAGCCCATTGGCATATGTCCGGAGGTGGCGTTGAGGAAGAACAGCGCAGTGGTCTGGGCGCCTTCGTCGTTGGCGCTGGCGAGCTCGTCGCAGAAGGAGAGCACACGGTCCCAGCGCGGACGCTCTTCAGGGTCGGGCCGGCGTCCCAGGACGCTCATGCCCAATGTGGCGTCAATGTTCTCCCCGTCGACGAGGAGGTAAGTGGGGGTGCTCATAGCATCATGCTAGCGGCCCCAGGGGCATACGGCCGATCGGGTCAGCGTACGGCGGCCGGCGCGGCGGTATCGGCGGGAGAAACAGCCTCAAGGAAAACGGCTTCCCGGGAAACAGCGCCCCGGGAAAACAGCCCCCGACGAAATCGGCTCCCCGAGAACACAGAGGCCTCGGGGAGCCGCGCATGCCGGCGGAGCCGGACGGGACTTCAGCAATCGGGCAGGGTCCCTGCGGCTCAGTAGGAGGACCTCTCGGGGTCGGTGGTCTGGGCGGTGGGCTGGGCGTTCTCGGCCTTGAGCGCGGCGAAGGCGGCATCGACGTCGTCGCCGTCGGTGATCTGCGCCGGCGACGAGGCCGCGGGCAGCGCGCTGTTCCCGCCGGACTTCAGGGCCGCCAGGCGCGCCTCGGCCTCGAGGTCGGCCCCGGAGGCCTCCAGCTCGGCGAACTGCGCCTCCAGCGAGGAGCCCGCCAGCTCCATCTGCCCGGCGGCCTGCGCCTCGACGCGGCGGACCTGGTCCTCGTAGCGGGCGAGCTCGCTGGTGGGGTCCATGACGTTGATCGAGCGGATCGCGCCCTGGACCTTGACCTGTGCCTCGGCGGTCTTCTTCCGGGCGATGAGCTGGTCGCGCTTGGAGTGCAGGTCGCCGAGCTTGGCCTCCATCTGCTGCAGCCCCGTCTTGAGCTGGGCGACGACCTGCTGCTGGGAGGCGATCATCGGCTCGGCCTCCTTGGCCTCGTTCTCCGCCGTGATCTGCTTGGTGAGGGCGATCTTGGCCAGCGAGTCCCACTTGTCGGCGCCGACCGAGTCCCCGCCGGCGCGCAGCTGGTCGGCCTTCCGGGAGGCCGCCAGGGCCTTGTTGCCCCAGTCCCTGGCCTCGGCCAGGTCGGCGGCGTGGTCCTTCTCGGCCAGCCGCAGGTTGCCGATCGTCTGGGCGACGGCGTCGCGCGCCTCCGCGATGGAGGCGGTGTAGTCGCGCACCAGCTGGTTGAGCATCTTCTCCGGGTCCTCGGCGCGGTCGAGGAGGGCGTTGACGTTGGCCCGGGTCAGCTGGGCGATGCGCCCCAGGATCGACTGCTTCTCAGCCATATGCGGTGCTCCCTTTCTGTGTGCCCGGTTGCCGCCGGGGGCGGCGCACGAGCGGGTCTGTCTGTGGTCGGCGGAGTGTCCGGGTCATCGTCCCAGAAAATCGGTGCGCCGCCCAACGCGTCCAAAGGATGTATCGCTGAGGGCGCGTGCGCCCGGTCGCGGGCGGCTCTTCGGGGGAGATAGCGGTATTGGATGCCGCGACGGCGCGTCCGCTCGGCTGCGGGCGGCTCGGCCCCGGCGGGGCGGCGGCTCCCGCGGCTCGTGAGGGCGACCGGCCCGGTCCGCACGAGCGGGGGCGACCGGGCCTTGACGGGGCCGCCCGCGGGCTGCGCCGTCGGGCCGCGGCGGCACGGTCAGTCGAAGAAGTCGAAGTCCAGGTCGATGTTCGGGCCTCCCCAGCCGCCGTAGTCGTGGTGGCCGCCGGTCAGGCCGCCCAGGAGCAGTCCGCCCAGCACGAGGGAGCCGACGTCGAGCCCGCCGCGCGAGCCCTGGCCGCCGCCACCGCCCGAGCCCCAGCCCCCGGAGTGGCGCACGTCCGCCTCGGCCAGCGCCTGCGCCTGGGCCACCAGCGGCTCGCCCTGGGCGACCTCCGCCAGGGCCGCCGACGGGTCCCGGCCCTGCATCGAGGTGGCGGCCGACGCGTGCCTGGAGGCCTCCGACAGCGCCGTCCTCGCCGAGGGGCCGACGGCTCCGCGGTGGGTGGTGATGTAGGAGGTGACGGCCGTGATCTGGGCGTTGAGCCGCGCCAGGCGCGAGCCGAGCGAGGCCCGCGCCCGGGAGTTGTTCTCCTCCTGGGCGCGCGCCGGGGCCAGGGCGTCGTCGAGCGCGGCCTCGGCCTGGGCCAGGTGGTCCAGGGCCGCCAGCGGGTCCCCCTTCGCCCCGGGCCCGGAGGCGGCCCGCCCCTCGGCCACAGCGGCCTCGGCGTCGGCCACCAGCGGGTCCAGCGACGCCGACGGCACCTCGGAGGCCAGGCGCCTGGCATCCACCAGGTCGGAGGAGATCGAGGCGATGGCCGCGGTCAGGTCGGCGGCGGCGCGCTCGAGGCGCTCGCGCGCACCCGTCACCTGGGCGGCGAGCTCGCCCGCCTGGGCGATCGTGCCCTGGGCGATGCGCACCTGCTCGACGGCGGTGGCGTGCTGGCCCGCCTCGATGGAGTCGCGCGCCTGGTCCAGGGCCGTGCGGCCGGCGTCGAGCAGGCGGCCGGCGCGCTCGGGGGCCTCCGAGACCGACGTGAGCGAGTCGGCCGGGTAGGTGGCGTGGAGGGTGATCAGCAGGGTCTTGGCCATGGTGATCGCCTGCTCGGTCTCGTCGGCCCGCTGGGCGGTCTCGGCCACCGAGGTCGGCAGGTTTGCCTCCAGGCCGCGGCGGGCGTTGAAAGCGGACTCCTGCTTCTTGATAATGGTGACGGCGTCATTGCACCGCTGGAGGATCTCGCCGTACATCTGGCGCTGGACCGGCTCGGTCTCGGGGATGTCGTCGTCCAGGAGCTTGCGCAGCTCGAAGGAGCGGGCCAGGTGGCCGCGGGCGGTCTCCAGGGCCTCGGTGAAGGGGTCCGTGGCCGACAGCCCGAACTGGGCCTGGGCGTAGGACAGCTCCTCGGAGGCCGAGCGCACGGCGTCATCGGCGGTCACGAGCGCCTTGCCCGCCCGGACCCGCAGGTCCTCGACCGTCACCACCTGCGGCGAGGCGGGGGTGTCGCGTTTGCGTTTCCAGAACACGTCGGGCTCCTCGGATGTGAGTGCTGGTAGCCTATCGTCCCCGCTCGGGGGTGCGTCCGGCAACTTGGTTCGCCCTGGGCGCCGGGGGTGGCCTGCTGCGTCTCCGTCGGGGCGGCGCGTCTCGCTGGCTGGCCGAATCGTGCCTTCGAGGAGGCGGGAGCCCGTGACTTGGGCGTGACCGAGTGGTAGGGTCAGTGTCGTCCCGATCCACGACGAGCAGTGACGCGACGAGTGAGAGGCCGTCGAATGGCGAGCAGTTTGAAGTGGGATCACGATCTGGCGACATCGGCTATATCGAGTATTGACGCGGCGAGCGACAGTATCAGTGGCGACTCGGTGGAGTCTCCGTCGGGATGCGGGTACTCGGCCTCGGCGGCATCGGCGGTGGTGACGAGGCTTCAGGCGGCGCTGTCGGGGCTGCAGTCGGGTATTCCGTCGCTGGCAACCAGTTTGCGGGCCGTCGACACGAGTATCACGACGGCCGATACGAATAGCGCCAGCACCGTTCCGTCCTGGTCGTCGGTGGCGCCGGGCCTGATGACGAGCTCGGGGCCGCTTGTCGGCAACGGCGGGTCCGCAGGCTCCTCCTCGCCCTCAGGGGGAGCCGCCGGAGGTGTGAGGCCCCAGTACTCCACCACGCCGACGAGCTCGAACCCCTCTGGGGCCACGTACTCCTCGACGCGCCCTGGTCCGGCGGTCAGGGCGCCCTACCCGGGCATGAGCTCGAACCCCAACGGACGATAGTGAGGGCGATGGCTGGAGCGGGTGTGGATACGGAGGTCGGCAATCATGTCAATTGACACTCATCTGGATGCGACGCCGTCCGATATCGCGACGTCGGCGGAGACGGTCGGCGATATCAAGGCGAATGTCGACAGCGCCGAGGATGACCTGATCAGCGCGCGCAAGATCATTGCCAGCGACTTGGAGGGCGAGTCGGCGCTCAGTGCGTCGATTGCGATCACCTCTCAAGTTAGTAGCTGTGAAGATCTGGTGGCGGATCTGGAGAGCTATAGGACCGCGCTGGACAATCTCTCGTGGGCTCTGAGTGCTATCAAGACGGATCTGGAGGGGATTCGCAGCAGGGCCGTCGAGGGAGGGCTGGAGCTCGCCGGGGAGACTATTATCGAGCCGAAGGGCGTGGCCCACTTTCAGTGGACTGATCCCAATAGTACTGCGCCGCTCTGCGGCGGGCCATCTCGCTACGGCCCTGTTCAACCGAGTCTGGATGACGCGGAGCAGGCGAAAGTCGCCTTGTACAGCACCCTGGAGACCGACACCAGCGACATTCGCGACAGGGAGACCGCGGCGCGTCAGGACTTCGCGGACGCCTGTTCGAGAATCACGGACGGCAACCCAGCTGTCCGCACAGTGTCGAGCACGGTGAGCGGCTACTTCGTCCCCTCGACCAGCAATGGAGATTGGAGGGATAAGGTAAGTGTCGCCAAGTGGGGTATTGGCCGTGCTGGTAACGTCAAGAACGTGGTGGAGGGCGCTGGACTGCGGGCGACCGGTGCTACTTTTGAGCGGGCGACAGGTGGTGGCGGGTGGGGCAGAGTAAAGGACATGCTGCATAATACTATCGGTCGGGGCCAGCTCAAGAACTGGAAAGTACCAGAGTCGGCAGCAGGGTCTACCGGAGCAAAGGCGGTTAGTGCGGCGCGAGGCGCGGGCGCTGCTCTCAAGGTGGCTGGCCGAGCAAGTAATGTGGCGACTTTCGCCGTCGATGCATATGGCCAATGGCAGAAAGACTCGCATAATCCGTCCCTAGGGGAGGGTGAGAAGGCGGCTCGAGCGACGACTACAGGTGCCCTCTCTGCCGCAGGCGGCTGGGCCGGCGCTGCGGTTGGCGGTAAAACTGGCGCGGCCATTGGTGCGTGTGTTGGTGGCCCGGTTGGTGCCGCGGTAGGCGGTATTGTCGGGGGCGTTGTTGGTGGTACCATTGGATCTGGACTGGGGAAGGGTGCTGCTGATCGGGTTAATGGATTGCTCCATTGATGTATGTCGATGCGCTATTGGTTTGGTGAATGAATGTGTCTGGGGACGTATGGGCTGGTATCGGGTGCCTGGTGCTGGGGGGTGCGACGCTGGTCAACTGGTGGTTTGAGATGTTCTCGGACTCCGGGTACGGGGAGCTGTGTCGTGACCTGATGGAAGAGTTCGGTGGGGGGCGAAACACGATTGCGGTCGTCGAGCCTGCTGCAGGAGTGATGTTCTTGTTCGGGGGAGGCGCGCTGGTGGTCGATAATAGTAGTCCATTGATGTGGCTCTTTGCCCCAGGTGTTCTTCTATCTATTGTAGTGTTTTTGCTGGGTCTGATTCCACTTGAGTTGCCGCGGCTCATGTATCCGGAGGGGCAGATGGAGAGGCGCCGCCGGCGGAAGGGGATGACTGATGCTGATGCGGCTGAGGAGGTCTGGCGGCGTGCTGGCTCCCCTTCAAAGGATTCGGGTGATCCTCCCGGTGATGATCTGCCGGCCCGCTCCCATCGGGCCGAGGATCGCGAGGGCGAGTGAGCAGCTGTTCTCATGGGGCGTGTGATGCGTGCGGCTGTCGATCCCGCCGAACCGTTCGGTAGAGCCAAGGGGTCGGTGGTCTTCCTGCGCTCACGTCGCTGCACGCTGGGTGCGGTTGGCTGCCGAGGCGGGTGCTGTGGTTGGTGGTGCTGATGGTTGTTGCTGCTGCTGCGTGACAGGGTAGGAATTGAGGATGGTTAAAGAGGTATGAGGTGCCTGGTGTTTCTTGGACAGTGGTGGAAAGAGTACTGTTTTGAGAGATGAGGTATAATCTGATTATGTCGGCGCAGAGATTCAGTAGTGAGTTCAAGGAGCAAGTGGTCCTTGAGGTCGTGGAGAAGGACCGGACTATCGCGGAGGTGGCGAGGTCCTACGGGCTGGTTCCTCAGATGGTGGGCAACAGGGTCAGGGGATGGCGGAAGGACCACCCGGAGTCCGTGGGCTCCGAGGTCGGTGCGGAGCGGTCGGCGGAGAACAGGAGGCTGCGCGCCGAACTGCGAGAGGCCAGGAGCTGGGAAGCGAGCTCCGAGAAAAGCGGCTTCCTTCCTTCGCCCAGAGGGTCCCGGTAGGCGCCCGGTACGCGCTGCGTCCACCGCGGTAGACAGGAAGCTACCCGATCACCATGATGTGCCGCTGTCTGAAAGTGTCTCGATCAGGCTGTTATGCCTGGCTGGGCCGGGAGCCATCAAGAACCGTGCGACGCAGGAAGGAGCTCGGCGCCTTGGTCGAGTGGGTCCTCAACAGCTCCCGCGCCACCCTGCGGGTACCGCCGCATCCCATGCCGCCGGGGCCCGCAGAGGCGTCGAGACGAGCCCGGACACGGTGCGCGCCCGTCATGCGCTCCCAGGGCCCGCCAGGCCGCACAGCCACGCCGAAAGGACTCGGCGCCACCGTCCCGGCCGCCGGGCCCGGGCTCGCGCCCCGACCTGGTCCGGCGCGGGCTCCCGCCGGCTAGCCGGGAGTGAAGTGGGTGGGCGACACCCACTTGTACCCGCACCCGGGGAGGGGCCCGATCTGCCTGGCGACCGTTGCCGGGCTGCTGCACCAGGAAGGTGGTCGGGTACGCGACTGGGGCGACAACACGCGGCACCGACTCCGTTGTGCGAGGCGATCGACATGGCGGCCCGCAGGCGCCCGCACACGACAGGGGGAGAGACGGTATTCCACTCCGACCGAGGCTGCCAGTACACATCCGATCCGAGCAGCTCGCCAAGCACCTGAAAGGCTACGGCACTCGCCCTTCGGTGGGCAGGACCGGGGTGCGCTGGGCGGGTGCCCGGGCGGAAGCCGGCGGGCGCCGCCCTGAAGGAACGAGAGGGTCTATCAGATGGTCCACCACCGCAAGAAGCAAGGCCATCCGGGATACTGCCTCCCAGGTCGAGCCCGGTACACACGATCAGAAACGACTCCACTCCGCCCTGGGGCACAGGACGCAGGGCGAGGTCGGCCAGGAGCACCGAGCAGCAAGACAAGCAGCCTGAAAGACCGCTTTCAGAGTTGTCCAAGACACGCCCAGCAGCCCAGGAGGGTGCGGCGAGGGTGGGGCTGTGCGGGCTGGAGGGGCCGCCAGCCCCGCCGTGGTCGCGCGCCCGTGGTGGGCGGCGTCTGTGCGGGTCGTGTGGGGCTTGTGGGTGGTGGCTTGTGGTGGGTGGGGTGGTTGTGGTGATTTCGCCGGGGTGTCGTAGTGTCTGGGGATTTGCTGTGTGTCTGCTTGTGGTTCGTGGGGAACTTGTTGGGTGTTCGTGCAGCCTGGTTGCGGGAGAGGGTCGGGTGTCAATAGCGTGTGACCTATGGCTGATATCGAGTTGACAACCGGTGTCGTGCGGCAGGGAGCCAGTGACGCGCTGACGGTGGCCGACGACGTGGGCACGGCCGTGGGCGCGGCGGCGGCCGCGCTGCCTGCTGACGCGTTCGGCCTGATGTGCTCGCCGTTGCTCGTGCCGGCGTATGCGCTGCTGGGCGGGGCGGTGGGCGCTGCGATGACGGCCACAGGAGCGCGCACGCAAGGGGCCGCACTGCTTTTGCGGGAGGCGGCAGACCTGATGGACGAGACCGACTCGGGCATCGCCGCGGGTGCGCGCGCCCTGGCGGGCGGGCGGTGGAGGCGGTGGAAGCGCTGTGAGCGGGGGCCCTCTGGTGGCCGGCCGGCAGGAGACGACGTCGGGGGTCTCGGGGCTGCGGCTGGTCGAGGACGTCTCGCAGGTCGCCGGCGCGCCGGGAGCCGGTCATGGGTCGATTGATGCCCTGAGGGGCCTGAGCACCGTGGCCGACGCGGTGGCGCTGGCCACGGACCCGCTCGGGAAGGGGCGCTGAGCGCGGGTACCGGCTGGGCGCTGGACCACCTCCAGGCGCTGGGGAAGTGGCTGGGCGAGCTGACCGGTGACGCCGGCGCGGTAGCCGGAGGCGCCCAGACCTGGACAAACATCTCCGAGCACCTGGGCACCTGCAGCCAGGACCTGACGACCTCGCTGACCGTGCGCCTGGGAGAGGCGGTCCTCATGCGGCCCTGACAGCGTATAAGTCCTTCCAGGCCGGTAGTGCGGCGCGCCT
>NZ_JONS01000050.1 GCF_000711965.1 Actinomyces israelii DSM 43320
CTGGCGCCGTGCCCGCCCCGCACGCGCCGCAGACGGCGCGCCCCGCCGCACCTGGCGCCGTGCCCGCCCCGCACGCGCCGCAGACGGCGCGCCCTTCCTTATCCCTTGAGCTGTTTCCGCCGCGGCCCGGGCGCCACGTCACCCAGACCTGGGGCGCCCTCGACCGGCTGCTGGCGACGGGCCCCGACTTCGTGTCGGTCACCTACCGCCCCTCCTTCGTCATCGGCGGCACCGGTACCCGCACTGCCGGCTCCGGCGTCTCCAGCACCGCCAGCGTCGCCGGCGCGGCCCCGCCTGTGCGCGTGCGCCGCGAGCGCAACCCCGCCGAGGACGTCGTCGCCCACGTGCTGTCCCGTTCCGACGTCCCCCTCATGGCTCACCTGACCTGCATCGGCTACCGCAGGGACAGCGTCGTCGAGATCGTCCGCCGCTTCCTCGACCTGGGCGTGCGCCGCTTCCTCGCCCTGCGCGGCGACCCGCCGCGGGGCCGCGCCGCCGAGGACGTCGCCGGCGAGCTGCCCCACGCCGACGACCTGGTGCGCGTCATCCGCGAGGTCGAGTCTGACTACTTCGACGACGGCACCCGCCACATCCAGATCGCCGTGGCCGCCTACCCGGCCGACATCGACCACGGCACCGGCGTCGAGGTGCTGGGCGCCAAGCAGGCCGCCGGGGCGGACCTGGCCATCACCCAGGTCTTCTACGACCCCGAGGACTACCTGGCGCTGCGCCGCGCCGCCCTCTACTCCGGGGTCACCATGCCGATCCTGCCGGGGATCATCCCGCTGACCGACCTGAGGCGCCTGACCCGCCTGGAGGCCCTCACCGGCGTCGGCGTCCCGCCCGACCTGGTGCGCACCCTGGAGCGCTCCGACGGCGCGGCCGCGGCCGCCGCTGGCATCGACGCTACCCTCAACCTCGCCTCCGCCGTGCTCGACGGCGGCGCCCCCGGCGTCCACCTCTACACCTTCAACCGGGTGCGCCCGGCGCTCGACGTCATCTCCCACCTGCGGCTGGGCGGCATCCTCACCGGCTCCTCCCCGGACACCGCCGTCCAGCGCGAGGTCCGCCGCGACTACCTCAACGCCACCCCCGGCGGCGACCGGGGGCCGAGCGGTCGAATGCCCGGGGCGGCGAGGTCCTGAGGCGGTCGCCCGCCGCGTCTCGCCGCCCCTGTGACCCGGACCGCGTCCGCGCCGCGCCCGCGCAGACTCCGCCCTCGAGCCAGGCCGGCGCCTAGGCTCTGGTCGCGTACGCGGTCGTCCCGCACCTTCGCCGATGAACCCCAAGGAAGCAACGCTCATGACCGTCCCCACCAGCCCCCTGCCCGCCGCCACGATCCTCGGCTACCCCCGCATCGGCCCCGACCGCGAGCTCAAGCGCGCCGTCGAGTCCCACTGGAGGGGTGCCCTGGACGTCTCCGGGCTGCGCGAGCGCGCCGCCGCCCTGCGCGCCGCCACCCGCGCCCGCCTGCGCGATCTGGGCCTGACCGGCGCCTCCGCCGTCCCGGCGGACTTCACCTACTACGACCAGGTGCTCCAGGTCACCACAGCTTTCGGGGCCCTGCCGCGGCGCTTCGCGGACCTGCGCGGCGGCGCCGGCGGCGGCGCACAGGGCGCTGGTGGGTTCCCGGGCACCTCCCTGCCGGGCTTCTTCACGGCCGCCCGCGGCGAGGGCGAGCGCGCCGCCCTGGAGATGACCAAGTGGCTCGACTCCAACTATCACTATCTGGTGCCCGAGCTCGACGCCGACACCCCAATCGACTACGTCCCCGGCTTCGGCGCCGTCGACCCCACCGACGGCCCGGTCGCCCAGGTGCTGGAGGCGCTGGGCGCCGGCGAGGAGGCGCCGCGGCCCGTCGTGGTCGGCCCGGTCACCTACCTGCTGCTGGCCAAGGCCGCCGACGGCGCCCGGGCCGGCTTCCGGCCCCTGGACCGCCTGCGCGACGTGCTCGGCGCCTACGGGCACCTCCTGGCCGACCTGTGGGCCGCCGGCGCCGAGTGGGTCCAGCTCGACGAGCCCGCCCTGGTCAGCGACGCCTGGGACGTCCCGCGCGAGGCGGTGCTGGCCGCGCTCGCCGACGCCTACACGTGGATCGCCGCCATCACCGAGCGCCCCCAGGTGCTCGTGGCCGGGACCTACGGGTCACTCGGCGACGCCCTGCCCGTCCTGGCCGGCACCGGCGTCGAGGGGGTCGCCCTCGACCTCGTGGCCGGCCAGACCCCCCCGGCCGACGACCTCGCGCTCCTGGAGGGAAAGACCGTCGTCGCCGGCGTCGTGTCGGGCCGCAATATCTGGCGCACCGACCTGGAGGCCGCCCTGAGCGCCCTGGAGTCCCTGCGCGACGCGCTGCCGACGGGTGCGCCCGTGGTCGTGGGCACCTCCACCTCGCTGCAGCACGTCCCGCACGACGCCGGGCGCGAGACCTCCCTGCCCGACGACATCCGCTCCTGGCTCGCCTTCGCCGACCAGAAGGTCGCCGAGGTCCGCATCCTGGCGCGCGGGCTGGCCGAGGGGCGTGGGGCGGTCGCCGGCGAGCTCGCCGAGGACACCCGCCTGCGCGCCGAGCGCGCCGCCCATCCCGGGGTCAACCGCGGCGAGGTGCGCGCCGCCGTCGTCGCCGTGACGGACGCCGACCGCGCCCGCGCCCCCTACGCCGAGCGCAGGGCCGCCCAGGAGGCGCGCCTCGGCCTGCCGCTCCTGCCGACGACGACCATCGGCTCCTTCCCCCAGACCTCCGAGATCCGCAGGGCGCGCGCCGCCCACCGCCGCGGCGAGCTGGGCGCGGCCGGCTACGAGGACGCCATGCGCGCCGAGATCAGGCGGGTGGTGCGCCTCCAGGAGGAGATCGGCCTGGACGTGCTGGTCCACGGCGAGGCCGAGCGCAACGACATGGTCCAGTACTTCGCCGAGCTCCTCGACGGCTTCGCCGCCACCGAGCACGGCTGGGTCCAGTCCTACGGGTCGCGCTGCACCCGCCCGTCCATCCTGTGGGGCGACATCTCCCGGCCCGAGCCCATGACGGTGGCCTGGAGCTCCTACGCGCAGTCGCTGACCGACAAGCCCATGAAGGGCATGCTCACCGGGCCGGTGACGATCATGGCCTGGTCCTTCGTGCGCGACGACATCCCGCGCACCCAGGTCGCCGACCAGCTGGCGCTCGCCCTGCGCGCCGAGGTGGCCGACCTGGAGGCAGCGGGCATCGGCGTCGTCCAGGTCGACGAGCCCGCCATCCGCGAGACCCTGCCGCTGCGGCTGGCCGACCGGCCCGACTACCTGGGCTGGTCGGTGGGGGCCTTCCGCCTGGCCACCGGCGGGGCGGCGCCCGCCACCCAGGTCCACACCCACCTGTGCTACTCCGAGTTCGACGTCGTCATCGACGCCGTCGACCACCTTGACGCCGACGTCACCAGCATCGAGGCCTCGCGCTCGCGCATGGACATCCTGCCGGCCGTGGCCGCCCACGGCTTCGAGCGCCAGCTCGGCCCGGGCATCTGGGACATCCACTCACCGCGCGTGCCCAGCGTCCAGGAGTGCACCGATCTGCTGCGGCGGGCTGTGGCGGCGCTGGGGGTTGAGAAGCTGTGGGTCAACCCGGACTGCGGGCTCAAGACGCGCGCCTACGCCGAGACCGAGGCGAGCCTGCGCCACCTGGTCGCGGCAGCCCGCGCCGTGCGCGCCGGCGCGGGCGGCGCGCACGGCGCCGGGGGCGTCCCCGCGGCGTCGCCCGCGGACGCCCCCGCTCGCGAGATCGGTTGATCACCGCGTCGAGATCGGTTCACTTCCGGCTCGAGATCGGTTCGTTCGATGGCGAGTCGATCTCGGCGAAGGGGGGAAGGGGGTCAGTGCAGGGCGCGAGCCACCTCAACGGCGCGCCGCACCTGCGCCTCCTCGGTGCGTTGCGGCTCCTGCCACGTCGCTCCGGGTACGGAGCAGCGCATGTGGACCTCGCGCACCCCGCTGGCCTCCACCACCTGGGTCACGGAATCCGGACGCACCGAGCCGGCCGCGACCACGCGGGGTCCGCCATTGTCGTGACCCGCAGCGACCATGCCGCGCAGGGTCTGCGCGCCCTCGACGGCGGTAGCAGCCCCGCCGGAGGTCAGCACGTAGTCGACCCCGAGCCCGCCCAGGTCCCCGTAGGCCTCGATCAGGTCGCGCGTGATGTCGATGGCCTTGCTGAAGGCGACGGGCGCGCCCTCGGCGAGGTCGACCAGCAGGCGCAGCAGGCCGCGGTCGATCGTGTGCTCCTCGGTCAGCGCGCCCACGACGAAGCCGAGATCGACCGCCGGGGGCAGCTCCGGCCCGGCCCCGCCGACCCGCTGGGGGCGCGTGAACTCGCTCATCTGCCGCGACAGCGCGGCGATTCGCCGCACGTCGGCCATCATCGCCCGGGCCTCGTCGGCGTCGAAGACGAAGGAGCCGCCGCGCGGGCGGATCATCACGCGCAGGCCCAGGGGCGTTGCCGCCGCTCCGGAGGCCCAGTGGGCGCCCGCCACCGCCCGGCGGTGCTCGATCTCCTCGGCGGCGGCGAAGATGGCGGCCTCGACCGCGCCGATCGACGGCGTCGTCCCGCCGGCGGCGAGGTTGTCGCACAGCTCGGCTCGGTCGGCGCCCGCGCGCGCGGAGACCCGGACGCCTTCGACGTCCTCCACGCAGGTCTCGACGACGACGTGCGACGGCTCCCTCCACGAGAACCGGGAGTCTGCGGCAGAGGGGTGGCGGAGGGAGGGTGCGGCCAGTGAAAGCGTCGTTGCATTCATGGGCTGAGTCTGACATGTCTGGGCACGAGACGGAGCTGTCCGCTGGCCCCACGGGGCCCGGCGGGCGGCGCCTGCGCCCGAGGCCTTGAGCCCCGGGCCTGGAGCCTCAGACCTGGCGGGAGCTCGCGGCGGGCTCGCGCGGCTCGACCGTGTCGCTGGCGGCGATGACGTCCGTCGGCTGCGAGACCAGCTTGTCGGTGTCGACGGCGGAGACGTAGTTGCGTCCGCCGAGCAGGACCCCGAACAGGACGAGCAGAGTTGTGCCGAGGAGGACGAGCACCTGGAGGACGCTGATCCCTTCAACGGCGGAACGGATGCGGGCACTGCGTGTCAGTGACGCGGACATGAGAGCCTTCCAGTCGTGATCAGGCGGAGCGGGCGCCCCGCTGCTCCACTATGACAGCGAAGCAGCCTGTCCAGTGGGAGGAGCGGCGCTGAGTGTCGGCTGTGAGCCGGTGGCGCCGCCAGGGCCGCGACGCACCGCTGAACGATTGACTTTCAGCACAGGCGCGGGGCGGCGTCGTGCCCGGCCCCGCAGGATGCGGGGCCGACCGACCTGCCCGCCGGCGACCGGGTCAGCCCCGGCCCGTGCGGCGCAGGATGCCGTCGGCGAACGCCGGTGCGACCGGAAGCGTCCCGATCACCATGGCCTGCAGGGCGTGGTAGATGTCGGGCTTGCCGGACCAGGTCCCGCTCGCGGGACGGTTCTTCGAGTCGAGCTCCTCGCGCCACTCGCCCGGGCGCTCGATGAGGTAGGTGCGCGCCCAGGATGCGAACGCGTCGACGTCGAGGTCGTAGGAGGTGTCGCCCGTGCTCTCTCGGAGCGTCTCGGCGGCGCCGATCGCCTCGCACAGGACCCAGTACATGCGCTGCGCCACCACCGGGCGGCCGTCGAAGTCGACCGTGTAGACGAATCCGGGCTCCCCGTCCGGCCCCCATCCCTCAAGCAGCGCCTTGCGGTACATGTGCTGGGGGATGACGTCCAGCCTGGCGGGGCAGGCCAGGCCCCGGGCGGCGCAGGCGGTGCGCACCTCGACCATCAGGCGCGACCACTCCAGCCAGTGCCCGATGGTCGAGCCGAACGGGCGGAAGGCGTCGGCCGGGATGTCCCGGTTGTAGTCCAGCAGCGGCGACCACGACTCGTCGTAGTGCTCCGGCAGGCGGAAGTCGTGCTTCTCGAACTGCTCGGAGATGCGCGAGGTGATGCGCAGCGCGCGCTCGAGGTGGAGCACGTCCCCGGTGGCGGCGTACGCCCCCAGGAGCGCCTCGACCGTGTGCATGTTCGCGTTCGCCCCCCGGTAGGGGTCCACCGCCATCGTCCCGGGCGCGCGGGAGTCCACGACCATCCCGGCGTCCTCGTCCCACCACAGGCGCTCGAAGGCCTCCAGCCCCGCCTCCAGCAGCTCGTCGGCCCGCGGCACCCGGGCCAGGAGGGCGGACGCGGCGGCCAGGACGACGAAGCTGTGGTCGTAGGAGACGAGCGGCCCCGCTACGGGCGCCCCCTCCGGCGCGACCTGCGACCGCCACGCCCCGGCCTCCCGGTCGCGCAGCGGCCCGTCGAGCAGGGCGACGACGCCGTGCGCCGCGAGGTCGGGCCCGCCCGCGTTGTCGGGGTCCCCGCACGCCCCGATCAGGTGTCCCAGCGCGAAGCAGTGGGTCATCCGCCCGGTGATCCACAGGTGGATCCCGCGGGAGGAGTCCACGGAGCCGTCGTCGGCCAGCCAGCCGAAGCCTCCCGGCACCCGTGAGCGGCTTCCGAAGCGCAGGAGCCGGCGGGCCTCCTCGTCGAAGAACCGGCGGGTCGCGGTACTGGTCATGAGTCCTCCTTGACTCGGTGCTTGTCCTGGTGCCTGTCGTGATGCGTGGCGTCGGGCACCAGGACCTCGACGGAGCTCTCCGCGAGGGCCTTGCCCAGCGCGCCGGTGGGAGCCGTGCTGGTGATGAGGTAGTCGGCGATCTCGAGCGCCCCGATCGTGGCGAACAGGCGGCGGTCGAGCTTGGTGGAGTCGGCCAGGATGGCGACCTTCCTGGCGCGGGAGGCCATCTGCGCGAGCATGGCGGCCTCGTCCAGGTTGGTCGTCGAGATGCCCCCGGCGTCGATGGCGCCGACCCCCAGGAGCGCCAGATCGACGCGGATGTCCGTGGCGACCCCGGACACGGAGCTGGCGAAGACAACGGGTCCCACCGTCACCTGCCCGGACAGGCGGACGTGCCCGCCGATCACGTACAGGTCGCGGCAGGCGTCGGCGCTGATCTCCGCGGGCACGCGCAGCGAGTTGGTCACGACGATGAGCTCGCGCCGGCTGCTCAGGTGCCGCACGAGGGCGAGCGTCGTCGTCCCCCCGTTGATGAAGAGCACGCTCCCGTCGGCGACGAGCTGGGCGGCCGTCAGGCCGATCTGCTCCTTCTGACCGGGCTGGAGCCGCGAGCGGTCGTCGAGCCCGGTGTCGTGCCAGGGGATCGCCGAGTTCGACATGGCGCCCCCGTGGGTGCGGATGATGACCCCGTCGGAGTCGAGCTGGTCCAGGTCGCGGCGGATGGTATCGGCGGAGACGGCGAAGTGCTCGGCGAGGGCCGCGACCGTGACCTGGCCGTGCCCGACGACGTACTTGGCGACGTCGGCCTTGCGGCCGGCCGGTAGTCGTGATGCATCGCTCATGGGGGCAGCCTAGCGGATGAATGCATGTATGTGCCGATCACTGCGGGTGTGATACAGAAGTTGCGGTCGACAAGCGCAAAAAGTTGCGCTATCGTTTCCATTGGCGGCAGGTTCCAGCAAAGAAGCGCACTATGCCGCGAGTCGGATCAACGATGATGGAGCGAACGATGCGTCGACGTGAATTTGGGCAGCTCGCTGCTGCCGTGGCCGCCATGGCGGCGATGGGCCTCGCGGGCTGCGGCGGCTCTCAGGGCGGTGCGGACGGGGAGGTCACACTCGAGTTCGCGCAGTGGTGGGAGCCCGAGCTCCCCGACGGCGCCTTCCGCGCCCTGATGGACAAGTTCGAGGAGCAGAACCCCGGGATCAAGGTCGAGCTGCTGTCGGGGCCCTACGCCTCGACCAAGGAGCAGCTCGTGGCGGGGGCGGCCGCGGGCACCATGCCCGACGTCGTCGGCATTGACGGCGCCTGGGTCAACGACTTCGCCAAGCAGGGGGCGATCGCCGACCTGACCGCCCTGATGGGGCAGGAGGGCTACGACGACTCCGAGCTGGCCAGCCAGATCCAGTACCAGGGCGCGACCTACATGATCCCGGTGGTGAACTTCGTGTACCCGCTGTTCGCCAACACCAGCCTGCTGACCAAGGCGGGGGTGGCCAAGGTCCCCTCCACCCGCGAGGAGTTCGCCGCGGCCGCCAAGGCCGTCACCGGCGGCGAGGTGTCCGGGTGGGCGCTGCCCCTGTCCCTGGAGGCGCCCAACGGCATCCAGAACGACGTCATGTCCTGGGTCTGGGCCTCGGGCGGCTCGATGCTGACCGGCGACGGCAAGCCGAACCTGAAGGGCAACGCCGACGTCAGGAGCGCCGCGGAGTTCATCAAGAAGCTGTGGGACGACGGCGTCGTCTCACCCGGGGCCTTCACCATGAAGGAGCAGGACAAGGTCGAGGACTTCACGAACGCGCGCACCGGCCTGATGATCGACTCCCTGGCCCACGTCAACACCATCCGCGAGGCCAGTCCCGACCTCGCCTTCGACATCGCCGCGATCCCCGCCCGCAGCGGCTACACCGGCCAGCGCGGCATGCCGTACGCCTCGTGGGGGATCGGCGTGTCCGGGACGACCGAGCACGCCTCCGCGGCCTGGAGGCTCGTGGCCTTCCTCATGGGGGCCGACGTCAACGCCGAGCTCGCCAACGACGCCAAGGCCTTCCCCGGCAACAGCAAGGCGACGCCCGACTTCGTCAACAACGACGAGATGTTCAAGAAGGCCTTCGACATCTGGGGCTCGGGCACGCCCGCCAACGAGTTCACCGGCCTGCCGGTCTCCGAGACCCTCATGCGCAAGTTCGACGAGCAGCTCCAGACCTACCTCAGCGGCGGGATCGACGTCGACACCATGCTGGCCAACGCGCAGGGCGCCTGGGATGAGGAGTTCTGAGCCCGGGTGCGGGGCGCGGCCTCGCAGCGCCCCGGGCGCCCAGGGTGCCGCGGGTGCCCAGGGCGGTGCGGGCGCCCCGGGTTCCGTGGGCGCCCCGGGGGCCGCGAGGGCTGTGAGGACGTCGGGCGCCGCGCCCTGCGCCCTGCCGCGGCGCGAGCGCATCGGGCGCGCCCTGGTGCCCTACGCCTACCTGTCCCCGACGATCCTCCTGCTCGTCGTCCTCATGGTCGTGCCGATCGTCATGGTCGTCGGCTACTCCCTCATGGACGGCGTCATCACCGCCCGCGAGTCCCACGTCGTGGGGCTGCGCAACTACGTCGAGATCCTCACGAGCGCGAAGTTCCGCACCGCGCTGTCGAACACGTTCTGGTTCGTGTCGATCAGCGTCGTGGCGCACATGCTGATCGGCCTCGGCTTCGCCATGCTCCTGAACTCCGAGCTGGTCTCGCGCACGACCAGGGCGGTCTTCCGCACGCTGTTCGTGCTCCCCTGGCTCCTGACCATCGCCATCGTCGCGGTCCTGTGGCGGCTCCTGCTCAACCCCAACGGGATCGTCAACGCGATCCTGTCCGGCATCGGGCTGGTGGCGAGCCAGCACGAGTGGCTCTCCGACCCGGGGTCGGCGCTGGCCGTGGTCACCGCCATCAACATCTGGTCCGGGTACCCGTTCTTCATGGTCTCGATCCTCGCGGGCCTGCAGGGGATTCCGCGTGACCTCTACGAGGCCGCGGAGGTTGACGGCGCCGGGCCCGTGCGGCGGTTCTGGTCGATCACCGTCCCCCAGCTCCGGCCGATCATCGTCTCCATGGCGCTGCTGGACCTCATCTGGACATCCCAGCAGTTCGCGCTGATCTGGATGACGACCGGCGGCGGGCCGCTGAGCGCCACCGAGATGCTCTCGACATTCACCTACAAGCTCGCCTTCTCCGAGTACGACTTCGCGGGCGCCTCCGCCAGCGCGGTGATCGTCCTGGTCCTGTCCATGGTCCTGGCGTTCTTCTACGTGCGCAGCCAGAAGGCGAGGGACTGACGATGATCTCACGACGAACCTCAAGGCAACGACGACGGCTGATGAGCCGGATCGGGGTGTGGGCGGGCCTGCTGGTGGGCGGCGGCTTCGCCGCGTTCCCGGTGCTGTGGATGCTCGTGTCCTCCTTCAAGCCGAACTCGAAGATCTTCTCCAGCCCTCCCAGGATCATCGAGGAGGGGTCCTCGCTGGCGGCGTACACATCGATCTTCCACGACGCGGGCAAGATGCGCTTCTTCGCCAACAGCTACTTCGTGGCGCTGTCGGTGACCGCGCTGACCCTCATTGTGTCCATTCTGGCGGCCTACGCCTTCAGCCGCTTCGACTTCCCGGGGAAGAGGGCGATCAACGTCGTCGTCATCTCGGTGCAGGCGGTTCCGCCGATCACCCTGCTGATCCCGTTCTTCGGGCTGATGGTCGGTCTCAGGCTGTACAACACCTACCAGGGCCTCATCCTGACCTACATGGTGTTCACACTTCCCTACGCGATCATTATGCTGACCGGCTACCTCAACACGCTCCCGCGCGAGCTCGACGAGGCCGCCAAGGTCGACGGGACGTCCTCGTTCGGGGCCCTGTGGAGGGTCCTGGTGCCGATCTCCGTGCCCGGGGTGGTCTCCGTGGGGATCTACACCTTCATGATCGCGTGGAACGAGTACCTGTTCGCGCTGACCCTCACCAGGACGAACAGCATGCGCACGGTCCCGATCGGGATCCAGCTGCTCATGGGGCAGCACTCCTATGAGTGGAACGAGATGATGGCGATGTCCGTGCTCGGCTCCATCCCGGTCATTCTCCTCTTCGTATTCTTCCAGCGCTACTTCATCGGTGGCATGACCGCTGGATCCGTCAAGAACTGAGCTTGGCGCCCCCTAAAGAAAGGCACAACCCATATGCTGACCACGGGTAACGATATCCTTGCCGTCGCCCATGAGCACCGCTTCGCGGTCCCGGCGTTCAACATCTCGAGCTACTCGATGCTCCGCGCCGTCGTGGACATCTGCGAGGAGAAGCGCTCGCCGCACATCATTGCGATCCACCCCGACGAGCTGAGCCACATCCGCCCGGAGATGCTGGCCTCCATGATCCTGGTCGCGCGCAAGTCCACGGTCCCCACCGCCATCCACCTGGATCACGGCGCCACCTACCAGCAGGTGCTGCTGGCCATCCAGAGCGGTTTCACCTCCGTCATGATCGACAAGTCCTTCGCCCCCTTCGAGGAGAACATCGCCGAGACCTCCCGCGTCGTCCAGGCGGCCCACGCCGTCGGGGTGTCCGTGGAGGCCGAGCTGGGCACGATCGGGGTCTCGGACAAGTACGGGGAGACCGGCTCGGAGGAGATCCTGTACACGGATCCCGACGACGCGGCCCGGTTCATCGAGGCCACCGGCGCGGACTCCCTGGCCATCGCCATCGGGACGCGCCACGGGCTCTACCCCTCCGAGATCAAGCCCGCCCTCAGGCTCGACCTGCTGGCGCAGATCAAGGAGCGCCTGGGGATCCCCCTGGTGCTGCACGGCGGGTCGAACAACTCCGACAAGGAGATCGCCGGCGCCGTTCGCGGCGGCATCAACAAGATCAACATCTCCTCCGACATCAAGGCGGCCTACTTCCAGCGCATGCGCGAGGTCCTCCAGGACCCCCACCTGCGGGAGCCGAACGCGATCGAGCCCCCGTGCGAGGAGGCCCTGCGCCGGTGCGCGGCGCAGAAGATCGACCTGTTCGAGTCGGCGGGCAAGGCCGACCTGTTCTGAACGAGGACTGAGGGGGGCTGACATGACGGGACGGATCGTTCTCGGGCTCGGCGGGACGGTCGATGACGAGCTGGAGTGGGACGCCGGGGCGTTCCAGCGCCTCGTGGACGGGCACGGGATCCGTCTGGCCGAGATCGAGGACGATCCGCCCTCGGCCGTCCCCGACGAGCGCGGCATCGCGCTGACGGTCCTGCGGTCGATGCGCCGGGGGCGCGGCTGCGAGTGCTACGTGGCGGACAAGGCGCACCTGCTCGCCTTCGACGCCCGCTTCGACCGCCGGGTGGCGCTGGGCGGGACCTGCGTGCGGGCCGCGCTGGCCATGAACCGGCTCGGCGTCGGCTCCACCGTCCACCTGGTGTCCATCAGCGACGAGGTGCGCCGCCGTCTGCCCCAGAGGGTCGCCTACCTGTGCAGCGCCGAGGAGGACTCGCTGGACCCGCACGTCATCGTCCAGTACCCCCGCGGGGCGGCGGTGCGGCTGGTCGACGGGACGGTCGTGGCCGGCCGTCCCAACCGCGTCATCCTGGTCAATGACGAGCCGAATGAGCGCATGGTGCTCAGCCGGGACCTTCCCGCCGCCCTGCGCCAGGCGTCGGCGGTCCTGATCTCGGGCCTCAACACGATGAAGGGGGCCGCCGACCTGCGCGCCAGGCTCGCGGAGCTCGCCGGCATGCTCCGCGGCGTGCCGCAGGGGGCGCCGGTGGTCTACGAGGACGCCGGGTTCCACGACGAGACCATGCGGTCCCTCGTGCTGGAGGTCATGCCGTCGGTGGCGAGCGTCCACTCGCTCAACGAGGACGAGGCCCGCCACTACCTGGGGCGGCAGGCCGACCTGGCGGAGCCGCAGGAGGTCGCGGCCATGATGGAGGGGCTCCAGGAGATCCTCGGGGCGCCGACGGTCATGGTCCACACCAGCCGGTACGCGGCCTGCATCGGCGCCCAGGCGGGCCTGTACCGGGACGCTGCGCAGGCCGGGTGCCTGCTGGCCTCCACCCGCTTCGCCCACGGCGACCACTACGGGCGCGCAGAGTACGACGCCGTCGCCGCCTCGCCGCGCGAGCCGGTCGGGGTCGCACTGGCGGGCGCCGTGGAGACGCGGCGGGCCGGCGTGCTGATCGCGCCCGGCTACGACGTGCGGACGGCGGCCCCCACGACCATCGGCCTGGGGGACGCGTTCATCGGCGGGGTCATGGCCCGCCTGGCGGCGTCTGCTGGCGGGGCGCGGGAGGGCGCCCCGAAGGCGGGCCCCCGGCCGGCGGCCTGACACCGGATCCCCCGGCCCGCGCCGCCCGACGGGACCCGGGCGGCGCGGGCCGGTGCCCGCCCGTACCGCCGTCAGGTGCCGAGATCGGTCCGCGGACCGATCTCGAGCCGGAACTCGACCGATCTCGGCGAAAAAGAGCTGGGCGACGGCCGTATCAGATGCCAGACCCGGGCTTGCGGACGTCCCGTCATGTCATACGATTTTTCCGCTCGCAAGGTTAGGTGTACCTACCCTTGAGGTTCCCGCGGCTCACCACCATCCAGGAGGCCCCATGACACCGGAGACCGTCCGCCCCGCCCTCCGACGCGGCCGCAGGCCCGGTGGCGCCGCCGAGCCGAGCATCCCCGTCGGCACGCCCGCCGGGTGGCGCGCCAACGCCGCGTCCTTCGCCCTCACACTGGTCTCCGGACTCGCCCAGGGCTGGGCCCTCATCGGCGCGGGGCGCGGCCTCGGCGCGCTCCTGCCAGGCGCCGCCCCCGACGCCTGGCGCCACCACCTCGCATCCGCCGCCGCGGCCGCCGTCGTCGCCGGTGCGGGCCAGCTCGCCGCCGAGGCGGTCGCCCGCGCCGGCGCCGCGCAGCAGGAGGGCGCGATCCGCGCGCGCCTGCTCGACCACATCTTCGCCCTCGGCCCCGCCCGCGCCGCGCGGGGCCGCTCCGGCGCGAGCGTCTCCCTGCTGACCGACGGCGCCGAGCGCGTCGCGCTGTACCGCCAGACCTTCCTGGCCCCCACCGTCGCCGCGTGCCTGTCCCCAGCCCTGGTCCTGGTGCTGCTGGCCGCTGCGGTCGACTGGGTGCCGGCCGCCGTGCTCGCGGTCGCCGTCGTCCTCGTGCCCGGAACCATTATCGCCCTCCACTCCAAGATGCGCCGCTCCTCGGCGAGGTCGCGCGCCCAGCGCTTCAGGCTCGCCGCCGAGTACCTCGACGCCATCCAGGGCCTGACCACCCTCACCCTGGCCCGGGCCGCCCGCCGCCGGGCCGCCGACCTGCGCCGTGCGGGCGAGGACAACCGCCGCGCGGTCATGGGGCTGCTGGCCGGCAACCAGTTCGTCATCCTCGTCACCGACTGCCTGTTCTCCCTGTTCTTCGTCACCGCCGCCGTCGGCATGGCCCTGAGCAGCCTGGCGTCGGGCGCCATCGGGGTCGGCGACGCCCTGGCCATCGCCCTGGTCAGCTACGTGCTCCTCGAGCCCCTGGACCATGTGGGCGCCTTCTTCTACATCGGCATGGGGGGCATGGCCAACCAGCGCGTCATGCGCCGCCTGCTGGCCGCCGAGCGCCCCGGCGGCGCCGCCCCCGACGACGGCCTGCCCGTGTCGGATGGGGCCGACGACGGCGGTCCCGCACTCGCCCTCAAGGGGGTGACCGCCTCCTGGACGGACGGCGGGTCGGGCGGCGCGCCTGTACGCCAGCGGGCCGGTTCAGGCCGTGGCGGGGCGGGCGGGGCCCACCCGGGAGGCGGCGCGCACCCGGGAGGCAGTGCGCACCCGGGCGGCGGCGCGCACCCGGGAGGCAGTGCCCACCCGGGAGGCGGCGCCCACCCGGGAGGCAGACCGCACGGCCCGACGGGGCCGGGCCCGGCTGGCTCAGGCCCGGGCACCTCAGGCCCGGGTAGGGCGGCCCCGGGCACCTCAGGCCCGGACAGGGTGGCCCAGCCCGCCGGCGCCTCCGGGGCCGTCCTGACCGGCGTCGATCTCATCGTGGAGGCCGGCGAGCACGTCGCCGTCGTCGGCCCCTCCGGCGCGGGCAAGTCCACGCTCGTGGCCCTGGCCGGCGGGGACCTGCTGCCCGCGGCCGGCACCGTGCGCGTGGCCGGCACCGCCTCGACCGCCGAGACCCAGGAGGCCGTGCGCGCCGCCAGCGCCGTCGTCGCCCAGACGACCTGGCTGTTCACCGGCACCATCGCCGACAACCTCCGCCTGGCCGACCCCGCCGCCACCGACGAGCGCCTGTGGCAGGCCCTTCAGGCCGCCAACCTCGCCGAGGAAGTCCGCCGCATGCCCGAGGGCCTGGGCACCCGCCTGGGGGAGCAGGGGCTGGGGCTGTCCGGCGGCCAGGCGCAGCGCGTCTCCCTGGCCCGCGCCTTCCTCGCCGACCGGCCCCTGCTCATCCTCGACGAGCCCACCAGCCAGGTCGACCTCGACTCCGAGGCCCAGATCGTCGAGGCCATCGACCGGCTCGCCCACGGCCGCACCGTCCTGACCGTCTCCCACCGCGCGGGGGCGCTGACGGCTTCGGACCGGGTCGTGCGCGTCGCCGACGGCCGGGTGCGGGAGGTGGGCCCGAGCGGCCCCGGCGACGGCTCGGCCCGGGGCCCGGCCCGCGGCTCCGATAGCGGTTCGGACGGCCCGTCTGCCGGGGGCGCTTCGGACTCCGCGCCCTCTGGGGGCGCCCAGACCCCTGTGTCCTCTGGGAGCGCCCAGACCCCTGTGACGAACACGACGAAGGAGGCCTGAGCCATGACCGCTGCGAAGGAGCAGGAGCCCACCAGGATCTCCGCCGTCGGGCCCG
Organism: Actinomyces israelii DSM 43320; assembly: GCF_000711965.1. GTDB lineage: Bacteria > Actinomycetota > Actinomycetes > Actinomycetales > Actinomycetaceae > Actinomyces > Actinomyces israelii. The sequence continues at coordinate 15,414 of NZ_JONS01000050.1, forward strand.
CCGCGCACCCGGCGGGCGCCGAACGCCGCCCCGCCCCGCCCCGGCCGGTGCTCATCGCCTGGCTGCTGCGGGTCACCCGCCCCGTCCTGAAGCCGCTGCTCGGCTCCACCCTGTGCCGCATCACCGACCTCCTGCTGGGCGTCGGACTCTTCGCCCTGGGCGCCCACGCCGTCGTCGCCACCGGACAGGCGCTCGCCTCCGGAGCCCCTGTCCCCTCGCCGTGGCCCGTGGTCGGCGCCATGGCCGCCATGAGCCTGGCCAAGGCGGCGCTGCGCTACGGCGAGCAGTTCATGGGGCACTTCGTCGCCTTCAAGGCCCTCGAGCTGCTGCGCGGCGAGATCTTCCGCGCCCTCATCCCGCGCTCCCCGCGCGTGAGCGCGACCTCCCGCTCCGGGGACCTGCTGGCCCGCGCCACCAAGGACGTGGACCGCATCGAGGTCTTCTTCGCCCACACCTTCGCCCCCATGGTCTCGGCCGTCGTCGTGCCGACCACCGTGCTGGTGGTCATCGGCGCCCGGGTCTCCTGGACCCTGGCCGCGGTCGCCCTGCCCTTCCTCCTGGGCGCCCTGGTGGCCGCGCCCCTGGCCGGACGGCGCCGCGGCCTGACCTCCGCGCGTCGCACCGCCGCGGCCCGGGCCGCGCTCACCCAGCACCTGACCGACTCGGTCCAGGGCCTGGGCGAGGTCGTCGGCTACGGGCGCACCGCCGAGCGCCTGGCCGAGATGGCCGCCCTGGACGACGATGTCGCCCGCGCCGGCCGGCCCGCCGCCGCCTGGGCCGCGGTGCGGCGCGGCGCTGTCGCCCTGCTCGTGCTCGCCGGGCCGCTCGCCGTGCTCGCCGTCGGGGCGCCTCGGGTGCAGTCCGGGGCGGTGGGCGCCGCCGCGCTCGCGGCCGCCGTGGCCGCCCTCGTCCGCCTGGCCGAGACCGCGCGGGCGGTCGAGGAGCTCGCCGGGGCGCTGTCCGCCTCCTTCGCCGCGGCGGAGCGGGTCTACGCGCTCGTCGACGCGCCCGTCGAGGTGCCCGACGGCGACCGCGAGCTGCTGGCGCGCCCCGCCCACGACGTCATCTGGGAGGACGTCGTCTACACCTACCCGGGGGCGGGGTCGGCGTCGCTGCACGGGGTGAGCCTGCACGCGGCCGAGGGGGAGTGGACCTGCCTGGTGGGCGTGTCCGGCTCGGGCAAGACGACACTGGCGGGGCTCGCGGTGCGCACCGACGTGCCGCAGTACGGGCGGGTGCTGATCGACGACGTCGACGTGGCCGAGCTGACCGGCGACTCGCTGCGGCGTGAGGTCGCCCTGGTCTCCCAGCGGGCGCACCTGTTCCGGGCCTCGGTGGCCGACAACGTCCGGCTCGCCCGGCCCGAGGCGAGCGACGAGGACGTGATCGGCGCCTGCCGGGCCGCTTGCGTCCACGACGACGTGATGGCGATGGCGTCCGGGTACGACACGCTCATCGGGGAGCGCGGCGCGTCGGTCTCCGGCGGGCAGCGGCAGCGCCTGGCGCTGGCCCGCGCCCTGCTGGCCGGCCCCAGCGTGCTGATCCTCGACGAGTTCACCAGCCACCTGGACCCCGGGCTCGACAACGCCGTGCGCGCCTCTGTGCGCCAGTGGGCGCGCGGGTGCACGATCATCGAGATCACCCACCGGCTGGCCCACGTGGGGCAGGCCGACCACGTCGTCGTGCTCGACGGCGGGCGGGTGGTCCAGGACGGCGCGCCCGACGAGCTCATGGGCGAGGACGGCCCGCTGCGCCGCCTCATGGACCGCGGCTGATCTCGCTTACTACGCTCCTTTGTCCCTTACTACGCCCCTTTCCGCCGTACAGTAAGGGACAAAGGAGCGTAGTAAGCGGTCGCGGCCTCGACGGGCTCAGGTCGGGTACATGAGTGCTCGGGCCTTCTTCCACCGGGCCTCGGTCTGCGGGGTCGGCTCCCACTTGCCGTCGGCACTCAGCACCCACGGTTGCGGGTCCTCGGGGGTGAGCACCTTGCCGTCCTGCACCGCGATGCCGTGGTTGGTGAAGGCGACGTCGACGCCGACATCCCGGTAGACGATGTACCTCTTGCGCCAGGGCACGAGGATCCTGGTGAGGACGAAGGGCGCCTCCCAGTCGGCCGGGGGTGCGATGCCCAGCACGCGGATGAGCTCGCGGCGGTCCATCACCAGCGTGGGGCGCACGACGGTGACGGCCGGGTACTTCGGTGCGAAGTCCGCGTAGACGGCGACGGTCGCCCGATCGGCCGAACGGGCGAACTTCGCGTCCATGTTGTGCTTGAGGGCGATCGCGATAATGTCGAGGACCTCGGGGACACTGCTGGTGAGGACGGTGGTTACCTGCGGCAAGGTTCAGCTCCCTGTGATGGCTGGAACCGAAGTGCGGTCACGGGAGGCCGGGAGCGGCCGGAGCCGAGTCTGTGCCCGCGTTCTCCAGGACTCGCGCGATGTTGCCTCTGGACTTGTCGAGTGTGCGCAGCATGTCGAGCAGCCCGGTCCAATCGGCTTCCTTATCCATATCGGTGTCCATATCGGTCTTCTGCTCGGTGTCGGTGGAAACGAGAAGGCAGCGGCGGCGCCCACATCCCCTGGTCTCGCCATGGTGCGTTGCTGCGAGCCGATCAGTATCGTCCCCGAGCTTCCGGGTGCCGTCGTGACCGATGAGGACGCCGAGTGGAGTGGGCGGCGTGCGGGAGGTGACCGGGACGGCGACATCCGCCCGTAGGCGTCGACAGGTGACGAGTGCGAGTCGCGGCCTGGTCTCATCGGCGAGTGCTCGCAGCAAGGCCCTGGCGGCCTCCGACTGGGCCTCGGCGGACATTGTCGCCGTATAGACGTACACCTCCACATACTCTTCAAGCCCGAGGCGCGTCGGACTGACGGTCATGGAACCGGCGAGCGTGCCCCGTGAGTCGTGACCGACCAGCACCAGGTGCGTGACGGGCATGTGCCGGCGGGTGAAGGTGGTGAGCGCAGGGCGGTCCCAGGCGGAGCCGACGGGCTCACAATCGCCCCAGAACAGCGTGGCTCCGGGAAGAAGACGCTCGATGATGAGCTCGACGACTCTGCCGAATGACATGCCGATGCGTGCAGGATGATAGATCGAGGCGGCGACGCCGACGGCGGGTATCGTCGGGGAGGGCCTGCTGAAGACCTTGGAGATGACGGCCTGGTGGTCCCGGTCCGTCCTGAGCGCTGCGGAGACGCTCTCGAACCAGCGGCCGGAGCGGAGGTCTCGGAAGCCGGCACCGAGTTCCTGGACGAGAACGAGTGCGCCGGCGACGGCGGTGAGGCGGTCGAAAGCCCGGGTGACGACTCCGCCCTCAGGGATGACGATGACATTGCGTCTGCGCTGCCCGGAGTACTTGCGGAGCAGGTCGGCCAGCGGTTCGGTGAAGGCCTGCACGTGTTCGCACAGGTAGGTGACGACGGCGCCGTCCTCAGCGCTGTCGATCATGGGATGGGACCCGGCGAGACGTGACAGAGACAAGTCGCGATCACCTCTTGAGCTAGACATGAGCGGAGCCGACAGCAGGGCCAGCCTAGCCGGTTGGTTCCGGGATGGGACCTCCGATGCACTTGGAGCCGCGAGTGGGCTGGACGTTTGGGGCTTGCTTGGAACGGCCGTGTGACGAGCTGCTGTCAACGTTGGGAGCGCGCGTTGCCTGGACTTCCTACCCCAGCCGGTTGGGCACGCTGCGCTAGGCTCTTGCTGTGAGAGAGGGCTGGTCGGGATGGAGAGCGGCGCGAGTCTTGTGCTGTCCGATCTCGTCGTGGTCCCGGTGGTTGTGGGCACTCCTCTTCCAGATCGGTGCGCTTCTCATGGCTGTGCGTGAGCCGCCCAGCGCCATTGTCACTGCGACGGTCGCGCCCTGGGCGCAGCCAGGCGGCCAGACCTGGCCAGAGAAGCGGACTCGTCGTGTTCACCCGTTGAACGAATATGATAGCTGTCGCTATGACGATATTGGAAGGGTGCGAGCGGGCGAGTCTGTGCCGGTGCCGGTATCTCGTGATTGTGGGGACCGGTGCGAAACTTTGCGCAAATGTCCGCATTGATGTGTGTGCGGGAGCGGCTGGTTGATAAATGATGCAATCTGAAGTTGCTGCGGTCGCCCTTAGGCGCGGAGCGGGGGAATCCTAGTGGAAGGAATGTGATGGGTTCGCGTGATCTGGGTGCGGATGAGGCGTTCGCTCGTGCTGAGGAGATGGTGCGGGTGTGGTTGGCTGAGCAGGGTGGTGAGCGTATTGAGGTTGAGATTAACGGCCTTGGGGAATCCGAAAGCTATGATCTGCGGATGGTCAGGAACGGCAGGCGTGAGCGGGTGTATTATCCCGGTGACTTCTTCTCCGCTTTGGGTCGTGTGCGCAAGGCCCAGTTTGTTCGTGGTCGTGGTGCGTGGACGTGGTCGCGTCTGTGGATGGATGTTTCCGATGGTGTGCTGCACCAGGAGTGCGACTGGGTGCGTGTCCCCATGTACAGCTACAACTTGCCTTCGCTGGTGGCGTGCAAGAAGGAGATGGACCTGTTCCCCCGGGACGAGGAGCTCCTGCCTGACTGGTTGCGTGAGGGTGCGGAGCGGTGGCGGACCGAGCTGGTGCCGGTGGCGGCCGATGAGGAGGCTGAGCGTGCTGCTCGTGAGGCTGAGCTCGCTCGGCTGGTGGATGTCTCGCGGCGACGTGCTGCTGCCGAGGTCGAGGCGGCGTGGGGCCGTGCCGTGGAAGGGCTGCTGGGGGGGTGTGCTGAGGCTGCCGTCCGGGACGGTGGACGGCGTGGTGTCTGTGTCCGAGGGTGTGGGGCTGGTGCGGGCGTGGGCCGAGCTGGGGTGGTTGGCGAGCACTGAAGCGGCGTTCGGTCTGTGTGAGCGGCTGGGGTGGGTTCGCAAAGAGCGGTTCGATATTGCGGACCACTACTGGACGGCAGTGGATCAGGACAGGGCGGGCGCCTGGGTGAGGGCGAGCGAGATCACGGGCCTGTTCTACTCGGTCAAGATCGCCTTGTCGGAGTATGGCTGGAATTAAACAAAATGACATTCTGGGGCGGCTGCTGCGGGATTCCTGGTTGGTGTTTGCGGAGCACCTCGTATAAGATAGTCGCATGCGGATCGACATGACGGACGAGGAACGGGGCATCCTCATCAGGTGGAAGAAGCGTTCAGACACCTACAAGCTGGTGAGAATGAAGGCGGAGGCAATTCTGTACGCTGCCCGCGGCGTCGGCCTGGATATTATCGCGGAGATGGTCGAGCGGGCCGAGGGGACGGTACGTGAGTGGCTGTCGGAATGGCGGCAGACCAGGCTGGGCTCCGTGGTAACCGGTCACGCCGGCAACGAGAACGCGTCAAAGCTCAAGCGGGCGCAGAAGAAGGAGCTGGAGGAGATTCTCAGTAGACCGCCGTCGGAGGCAGGCGTCAAGGCCGGTTTCTGGGACGTCCCGGCCCTTAAGGACGTCGTGCAGATCAGATTCGGGGTCGAGTACAGGTCTGAGTCCTCCTA
>NZ_JONS01000051.1 GCF_000711965.1 Actinomyces israelii DSM 43320
CTCCCGGTCCCTGCGCCGCGGGGACCTGCTGGAGGTGCGGGTCAACCCCGACGACCTGGGGCGGGTGATCGGCCGCTCGGGCCGCACCGCCCGGGCCCTGCGCACCGTCATCGGGGCCCTGGCCGACGAACCCGTGCGCGTCGACGTCATCGACACCGACCGCCACTGACACGCCCACCTCCGGCTCGAGACCGGCCCACCTCCGGCTCGAGACCGGTTCGAGTCGCCGGGCACCGCCGGCTGCCACCAGGCCCCGGCCGCCCACCGTCGTCGTCACCACACCAGCCGCCGGAGTGTCCGGCAGCCCGCCTCTGTAGCATGGAGCGCACGTGTCCTTGCGATAGATAGTGGGAGGAGATCGCGGCGATGTCCCGTATCTCGAGGGCGCTGCGCGCGCTTCCCCGCCACCTGCCTGAGGCCACGCTGGCGGTGCTGTTCGCCCTGCTGTTCCTCGCCTGGAGCTGTCTGGCGCTGACCGGGTGCGCCGCCGTCCTCGACACGCACATCCCTCCTCCCCTCCTCCGGCCGCGCTCCTATCTCGGCCAGGTCGCCGAGGCCCTCTCGCTGGTCACCCACCCCTTCCTCATCCTCCTCGCCATCGCCAGCGTCGCCGTCTTCTCCTTCCGACGCCGCATGCGACGCCTCTCCCTGGCGCTGGCGGTCGCCGCCATGGGCATCCCTCTGCAGACGCTCATCGCCTTCGCCACCCACCGGCCTCGGCCGCACACGGTCTTCGCCGACTCGATCTCCCACATCGGCGGCGCCTACCCGGCCAGCCACGTCACCGCCATGACCCTGGGGGCCTGGGTGTTGGTGACCCTGACCCGCGCGCACCGGCGGGGCACGATCTCGGTGGCCCAGTGGACCGCCATCGGCTCCGGCGCGGTGCTGTTGACCGCCGCGTGCCAGTGGCTCATGGGTCTGGCCCACCCGTCCGATATTGTCGGCGGCCTGCTGCTCGGCATCGCCATGGCGAACCTGGCTCTCAGCGTGGGCGGGGTCGACTCGATCCTGTCCGCCTGGGCGCGCCTGAGCCTGCGCCGCGACAGTGGAGGCAAGCGTGCGGCCATCGTCTTCAACCCCACCAAGTTCGACGACCTGTCCCTCCTGCGCCGCCGCGTCGAGGCCGAGGTGCGCGCCGCACGCTGGAAGCCGACGCTCTGGCTGGAGACCACCGTTGACGACCCCGGCCACGAGCCGGCGCGGCGCGCGCTTGCGGCCGGCGTCGACCTCGTCCTGGTCGCCGGCGGCGACGGGACGGTGCGGGCCGTCTCCTCCGAGCTGGCCGGCACCGGCACACCCATGGCGCTCCTGCCTTCGGGCACCGGCAACCTGCTCGCCCGCAACCTGGGGGTGCCCCTGGACACCGACGCCGCCCTGAGCCTGGCCCTGCACGGGCGCGCCGGGGCTATCGACGTCGTGCGCTGCGAGACCGACGGCCCGGACGGCGACGGCCCGCTCACCCAGCGCTTCGTCGTCATGGCCGGCATCGGCCTGGACGCGCAGATCATGGAGGACACGAGCGACGACCTCAAGAAGGTCATCCGCTCGGGCGCCTACGCTCTGGCCGCGGTGCAGAACGCGGCGCCAGACCCGTTCACCGCCACCGTCACGCTCGACGACGGCGAGCCCGCCGAGCACCAGGCGGTGATGGCGCTCCTGGGGAACGTCGGCACCATCACCGCCGGGGTGCCGCTCTTCCCACAGGCCTCGCCGTCGGACGGCAAGGTGGACCTCATGCTCGCCAACCCCGACCGGGTCGTGGACTGGGCACGGCTGGGCGCTCAGATCCTCACCGGGCGGGTCCAGGAGGGCTTCTCGACGACGTCGGCCTCCCGCGTGCGGATCACGACCGACAGGCCGGTCCCCTTCGAGCTCGATGGCGACACCGCCGGCACGACCCGCTCACTGACCGTCGAGATCGAGCCGCGAGCGCTGCTCGTCGTCGAGCCGAAGCGCTAGGCTCCGCCCCCGCCACCCCCCTCGCCGAGATCGGTAGTATTCCGCACCGAGATCGGTCGAACACCGGCGCCGGCAGCAGCCCAGCCGCCACCGGGACGACGGCGGGATGCGCACGGCGGCGGCACACGTGACGAGGGACGAGGAGGAGCAGCGATGACCAAGCGCAGGAGCGGTGCGACCGGACGGCGAGACTCCTACCATGTCGGTCTCGACGCGGACAAGGTGATCGACGCCGCCGTCGAGCTCTCACGAGGAGCGGGCCTGGCGGCGTGGTCGTTGCGCGACCTCGGGGAGAGGCTCGGCGTCGCCCCCTCGGTCATCTACCACCACGTGGGCGGCCGCGAGGCTTTGAGCCGCCACGTCGTCGAACGGGTCCTCGCCCGCGTGGGACTGCCGACAGTCGTCATGCCGTGGCGCCAGTGGTTCCGCGAGGCGCTCTACCCGGTCCGGCCCGTGCTGACCGCCTACCCGGGCACGGCCAGGTGGCTGCTGCTGCACGGCCCCGCCTTCCCCGGGATCGCGCCGGTCATGGACGCCGGGATCGCCTCACTGCAGCGAGCGGGTTTCGGCCGGGACACGGCCCTGGCGTACGCCTCCCTGGTCAACACCGCATTGATGACGATCGCCACCGTTGACGACCGGCTCCTGCACGAGGACGACGGCCCCCACGACCACGCGACCCTCATTCGGGACCTCAGCGGAGCCGCCCCCGACAGCGCCGGTATCTCCCTCATGATGAACGACCTGGTAAGCCAGTTCACCGGTTCGGCCGAGGAGATCGAGGCAGCGCAGGACCGCTACTACCGCTTCGTCCTCGAACGGCTCATGGACGGCCTTGAGGCCGGGCTCGGCGCGGGTCGCAGCGCCGGCCGCAGTGCCGCCCCCGGCCCCGACCGCAGTGCCGCTGCCGGTGCCGGCCGCAATGCGGGCCCCGGCCCCGGCTCGACCGGCTGACCGGCGCCCATCCGCCGCCATCTGGCGCCGCATCTTGTTATTAGAATGCCGTTCATATAGGGTTGCCCTCGTTCCGTCGGGAACGGGCTCACGGATCGGGACCGCACCGAGCCGCCCGTCGGGACCCGACGCCCGCCCGGGGCCCGACGGCTCGGGAGCCGGCCCAGGACCGCAGCCCCGGGTCGCGGCTCAGGGCTGCGGCTCCGGGCGGAAGGTGACAGGAAAGGAGAGCACAGTATGAGCGCTTCGCAGCGGGCAGGCCGCGGAGGGGCGTCCTCGCAGGTCGGGGTCGTCCTGGCGGCGGTCTTCCTGGCCTACCTGGGACAGACGACGCTCAACCCCGTGATCGCGCCGCTGTCGCGGGAGGTCGGGCTGGACGAGTGGCAGATCGGCCTCACGATCAGCGTCGCAGCAGTCATGGTCGTCCTCACCAGCCAGATCTGGGGGCGGCGCTCCCAGTCGTGGGGGCGCAAGCCGGTCCTCGTCGCCGCCCTGGCGATCTGCACCGCGGCCATGGTGCTCTTCGCCATTGTCGCCGCCATGGGCGTCAACGGGGCCCTGAGCCAGACGCCGCTGTTCATCCTGTTCGTCCTCATCCGCGGAATGCTCTTCGGCACGGCGCTCGCAGCGATCCTCCCGACCGCCCAGGCCTACATCGCCGACATCACCTCCAGCGAGGAGGAGCGCGTGCGCGGCATGGCCGGCGTCGGCGCCTCTCAGGGCATCGCGTCGATCGCCGGAGCCCTTGTCGGGGGGCTGCTGTCGGGGATCTCGCTCATGGTGTCGGTCGACATGGTTCCGGTGTTCCTACTCGCGGGCCTGCTGGTGGTGGTGCTCGTCCTGCGGCGGGAGGCCCGGACCGAGCTGGTTGAGGACCCCGCGCACGTCAGCCCCTTCGACCCGCGGGTCTGGCCCTTCCTCGTCGCCGGGTTCGGCATGTTCACCGCGCTGGGCCTCATCCAGGTCGTCACCGGCTTCCTCGTCCAGGACCGCCTCGGCCTGGACGCCGACACGACCGGCCTCTACACCGGCGGGGCGCTGCTCGCCGCCGGCATCGGGATGGTCCTCGCCCAGAGCGTCATCGTGCCGCGCTCGAAGTGGGCCCCCTCGACCCTGCTGCGCGTCGGCACCTGCCTGGGCGCCGCGGGCTTCGCCCTGCTCGCCATCGACAGCGGGTTCGCGCCCATTGTCATCGCGGTAACGGTGATCGGGGTCGGGGTCGGTATCGCCATGCCCGGCTACACGGCGGGTCCCACGCTGCTCATGAATCGCGAGGAGCAGGGCGGGCTCGCCGGCCTGATCGGCGCGACCAACGGGCTGACCTACGTCGTCTCGCCCACAGCGGGCACGGCCATGTACGGGCTCTCGCCCATCCTGCCCATTGCCGTCGGGGGCGCGGTCCTCGTCGCCGTGCTCGTCTTCGTCCTCATCCACCGCGGGTTCCGCCGCGCCCCGGAGAGCGCCCCGGAGGCCGCTGCGACCGGCGCGGCCCGGGGGGACTGAGCCCGGGCGTCCGCGGCCCGGCCCCAACGGCGGCGGAGCGCGGACTCGGCGGCGAGGCTCGGCCGCGTCGTCGGCCCGGCCCCGGCGGCGCAGCACCGGGGAGCCGGCCCGCGGCACTCAGCCGGGCAACACCAGCACGGAGCCAGCCCAGGCCCTCCACGTGCGGCGGAGACGGCCGACGCCAATAGCCCAGTCGTCGTGCCCCAATTCGGGGACTATGCGCCTCCGCCGGCGCAGCTGCTATGGCATGCTGGTGAGGCCTTCCTCAGCACCCTTCCCCGGATCAAGCAGCGTCCTGCCGGGGAGGAGACGGGGGCCGCGTCCAAGCCGAGAGGCCGACATGCCAAAGTCCGCAGGGGCAAGATGACGGCCCGGAAGGTGAGCGACGTGACCAGCCTCGCTCGCCTGACCCGGGCCATCGGTGTCCTTGTGGATGCCCTCAGCAAGTGGCTCTGATGAGTCGCCTGCCAGGGGAGCCACTCGGCAGCCGCCGAGTGGCTCCCCACAGCCATGCCCGATCGAGGGGACACGGAGCCCAGTAGACACCGCGCCCGATCGGCCCGATCATGCCCCGCTGGCCCTCGAATCCCGCCAGGTGGCCACTCCGCCACCGCTCAGACCGATTCCCCGGACCCTTCGGAGGCGAGTGTGAAGACGGTTCGCACTTGGGAGAGAGGCGATCCGATGGAGCGAATGCCAGTTTTCGTTGGGATTCCAAGGATCCGCCCGTATCGTCAAGACTGGTTGTCGCGCTCCCACGTGCGCACAGGGGGGTCTGCGCACATGGGAGCGCGACAACCAGTCTTGACGTAAATTAGAAAACCGCAGAATCGTAAGGAAAAAGGGCACTCGACCCGGTAGGGCCCTCCTCTCCCATGTGCAGTCCCCGTCTCAGAGCCCGCCAGAGCAGCCGCATCCCCGCTCCGCTGCGCCGAGGAGCACACGCCACCCCTCACACATGCCGCCGGGATAACCTGCCCCCGTGCCAGTCTCGATCCGAGTGACGAAGATCCACCACGCCTGTCTGACGATCGACGACGGCCGCACACGGCTTCTGCTCGACCCGGGGCAGCTCGGGCGCCGTCCCGGCCTGGATGGTATCGACGCCGTGCTCATCACCCACCGTCACTCCGACCACCTCGACCCCGACCTCGTCGAGGAGGCGCTGCGTCGCGGCATTCCCGTCTGGGCGCCGGGGGACGCGCTCGATGAGCTCGGCGGACTCGGCGCCCGAGGCGAGGACGGCCTGCACGAGGCGGTCACGGGCACGACTCTGCGCATCGGCACCCTGCCCGTCCAGGTGGCCGGCAACCGCCACGCCGAGGTGCACCCGACACTCCCGGGCCCGGCGAACCGCGCCTACCTGATCGATGGGCGGGTGCTCGTCACCGGAGACGAGCACCCGGTCCCGCCGGACCGCCTCTCCGCCCTGGTCACCCCGGTCGACGCCCCGTGGCTGCGCGTCGCCGACCTGATCCGCTACGTGCGCGCCCTGCGGCCGAAGCTCGTCGTCGGCGTCCACGACGGCCTGCTCAATGCGGATGGCCTCGCCGTCGCCAGCCATGTGATCGAGTCGCTGCGAAGCGAGGGCGCGGCCCGGGCCACCATCCTCGCCGACGGTGAGGCGATCCTCGCCCCCTGACAGCCGGCCCTGCAGGCGGCACAGGCCTCGGGCCGGACCTACGCCTTCTTCACCTCCCGCGCCTCAAGCGTCTGGGCAACGCGTTCCCGGACGACCCGGCGATGGAGGGGCGTCTCCCCCCTCTCCGTCCCGAGAGCCGGAAACCGGCTCCGCCGTCGGCAGCTGCGGCAACTCCGGCAACTCGACGCAGCCCCATCTCCACATCCAGGCCATGGACGGCCCCGACCTCGACGTCGCCCGGGGAGTCCCGCTCCGTTTCGAGGAGTTCCGGCAGCACGCCCCCGGCCGGCGCGCCGCGCCAGCGCACCGCCGACTGGCGCGCCCCGACCAGGGCTCGGTCATCAGCGCGGCCTGACCGGCTGAGGGAGAGGCGGAACCGGACCGATCTCGACGCGGAAGTGAACCGATCTCGTGGAGGGCGACGGCGCGGGCGGAGCGGCGGGGCCCGCCGACACCGCGGGGCCCGCCGCCGGCGCCCCGCTCACTCCCAGCGGAAGAGCCGGGCCGCGAGCGCGCCGCAGACGATCCCGAAGCCGAGCAGGACGACGGCCGACCCCCAGTGCGCGCCCCAGCCGTCGCCGGCCCACAGTCCCCGGGTGAGGTAGGTGAGCTGGGTCAGGGGCGAGAAGCGGGCCGCCGAGCGCACCCCTTCGGGCAGGACGGCCAGCGGCACGGCGGCGCCCGAGGTGAAGATGAGCGGGTACAGGAGCATATTGCCGAGCCCCTGCGCCGCCCCCACGGCGCGCAGCCGGTACGCCACCAGGTATCCCAGTGCGAGGAAGGCGGTCAGCCCGAGCAGGGTGGCGACGAGCGTCGAGACCAGCGCCGCCGCCGAATCGGGACGCACTCCGAACGCCGCGATCACAATGAGGTACATCGTCGCGATGGACAGGAAGGTGAGAGCCGTGCGGGACAGCACGTCGGCCGCGAGGTAGAGCCCCGGCCTCAGCGGGGTCACCCGGAATCGCCGCAGCACCCCCGCGCTGCGCTGGGTCGCCATGTCGATGGGCACCATGACGACGGAGGAGATGGAGATGACGATCCCGGGGAACGCCGTGAAGTTCGCCTCGAGGAATCCCTGCCCCCCGAACTCGGGAGCCGGCTTGTTGCCGAAGATGAGCCCCATGACGACGACGAACACCGGCGCGAACGCGACCGAGAAGATGACTGCTGCGGGCTCTCGCAGGGTGCGCATGAAGGTGACCCTGCACAGCTGACGGAAGGTTCTCACGACTCAGTCCTCCTTGCGCATCGAGCGGCCGGTCAGGGTGAGGAACACGTCCTCCAGCGAGGGCGCCGAGACGCTCACATCGCTCACCGTGGGTCCGGTCCTCTCGATCGTGTCGATCATCTGCTGCGGGAAACGCGTGCTCTCCGAGTGCAGCCGCACCTGGCAGTCGCGGACCGAGACGTTGGAGACGCCGTCGAGGCCCTCCAGGAGCGCCGCGGGAATGGGGCTGGAGGTGCGCAGCCGGATCTCCGCGCCGCCCCCCAGGGAGGCGACCAGGTTCGGCACCGTGTCCAGGGCGATGAGGCGCCCGTGGTCGATGATGCCGACCCGGTCGCACAGCGCCTCCGCCTCCTCCATGTAGTGGGTCGTCATGAGCACGGTGGTGCCGCGGTCGCCGATGGAGCGGACCACGTCCCACATGGCCAGGCGCGCCTGCGGGTCGAGAGCGGTGGTGAGCTCGTCGAGGAAGACGAGCTCGGGCCGGTTGATCAGGGCCAGGGCGATGAATACCCGCTGGCGCTGGCCGCCCGAGAGCTTCTCGACGTAGACGTCGCGCCTGCCGGCGATTCCCAGCTCCTCCAGGAGCTCATCGGTATCGGCGGGGCGGTCGTACATGGAGGCGAACAGGTCCATCGCCTCGCGCACCTTGATCTTCGGGGGCAGAGCCGCCGTCTGCAGCTGGGCCCCGATACGTGCGCGCCAGGACGGGGTGGGGCGGGTCGGATCGACGTCGAGCACGCGCAGGCTCCCGCCACTGGGCGCGCGCAGCCCCTCCAGGCACTCCAGAAGAGTGGTCTTGCCGGCCCCGTTCGGTCCGATCAGGCCGAAGATCTCTCCCGAGTTCACCTCGAAGGAGACGGAGTCGACGGCGGCGAGCTCACCGTAGGTCTTGGTCAGGTTCTCGACAACGATCGCCGGGCTCATCTCAGCTCCCCTCGGGCAGCGGCTCGGAGGCAGGCGGCGGAGTGTCCGAACCGGCCGGGGCACCCGGGACCGGGGCGGTGTCCGACGCCGGCGCCGGAACCCCGGCCGAACCTGCGGCCGGGCCCGGGGCCCCAGGCGGAGCTCCGGGCGGAGCGCCCGACCCACTCGGCGCCGGCCCGCCGAGGGCGGAGCGCACGAGCACGGAGAGCGGGTCGTCCGGAGCTCGGTCCAGCACGAATCTCAGGGGGATGAGGGCGATTCCCTGGGCGGGGTCTGTCAGGACCACAAGCTGATCCCCGGGTTCGAGGCCGAGATGCTTGCGGGCCCGGGCCGGTACGGCCACCTGCCCGTGCTGCCCGACGGTGACCGTCCCGAAGAATCCCCTGCCGTCGGGCCCGATGTGGGCCGGGTTTCGAGGTGCCATGAAGCGCTCCTGCCGTTATTCGTCACGCACGACATGCATGACATGTAAAACATGTACACAGTACATGTTGCTCCCGTCGCGACGGAAGCGCAAGAGCTGGGGCGTGCTCGCCCGTCGCAGAGGCGTGCGGTCAAGAGCGCCGACCCCGACGACGTCCGCGCATGCGGTTCGGCCCGTATCGGCGCCCTGATGCAGAGGCCCCCGCCCGCGCGGAGGCGGGCTGCACCCCCGCGCGAGCGGGGATGATCCCGTCTCCCGTCCCCCGCCCGCGCGGAGCGGGCTGCACGGGCGAGGGTGGCGACGGCAAGGACGACGCGTCCCCTGTCCGTGCGAAGGCGGGCTGCACATGGGAGAGAGGCGGTCCGACGGGATGGGAGCGAGTTTTCGTTGGGATTCTGCGAATCTGCCCGCATTGTCAAGACTGGTCGACGCGCTCCCGTGTGCACAGACCCCCCTATGCGCACATGGGAGCCGGCGACCAACCTCGACGTGCGTCAGAGAATCGCGGAATCATGCGGAAAATCGACATTCATCCTGGTGGGCCCTTCTCTCCCACGTGCAACCCTTCTGCGCAGCCCCTCAGAGCGATCTCAGAGCAGCCGCGGCCCCGTCTCGTACACAGCGCCAGACCACAACCCGTCCCCGGAAGCGGTCGAATGCCCAGTTCCTGGGAGAAATGCCTGGACAGCCTCCGGACACCTCGACCCGACCGCCGAAATCACGCGGCTCTCTCACGATGCGCGGGACCGCAGGATCCCGTTTGTCCCGGACTGCGACAGCTCTGGCCACCCTGCTGCATCCCCCATTCCCCATCGGTGACCCACCGATACCGAGGCGAGCGTGAACCGATCTCGACGAAAAGGGGCTGCGGGAGCCCAGTGCCCGGCTCAGACGTCAATGGGGCGCAGGAGCTCGGGGCTCGGCAGGGCGCCGCGCAGGACGTAGTCGCGGAAGAAAGGCACGGCCTGCTCGCCGGTCATGATCTCCTCGGGGTGCAGCCTCGTGGTGTAGGTGGACTCCTTCCCGATGATCCAGGACAGCTCGGTCCAGGCATCGGGATCCTGGACGGGCTCGCGGGCCACGGTGTAGTGGACGTGCCCCTCCTCATCGGCCACCCGCATCTCCAGGGTCAGATCCGTGCAGCGTCCGCCGACCTGCAGGTAGCTGGCGCGAGCCGGATCATCGGCGTCGACCTCGGTGAGGTTGTCGGCCCCCTCGGGCAGGGCCCACACCCCGCAGGAGAAGAAGGTGTTGTCCCTCAGGACGCGGGGATCGGTCAGGTAGCGGGTGAGCTCGGCGAGCACCGACTCGGGAGTCTGCTCCCAGTCGAAGCCCTCACTGTGCCCCACCTCGGTCCCAACGGTCCATGTGACGAATTTCCTGGCCATAACCTCTCGCTTCCCATCCGCGGACCGCCGGGGCGAAGACGACAGCGCGGCCGGGCCGAGACCCGGACCGCAGGCCGCACGGACGACGCGCCCGCCCGCGGGTGGCCCTAGACTAGCGCCGCCCCGTCGTCGACCCGCAGGAGCCGCACCCATGGACCTCTCCCCCGCCGCGTCCCTGCGCTCCCGCGTCACCGTGGCCCTGGGCCGCGCCGCCCGCCGGGTCTCCCGCCTGCGCGGCGGCGGCTCAGGCGGGACCGCGCTGCCCGGCCTCGTCGTCGAGAAGATCGACCCCGGCTTCCTGGCCCGCACGCTGGGCCAGCTGCCCATGGGCGTGGTCGTCGTGTCGGGCACCAACGGCAAGACGACGACGACGAAGATGGTTGTCCAGCTCCTGCGCGAGCAGGGCCTGAGGGTCCTGACCAACCGGTCCGGGTCGAACTTCGTGCGCGGGGTGCTGGCTTCGCTGCTCACCGAGGTCGACGCGGGCGGCCGCCTGGATCACGACGTCGCCGTCCTGGAGCTCGACGAGGCGCACGCGGTGCGCTTCGTGCGGCTCATCAGGCCCCGCCACGCCCTGCTGCTCAACGTCATGCGCGACCAGCTCGACCGCTTCGGCGAGATCGACTACACCGCCTCCCTCCTGCACAAGGTCGCCCTGGCGACCACCGGCTCCGTCGTCGTCAACGCCGACGACCCGCGCCTGGGCTCCGAGGCCTTCACCGGGAACCTGGCCGTCCGCGTCGCCTCCTTCGGCGCCGGCCCGGCCCTGCGCTCCCTGTTCGTCTCCGACGACGACCTGCGCACCGGGGCGGCGCAGGCCGAGGAGGCCCGTCGTGAGGCCCCCCGGGCCGGAGCCGACCGCGCCGAGGAGGCCGAGGCCGAGCAGACTGGTCAATCTGGGCAGGCCGAGCAGACTGGTCAATCCGGGCCCGGCGGCTCCACGACGTCGGCCGCCGCTCCGGCCGCGCCCGAGACCTCGACGCCCCCGGCGCCTCGCGTGAGCCTGCAGTCCCTGAGCGGCCAGGACGCCGTCGTGCGCGTGGACGGCGCCGACCACGACATCGCCTTCACCATCCCCGGCATCCACAACCAGCTCAACGCCTGCGCGGCCCTCGCCGTCGCCCTGGAGACGCTGGGCGACAGGGCCGACCTGACGGGCCTGCTGACCACCCTCGCCGGCGTCCAGGCGGCCTTCGGGCGCGGCGAGGTCCTCACCCTGGACGGCCGCGACGTGCAGCTCTCACTGGTGAAGAACCCCGCTGGCTTCCGCATGGGGCTGCTCACCGCCGCCGAAGCCGTGCGCGCCGGCGGCCCGGAGTCGGTCATGATCGCCATCAACGACGAGTACGCCGACGGCCGCGACATGTCCTGGCTGTGGGACGTCGAGTTCGCGGGCCTGCGCGACGAGGGCGTCGCCGTGGTCACCGGGGTGCGCGCCTGGGACATGGCGCTGCGGCTGCGCTACGACGAGGTGCCCATCGGCACGGTCGAGCCCGACCTGACCCGGGCCGTGGCGCTCCTGCGTCGAGCCGCCTCCGCCGCCGACGACGGCGTGGGCCGTCCCATGCGCATCTTCACCACCTACACCGCCATGCTCGCCCTGCGCGCCCACCTGGCCGAGCTCACCGACGTCGAGGAGGCCCTGACATGAGCGAGCCGACCTACCCGCACGCCACCGAGGGCGCCGCCCGCGGGCGCCTGCGCCTGCTGCAGCTCTACCCGCGCGACATGAACATCTACGGCGACTGGGGCAACACCCTGGTCCTGGCCCGTCGCGCGCAGTGGGCGGGGTACGACGTCGACCTGCTCTCCTACGACCCGGGCGACGAGCTCCCCGACGACGTCGACCTCCTCGTGGGCGGCGGCGGGCAGGACTCCGGGCAGGAGCGCATCAAGGCCGACCTGGTGGAGCGCGGCCCGCAGCTGCGCGCCTGGGCCGCCGACGGCGTGCCCATGCTCGTCATCTGCGGGCTCTACCAGCTCTTCGGGCACCGCTTCGTCACGGGCACCGGCGATGAGATCCCCGGCATCTCGGTCCTCGACGCCGAGACCGTGGCCGGCAGGGGGCGGCTGATCGGGAACATCACGCTGGAGTCGAAGGCGTTCGGGCGGATCGTCGGCTATGAGAACCACTCCGGCCTGACGACGCTGGCGCCCGGGGTCACGCCCTTCGGGCGCGTGCGCTCCGGCGACGGCAACAACGGGAAGGACGGCACCGAGGGGGCCCGCGCCGACCATGTCATCGGCACCTACCTGCACGGCTCCCTGCTGCCCAAGAACCCGGCCGTGGCCGACTGGCTGCTGGCCCGCGCCGTCGAGCACGCCGGCGGGACGTGGGAGGGCGGCGGCCTGGACGAGCGCGCCGACGCCTGGGCCGAGCGGGCCCGCAGGGTCGCCGCGAGCCGGCCCCGCTGAGGCTCCCGAGCCGGCCCCGCTGAGGCCCGCCTCCGCGCCCGCGGCGGGCCCGGCCGACCCCTCAGACGGCCTCGTACTGGGTGATGACGGGGTCGCCGCTGGAGAGCTCGACCAGCTGCGGGATGAGGGTGGTGAAGTGCGTGGAGCTGTTGTGATCGTCGATGGCGGCGGCGTCGGCCCAGCCCTCGATGAAGGCGAAGGCGCCGGCGTCCTCGCGGGCGACGACGAGCTGGTAGGAGATGTTGCCGGCCTCGGCGAGGCTGCCGGCGACGAGGCGTCGGCCGAGCTCGGCGAAACGCTCGCGATTGGCCTCGGGAACGGTGAAGGTGGCGACGATGGTGATCATGAGACTCCTCGATCCGGTCTGCCGGCGACGCTCTCGGCGTCGTGGCGCTCCCGATGCTATCGGGGTCAGGAGCATGCGGGCGGGAGCCATTACGGCGCCGGGCTTCTGCTGCGGCCGCTCGCGCTCCCGTCCCTCGCAGCCCCTTCGCCGAGATCGGTCGTATTCCGCACCGAGATCGGTCGTATTCCGGCTCGAGATCGGTCCGAGGCGCCGGCCCGGCGCCCGCTGGGGTTGCGGCCCCTCAAAAAGGTGGGTCCCACGCACTTTTAGCACTGGTCCGCGCTGCCGTCCCGCTGCAGAACCGCGGAATCCCGCCGATCCTCATCGAGTACGGTAGCACCGGTCACCTCAAAAGTGCGTAGGAACCACCTTTTCCGGCCGAGCCGACCCTCCAAGAGCCCTCCGGGGCCTGGAGAGCCGACTGGTTCTGCCCGCACCTCGCGGTCGCACCCCAGGTCGCGCGGTCGTACGTTAAAGGTACGACCGCGCGAGAGGCGACGGGCCCGCTCAGCCCCTTGAACCGATCTCGGCACGGAGATCTACCGATCTCGAGCCGGAATACGACCGATCTCGACGAAAGGGGGCGGAGACCGCGGGACCGAGCCAAGAGAGCCTCCCCGCCCAGCCCCAGAGTCATCATCTAGGCTCGGGTCATGGCGACCCCCGAGTTCATCGTGTCCCTGCGGCAGAAGATCGGCCACGACCAGCTGTGGCTGCCCGGCGTGAGCATCGTCGTCGTCGACGACTCCGGCCGCCTCCTGCTGGGGCGGCGCGCCGACAGCGGCCAGTGGGCCGTGGTCTCCGGCATCCCTGAGCCCGGCGAGCAGCCAGCGATAGCGGCCCGCCGCGAGTGCCTGGAGGAGACCGGCGTGGACGTCGAGATCCTGGCCCTCGCCAGCGTGGGTGCGGGCAGGCCAATGACCTTCCCCAACGGGGACAACTGCGTCTTCATGGACATGAACTTTGTGGGGCGGCCGCGCCCCGGCACCGCGTCGCGCGCCCACGTGGCCGACGACGAGTCGACGCAGGTGGGCTGGTTCCGCCTCGAGTCGCTTCCGGAGCCCCTGTCGGTCTCCACTCCCTCCCGCGTCCAGGCGGCCCTGGCCTGGCTGGCCGACCCGACGTCTGGAGCGCGCTTCCAGTCCTGAGCAGCGACGGCGACCCGTGGCGCACCCACCGGAAGCACCGAACCCCTGGGTGATTGATTCCGGGGGTGGTGGGCGGGTCGGGCCCTCCTCGACCGGCCCCCGCGGCTCCCCTTCGTCGAGATCGGTCGTATTCCGGCTTGAGTGCGGTCCGCGGAGTCTTGCGGGCGTCTGGCTGCCGCCTCCACTGGACCAGGGTGGGGAAAGTGATCATCCCACGCACTTTTAACCCGCTCGGCGGCCGCGGGTGCGGCGAGGACCGGCGCGATTCCGCAGTTTGGTGGTGCGGGCCGAGCGGTAGGAACGCTAAAAGTACGTGGGATGATCACTTTCCGAGGCGCAGCGACGCCCGGCGGGCATCAGACCGGCGCCTCGAACCGATCTCGACGCGGAACTCGACCGATCTCGATGAAAAGGGGCTATGAGTACCAAGAGGCGCGAGGGGGCGCAGCGTCCCGGGCGCACCGGCGCCCGCCCAGGACATGCCGGAATGTGAACGTACCTTTCCAACGTAAACGTGCCTTTCTCCCGTCCTTCTGCGCTTTACCCCCAGGAGGACGGGAGATAAGGCACGTTCACGCCACGAAGCTCCGTTGACGTCGGGGCCCGCCGCCCACTCTGCCCGCCGCCCACTCTGCCCGGCTCGCACTCTGGCGGACTCACGCCTCTAGGACTCCTCGGGCGCCCGGGGGACTCGGATCCCGATGCGCTCCATATAGCCGGCCTGCTCGCTGTGCGGGTCGAGAGGCCTGGCGGCGGTGAGGATGACGCGCACGCCCTCGGGTGTGGTCACCTCGATCTCCCGGGAGCCCCACAGGGCGGTTCGGGGCCCTTGCACGCATCCCGGTCGAAGCCGCTCGCAGGCCTCGGCAGCCGCCTCGACCTGGCTCAGTACACAGGCGAGACTGACGGTCAGCGCAGGATCCGGGTGCACGGCCGGATCGGCCGGAGCAGCGGGCACTGACGACGGCGACGACGACGCCTCCTCGCCGGCGGGAACCAGGAGCACGTCCTGGAAGGCCCAGCGACGCAGGTGCACGAGCTTGCCGGGAATGCTGAACAGCACGAAGAACCCGAGCCCCTCGGTCCAGAACTCCACCGAACGCGCCAGGTCCTGCGCCGAGACGGTCGCGAACATCGGCATGCCGTAGATGCCGCGAAAGGGCTCGGGCGGTTGGGCGTTCTCAGTGGGCGCGGGAACCGGGCTCACCTCGAAGGCGTTGAAGAAGTCGTTCATGCGCTCAGACTCCGCCCTCACGCAGGGTCAGGGTCAAGGCGAGCCCGACAGGATGCGCGACCGCCTCGCCGAGCGGGAGAGCATCCGCCCCAGACGGGGCCGGGACGCGACGCCGGTGCTTCTTGGGCGCAGCGGTGCCCGGCGGGCATCCGGCAGACGCCATGAACCGATCTCGACGCGGAAGTGAACTGATCTCGGCGAAGGGGCGCGGGGGCGGCGGACGCGGACGCGGGGGCGGCGAGCCCCTCGCCGGCGGAGTGCCCACCGATGGAGGGCGGCGGACGCGGGGGCGGCGAGGCGACAGGGCCGGGCCTCCGGGCGCCCAGCCGCACGCGCCCGGACCCGATCGGTCAGAAAGGTAAGGCACGTCTAATACTCATATGTCGACATTGTCAAGTAGGAACGACTAACCTAAATAGTGATGTGCGGGACGCCCCGTGTGACGTCAACCCCGAGGAGCATCGTGACTGCTGCCACTGCGCCACAGACCAAACCGACCACCACCGACACGCATCACCAGGAGGTCACGTCATCACCGCAGTCACCACCGACACTGGCATCGCTGCGCCCCGGGCAGCGCGCACGCATCCTCGCCATCGAGACCGATCGGGGACCACAACTGGCGCAGCGTCTGACGGACCTGGGCTTCATCCCCGGCCGCACCGTCGAGGTCCTGCGCCGTGCGCCCTTGGGCGACCCGTTCCTTTTCCGGGTGGCGGACTACGAGATCAGCATGCGCAAGGCCGATGTGAGCATTGTCAAGGTCGAGGAGATTGAGCGATGAGCGACCACGAGCCTCTGCCCCTGACCGACGCCGGCTCGCCGTCCGGCAGCACCGGGGTCCAGGAGCGCCCGGGCCGCGCGTCCGAGCACGCGCCGGACTGCCCCTGCTCGACCCACTCGCAGGTCGCATCGGCGGACGCCGGCCCCTCCTGCCACTGCGGCTCAGCCTCCGGGCCGGTCGACGCCTCCGCGCCCCGCGCCGCGCTGGCGGGCGCCCCCAATGCCGGCAAGACCTCCATCTACAACGCCCTGACCGGCCTGCGCGCCAAGACCGGCAACTACCCCGGGGTCACGGTCTCGCGCTCCCTGGGCACCTGCAAGCTGCCCGAGGGCAGCGCCACCAACACCATTACGATCGAGGACCTGCCCGGCGCCTACTCCCTGGACCCCATCAGCCCCGACGAGCGGATCGTGCGCGACGTCCTGGACGGCCAGCTCTCCTCCGTCAAGGCGCCCGACGCCCTTATCGTCGTCCTGGACTCCACGACCCTGCGCCGGGGCATGGCCTTCCTGGCCGAGGCCCTCCAGCTGGGCCTGCCCACCTGCCTGGCCATCACCATGACCGACGAGCTGACCAAGCGGGCCGGGCACCTCGACGTCGAGGCCCTGGGCCGCGCCCTGGGCGTCCCGGCCGTGCGCGTCCTGGGCAACCGCGGCATCGGGATCCCCGAGCTGCGCGAGCGCCTGGCCAGCACCGCGACCTGGCCGACATCCCCCATCGCCCCGCCCACGGAGGCCGCCGAGTTCGCCTCCTGGGCGGACTCGATCCTGGAGGCGGCCGACTTCCAGCCGCCCCACGAGGATCGCACGACGGCGGCCATCGACAGGGTCCTGCTGCACCCGGTGGCGGGGAGCATCGTCTTCTTCGCCATTATGTTCTTCTTCTTCCAGGCGATCTTCTCCTGGGCAGAGCCGCTCAAGGACGGCATTGAGGGCGCCTTCACCGCGCTGGGAGGGGTGGTCCACAACCTGCTGGACGACTCCCACCCGCTCCTGGCCGGCCTGCTGGGGGACGGCCTCATCGGCGGCGTGGGCTCGGTGCTCACCTTCATCCCCCAGATCATCATCATGTTCCTCGTCATCGCCCTCCTGGAAGGCGTGGGGTACATGTCGCGCGCGGCCTTCCTCATGGACCGGATCATGAGCCGGGCGGGCCTGGAGGGACGGGCCTTCGTGGCGCTGCTGTCGTCCTTCGCCTGCGCCATCCCGGGCATTATGGCCACCCGCACCCTGCCCAGCGCCAAGGACCGGGTCGCCACCATGCTCGCGGCGCCGCTGATGACCTGCTCGGCCCGCCTGCCCGTCTACGTCATTATGATCTCCCTGCTCGTGGACGACGACGCCAAGATCGGCCCCCTCGGCGCACGCGGCACCATTATGTTCGCCCTCTACCTGCTGGGCGCGGTCTCGGCCATGATTGCCGCCTGGGTAGTCAAGCGCCTGACCGACCGCGGCGGGGTCCTCCTGCCCTTCTACATGGAGATGCCGCCCTACCGCCTGCCCCGCCCCAAGACCGTGGCCGTCATGGTGTGGGACGCCTGCAAGGGCTTCGCCAAGAAGGCCGGCACGATCATCACGGCGACCACCATCATCCTGTGGGTCCTGCTGAACGTGCCCATGCGCTCCGACGCCCAGTTCGACTCCTACTGCGCCGCCACCCCCGAGTGCGCCGCCATCTCCGCGGCCGCCGACGACCCGTCGTCGTCGACCGTGACGAACGACGACGGCGAGACGGTCACGGACCCCGAGGAGCTCGACAAGCTCCTGGAGGCCCAGAAGACCTCCTACACCATGGACAACTCGTGGGGCGCGGCCGTCGGCAAGGTGGTGCAGCCGGTCTTCGAGCCGCTGGGCTACGACTGGCGCATCAATGTGGCGATCCTGTCCTCTCTGGCGGCGCGCGAGACCTTCGTGGCGACCCTCGGGCAGATCGCCGCCGCCGAGGACCCCGACGAGCCGACCTCCCACCTGCAGACCATGACCTTCCGCGAGGACACGGTGACGAACCGGGCCGGGGACCTGCTGTTCAACCCGGCCACCGTGGCATCGATCCTCGTGTTCTTCGTCTACGCCCTGCAGTGCATGGCGACGGCGGGGGCCATGCGGCGGGAGACCGGCACCTGGAAGTGGCCGCTCATCGCCTACGGCTACATGCTCGCAACCGCCTGGGTGATGGCGGCGCTCACGCGCGTCGTCGTCGCCATGCTCATGTGAGGCCGCCGTGCCCGTTGTGCCCACACACCCGCTGACCACGCCGGACCCCGACGTGCTGCGGTGGGTGGTTCCCGATGGTCTGCTGCCCTTCACCGGAGGGGTGGCCCACGCCCCGGCGCTGCTCCAGGGGCTGCTCGACGACGGCACCCTGAGCGCCGTCCAGGTCGAGGACGGCGCCGTCCTCACCCTGCTGGGCGACGGCCGCAGCTGGCGCCGGGAGGGCGCTCGGGTGCGCACCGCACTCGTGGACGCGCTGGGGGCGCCCCGCTCCTGGAGGGGCGTGGCGGGGGCGCACGACGTCGGCCCCGACGAGGTCCTGGAGGCCGCAGCCAGGCAGATCGCCGACGGCCCGGTGGGCGCCTTCGCCCGCAGCCACGGGGGGGCGCTGGTGGTGCGCAGCGTGCACGACGGCGTCGTCGAGGTGGGCCTGGAGGGGGCGTGCGACGACTGCCCGGCCGCCGTCATCACCATGCACGCCCGCTTCGAGCACCTCCTGCGCCGCCGCTGCCCCTGGCTGGTGGAGGTCCGCCGCGCCGAGGAGTGACGGGCGGGATCGCTTCGCTCCCGTACTGGCCCCGATGCGGGCCCGCTTGCACCAAACGTTACGATGCTATATCGTAATTTTATGGGTGGAACGACCGGGCCCCGGCTCCGGGGGAGACCGCAGAGCGAGCAGGTGAACCGTCGCCTGCTGGCGGCCGCGTTCGAGCTGGTGGCCGAGGTGGGGCAGGAGGCGATGTCGATTTCCGAGGTCGCCAGGCGCGCAGGCACGACCACGCCCGCGGTGTATCGCCGGTACCGCGACAAGGAGGCGCTTCTGACCGCCGTTGTCGATCGCGAGATGAAGGCGATCGAGTCCGAACCGGCCGACACCGGATCGCTCCGAGGCGACCTTATTGAATCGGTTCGCTCCATCATGGCCGCCTTGACGCCGACGCACGCGCGCGTCCTGGCCGGTCTCGTCCTGGCGGACGATGCTCATCGGGCTCCGTCGCAGCGTCTCAGTGACGCTCTGCGACGGACCACGGACGATACATTCGCTCGCGTCATCGACAGAGGCGTGCTCCGCGGAGAGCTCCGCTCGACCCGCGCCCCGGAGCTGCTGACTCGAGTCCCGGGCGCCATCGTCATGAACATGGCGCTGCTCGGTGATGGCCCGCTTTCCGAGGACCAGATCATCGGCCTGGTCGATCAGATCATGCTGCCCGCACTGACGGGAACCGCCAACGAATAGAACGACACGGAGGCCAGTACATGACCGAGAGCGTCGTATCAGCACCGCAGGGCATTGAGAAGATCTTCCGCCCCATATCGCCGATTACAGATCCGAAGGCCGGCTACCCCGGCTTTCAGGCGGGGAGAGTGGAGCAGATCGTCAGGGGATCAGTCAGGTCCCGGGGGCACAGGCCGGTCCCCTGCGACATGATCTGGCAGCGCGACGTGGCCGTGCCGATGCGGGACGGGACGATCATCTACACCGACGTGTTCCGGCCTGCGGATCAGGACGGCCCGCTGCCGGTGGTCACGGCGTGGAGCCCCTACGGCAAGCTCTCGGGGAGCCAGTCCGTCGGGCAGATCCCCGCACGGTCTGACATCCCCCGGAGCGCCACGACCAGGTGGGAGCCATTCGAGGCCCCTGATCCGGGCTACTGGTGCGATGCCGGGTACGTGGTGCTCACGCCGGACATTCGGGGAGTGTTCAAGTCCGGTGGGGACTACCTGTTCTGGGGGAAGCAGTCCGCCCGGGACGGCTACGACTTCGTCGAATGGGCGGCGGAGCAGGAGTGGTCCAACGGCAGGTTCGCCTTTACCGGCAACTCCCAGCTGTCGATCCTCCAGTGGTTCATCGCCGCCGAGCGCCCGCCGCACCTGACCGCCATCGCGCCGTGGGAGGCGCTCATCGACATGTACCGCAACGACGTGTGCATCGGGGGCATCCCCGACACCGCCTTCAACGAGTCCATTATCTCCGAGACGTATGGCCAGGGCCGCATCGAGGACGTTCCCGCGATGCTGGAGCGGTACCCGCTGTTCAACGAGTACTGGGCGGAGAAGATCGCCGCGGTGGAGAATATCGGCGTCCCGGCCTATGTGGTGGGGAGCTGGACGAACCCGGTCCACTCCAGGGGCACGCTCCAGGCGTGGCAGCGCCTCCGCACCGAGGAGCGCTGGCTTCGAGTGCACAACACGATGGAGTGGCCGGACTACTATGGCTGGAATTAAACAAGATCGGTGTGTGGCGGTGTGACTGGGAGGTGCTCGAAGTCGTAGTCGAAGGTGCGGTTGGTGATGTAGGCGGTGAAGGCCGCGAAGGTGTTCTCCGGGGCGACCCCCCGGAGGTTGGCGATATTGTTCTTGGCGGCGTTCCACACGTGTTCTGTGGGATTGTGATCGGGGGCGTACGGGGGCATGTAGATAGGCATGATGCGCTCCAGAGCCTGGCCGGGGGCATAAAGATCGTTCAAAGCCTTGGCGTGGTGGAACCTGGCGTTGTCCAGG
>NZ_JONS01000052.1 GCF_000711965.1 Actinomyces israelii DSM 43320
CCCCGGAGAACACCTTCGCGGCCTTCACCGCCTACATCACCAACCGCACCTTCGACTACGACTTCGAGCACCTCCCAGTCACACCGCCACACACCGATCTTGTTTAATTCCAGCCATATCCTCATACTTCATACCTTTCACTTGGCGAGTCGCTCCACCTTGAGCGACTCGTTGTCGTCACGCCAATGGGGAAAGTGCTTGCAGTCCCTGCAGAGCCTCTTTCCGGTTCGCGGCTGCGACGTCACCTCGCACGGACGACGACAGCGACGCCCTGGCCGCCGCCGATGCACATGGTGACCAGTCCGAGCTCCCGGCCGACCCGCTTGAGCTGGACGAGCGTGCGGATGGTGAGAATGGCGCCGGTGGCGCCCACCGGGTGGCCGAGAGCGATGGCGCCGCCGAGCGGGTTGGTGACCTCCGGGTCGAGCCTCAGCGCCCGCATGACGGCGACGGCCTGAGCGGCGAAGGCCTCGTTGAGCTCGATCCACCCCATGTCCGTCACCGACATGCCCGTGCGCTCCATGACCCGCTCCACGGCGAGCGTCGGCGCGTACCCCATGATCTCGGGCTCCAGCCCCGCCTTGGCGCAGGCGACCAGCTCGCCCATGACAGGCAGGCCCATCTCCTTCGCGGTCGCCTCCGTGGTCATGACCAGGGCGGCCGCGGCGTCGTTGATGCCCGAGGAATTGCCCGCCGTCACCGTTCCGTCCGCGGCGAAGGCGGGACGCAGCCCACTCAGGGACTCGACGGTGGTCTCAGGGCGCAGGTGCTCGTCCCTGTCGAAGACCCGCTCCTTCCTCCGCTCGAGCACCGTGATCGGCTCGATCTCCGCATCGAGGTGCCCGGCATCCCGGGCGGCGGCCGCCCGGCTCTGCGAGCGCGCCGCGAACTCGTCCTGGTCGCGTCGGGACACGCCGAAGCGGCGGGCGACGTTCTCCGCCGTCGCGCCCATCGGGTAGTCGCCGAAGGGATCGGTCACGAGCGAGAGGGTCCCGTCCACGAGCCGGTGGTGGCCGAGTCGCCAGCCGTTGCGCGCGTCGAAGTCCATGAAGGGCTGGCGCGACATGTTCTCCGAGCCGCCGGCGACGACGATCCGGGAGCCGCCGGTGCGCAGTTCAAGAGACGCCGAGCGGATGGCCTCCACACCCGATCCGCACAGCCGGTTGACTGTGACGGCGGTCGACTCCGGCCGCGCGCCTGCCGCGAGCGCAATGCGGCGCGCGAGGAAGGCGTCGCCGCCTACCTGGCCGACGCAGCCGATGACGACCTCGTCCACGGCGCCGGCGGGCACGCCGCCGCGCTCCAGGGCGGCCCTGAGCGCGTGGGCGCCCATGACATGGTTCTCGGTGCCCGCCAGGCTGCCGCCGAAGCGGCCGACCGGCGTGCGCGCCCCGGAGACGAAGACGATCTTGTTGCTGTTGTCCATAAGTCCTCTCCTGTGAGGTTCCTTTTCCTGGAGGTTCCTGGAGGTTCTGGAGGCCGATTCGTGGAGGCCGGGCCGGGTCTCAGCCGGGGAGGCCCGCTGCGGCCAGCGCGCTGCGGGCCTCGGCACCCTCGTCCGCGTCCGTGACGGCCCAGCCGTCCGCGGCGAGCTCCAGCGTGTAGTACTCCGTGCACAGGTAGACCTTCTGCTCCCTGTGGAGCGCAGCGGCGCCCGAGAAGGTGAGCTGGTCGACCTGCTCCACCCACTTGGGGTGCCTGGAGGCTGCGGACATGAGGAAGCAGACCTTCTTGGCCCCGTCGACAATGTCCATGAACCCGCCGCAGCCGATCGCCCTGCCGCCGAGGGCGGAGACATTGACATTGCCCCGCCGGTCCACCTGCCCGACCCCCATGAAGGTGATGTCGCAGCCCCCGCCGTTGTAGAAGTCGAACTGGCACGGGTGCGGGATGAGGGCGTCGGGGTGGTAGGCGCACCCGAAGTCGACGCCGCCGAGCGGGACCCCTCCGTAGGTGCCCGACTCGATGGTCAGGTGCACGTCCGCGATGAGCCCGGAGCGGGCCAGGGCGACACCCACGGTGTCCCCGGGGATGCCCGTCCCGAGGTTGACCACGTCGCCGGCCTCGACCAGACCGACGCCGCGGGCGCCGATCGAGACCCGCTGCTCGCTCAGGTCCCCCTTGTCCAGGGCCGCCGCGATCTCCTCCGCTGTCGCGTGCCCCGTGAGCAGCGACATATCGACCTGGGGGAAGGAGTGGGACTGGCGGTGGAAGCGGCTCGTGTCCGAGCAGACCATGGCGACGTCCACCAGGACGCCGGGAACGTTGACGAGCCGGGCCGGGATTCCACCGGGCCGCACGATCTCCTTGACCTGGGCGATGACGACGCCGCCGTTGTTGTGGACGGCCTGGGCGATCGCCAGGGAGTCGAGGATCGTGGGGTCGTCGTTCTGGCTCATGTTGCCGCCGGCATCCATCCGGGTGCCGCGGACAATGGCGACGTCAATGGGGAAGGGCTTGTACCGCAGGTACTCCTCGCCGTCGAGCTCGACGACGTCGACGTACTCGGTGGCGGCGACACGGCGCCGCGTCCTCTCGTTGAGGCGGCCTCCGTCCAGGCGCGGGTCCACGAAGGTGCCCAGGCCGACTGTTGACAGCTGTCCCGGACGCCCGGCGGCAATGGTGCGGTACAGGGTGGAGATCTGGCCCTGCGGCAGGCAGACGCACTCCACCTCGTCGCCGCCCAGCAGCTCCGCCATCGGCGGGTTCAGGCCCCAGTGCGGTCCGACGACGCGTTTGAGGAGGCCGGCGTGCGCGAGCCGGGCGAGCCCGTCGACCCGGTTCGACTGGCCGGCCGCGTGCACCCAGGTGAGGCCGCGCGGGTGACCGGTGGACAGGAAGGACTGCTCGACGGCGAGGTAGATCTCGTCGGCCACCGACATCATGGTGAATCCGTCGGAGGCGACCGTCGCGCCGTCGGCGATGAGCGGGGCGACCTCGTCGGCCGTGACGATCCGCGGGCTCACAGCCGGAGCCCCCCGCCCACGTTCACGACCTCGCCGGTAATGTAGGCGGCGTCGTCCGAGGCCAGGAACGCCACGGCGCGGGCGACGTCCTCGGGCCTTCCGATCCGCCGCAGCGAGATGCGGGCGAGCATGCCGTCGTGAGCGTCCCGAGGCATTGCGCGGGTCATCTCCGTGTCGATGAATCCGGGGCAGACGGCGTTGGCCGTCACGTCCTTGAAGGCGAGCTCCTTGGCGATGGAGCGGGTCAGCGAGACCACGCCGCCTTTGGCGGCCGCGTAGTTGGTCTGCCCGACATTGCCCATCCACGACGCCGAGGCGATATTGACGATGCGGCCGTACCGGTTGCCCCGCATATGGGCGCCTATCTCGCGGCAGGTGTAGAAGACCCCGGAGAGGTCCACATCGAGGACCCGTCGCCACTGCTCGTCGGTCATCTTGTGCAGCATCGCGTCGCGGTTGATACCGGCGTTGTTGACCAGGACGTGGATCTGCCCGGCCCGCTCCACCAGGTCGGCGACGAGCGCACGCACGGCACCGGGGTCGGAGACGTCGATCGCGAAGCCCATGGAGCCGCCGCCGATCTGCTCGGCGGCCAGCTCCACCGCCTCCCGATCGAGGTCGACGACGGCGACCCGCGCGCCTCGAGCCGCGAGGGTCTCGGCGATCCCCCGGCCGATGCCGCGCGCGGCACCGGTGACGACGGCGACCCTGCCGTCGAAGGGACGTGGGCTAAGGGCTTCGGCGGTCATGACGTGCTCTCTTTCCCGTGGTTGGCGGCGGGCAGGCACCCGCAGGTGTGCCCGATGGACAGTCGGTGGGAGCAGGTGAGCGACACCTGCGTAATCGGCTCGCTCGACAGGAGAAGGTCGACGGCGAGGGCGGCCATGCGGCCCCGGGGCTGGATAATGGACGTCAGTCCCACGAGCTCGGAGCGGCTGATGAGCAGGCCGTCGTAGCCCGTCACCGCGACGTCGTCGGGCACTCGCAGGCCCTCGCGCATGAGCCCGTCCATGAGCCCCATGGCGATCGCGTCGGTCCCGCAGGCCACCGCCCGCGGCAGCTCGGTCAGCGACAGGAGGTGGCGCGCCAGCATCTCTCCGCCGTCGATGCTCAGCCGGGTGTTGACCATCCAGTCGGCGCGGGAACGAATGCCGGCCGCCTTGAGGGCCTCGCGCATTCCCCGCTCACGCATCGCCGAGGACGACGACGATGCCGGTCCGCAGGCGATACCGATGCTGCGGTAGCCGTGCCTCAACAGATGCTGAACGATCTCGCGCCCGGCGAGGTAGTCGTTCATTCCGACGAACGCGCCCGGAAATCCTTTGACGCGGCGGGAGACCTGCACGCACGGAACTCCGGAGGAGCGCAGGATCCGGGAGGCCTCCATCCCATCGGCACTGACGACTGTCGTCATGATTCCGGCCACTCCGTGGCTCAGCATCATCTTCACTGAGGAGATGAAGGCCTCCGGCTCGTCCGCCGTGTGGTACATAATGATCTCGCAGCCACGGGCGCGGGCGGCGTCGGAGGACGAGACGGCGAGCTCGGAGTAGAACGGGTTTCCCACGTCGGCGAGAATGAGGCCCAGCATGACGTCCGAGAGCCCCGCCGCGGCCGGCTTGGCCTCAACCCCGTTCTTGGCGGCCTCCTCAAGAATCCGGTGACGCAGCGTGTCGGATATTCCCGGGCGGCCGTTGAGGGCATAGGAGACCGCTGCGCGGGACACCCCGAGGCTGCGCGCAATATCAGCAGCCGTACACGTGCGGGAACGAGTGGGTACGGGCACGCTGCCCGGGGAAACGGTAGCCACGGTTCTCACGTCCTTGTAAGGATTGGCCGTGGCGCCAAGTTAGAATGCCGGTTGCGTGTTAAGCAACGTTAAGTGAACATGCATCTCCCACTCAGCCGGGGCTCCGCGCGCGGCCGGGCGCGGGACGAGCCGGAGGACCTCATCGGCGCCGCCGCCGAGCGGGGCTCCGCGCCTGGCCGGTGCCGTCTCAGTACCTCGGCAGCTTGGACAGGTCGCGCACCGCGCCGACGTCGGCGCTCGTGGCGAGCATGGCGTAGGCGCGCAGCGCGGCACTGACCCTGCGGGGGCGCGGCGCGTGCGGCGACCAGGCCTCGCCGCCCCGGGCCTCCTCGGCGGCGCGACGGCGGGCGATCTCGCCGTCGTCGACCATGAGCTCGATGCGGCGGGCGGGGATGTCGATCTCGATGCGGTCGCCGTCGCGCACCAGGCCGATGAGCCCGCCCGCGGCCGCCTCGGGGGAGGCGTGCCCGATGGACAGCCCCGAGGTGCCGCCGGAGAAGCGGCCGTCGGTCAGCAGCGCGCACTGCCTGCCCAGGTGCATGGACTTGATGTAGGTGGTCGGGTACAGCATCTCCTGCATCCCCGGGCCGCCGCGCGGGCCCTCGTGGTTGATGACGACGACGTCGCCGGCCCTGACCCTCCCCCCGAGGATCCCTTCCACCGCCGTGTCCTGGGACTCGAAGACGACGGCGGGGCCGGCGAAGGTGAGGATCGAGGCGTCCACGCCCGCGGTCTTGACGATGCAGCCCTTCTCCGCGATGTTGCCGAACAGGACCGCCAGGCCTCCGTCGGCGGAGTAGGCGTGGGCGACGTCGCGGATGCAGCCCGAGGTGCGGTCGGTGTCCGGGGACTCCCAGCGCGAGGCCTGGCCGAACATGGTGGTGGTGCGCACGCCCGCGGGGGCGGCGAGGTAGCGGGTGCGGATCGCCTCGCGGACCCCCGACCCGGGGACGGAGTCGGCGCCGGGTCGGGCGATGTCGTAGGCGGCCAGGGAGTCGGCCAGGGTGCCGCGCAGCACCGTCGACGTCGTCGTGTCCAGCAGGCCGCCGCGGTCGAGCTCGCCGAGGATCCCCATGATCCCGCCGGCGCGGTGGACGTCCTCGACGTGGTAGACGGCGGTCGAGGGCGCGACCCTGCACAGGTGCGGGACCCGGCGGGAGAGCCGGTCGATGTCCGCCATGCGGAAGTCGACCCCGCCCTCCTGGGCGGCGGCCAGCAGGTGGAGGACGGTGTTGGTGGACCCGCCCATGGCGATGTCCAGGCTCATGGCGTTCTCGAAGGCGGCCTTGGTGGCGATGGAGCGCGGCAGGACGGAGGCGTCGTCGTCCTCGTAGTAGGCCCGGGTGATCTCCACGATCTGGCGGCCCGCCTCCTTGAACAGCTCGCCGCGGTCGGCGTGGGTGGCCAGCAGGGTGCCGTTCATGGGCAGGGCCAGCCCGAGCGCCTCGGTCAGGCAGTTCATGGAGTTCGCGGTGAACATGCCCGAGCAGGAGCCGCAGGTCGGGCAGGCCAGGCGCTCGATGGCGCTGATGGTCTCGTCGGCCACGGTGGGGTCGGCGGCGTCCATCATGGCGTCGATGAGGTCGAGCTTGCGGGTCGCGCCGTCGGCGGCGACCATCTTGCCCGACTCCATGGGCCCGCCGGAGACGAAGATGGTGGGGATGTTCAGGCGCAGGGAGGCCATGAGCATGCCGGGGGTGATCTTGTCGCAGTTGGAAATGCACACCAGGGCGTCGGCGCAGTGGGCGCCGACCATGTACTCCACGGAGTCCGCGATGAGGTCGCGCGACGGCAGGGAGTAGAGCATGCCGTCGTGGCCCATGGCGATGCCGTCGTCCACGGCGATGGTGTTGAACTCCTTGGCGATGCCCCCGGCGGCCTCGATCTGCACGGCGACCAGGCGGCCGACGTCGCGCAGGCCCACGTGCCCGGGCACGAACTGGGTGAAGGAGTTGGCAATCGCAATGATCGGCTTGCCGAAATCGGAGTCCTTGACGCCCGTGGCGCGCCACAGGGCGCGGGCACCGGCCATGTTGCGGCCGGAAGTGGAGGTAGCGCTGCGGTAGCGGGGCATGAGAGCGTCTCCTTGGGACGAGTGGTTCGGCGTGGCCACATTAGCGGTCACGGCGTCACCTCATCGGGCCGGACCGGTCACTGGAACCGCCCGGCCGACGGCGGAGCCCGCCCTGCTCCCGCACCTTTCGCAACAGGCCTGGACTCCCGGCGGCTGCGCGCCGCCGGGGCCGTCGTCGCGGGGCGCACGAACATGCCCGAGCCCGGCCAGTTCCTCGCCACCGAGTCCGCCCTGCACGGCGCGTGCCTCAACCCCTGGGACACCTCCGCTCCCCGGGCGGCTCGTCGGGCGGCTCCGCCGTCGCAGTGGCCACGGGCATGGTGCCCGTCGCCATGGGGGCCGACAGCGGCGGGTCCCTGCGCATCCCCGCCTCCGCCTGCGGCGTCCCCGGCGGCGCCCACGACCTGAGAGACAAGGGCCGGGCGGCGGCCACGCCCGCCTCGACGCCGATCGTGTCCAACACGGCGATCGTCAACGTCTTCGGGCACCCGACGATCTCCGTCCACGCCGGCTTCACGTCAGACGGGCCGCCAATCGGCGCCCAGCTCGTGGCGCGCACGGGCCGCGAGGACCTGCTGCCGGCCCTGGCCGCCGGACTCGGGCGCTCCGGCGGTCTGCGCCCGCCTGGACGGGGCGGCCCGGGCTCCGGCCCTCCCGGGGCGCCCTGGTGCGGGCCCCGGCCGGTGCGAGCCCGCCCTGGGGCGCGGCGCCCGCTCCCCGGCGGGACGCCGCTCCGACATCTCAGTGACGTGAGTCATTCGGCCGGGGTTCCTCACAGCCCCAATTCTTGGTTACCCTTCCCTTATCCCGTTCCGTTCCCACATTCTGAAACGAGACTTATATGAGCCTTCGTAGTTCACTCACAGCGACCGCGGCCGCTGCTGCCATTGCGGCGGGCAGCGTGGTCCTGGCCCCCACCGCCGCCGCCGACCAGCCGATCCTGCAGTGCGCGGGCGACGGCTTCATGTGCGGCGGCCCAGGTCGCCCCGGCACCCTCACGGCTTCCTACACCGACGCCCAGCCCGCCCCCTCCACGGTCTGGGGCACCCCGAAGATCGGCATACTGGACTCCCCCGCCGACGCCCTGGACGTCGAGCCGAGCAGCGAGGTCACCAGGAACTACGGGGTCGAGATCCCCTGGCAGGCCGACCCGAGCGCACCGCGCACGGTCTCGATGCTCGTGAAGAACAATGAGGGCCTGTTCGCCAACCCCGCGGACATGCGCTTCCACATTACCGACGCCGCGGGGGCGGACCTGTCCGACGGGACATGCACCCCCGAGGAGCAGAACCTGAACCCGGGGGAGCAGACGACCGTGACCTGCACGGTTCCCGACGGCGGCGCGCTGCTCAAGGCCTACCGCCGCGGAGACTTCGGCGGGGAGTACCTGGCCGCCTGGACACTCGACTCCCAGACGCCGCCGAGCCCGCCGGCCGCCCAGGCGCCCAGCACCCCGCCCGTCGTCACCGTCGACGGCAAGACCGTGACCGGGGCGGTGGAGGACGGGGCGTGGAAGGCCACCGCCCCCGTCACCCGCCGGGCGCCCGATGCCAACGGCGCCGAGGCCACCCACGCCCCGAAGGTCACCGTGGACGGCGCGGAGGTGGAGGCGCCCTCCTTCCGCATCACCACCAGGGCGGCCGCTCCCGAGCCGGAGCCCAGGCCCACCGCCACGGCGACGTCCGAGCCGAGCGGCTCCCCCAGCGCGTCCGCCGCGCCGACCGACGCCTCCCAGGATCCCGCCGTCCCGGATCCCGGCCGGACGACGGCCCCCGGGGCGCAGGACCCGGGCAGGCTGCCCAAGACCGGGGCCGAGGCCGCCGGCGCGCTAGGCGCGGCGCTGCTGCTCATGACGGCGGGTGCCCTGGTGCTCAAGCGCTCGCGCCGCCGCGCCTGAGCCCCTGACCGCGGGGCGCCCCGCCCGGTTCCTCAGGGCCCTCCGGCGTCACATGACGCCGAGGATCTCCGTGACGAAGACGAGGGTCGCCCCGCCCTTGATTCCGGCCTGCGGGACGCCGCGGTCCCCGTAGCCGAGCTCGGCGGGGATAGACAGCAGGAGGCGCGAGCCGACGCGCTGGCCGATGAGGCCGTCGTCCCAGCCGCGGATGACCATGCCGACGCCGACCTGGAAGTCCAGCGGCCGGCCGCGGTCGTAGGAGCTGTCGAAGACGTCCCCATTCCAGGTCTGGCCCAGGTAGTGGGCGACAATGTTGTCGCCGGCTTCGACGACCCGGCCGTCACCGGCGTCGAGGACCTGGACCTGGAGCCCCTCGGGGGCGTCGGGCCCGGGGAAGGTGAGGACGGGCTTGGTTCCCTTGGCGCCCTGGACGGAGGGCATGTTGGTGTTGATCATGCTGCGGAGCCTACGGGAGGCCGCCCGGCTCTCCCTGCCGCCGCCCCTCGGCCCAGCGCGAACTGCGGCGCCCGCCTCGCAGGCGGACGTCCGCACGCTCACCGCTCCGCCAGGATCCGCGCCCCGCCCTCCCACGGGGATCCGGCGCGCCCGCAGGCCTAGACCGCCTCGACCGCCTCCTCACGGATCGTCGTCGACGACGCCGACACGGCCGACGCCCCCCCCCCCGAGCGCACCCGCGAGCGCCTGATCCTGGTGGGGCAGCACACTCACGTCTTCAGGGCCTCCGTGCGCGGCAACCTGCTGTCGCCCGGCGCCTCGGACGCGCAGGCGCGGGCGGCGCGGGCGGCGCGGGCGCACCATGATCCTCGTCACCCACCGGCGCGCCGTCATGAGCGCCTGCGACCGGGTGATCCTCCTCCACGGCGGACGCATCGCCGCCACCGGGACCCACGAGCAGCTCCTGAACGGCAGCGGGCTGTACCGCTCGGTGCTCGAGGCCGAGCAGAACAGCCCGTAGACGGCGCGGGGCCGGGACGGATCGCGAGGATCCGTCCCGGCCCCGCACGGCACTCGACCGGCGGCCCCTGAAGGCGGCCGCCGGTGCGGCCCGGCTCAGTTGTCGTACAGGATGGCGAGGATGCGGAGGAACTCCAGGTAGAGCCATACGAGGGTGACCACGAGCCCGAAGGCGCCCGCCCAGGCGTACCTGGTCGGCAGGCCCTGCTCGACACCGCGCTGGATGGCCTCGAAGTCCATGGCGAGGCTGACGGCGGCCAGGACGACGGCCACCAGGCCGACGATCAGGCCCAGCGGGATCCCGAAGACCTCCACGCTGCGCAGGCCCCACGGCTGGTCGATGACACCGGTGACCATGAGGGCGAAGTTGACGACGCTGAACAGCAGGTAGCCGCCCATGGCGATCAGGACGATGCGCGCCACTCTGCCCGAGACGCGGAAGCCGGCGAACTTGTAGGCGCACAGCATGACGGCGAAGGTCGCACCGGTCGCAAGCACCGCCTGGATCACAATGCCGGGAACGACGTACTCCATGATGCCGGAGATCGCCCCGAGCATGGCGCCCTCGAAAGCGGCGTAGAGCATGATGAGGACGGGGCTGGGCTCCTTCTTGAAGGAGTTGACGAGCCCGAGGACGAGGGCGCCGATGCAGCCGACGATCATGGCAAGGGAGCCGAGGCCCGCCGTGGCCGGGTTGGTGGCGAGCATCCAGGAGACGGCGCCGACGCCGAGGATGATCGCGAACATGCCGGCGGTGCGCACGACGACGTCGTCGTAGGTCATGCGGCCGCGGTCGACGTTAGTGGCGCTCGGCGCGCCGTACTGGCTCTCCAGGCCGGCGAGCTGCTCAGGGGAGACCTGGCCGTACCCGGCCTGAGCCGGCTGGCCGTATCCGTAGCCCTGCTGGCCGTAGCCGGCCTGGGCGGGCCGGCTGTAGCCGACGCCGTAACCCGCCTGGCCGTACTGGCTGGACTGCCCCGGCTGGTACCCGGGCATCGTCGGGTAGCCGTTGGGCGTCACCGGCCTTGACGGCGCGGCGACGGCACCGCCGCCGTTGAAGGCCGCGCTGCGGGAGAAGAATGGATTGCTCAACGTGATGTCCTCTCGGAGGGGACGAAGGTGGACGCCGGTCAGCACCGGCGCCCTACGACACTGGTACGGTATGTGTAACACCCCCATCCTGCCCAAGATTCCCTCTGTTGCCTAGATGATCGGCTCCGAGACGGTGCAGGGCGGTTCAGGCGGGCCGTGCCCCGGTCATCAACAGCGGTTCGGCGCGGCGCCCCAGTGCCCGGTCACAGCGTCTGCGCCAGACCTGGACATACCGGGCCATCCGGGGCGGGACCTGGGCCGCCCGTCGACGGGGAAGCGCCCGTCCTGCGCGCTCCTGAGGCTCGGATGCGGATCGGCGTGACCGT
Organism: Actinomyces israelii DSM 43320; assembly: GCF_000711965.1. Classification (GTDB taxonomy): domain Bacteria; phylum Actinomycetota; class Actinomycetes; order Actinomycetales; family Actinomycetaceae; genus Actinomyces; species Actinomyces israelii. The sequence goes on from NZ_JONS01000052.1 coordinate 11,141, forward strand.
GAGGCGGTGGGCGGCCGCCCGGCAGGGCTCGAGGCCCCACCGGGACGCGGGCGGGCCCCGGCTCACGCCCTCCGGCTCACCGCCCGGGCCGAGGCCTCTCATCCTCCAGAAGGAGCCCGCCGCCGAGAAAGATTCGTCACCCGGGCCGATGGGCCGGATCCGTGCGGCTCCTAGCCTGAAGTCACTGCGGGGGCGCCGCCCCTCACCGACAGACTCAGCCCCTACAGAAGGGTGATTCCCCATGATTGAGGCCGTCAACCTGACCAAGCAGTACGGCGCCAAGACCGCCGTGGATCATGTCTCGTTCACCGTCGAGCCCGGCACAGTCACCGGATTCCTGGGTCCCAACGGCGCGGGTAAGTCCACCACCATGCGGATGATCATGGGGCTGGACAGGCCGACGACGGGATCGGTGACGGTCAATGGCCGCCCCTACCGGGAGCTGTCCGCCCCTCTGTGCGAGGTCGGCGCCCTGCTGGACGCCAAGGGGCTGCACGGGTCGCGGTCGGCCCGCGCCCACCTGCGCCAGCTGGCCGCCTCCAACGGAATCTCGACCACGCGCGTAGACGAGGTCCTGGAGCTCACCGGTCTGACGAACGTGGCCAAGAAGCGCGTCAAGGGCTTCAGCCTCGGCATGGGCCAGCGCCTGGGCATGGCTGCCGCCCTCCTGGGAGACCCCGGAGTCCTCATCTTCGACGAACCCGTCAACGGCCTGGACCCCGAGGGTGTGAAGTGGGTCCGCGAGACCTGCCGCCACCTGGCCTCCGAGGGCCGCACCGTCTTCATCTCCTCCCACCTGATGAGCGAGATGTCCCAGACCGCCGATCACCTCATCGTCATCGGCCAGGGCCGCATCCTGACCTCCGGGCCCGTGGACCAGGTCATCGCCTCGGCCACCACCGACAGGGTTCGCGTGGCCTCGCCCCAGGCCGCCCGGCTCGCCGAGCTGCTGGCCCGCCAGGGCCTGTCCGCCACGGCCGTCTCCCCCAACGTTCTGGAGACCACCAACGCCAATGCCGCCACCATCGGCGAGGCCGCAGCCTCCGCCGGGATCGTCCTGCACGAGCTCACCACCATCCGCGCCTCCCTGGAGGACGCCTACCTCGCGCTGACCAGCGACTCCGTGGAGTACCGCACCGACGCCTCCGATCGGACCGGCTCCCGGAGCGGCTCCGCCGGGCGGGGCACCCGCCTCAAGGTGGCCTAACGCCGCCCCGCCCACTCGCCGGCCCTCCTGACGACACCCCTCCAGACTCCGCACGCACACTCACGAAAAGGCCTCATTATGACAACCGCCGCACCCCCCGCCACGAGTCCCGCGGCCGCACTCACAGGCAAGGGCGCCGCCCGCCCCTTGCGCACCCGCATCCAGGGCCGCCAGACCTTCGCCCGCGCCGTCGGCTCGGAGTGGATCAAGATCCGCTCCCTGCGCTCGACCTGGATCACCTCCGCCATCGCCATCGTCACCTCCGTCCTCATCGGGGCGGGGCTGACCATCGGCATGGGCAAGACCGCGGAGTACGCCGATACCGCCCGTTACTCCCTTATCGCCGGCACCACTCTGGGACAGATCGTAGTGGCGGTCCTGGCCGCCCTGGTGATCACCGGGGAGTACTCCTCAGGGCAGATCCGCTCCTCGCTGGCGGCCGTCCCCCACCGCGGGCGCCTGCTGTGGGCCAAGGCGCTCGTGATCTCGTTCGTCGCCTTCCTCCTGGGGAGCCTGTCCACCCTCCTGTCCTGGGCGATCTCCGCCCCCTTCCTGGGAGAGCACGCGGGTTCCCTGACTGACGCCCACTACCTCGGCTTCTTCTGGGGCTCGGGCCTGGCCTACGCCGGTATCGCCCTGATGACCCTGGGGCTCGGGTTCCTGCTTCGCTCCACCGCCGGATCCCTCACCGTGGTCACCGTGCTCCTCTTCGTCATCGAGATCCCCCTGGGTCTCATGGCCATGAAGTGGGAGTGGGCGACCAAGATCATCGGCCTCCTGCCCGGCAGGGTCGCCGGCGCCGTCACGGACCCCTTCCAGCTCACCCAGACATGGGGCTCCCAGGCCGGCGGCGCCACGAGCTTCCTCGAGCACAGCCACGCGATCCTCGTCTTCGCAGCCTGGGCCCTCATCCCGATGCTGATCGGCTGGCCCGTCTTCTCCAGGCGCGACACCTGAGCCCCGGCCCGCCCGGCCGCCCGCCGCTCACGGACCCGACCCGCCGATGGCGCCCAACGGGCACACCGCCCCGGGCGCCGTCGGCGCGCCCGCCGACCGCACAAGGCCCTGAGGACACAATGACCCCGTGGACCACGCAGACAACCCGCCCCGGGGCCGGAACGGAGCAACGGCGATGAGCATGCCCCCCACCGCCATGCGCCTCATGCGCTGGCACAACAGGCACCGGATCCTGTCCGACTCCGTCCTTGGGGCCATGGTGCTCGTCCTCGACACGCTCCTGGGGCTGGTCCCCGCGCTGACCGCGGGGCCGCCCTCCACCGCGTCCTGGCTGCCGGTCACGATCACGGCGACCGTCCTGTGCACGGCCGCCCTGTGCGTACGGCGCGTCCGCCCGGCCACGGCGTGGGCGGCCACCGTCGTCGTCCCCCTGCTGCACGACGTCATCATCTACTCCGTCTGCGGCTTCAGATCGGACGCCTTCGCGATCATCGCGAACTCCCTGAGCGCCTACGGCCTGATCGGAACCCCTCTGTGCCTGACGGCGCTGGCCATGCGGCACCATGTCGCCCGAACCTGGGCGGCGGCCTTCGCCTCCGGGGTGCCGCCCGCGATCGCCGGGGTCTGGATGGAGGGCGCGCCCCCGAGCCAGGCGTGGTTCGTCTACCTCCTCTACAGCCTCATCTGCGTCATCGCCACCCTGATCGGCATGATCATGCGGACCCAGGAGGTCCAGCTGAGCGAGATGAGGATGCGCTCGGCGCGGCTGGCGCTGGCCCGGGAGCAGGAGGCCCTCCTCGCGGCGGCCAACGAGCGCAGCCGGATCGCCCGCGAGATGCACGACGTCGTCGCCCACTCCCTGGCCGTCATGATCACCATGGCCGACGGCGCCGCCGCCGCCATCGACCGCAACCCCGGCATGGCCAGGGAGGCGCTCGGGACGCTCGCGGAGACCGGGCGCTCCGCCCTGGCCGACACGCGCCGGCTGGTCGGCGTGCTGCGCGACGACCCCGAGGCCTCATCGGCGCCGCCGGCCCCGCCGACGCAGGCGTCCCCGCATCCGCCCCCGGCACCGGTCGGCCCCGCCCCGTCCGGCGGGCTCCCTCGTCGCCCGATCCGCAAGAACTCACCCGTCGGCGCCCGCCCGACGCCGGTGATCAAAGACCTGCCGGTGCCCGAGTTCGCGCCGCCGGGCACCGTCGCCCCCGTCGAGCCCACCGAGAAGATCGCAAACCTGCGCCGCGAGGCCACCGACACGCGGGCCGACACGTCCCGGGGCGACACGCCCATGGCGCCCGCACCCGAGCAGGCCGACCTGGCGGCGCTCGTCTCCCGATTCGAGGCGGCCGGGGTGCCCGTGGCCTACGCGTGGAACGGCAGGCCGCTGCCCGACGACAAGGGCCTGCAACTGACCGTGTTCCGCATCGCCCAGGAGTCGCTGACCAACGTGCTGCGCTACGCTCCCACCACGCGCGCGGTCACGGTGCGCGTGGACCGCCACGCGGGAACGGCCGTGCTCACGGTCGACAACGACGCGGCCCCGGGGTCCAGGCCCGTGCACGGGTCGGGCAAGGGCCTGATCGGGATGCGGGAGCGCGCGGCCGTCTATGGTGGCAGTGTCCAGGCGGGGCCGACCGCCACGGGGTGGCGCGTGCGCGCCGTCCTGCGCTGGGACGAAGACGACGAAGGGACCTCTCCGTGGCAGCTTCCGCTGTGAACTCCTCCACCGACCGACCCGGGGACGCGCCGGTCACGGTGGTGCTGGCCGACGACCAGGCGCTCATGCGCATGGGCTTCCGCATGGTTCTCGACGCCGAGGACGGCATCGAGGTCGTCGGCGAGGCCTCCGACGGCGCCTCCGCCCTGGCCCAGGCGCGCGCACTGCGCCCCGACGTCATCCTCATGGACGTGCGCATGCCCGGCGTGAACGGCATCGACGCGACGGCGGCCATCACCGCCCAGTGCCCCAGCACGAAGATCCTCATCCTGACGACCTTCGACCTGGACGAGTACGCCTTCGCGGGCCTGCGCGCCGGCGCCAGCGGCTTCCTGCTCAAGGACACCCGGCCGGCCGAGCTGGCCGAGGCGATCCGCACCGTGGCCGGCGGCGAGGCCGTCGTCTCCCCCCGCGTGACGCGGCGCATGCTGGAGATGTTCGCCTCCCACCTGCCCGACGGCGGCGGCCGGCAGGTCGACGAGGACCCCCGGATCGCCTCGCTCACGCCGCGCGAGCGGGAGATCCTCGTGCTCATGGCCCAGGGCATGAGCAACTCGGAGATCGCCGCCCACCTGGTCGTCTCGGCCACGACCGTCAAGACGCACGTGGGCAACATCCTGGCCAAGCTGGACGTGCGCGACCGCGTCCAGGCCGTCGTCGTCGCCTACGAGACCGGCCTCATGGCGGCCTGAGGCGCCCGACTGCTGCGGCCGCCCGCAGGCGGCCGGCGGCCCGGCCCGCGCGCGACCGGCCTCAGGCGGAGTGGAGGCGCTGCTGGGCGCCCTCGAAGCCGCGGGTGACGACGTCCTCGACGACGTCGGCCGCCTGCTCGAGCGTGACCGCGAGCGCGTCCCGCCCCCGGACCGGGAAGTCGGACAGGACGAAGTCGGCCGCGTCCTGCCGGCCCGGGGGACGTCCGATCCCCACGCGCAGGCGCGCGTAGTCCCTGGTGCCCAGGGCCTGGCTGATCGAGCGCAGGCCGTTGTGCCCGCCCTCGCCGCCGCCGCGCTTGAGGCGCAGCTGGTGGGCGGGCAGGTCGAGCTCGTCGTGGATGACGAGCAGCCGGGAGGCCGGGTCGATGCCGTAGAAGCGGACGAGCGCCTCGACCGGGCCGCCCGAGGCATTCATGTAGCCGGCGGGCTCGGCGAGGACCACCCGGGGGCCGGGCGCGCCCCCGGGCAGGACGCCCAGGCGCGCCTCGGCCGCCTGCGCGCGCGCCCTGTGCCTGGTCAGCCGGGACCCGGTGCGCCCGGCCAGGACGTCGATGACCATGTGGCCGACGTTGTGGCGGTTGCGGGCGTACCGGTCCCCGGGGTTCCCCAGCCCGACGACGAGCCAGGCCTCGCTCATGGGGGCTCCTTCAGGTGCCGGGCCGGGAGGTCACTCCGCGGCCGCGTCGGCGGCCTCGCCCTCGGCGGCGTCGGCCGCAGGGGCCGTGTCCGCGACGGCGGCCTCGGCGGCCACGTTGACGACGTCGACCTCGGCGTCGGTGACGGCCTCGACGCCCTCGGGCAGGACCAGGTCGGACACGCGCACAGCGGTGCCGGCCCCGATGCCGGTGATATCGACCTCGATAGACTCGGGGATCGAGACGGCCGGCGCGGAGACGACGACGTGGGGCAGCTCGATAATGTGCATGGTGCCGGGCACGGCGTCGCCGACGACGCTCACGGGGATCTCGACATCGACGCGCTCGTTGCGGTTGACCAGGAGGAAGTCGACGTGCTGCACGCCGGGGCGGATGGGGTGGCGCTGGACCTCCTTGGTCAGGGTCAGCAGGCTCTCGCCGTCGATGTCGAGCTCGATGAGCGCGTTGTCGGTGCCGCGCAGGGCGAGACGAGTGTCGTGCTCGTCCAGGAGGATGTGGCGCGGGTCGGTGCCGTGGCCGTAGACGACGGCGGGGACCTGGCCGGCGCGCCGGGCCCGGCGGGAGGATCCCTTGCCGAAGGTGGTGCGGACGGTGGCCTTGAGGGTGATGGCGTTGTCGGCCATGGGGTTCTCCTCGGTCAGGGCGGGGCGGCGCCCCGCGGCGGTTGTGGCGGGGCGGTGCCCCGCGGGCTGGTGGTCCGGCGCGGGGCGACGGCGCGCGGCGCTGTGCGGCACCACCACGTCGATCACGGATGCGCGCCACCGGGCGCGTCCCTCGCCAGGGCAACGCGGCGAGTCTATGCGAGGAGTCCGGGCCCGGCGAGGCCGGCGCCGGTGAGATCGGTCGTACTCCGAGCGGGAGAAGTGGGGGAGCCGAGCAGCCTCAGGACCTCCTGCACCTCGCCGATGGGCAGCTGCCCGGGGGCCGAGGACGCGCCGCCGGCGGTGGCGAAGGTCAGGGCCGAGCCGAACACGGCGCCGCTCACCCGGCTGACCGCCCCGAGCGCCCCCATCGACATGGTCACCACGGGCACGTCCAGCTCCTCGCTCGCCCGCGCCGTCACGCCCAGCAGCCGCGCGACGTCGTGCGCGCTGCGCGGCATGACCGCGAGCTTGGCCGCGTCCGCGCCCGCCTCGGCCATGGCGCGCAGGCGCCCCAGCATGACGGCGTCCCGCGGGGTGGCCTCGAAGTCGTGGCAGGAGACGACCGCGTCCAGGCCCGCCGCGTGCGCCCGCGCGACGAGCTCGGCCGTCCGCCCCCGGGCGAGCTCGATGTCGAGGGCCGCGGGCCGCCGCGCCTCGGGGCGGCCCGCACCAGAGCGCCGCGCCTCGGGCAGGGCGGCGAGCCCTTCGGCGAGCGCCCGCAGGAGCTCCCGGTAGGCGCCGTCGTCCAGCCGCGCTCCCCCGCCCTCTGCGGCGGTCCGCACGGTCAGGAGCACGGGCGCGCCCGCCTCGCCCGCCAGTGCGCCGCCGAGCCTGACGAGGTCCCGCGCGGCCGGCCGGGCCGGTGCCCCCGCCCCGGCGTCGAGCAGGTCGGCGCGCAGCTCGACGACGTCGGCCCCGGCCTCGGCGGCGGCGCGCCCCTGCGCCAGGCAGGCCGCGGCCGTGGCCCCGGTCGTGGCCACAGCGACCGCGACGCGCCCGTCGTCGGGGAGCAGGCGGCTCAGGCGACTCAGACGACTCACGGCACCGGCACCGCCAGCGACAGGGCGATCCCGTCGAGGATGTCGTGCAGGCTGGTGACGACGGTGGCCAGCGGACGCCCCGCCGCGGTCGTCTCGGCCACGACACGGCCGATCACCTCGCTCCACACGAGCGCCCCGGCGGCGATGACGTCGCGGCGCCCCGGGCGCAGGTAGGCCCAGGACTCCCGCTCGGCGGCGGTGGAGTGCACGATCGCGTCGCAGGACGCCAGGGCCGCCCCGACGGCCAGCTCGGCGCCGTCGATGGCCTCGGCGTCGAAGTCCGCCAGAGGCAGGGCGTGGGCGGTCACGGTGGTGATGGTGCCGGCCAGCCCCACGAGGCGGCCGGTGGCCGCCAGGTCGACGGCCTGGGCGGCGCGGTCGAGCAGGCCGCGCACCTCGGCGCGGGCTGCGGCCTCCGCCGCGGGGGTGACGCCGTCGGCCAGGTAGCGCTCGGTGATGCGCACGCTGCCGGTGTTCAGGCTGATGGCGGCGGCCGGGGCGTCCACGCCCAGGACCAGCTCGGTGGAGCCTCCCCCGAGGTCGACGACGAGCCGCGGCGCCCCGCCGTCGGCCCCCCGAGCGCCCAGCAGGGAGCCGGCGAAGGACAGGTGGGCCTCCTCCTGCCCGGAGACCACCTCGGGGTCCACCCCCAGCAGGCTGCGGACGCCGGCCGCGAAGTTCCCCCGGTTGCGGGCGTCGCGGGTGGCGGAGGTGGCCACGAAGCGGCGGGCGGCCCGGCCCGGCTCCACGCCGAGCTCGGCGCAGTCGGCGGCGTAGTCCTCCACGACGGCGAGCGTGCGCTCCAGGGCGGCGGGGTCGAGCAGGCCGGTGCGGTCCACCCCCTGCCCGAGGCGGACGATCTCGTTGCGGCGGCGCAGCGGCTCCAGGCGGGGGCGCCCGGTCTCCTCCCGGATCAGGTCGGCGACGAGCAGGCGGATCGTGTTGGTGCCGCAGTCGACGGCGGCGACGCGTGTCATGGTCGGGTGCTCCTGGGTCGGTTCGGGGTGCTCTGCGCGAGTTCAGCACGAGCACTGAGCAGGATCCCACAAACCGCGCTCGATGAGGACGGCGATGGTGAGGTCCCCGATCGGGTTGATGCCGCGGCCGACCGCCAGCGAGTGCCCCACCAGGGCGTGCAGGCACTTGACCCGGGTGGGCATGCCCCCGGCCGAGACGCCGTCGATCTCCTCGGGGCGGCCGAGCTCGGCTCGACGGGCCAGGTAGTCCTCGTGGGCGGCGGCGTAGGCTGCAGCGAGCGTCTCATCGGCCGCCAGGCGCCCGTTGAAGTCCTCCATGAGGTGCTCGGCCTCAAGAGTGGAGCAGCCCCTGACCGCCGCGGGGTGCGTGAGGTAGTAGGTCGTGGGGAAGGGAGAGCCGTCGGGTAGGCGCGGCGCGGTGCGCGCGACGGCGGGGCGGCCGCACACGCAGCGCGCGGCGATGCCGACCACGCCCCGGGGCGCGCGGCCGAGCTGGTCGCGCAGGGCGTCCAGGTCGGCCGCGGCGACCCCGGGAGCCGCGGCGCGGGAGTCCCGGGTCACGGGGTCGCTCCCGACGACTGCGTCGGGGCGCCCGCGGGCGCGGCGTCGGCGGGCCCGGAAGCGCCGGAGGATGCGGGCGCGGTAGGCGCCGGGGTGGAGCGGCCCTGCTCGGTGGGCTCGGCGGCGGGCGTCGCCGTCGGGGCGGCCTCGGTGCCGCCGGCCACCCGCGCGGACTCCCGCACAACGTCGTACCAGGGGCGGTGCTCCGTGGAGCCCGCACCGGTGGTCCCGGCGGCGGTGTCGTCCTTGAACCGGTCCGCGCCGACGACGACGTAGGTCGTCTCCCCCGGCATGACGTAGGCCAGGCGCTCGCGGGCGCGGGACTTGACGTAGTCGTCGTCCTGCCACAGGGCGAGCTCCTCCTCCAGGGCGGCGGATGTCGCCTGCGCGCGGGCGATGTCGCTGACGACGGCGTCGTACCTGGCCCGCTGCGACAGGTAGCCGCGCAGCGAGGGGAAGGTGACGACGAAGGCCAGCAGGAGGACAACGACCAGGCTGATCGCGTGGGTGGGCGCGGCCAGCCCGTCGGTGCCGACGATGCGCACGGTGTCGCGCTCGGGGGCCTCGCCGGGGTCGGCGGCCGGGTCCGGGCTCGAGGGGGAGGCGGCATCGGAGGATGCTGCCTGCGGTCCTGGGCCCTGCCTGGGCGCGGTGCGCGCGGTGCGGCGCGCACCGGGGCGGGCTCCCGGGCGAGCAGGTGCGGGTCGGCGCGGCGTCATGGGGCTGATCCTGCCCCCTGGTCCCGGGGGCGGCCGGGCACCGGCGTCGGCGGGTCGCTCGCCCTGGGCGTACCGCCGGCGCGCTCCGTTCACAAACGACGACGGCGGGG
>NZ_JONS01000053.1 GCF_000711965.1 Actinomyces israelii DSM 43320
AGGCGCACCTGACCGTGGTGATGGCCGCCCTGGCCGTAGCCCGCTACCTCCAGGACGCCACCGGGATCAGCATCGCCAGGATCGTGCGCGAGCTACGCAGCCTGCAGGAGGTCACCATCAACCTCAACGGCCACCACCTCGCAGCCGCACCGCGTCTGACCGACGCCGCTAACGACATCCTCACCGCCCTGAGCACCCCACCCCCGGCACACTAAGCGTCATGAGTCAGGTGTACTACAACCCGATCCCCTGACGACCTGCGGGGCGGGACCCGGCTTCTTGTTCGGGTCCCGCCCCGCCTCCTCGGCGTGAATGCTATCGGTGCGGCAGTGAGAGGAATGCTGCATAGGCGCGCGCGAGCACCTCTGCCTCCTGCTCGGAGGGGAGGCGCTTCGCGTGCGCTGCGTCTAAGAGTTTTTCAGGGTGCAGCCAATATTTTTTTGAGTCCCAAGGCGTCGATGCCGTCGGCAACCTTCTTAAAGGCTGTCACGACATTGTCTGCGCGTGACCCGAAGCGCTCACGGTAGAAGCGTCCGATACGATGGGTCTCGCTCTGCTTGAACACGTCGCGCATCGCATTCGTCAGTGCGTTGCTTGAGGGATTGTGTATCATATTTCTGGCGATAAGCCAGGCGTCCGCATCGGCGAGCACGTCCTTGTATCCGAATCCTTTTCCTTCGTGCATGCTTCCGAGATGCTTCTCAAGCCAGGCGGCAAGGTCGGAGCTGTCGTCCTCTCGCTCATATGCGCCCCAGATTTGCAGTAGGTCGAGCGGCCAGCCTCCCAGGTCCCCCAGCCCGTACTCTTTGTTGTCCTCCTCGATGCCCCACTCCAGGCAGCCCACCGCCGTGGCCGCCATGTGCGCGATATCGCGATTCGGAATCAGTCCCTTGATCGCCGGCTGCTTCTTGCAGACGCCATTGCATATCTGTCGTGCTGACTCAAGCTCTGAGGGACTGGGAATCTCCGGGGTGTAAAGGCGCCAAAGACCGCCGTACTTGTCTCCCCAGTACTCGGGCTTCCTGAGCCACTCGAGAATGAATTCGCCGATGGATCCTCGGCAGGCCCTTATGGGGTGTGATGCCTTGCCCAGGCTCTCCAGGCACTCGCGCTCCGTCTTCTTCGACCACGCAAGCAGAGGATCCTCCTCCGGTTTCGCGGGGTCGGGGTCCGGATAAGGTGTTGCCGATGATGAGGACAGAACGCTGCTGCAGGCCGCAACTCGACCTGCGTGGGCGACGCGGTCAAGATCCCATTTTCCTGCGTAGTTGCTGATCTCGGCGAACTGGTCGTAGTTCCAGTTGGCGGGGATCGGGTAGCCTAGGTTTCCCGAGAACCCGGATGACATGTCTGAGACGAAGCTCGATATGGTGTGCCCGTGTTTCGCGATCTTGCTGCAGGTATTACGCGAGGCGTATACTCCCACCCCGTAGCCGCCGCCCAGGTTCTCCTTGATCGCTCTGAAGTACGGCTCGATGACCTGGTCTATCTGGTACTCGTATACGTCCATGTCGACGGCGAAGTAGATCACCGTCGGCGGGATTCTCAGACGGTGCGCGGCCGCCTGGGCCTCGCGGGCGTGGCGCGCTCCATTCTCGAACGTGAAGTCGGACAGCTGGCGAGAGTTCTCCTGGAAGATCGGAAAATATTTCAGTCCTCCCCCGGTGATGCGCTCGAGCTCGCCGGGACGAATCGCCTTGAAATAGTCCCCGGGCTGTTTCGACGCTTGATCCGGCTCGGTGAGATAGCGTCCCACGATCTGGTACTTACTCGTCTTCAGGTGCGCGAGGAGCTCACTGGTGACCTCGAAACGGGTGTCGCACGCGTCACAGGGGCGATCCGGATCTCCTTTTGACGTCATCAGGCTCATCCACGTGGTCGGGTCGATCTTACCGTTGCGAGGGAGGGCGTAGTCTTTCTGGAACTGATCGAGGCCGGCGTCGGTCGCCCCGTGCCAGTCCTGGGTGATCTGGACGGGGTATCCGTTGCAGACGAGCAGGACTGAGGCGAGCCACACCCACTTCGGGTAGGTGGGGGCGTTCGCGGCGTCGATCTCCACGAGCTTGGATCGGGTGCCGGTGCCGAAATTACCTGTGGCCTTGTCCGGACTATATCCCTCGATTGCCTGCAGGGTTTTAATGAGTGCCGTGTTCATCTCCCGTCCGTACAGGCCGTCCGTCGGGATGATCCCCACGTATGCGCGGTATTCCCGGTTGAGCTTCTGCTGGGTATCCCGAATGCTCTGAATGCCGCCGTAACGCGCTAGCAGCACGAACTGATCCATAGACAGGAGGGCTCTCATGATATCTACGGTGACGGTGGAGTCGCCGCCGATGCCCATGTCCGCCTTGAGGTCGCGGATCGCATTACCCGTACCGGCATAGAAATGAGTGGTGATACTGCTCCCTGTGGAGTACCCCTTGCACCACAACGCTCCTTGTATAATGCCGTATACATTTGAGGTAGTCTTATCCCCCTGCTTCTGCTGCTGGATTCCGGACGGCCAGCGGGACTGAAAGCGCGACTGGGTGCCAGGGCCGAAGTTGTCCGCCGTCGCGGTGATGCCCAGTTCTATCTATCTGAAGCGCGCGGGTCAGGGCGTGGATGGTGCCCCGTCCGGTCTCCCCGTCCTCCTTGATGGGGTTGAATCCGGTTTTATTGCGGTATGTGCGATTCAGTCACTGCTGAGTCTGCAGGACCATTTGGTCACTCATGGCGCCTTCCTGGCTGGACGCTGTTCACGAACGGGAGTCACGCCCTCACTCGGAGTAGGGGCGGGACGCTTCCGAATCCATTGTCCACCGGTCGCCGCCGTATCGAAAGACCCTCAACGGGGGCAGGTGGCGGAGGCGGGTGCTTCCCCTGCTTCTTGGCGAGTGGTGTGCCGGTGGGACCGTGCGCCGGTGGGGCGGATGGCGCACCGGGCGAACCCGAGGCGGCGTTGGAGGGCTGATGGAGGCTCGGCGGTGGGCGCCCGCCGAGCTCTCTGGACCGATCTCGAGCCGGAAGTGAACTGATCTCGGCGCGGAACTGGACCGATCTCGGTAAGGGGGGGGCGGGGTGGCGGGGCCCGGGCGGACCTGGAATCGGGCCGACACCCGGGCGCGCCACGGCTACAGTGATCCGCCGGACCCGAGCCCCGCCCCGGAGGGCCGACGCCCGGGGGCGCCCGCGCGCCGCACTTACAGGGTGGGGCGGTAGCGGAGATCGATGCGCTGTCACTGGACGCCTGCGCGCCGCACCTACGGGGTGGGGGCCCGGCCGGAGGGCGCGCACCTGAGGGCGGGGGCGTAGCCGTGCCTGAAGGCCCACACGACGATCTCGAGGCGGGACCGCGTTTTCGTCTTGGTGAACAGCACGGAGACGTGCGACTTGACCGTGGCCTCGGAGATGGACAGCTGCGAGGCGATCCTCCGGTTGGAGGCACCCTCGCACAGCATGTGGAGGACGTCGCGCTCCCGGTTGGACAGGGCGACGCTGCCGTCCTCGGCGTGTGCGGAGGCCAGCACGTAGTCGATCAGGCGCGCGGTCGACATCGGGGCGACGACCTTCGCCCCGGAGTGCACGGTGCGGACCGCAGAGAGGATCTCCTCGGCGGGCGTGCTCTTGAGCAGGAAGCCGCTGGCGCCCGCGCTCAGGCCCGTGATGAGGCTGTCGTCGGTGTCGACGGTGGTCAGCAGGATGACGCCGGTGCTGGGGGAGACCCGCAGCACCTCCCGCGCTATCTGCGCGCCGTCCATGGTCTCCATGTGGATGTCGGTGATGAAGATGTCCACCCGGTTCGACTCGAGGAACTTCAGCAGCTGGTCTGCCCGACGGGTTGCGAGCAGGATCCGGATGTCCTCCGCCTGGGCGAAGTAGGACTCCAGACAGGACAGCGCCATCGCGTCGTCGTCGAGGAGAGCGACGCCGATGCGTTCGGGACCAAGGGAAGTCAGGGGACTCATACGTCTCCTCGTGAGGTAACCGGCACGAGCCGCGGTCGCAGGCGTCCGCGGCGTCTGGGAGGTAACGATAATATTACGATTCAGAGCATCTGAGCACTACGGCTTGACGGTGTTGAGCGGGTGTGGATTGGGTGGTGCCACCGGGTGTCGTGCCCGGCCTCGATCGGCCCGACGTCGTTGCAGACGCGCTCGAAGCGCCGGTCTTATAGGTGCCACCTCAAGCCCGTGGTTGAACTCATAGGTTCGGGCGTATCCGACATTCTTCCTTCCGGGGTGCGTCGAAGGAATGAGCGAGGCCTTCAACCGGACGGTGCGCGCCCCTCCGAAAAGAGACGCCACAGTATCCCGATGACCGGTTTGCACGTCCGCGACGCCGGTGCAAACTCTTCCCAACAACAGCGCGTCCCTGACGATGCGCTTGCCCTGTTCTCATCTCGGAAGGCCGATCCGTGTACCGATCCGCGCTCAAGGAGCCAATCGCTCCTTCGCTGGCCCGTGCGGCGTCTCTTGAGTCGCCGGTCGGCCTGGTCTCCCGCACCGCGGAGCTGGCCCAGGCCCCTGGGGAGCCGGCCTTCTCGATCTGGACCGGCTTCCTCGGCGACCTCTCCGCGCCGCTGCGCTCGCAGACCACCTGGAACCACCGGGTCGAGTCCGGCAACATCGACGGTGCCGGCGGTGCCATCGACGCCGACCTCGCCAGGCACATCGCGATCGTGGAGTCCCTGGAGCGCTACTCCTCCTGCTCGTGGGAGGCCGAGGAGCTGATCTGGGACACCCCGGCCGGCCTCGGCGACGCCGCCATCGGACCGGAGCGCTGGCCCGCATGCTCGCCCACGGAGCTGGCCGACCCGCAGTGCGGGCTCATCCCCTCCGACCCCAGGATCCCGCTGCGCTGGGTGCGGGGCTGGTCCCTGACCCGGGGCCGCGAGGTCTTCGTGCCGGCCGTCCTGGTCTACCTCAAGTTCCCGGTGCGCAGCCCGTCGGAGCGCTTCATCAACATGGTCTCCACCGGCACGGCCGCCCACTCCGACCTGCGCGAGGCCGTCCTCGGCGGCCTGCTGGAGGTCGTCGAGCGCGACGCCATCGCCCTGACCTGGTTGCAGAGGCTGCGCCTGCCCGAGGTCGTGGTGGATCCCGCCGACCTCGACCCCGAGGCCGCCGAGTACCACCGGGTCGGCACCTCCACCGAGCTGACGGTCCACCTGCGCGACGCCACCACCGACTACGGCATCCCGATCCTCTACGCCGTCCAGACCTCCGAGGTCGACACCGAGCTGGCCCAGGTGGTGGCGGCCACCTGCGACCTCGACCCGCAGCGGGCCCTGGCCAAGATCCACCGCGAGCTCGTCTCGCTGCGCATCGCCTTGCGCAGCCACGCCCGCAGCCCGCGAGCCAAGGAGGTCACCGGCCAGGACATGACGGTGGTCGGCGGCGCCCTGGCCGACGCCGCCCCCTCCATGCGCCACGTCTTCGACTTCCTCCTGGAGGGCCCCCGGCCCGCGCGCCGGCTGGCCGACGTCGGCCGCTCCGAGCTCCGCAGCACCCGCGGGCCGTCCGCCGGATCGGCCGCCGACCCGCTGGCCCGGGTCGTCTCCGCGCTGGAGCGGGCCGGGTCGGAGGCCGTCGTCGTCGATATCACCACCGACGAGGCCCGCCAGGTCGGGATGCACGTGGTCAAGGCCCTCGTCCCCGAGGCCGTGCCCCTGTCCTTCAGCCACCACGCCCGCTACCTCGCCACCCCCCGCCTCTACGACGCTCCCCGCGCCATGGGCCTGACCGCCCACGACGAGGCCGGCATCAACCCCGTCCGCCAGCCCTTCGCCTGACCCGCACCCGCAGGAGACCCACATGAGCACCAGCACCGCCAGCACCGCCGCGCAGCGGCCGGTGACGGCCTACCTGCCGCAGGGGCGCTTCGGGCACGCCGTCGTCGAGCGCCTCGCCGGGCCGCAGGACGCCGTCCTGCCCGTCGATCACGGCCTGGTCTACGCCTCGGTCCCGTACGCCGACCGGCTCGTCATGGTCGCCGACGCCGACCGGACCGCCCTGCGCGAGGCCCTGGACGAGGTGTCCTTCACCCGCTCCGTGCCCTCCCTGGGCCTGGAGCTGACCCCCACCGAGCTGCGCTGCGGGCCCCTGGTCGTGCCCGGCCGCACGGCCTGCTACAGCTGCTGCGCCAGGCGCCGCCGGCAGCACGGCTACCGCCCGCTTCCCGACGACGTCGAGCCGCTGCCCCAGGGCTACGCCCGCCACCACGTGGTCATCGCCGCCGGGCTGGTGGCGCTCGCCCTGAGTACTCTGGCCGCCCCGGCGGCCGGGGCCGGGAGCGGCGGAGCCGACAACGACAGTGAGCTCGGCGGCCAGGTGTGGACGGTCGACCTCGTGTCCGGCCTGACCTCCCTGGCCCGGACCGTGGCCACCGACCGCTGCCGGACCTGCTCCGGGCGCTACGCGGCCCGGCGCGACGGCGTGCCCGCGCTCGCCGCGCTCCTGCCGGAGAGGGTGATCTGAGTGGCCACCGACACCGGTACGCGCGCCGCCGGCGCCGCGGCCCAGGCCGCCGAGCCGGGCTCCGCGGCCCCCGCGGCCCAGGGGATGAGGGCCGCCGACGTGGGCCGCGCCGCCCGCCAGGACCTCCAGTTCCGCATCCCCCGCAGGCCCGTGGTCCGGCGCGGGGTGCGCATGCGCCGCGAGGACGACACCTGGGTGCTCGACGGCGGGCGCAAGAGCCAGGTCCTGGGCGGGGCCTTCGCCCGCGACCACCTGGGCGCCCTGCTGGAGGCCTGCGACGGCAGCCGCACGCTCGACCAGATCGGCGAGACCACGGGCATCGGCCCGAACGGCGCCTTCGAGGCCGTCTCCCTGCTGTGGACCGGCGGCATCGTCGAGGAGGGCGACACCGATCCGCTTCCCGACCCGCAGCCCGCCCCGGAGCTGGCCTGCCTGCTGTCGCGCCTGGGCGACTCCACCGGCGTCAACGACTCCTGGCAGGACGCCGTCCGCCGCCTGTCGGCCGCCCGGGTGGCGGTGATGGGCGACGCCGACCTGGCCGGCGAGCTCGTCGGGGCCCTGGACCCCACGCTGGGGGCCCGCGCGGCCGGTGCCGAGGAGGGCGACACCCTCGCCGTCGTCGTCGAGACTGCCGGCTCCGGAGCGGCGCGCGGCGCGGCCGAGCGCTGCTGGGCCCTCGGCGTCCCCCTGCTGCGGGTGCGGGCCGAGCACGAGGCGGTGACGGTCGGCCCGTACATCGACCCGAGCTTCTCGCCCTGCCTGGAGTGCGCCACCGCCGGTGAGCCCGGAGCGGGGACGACGCCGGGGCCGAGCCGCCGCGACCTCGCCGTCGGCCTGGCGGCCCGGGCGGTGGCCGCGCTCATCGCCCGCGCCACCACCACTCACCTGCCGGGCGACTCCCGCCGCATCGACCTGGAGACCTTCACTCACACCGACCATCCGGTGACCACCCGCCCGGGCTGCCCCGTCTGCTCGGTGGCGGGCCGGCCGGGGGCGCCGGACGGGGCCCGTGAGCTGGACGGGGCCGAGGAGCCGGGCGGTGGCCACGAGTCGGGCGGCTCTGCAGGGGCGGCCGAGCCGCCGGTGCCGGTCGCGCCCACCGCCCCGGTCGGGGCCCGCTACGAGCAGGCCGTGGCCATCCCGCCGGCCGCCTTCGTGGACTCCAAGGGGCACCAGCAGCACTACAAGCCCTCCAACCTGCGCCTTCAGCGCGAGTTCCGCGACTGGCCCACATGCCCGCGCACGCCGCTGCCGGACGCCGACCTGGAGCGCCTGGAGAGGCCGTGGCCGGTCGGGGCCGGGCAGGGGGCGAGTGCCGCCATGCCGGGCTCGAACGGGTCCGACGGCGGCGCGGGCGCACCGGCCGGCGCCGCGGGCCGGGTCGGCGATCCGGGCGCGTCAGCGGAGGGCGCGGCCCCGGGCCTGTCCGCCGGGCGGCCGACGCTCGCCGAGCTCGCCACCGTGCTGGCCCTGGCGGTCGGCGTGCGCGAGCCGCTGCGCCCGCAGCCGCAGGGCGCGGAGCCCTCTGCCGACGCCCCGAAGCTGCGCCGGTGGACGGCGGCCGGCGGCAATATCGGCTCGGTCACCGCCTACGTCCTCGTGCCCGGCGGCGCCCCCGCCGCTGCCGGCGTCGGCTCCGACACCGGGCTTGCCGCCGGAGCCGGGGCTTCCGCCGAGACCGCCGGAGCCGGGCCCGCCGGGGCCACCGCCGCTGCCAGGCCCGCCGGCTCCGCCGACGGCGCCGATGCTGCCGCCGGAGCCGACCCGTCGGCGCCGCTCGCCCCGGGCGTCTACACATACATCGAGCGCGACCACGCCCTGGCCCAGGTGGCGCCGCCGCCCGAGGCGCCCGCGGTGCCCGACGGCGCGGGGGCGCGGCTCGTCCTGACCGGCAACGTGGACAAGCTCTCCAAGAAGTACATGTCCTTCGGCCTGCGGCTCGCGGTCCAGGACTGCGGGTGCTCCCTGGAGGTGGTCCGGCTCGTCGCCCGCTGCCTGGGCCTGCCCCTGCGGGCCCGCGCCCGCTGGGACGAGCGCGAGCTGGCCGCCGCCATCGGCGCCGACCCGCGCCGCGAGCCGGTCGTCGCCGTCGTTGACCTGGGGGCCCCGGGAGACTCGCAGGTCCCGGCAGGCTCGGGAGACTCGGGAGGTCGCCATGCGCACTGACTACACGATCCTGCGCGAGATCGTCGAGGGCTTCTCGGACCCGCAGGCCGCGCCGACCTCCGACGGCCTGGCCGCGCGGCGCCCGCGCCGGCCGCTGGCCTGCGAGCTCGCCGACGCCCTCGACCCGCGGGAGGGCGGGCCCCACCCGCACGGTTCCCCCGGCTACCCGCACGACCTGCGCCAGACCTTCGAGCGGCGCTCCTCGACCACCGACTACGCGCCCGAGCCCCTGGACGCCGCGCCTCTCCTGGCTGACGTACGGGCCGCCCTGGTCGAGGACGCCGAGGACTGGGGCGAGGACGCCGGCGTCGGCTCCCTGGAGCCCTTCGTCCTGCTGCTGCGGCCTCGCGGCGGGCGCCCGGGCGTCTACCGGGTGCGGCCCGACGGCGTCGATCTTCTGGGCGACCCGCCGAGCCCGGAGGAGATCGAGGGCATGACCGTGCAGAAGGAGTTCGCCCGTGCCGGGGCCATCGTCTCGGTGGCCGCCGACCTCGACCAGGCCGACGCGTGGGCCGGCGCCCACGGCTACCGCCACGCCATGGCGCGCGCCGCCGCCGTCATCTACTCGGTGCACCTGCGCAGCGCGGCCCGCGGCCTGACCGGCACCGTCTTCGCGGGCCTGTCGCCCTCGGCCGTGCGCCACCTGCTCGACTCCGACGGGGTGAGCCGCCACCAGATGCTCGCCGTCACCATAGCCGCCCCGGCCGCCCCGGCCCGCGCCGCGCCGTCGCCCTGAGCCGGACGGCGGCCCCACAGACGCCCCGCGCCGCGGGGTGAGGGGCCCGGTCCGTGCAGAGGACCGGACCCCTCGATGAGGCCCACGGGCCTCGCTCCTGACCAGTGACACGAACCAGAAAGGAGGTGAACAGCATATGGCTAACATCGACCTCACACTCACCGACAGCGACTTCGGTGTGGAGGAGCTCCCCGAGGGCAACGCCCTGGGATGCGCCTTCTGCGGTGCGTGCGCGTCGTGCCCGTCCTGCGCGGCCTGCTCGTCGTGCCCGTCCTGCGCGGCCTGCTCCTCGTGCCCGTCCTGCGCCGCGTGCGCCTCGACGTCGTCCTGCTGACGCCGTCACGACGGCGGGCGGGGGCGCCATGCCCTCCGCCCGCCGCCGCCCACGCCACCGCGAACCGACTTGAGGGAGTCCTGACCCGATGACCATGACGACGAGCCCGGCGAGGACGCCGGGCGGCGACGTCCCGCGCCTGCGCCGAGGGGTGACGCTGATCGTCGGGATGGACGACCAGCCGATGCTGTTCGACTCGACGTCCGGCGCCTACCACCGCCTCGGGAAGGCCGCCGCCTTCATCGTCAACCAGTTCGACGGGTCGCGCTCGCTTCCCACCATTATCGACCAGCTCCCGCAGCAGATCGACGACGCCGGCAGGCAGCGCATCACCCGCCTCGTGGAGTACCTGCGCTCCAAGAGCCTCCTGGAGGGCGGCGCCCCTCCCCGGGTCGTGCCGCAGGAGCGCGTCCGCAAGCGCGCCGACGGCCGCCACGTCGCGCCCCCGCACGTCGGCAAGCACGAGCAGATCCACCCGCCCCGCTGGAGCGGCAACTGGATGCTGCCGCGGTTCATGCTGATCCGCAGCTACCGCCGGGCGGTCGCCCCCGTGGCGGCGGCGCTCCACCACCTGCCGGCGCGCACGCTCGGCTGGCTGTTCGTCCTCGCAGCGGCGGGCGGCTACGCCGCAGGCGTGGAGAGCCTCATCCACCTGTCCGGCGGCCCCCGTCCGGCCGTATCCGTCTACTTCATCGCGGTCGCCATCCAGCTGGTGAGCATTGTCGGGCACGAGTCCTGGCACGCGATCGTGGCCGGCTACCTGGGGACCCCCGTGCGCGGCCTGGGGGTGGCCTTCATGTTCTGGGTGCTGCCGATCGCCTACGTGGACCGTACCGACTCCTACCGGGTGCGCTCGAAGCTCGGCCGCGCCATGCTCGCCTTCGCGGGCATCTGCTCCGACGGCGTCGTGTGCGGCGTCGAGGCGGCGGTGGCCGCGGCGTCCACGGGCACCGTGCGGCAGGTGGCCCTGACCCTGTGCGCCTTCCAGCTCACCATGCTCGTCACCAACCTCAACCCCCTCACCCAGTCCGACGGCGTGGCCACGGTCGAGGCCCTGACCGGCTCGGTCAACCTGCGCGGGCGCTCCATGCTGGTCCTGCGCTGCGCCCTCACGCGCACCCCGCTGCCCCCGGCGCTGGCCCGCATGCGGCTGGCCGCGCGCGGGGGATACTTCCTCTACGGCCTGGCCTGCGCGCTGCTGAGCGTGGTCGGCACCGTGTTCGGCGTCATCTGGCTGGGCTTCATGGTGGTGGGCATTGTGAGAGGAGTGCTCGCATGACACGCATCGACTCCGGGGCCGGCGCTCAGGCGGCCGGGTGGGCCGGGCCTCCGACGCCAGTCGGCCTGGCCGGTTCTGCGGCGGTCCGCAGCGCCATATCGGGTTCGGCGGGCTCCGCGCCGCCCCCGTCCGACCCCGCGGCTGCCCGTGCGACCGGGCAGGCTCCGCCCGGCCCCGCGGCGGCCCCGGCCGCGCCCGGGCGCTCGCCCGCCCCGGCGGGACTCGCGGCTACGGCCGGCCCGCCCGGCCCGGCGACGGCAGCGCAGGACGGACCCGCCGTGGCTCCGGCGTCGGCCGGCCCCACGGCGGCGCCGGCCGCGCTGCTCCCCGCGCTCGCGCGCCTGGGCGGCCTGCCGGAGTCGGCGGTTCCCGCACCCGAGGACGCCCTCATCGGGGCCCTGGACCGGCTGCGCCGCCTTGAGAAGGACATGGCGCGGGCCGGTGACCGGCTGCTCGACCCCCTGTACCGACTCATCCCCGACCTGGAGCGCGATGAGCGGCGGGCGGTCCTGCACGCCAAGCGCAGAGTGTTCCAGGGGCGCGTCAGCGGCCTGACGCCGCGGGTGCGGGGGAGCCTGCCCGCCGACGTCGGCGCCATGCTCTCCGCCTGGGACGACCTGGTCGCCCAGCGGCACGCGGAGCACGCGCGCCTGGAGGCGGCGGTGACCGCGGACCTGGACCGCAGCCGTGCCGTGCTGGCGGCCGGGCTCGACGACGCCGACTACCTGCGCGCCGTGGCGATCGCCGCCCCGGCGCTGGTGGCGGCGCTGACCAGGCGCGGGCGCAGGCTCGACGACTCCCGCGTGCTGCGGACCCTCTACTCCCTGGCGACCCGCACGGCCCTGAAGGCCAGCCCCTTCGCCGGCCTGACCACCGTCAGCGAGGCCGGCAGGCCTGCTCGCGGACGCCGCCGCTGCACGGTGGCGCTCCACCTGGCCCACGGGATCCTCTCCACGACGGCGCGCGACCTCGATCCCGACGGCCTCCTGCGCCTGGAGGCCGCCCCCGTCAGGGACGTCGTCGGCCCCGACGAGGGGGAAGGGGAGCCGACGCTCGCCGTCGTTGCCGAGCACGACTACGCCGACGGCCTGGTCTTCCGGCGCGAGGAGGTTCAGCCGGCCCGGTGGCTCGCCGTCGCCCATGACCGGTTGACCGGCGGGCGGTCCGACGCGGCGCCGGTGAGCGTGAGTGAGGCCGCCGGGCTCGTGGGCGGGCGGGCGCCGCACCTGCGCCTGCGCCGCCTGCTCGCCTCCGGGGCCGTGCGCCCCCACGCTCCGTGGCCGCGCGGCGAGGACCCCTTCCCCGCCCTGACGGCCACGCTGTCGGACGCGCAGCGGCGCGCCTGGGGCGAGGACCTTGAAAGGCTGCAGCGGCTCGGGAGGATCGTCGCGGTCGAGGACGGGCCGGGGCGGGCGGAGCTGCTCACCGACGTCCAGCGGCTGGCACGGCGCATCTTCCCCGACGGCGAGCTGGGGGGAAGGCCGAGCGGCCTGCTCTACGAGGACTGCGAGTCGCGGGGGCAGTGGGCTGACCCGATGGAGGTAGCGGGCCTGCGCCACGACATCGAGACCCTGGCCGGTCTCGTGGACCCGTGGGTGACCCGCTCCCACATCTACGACCTCATGGTGCGCCGGTACGTCGCCCGCTACGGGCGCGGCGGGGTGTGCGAGGACCCGCTCGCCTTCGTCATGGCCCTGGCGCACGCCCCCGACGGCGACTCGGAGATGCTGGGCGCGGCTGCGCAGGACATGAGCGCAGGGCCGGACCCCGAGCGCGCGGCCATGCCCGGCGGCGTCTCGGCCTCGCCGCGGCACATGGGCGCCTACCTTCAGCCGGTCGGCGGCCCGGAGGCGCTCGGGGCCGGGCCGGGGGCCCCGGGGGCGAGCGCGGCCCTTGGAGCGCCGGGCGCACCCTCCAGGGCGCCGGGCGCAGGGCCGGGGGCGTCGCGGGCCTCCCAGGGCCTGACGGTGGTCAACGCCTTCACCAACGGCAACGGCGCCCTTCAGGCCCGCTTCCACCGGCTGCTGGGACGCGGCTACCGCGCGCGTCTGGCGCAGGGGATCCGCGCCGCCTGGGGAGTCGAGCGGGTGCTGGAGATCCAGGCGGCCACCGACTGCAACACCGCTCAGGCCGCCTCCTGCGGCGTCCTGACCCCGCTCGGCCTGCCCGGCGAGCCCGCGGCGCCGGACGCCGTCGCCCTGAGCTCGCTGCGGCTCGCCCACGACCCGCGCACCGACACGCTGTTCCTGGCCGACGCCCATGGGCCGGTGGGGCTGGCCTACCTCGGGCTCATTCCGCAGTACCGGCTCGGCGGGTACCTGTCCTGGCTGGTCCTGCTGAGCGACCCGTGGGCGCGCCTGGCGCCCCTGGCGGACCACTGGAACAGCCGTCGTCTTGAGATGACCGGCCCGCTGCCCGATGCGGCGGTTCACGCCCCGCGCGTCACCCACGGGCGTCTGGTCACCCGCCGGGAGTCCTGGACCTTCCCGGCCGGTCAGGTGACCGGGCTGCTGGACCGCGACCTGGCGGCGACCCTGCTGAGGGTGGCGGACCTGCGCGAGCAGTGGGGTATCCCGGCGGAGGTCTACGTCCACCAGCACCTGGGCGCCCGGGCCGAGCCCGGCGCCACCGCCGACGAGCACAAGCCTCGGTACGTGGACCTGCGCTCGCCGGTGTCCTTGCTGGCGCTGCGCGGCTGGATCGACTCGGCCGCCGAGCACCTGAGCCTGGTCGAGGCGCTGCCGGCCAGGGACGAGCTGGCGGGTACTACGCCTGCCGGTGAGCCGACCGTACTGGAGTACCTGGTTGGCGTGCAGTGGCCCAAGAGCGAGGGGGACGTGCGGTGACGGCGGTGCGGGAGCGGGACGACGTCGGCGGGGGACCGACTGCCGGGGGTGTGGCGGGCGGTTCGGAGACCACGGCGGCCGCGGTTGGCCCGGGTGCGGGGCTTGCCGGGGCCGGGAGCGGGAGCGGCCTGGGCGCAGGGCAGACCGGGGCTTCGACAGGCCCGGGCCCGGCCGAGGACCACCCGGCCGCCGCGGTTGGCCCAGGAGCAGCCGAGGACCGGCAGGTCGACTGGTTGTACGCGCGCATCTACTGCGGTGGCGGGGACGACACGGATGCGCTGCTGCCCGGGATTGCGCGGTGGGTCGATGAGGCCCGCGCCGACTGGCCGATCCTCTCCATGCACTTCCTGCGCTTCATCGACCTGCGCGGTCACCACGTGCGGCTGCGGCTGCAGGCCGACCCGGATGCGCTGGACGAGCTCTCCGAGCGCCTCGACGTCCTGGACGCCACCGCGCGACGGGCGCGGGTGCGCGTGCTCGAGCGCCTCGTCCCCGACCCGATGACCGCCGCCGGCGGCACCGACGGGCGGGCCGGCGTGGCGTGCTCGGTGTACGGGCCCGAGTACGACAAGTACGGCGGCCCGGCGGGAGTGGAGGAGGCCGAGCGGCACTTCGACGTCTCCAGCCGCTGGTGCCTGGACAACCGGGTGTGGACGGCGCCCCGCCCGCTGCCCAGGGTCGCCCTGGCGGCCCGCTTCCTGGCGCACGCGGCCGCCGTCGGGGTGCTGCCGCCGGCCGAGCTGCTGGGCGCCCACCTGCGCACGTGGGGGTCGCGGCTCCCCGAGCGTCTGCGCGACGGCGCCGCGCTCGGCGCTGTGGTGCGGCAGGTGCTCGGGTGCCGCCTGGAGGAGGTGCCGGGATGGGCGCGTGCCGACGAGCTGACCGGGCGGCTGGCCGACGACGCCGGTCGCACCGTGCGCCGGATCGGTGCGGGCCCCGGCGGGCGCCGGGCGCTGGACGTGCTGCACATGGACGCCAACCGCTTCGGCGTCAACCCCGCTGAGGAGTGCGTCGCCGGGGTGTGCGCCCGCTACCTGCTGGGTGCGGGCTGAAGGCGCGTCGGGGTGTGCCGGCCTTGTGCTGCTCCTGCTCCCCGGCGTCGAGATAGACATTTTCGTATGAGGTAGACGGTGACACCGTCTACCTCATACGAAAATGTCTATCTCGACGCAGGTGGGGCGCCGCGCGTCAGTCGTCCAGGTGCGCGACCAGCTGCTCGGCCAGCCCCGTGTAGGCCGCGGGGGTCAGGGCCAGCAGCCGGCCCTCGACGTCGTCGGGCATGCCCAGGCCGGAGATGAACTCGCGCATGGCCTCCGGCGTGATCCGCCGCCCACGCGTGAGCTCCCTGAGCCGCTCGTAGGGGTCGGCCATGCCCCTCGCCCCGGCCACGGCGGCCGCCCGCATAGCCTGCTGCACCGGCTCGCCCAGCACCTCCCAGGCGGCGTCGAGGTCCTCGGCCAGGCGCGCCCGGTCGACGTCGAGCCCGGCCAGGCCGCGGCGGATGTTGTCAATGGCCAGCAGCGAGTGCCCCAGGGCCACCCCGATATTGCGCTGCGTGGTGGAGTCGGTCAGGTCCCGCTGGAGGCGCGAGGTCACCAGGGTGGCCGCCAGCGTGTCCAGCAGGGCGCAGGAGATCTCCAGGTTCGCCTCCCCGTTCTCGAAGCGGATCGGGTTGACCTTGTGCGGCATGGTCGATGAGCCGGTGGAGCCCTGGGCGCTCAGGCGCTGGCGGAAGTAGCCCAAGGAGATGTAGGTCCAGGCGTCGGTGGCCAGGTTGTGGGCGATGCGGTTGAAGCGGGCGATGTCGGAGTAGAGCTCGGCCTGCCAGTCGTGGGACTCGATCTGGGTGGTCAGCGGGTTCCAGGTCAGCCCCAGGCGCTCCACGAAGCCGCGGGCCACCGCCTCCCAGTCGACCCCGGGCACGGCCACGACGTGCGCCCCGAAGGTGCCGGTCGCCCCGTTGATCTTGCCCAGGTACTCGGCGCCCTCCACGCGGCGCACCTGGCGGCGCAGGCGGTGGGCGAGGACGGCGAGCTCCTTGCCGAGCGTGGTGGGCGTGGCGCTCTGGCCGTGGGTGCGCGAGAGCATTGGGATGCCCGCCTGCCCGCGGGCGAGTGCGGCCAGGTCGGCCACGAGCCCGCGGGCGGCCGGCAGCCAGATCTCCTGCACGGCGGCGCGCACGGTCAGGGCGTAGGCGAGGTTGTTGATGTCCTCG
This sequence comes from Actinomyces israelii DSM 43320, assembly GCF_000711965.1. Taxonomy (GTDB): domain Bacteria; phylum Actinomycetota; class Actinomycetes; order Actinomycetales; family Actinomycetaceae; genus Actinomyces; species Actinomyces israelii. The sequence goes on from NZ_JONS01000053.1 coordinate 16,035, forward strand.
GAGGTGCAGAAGATGTGGACGATCTCGCCCACGCCCGGCAGGACGGTGGGGGCGCCGTCGGCGGCCCGGACGCCGGGGGCCTGGGCGGCGGCGTCCAGGCGGCGCTTGAGCAGGTACTCCACGGCTTTGACGTCGTGGCGGGTGACGGCCTCGATCTCGGCCAGCTCGGCGATCTCCTCGGCCCCGAAGCCCTCGACGACGCCGCGCAGGTAGGCCTTCTCGGAGTCGCTCAGCCCGGGCGCGCCAGGCAGGACGCCGAGGTCGGTCAGGTGGATGAGCCACTCAACCTCGACCCGCAGGCGGGCCCGGTTGAGGGCGGCCTCGGACAGGTGGTTGACGAGCGGGGCGGCCACCGCGCGGTAGCGGCCGTCAAGGGGGCCCAGGGCGATGGCGGGGGACACGGCGGAGAGGTCGACCATGCGCTCATTGTGGCAGGCCGACGGCGGTGCCCGCGGAGGGGAGGGTCTGTTGGTGGTATCCGCGGCGGGTTGGGCCGGTGCTTGCGATGCGCGCCCTCGGGGCGGCTTGTCTACAATATAATATATGGTCCAATATGGCCGGAATTAAACAAAATGGCATTCTGAGGCAGCTGCTGCGGGATTCCTGGTTGGTGTTTGCGGAGAATCTCGCATGAGGATTGCCTCGTGCAGGTCGACATGACGGATGAGGAGCGGGGCATCCTCATCAGGTGGAGGAAGCGCTCGGACGCTCTGCAAGCCGGCGGGGACTGAGGGCGGAGGCAATTCTGTACACTGCCTGTGGCGTCGGCCTGGTATTACCGCGGAGATGGTCGAGCGGGCCGAGGAGACGGTACGCGAATGGCTGTCGCAGTGGCGGCAGGCCAGGCTGAGCTCCGTGGTAACCGGTCACGCCGTGGGCGAGAACGAGGCAAAACTCAAGAGAGCTCGCAAGCAGGTTAGTGACGGCAAGACCTGACGCAGCAGCAGTAAGCTCTGTCCCGCCTGCGCATTACGTTCTTTCGGCGGCGGAGCGCGGGAGGATGATCACGCCGTCGTCGTACGGGTTGTCGCCGAGAACTGCGTGGATTACACCGTCGGGCTTCGGGCCGTCCTTCTCCCGGATGTCCTCAATGTCAAGCTTGTTGTACTCGAGCATGGACAGGTAGTACTCCAGGAAGTCCTTGTACCGGTCCATGACCTCACCTCCCCACCATGCGACGGCGCCTTCTGCGGGGGTACCGGGGCGCCCGAGAAGGGCCACGTCGTTCTGGGTCTCTGAGGCCGCCACGGTGAAGTAGTCGGCAGCTACGACACCATCTATAGCCATGGACTCCACGCACTCGGGCAGATCCAGGGGGATTCGCCCGGCATCGTACAACGGTCCACCCAGAAGGTCGTCGGTGGAGAAGATCGTCATGTCCTGGTAGAAGCACGGCCAGCCGTTGGAGGCCAGCAGGAAACCGCGGTAGGACTCCGGCAGGCGGAAGCCCAGGGTCTCCTCGGTGCGCGCCACCTCCTCCTCCGTGGCCCGCACATGAGGCAGGGCGTAGTCCCAGATGCCCTTCCAGTCCGCTTTCATGCGCTCCTGGGTCACTTTCCACCCCAGGCCGATATAGTCAGGCCACGTCATCCACTGCTCGCCATCAAACCCGGTTACCTTCGCATGCGGTTGAAACGACTTATATGTCACCAGAGCCACCGATTCCTGATCCCCCAGGTCTGGTGATTCCGTCAGCTGACGACGACGGATAAGGCGGTAGGACCAACTGCGGTACGCTGACGTCTGGTCCCGCCACCTTGGCGGAAAGAACGAACTCGACAGCAAAGAACCGCACCAGTCAGGCTCCTACCAGTAGATCTGCTGGCCAGCACCTGCGGGATCGCCTCATCCAGGTACCACGTCCAGAACGCCCGACGAGCCGGCACGTTGGTCTTCTCAATCGGCTGCCAGTTCAACGCACCAGCAGCAGCACCCGAGCAGCTGTAACTGGTCTCAAGAGAATCCGGAAGCAGCTCATCATCATCTGTGTCGTCATCATCCACAGTATCGTAGTCGGGATTACGATGACAGGCTGAACTTGCTGTGTGCGAGGCCGCATCGGCAACGAAGACCGCGGGCTGGGTGATGACGTTGTAGTCATCCACCTCATCGAAGACGTCCATCACAAAAGTCTTCGCACGTCGTTCGGCTTGGCGCACATCCACCTGCTGGTTGATGAGTTCCTGTGCGAGGGTGAGCATCTCCTCGACCCTGCCGTCGCCGGGGAAGGCCCGGCCCCAGAGATGCTGCACGTGACGCACACATGTCATCTTCAGCTCGATCCGGTGTCGGTATGAGGCCTCGTCGTCCTGTGGGTCCAGCATGGTCTTCCAGATCTGCTTGCGGGTCGCCAGGGTCAGGATCGCCTTGTCGCTGGCGGCCAGCTCAGCCCGCCCGGCCTCGATCTCTCGATTCACTGCATCCATGTTGATCATGGGCCCTATTCTCCTCCGTGCGCCGCGCCCGGAGAAGCCCGACCACCAACGGTACTCATCTCGGCGGTCGGCCCAGCCCAATGCGACGGCGGCTCAAGGATCCAGGCAGATGCCCGTGCTCACAGGAACCCTGCCGCCCCAGCCGTGATCCCTACGGGCACTTCCCCCTGTGGGCGTCAGCCGGCCAGCACCTGCGGGATCGCCTCATCCAGGTACCACGTCCAGAACGCCCGACGAGCCGGCACATCCGTCTCCTCAATCGACATCCAGTTCAGGGCGTGGGCCGCAGCTCCAGCGCAGCAGTAACTTGAGTCCAAAGAGTCTGGAAGCAACTCATCGTCATCCGTTTCGTCGTCTGCAATATTGTAATCAGGATTGCGATAGCATGCTGAAATCACCGCATGTGAGACTCCTTCAGCAACAAGGGTGGCTGTCTTTGCGGCAAAATCTGCCTCTGTCGTCTCGTTGAGTACATGAACAAGAAAACTCTCTGCGCGAATCTGTGATTGCTTTGGATCGGCCTGCTGGTCGATGAGCTCCTGTGCCAGGGTGAGCATCTCCTCAACCCGGTTGTCTCCTGGGAAGGCGCTGTCCCAGAAGTGTTGGACGTGGCGTACGCAAGCCAACTGCAGCTCGATCCGGTGCCGGTATGACGTTTCGTCGTCCTGGGGGTCCAGCATTGCTTTCCAGATCCGCCTGCGGGTTCCTAGGGTCAGGATCGCCTTGTCGCTGGCGGCAAGTTCAGCACGACCGGCCTCGACCCGACGGTTGACTGCTTCCATGTCTATCATAAACGCATCCTCCTTCATTGTCCTTCAGTACAGTTTGAGTGGTTTGCGGAGACAGTGCCGACTGATTCCTTTCCGGCGATATCATGACTTTGTTACTGTGCCGTCGGGGTAGAATATCCATGTCCCGTCCGGGTCGGTGACGTACCAGCATCTTCCCTCGTGCTGGGCGAGCCTGGTGAAGTAGCCCTGACAGTCATCACAAACTTCCTTGGACACGCCGATGGCCGGCTCCTTGGCCGTGATCGACTCCTGCCGCTCCGCGTGCGAAGCATAATAACGCCCCGGCTCTCCGTGATCAAGCCCACCGGCGCGTTTGACGGGGTGGCCGATCTCCTCCTGCTTGGCGAGGACCTCATCGACATTGGGCTTCTGGAAACCTTTTGGACGATTTTGATCCCATCCGCTGAGAGACTGGGTATGGTCTAACGAAGTCGTCTTGTCTTTATTTCTGCCCGTTTTGGTAAGCTATCCTTGGCGTTTTGTGCGCGTTGCTGGGCTTCCTGGGAGCGTCTGGTCATCTCGGGGTCGGGGGTCTTGTCCCCGCCGGTGGTCCCGTGTCCGGTGCCTCCTGCGCCGCCGTCGCCTGCGCCTCCGTGTCCTTTGCCGCCTCCGGTGCCTTTACCGCCGCCTGTGCCGCTGTTGTGGCCGGTTCCTGTGCCTCGGCCGCCGCGCGCTCCGTGCGTGCTCCTGCTGGCGCCTCTGGCGCCTCTGGTGCCGCCGGCTGCGGCGGTGGCCAGGGCAGGCTGCCCGGCCAGGGAGGCCGGGGCCGTGCTCGGTGGTGGTGGCCAGGTCGTCGATGGCGGTCCTGGCCCGCCGGAACAGGTCACCGAGGTTGGAGGATGTGGTCACCA
>NZ_JONS01000054.1 GCF_000711965.1 Actinomyces israelii DSM 43320
GCCCCGACCTGCACCCCGCCATCGCCGCGCACCCCAGCTGCTACCCCGACCTGGCCACCTGGATCACCGAGCAGGCCAGCACCGCACAGACCCAGCTGATCGGCGCCCGACAGGCAGGCCAATCGGCAGCAGGCTTCCAGGGATCAGCAGCCCAGCTGGCTGGTTACCGGATACCGGCCCAATCCACCGGCATCCCGCAACAGCCGAGTCATCCTCCCAGCCCCGGGATCCGGTCGGATCAGCCGGCCAAGAATTCGAATGCGTCATCCAAAGCGCGGCGTCGGTCCGTGATCAAAGTACTGTCGATCGGTATCGGTGCTGCCGCCGTCGGGGCCCTGGTGGGCACAGGCACCTGGTGGGTAACCCAACGGAGCGGCTCGGAAGATGACGACCAGGCGGCCTCAGGGCCCTTCTCAATGTCTGCGCTGGAGGGAACGTTCCTTCAGGGGACTCGCGAGACCTGGAATATCGCCGAGGGACGGTCCACCGTCTCCATGTCCCCAGACGGCGCCCACGTGGTGGCGCTGTGCCCGAAGCTGGCGGAATCGGACTTCTCCTACGAGCCCCGGGTCTACCCGCTCGACGCCGATGCTCTCGGCACGCCCGTCGTCTTCCCGGCGGACCAGATGAGCAAGAGCAACAGCGAGTACAGTGTTGTTTTCTCCTGGTGGAGCGGAAGCCCCCTGATCTGGGACAGCATCTACGACGCCTCCTCCTCATTGAGCTCCCCGGTGCCATGGGATACCGCCAGTACGGTGTTCCTGGGCGCCCCCAGCAAGAAGAGGGCGATACTCCTCGAGGCTCCCCATGTTTTCGATAAGGCGCCGTCTGCGCCCCCGCAAGGGGTCATGATCTCCGTGGACGGGTCGGGCAAGGAGTTGTGGCGCACGTCCGACGAGTACGTCTCCGGCTTCTTCGATCCGGCTCGTTCCGACCTGCTCATCGGGTACAAGAATGATGGCGATGGAAATGATTCCAAGTCAATGACTATGACGCCGCATCTGCTCGACCCGAAGACCGGCTCCATGCGCGCCGCGCTCTCACCGCTGGTCTTCGATGACTCGGGGAAGAAGTCCGGCGGGCTTCTTCTCGCCTCCGACGGACTCGTGTGCTTCTCAAATGACGGCAGCACGATGACTGCGGAGGCCTACACGTTCGACGGCCAGTCTGCGTGGAGTCTTACCGGCGGATTCGCCAAGATCGTCTTCTGCGGGGTACCGTCCCTGGACGTCGCCAACCAGGCCCTGACAGCACAGGACGGCTCGACCTCGCTCATCGCGGAGAACGGCACCGCCCTCGTCCAGGCGTCTAACGGCAACTTCTCCCTCGCGGGCACCGGCACGGCCCTCAAACTCGGTAAGTACGACGCCAAAAGTGCCGAATTGGCTGACTTCTCCTACTTCACCATGCTCTCCGACGGCTCGGGCATCCTTGCCCAAGACTCTAAGAAGGACGACTCCATCCGCATGATCGACACGAGCACCGGGGCAGACGCATGGTCCATATCCGGCCAGCTTATGGAAGACGGGCTTCCACAGAACCAGAGCACCGTGAAGGCGCTGCCGCGCTCAACCGGGGGCGTGACGAGAAATGGCCCCAATCCTGCCGGAATCATGCTCGTCTCCAGCGGCACGGGCCTCTCGGCGACCGTTACCTGCTTCGCACCGGGGTCCTGAGACGCGTCACCCTCATGCTGCCGACGACCCGAGCACCGGGTCGTCGGCAGTGCCGCTGCGGGCGGACCGTCGGGGGAGGCGCTCGTTGCCGGAGTCTCAGAAGTAAGACTGTCGGGAGGCGCTGGAGACGGCGCGGTCCGCGATACCCTGCGATTTATGACCGAGACCCCATCTCCGCATCAGGACCTCGACGCCGACGCACTGCGCATCCCGGCCACTCCCCCTGCAGAGCTGGCGCGGATAGCGGCGCAGCGCCCTGACCTGCACCCCGCCATCGCCGCGCACCCCAGCTGCTACCCCGACCTGGCCACCTGGATCGCCGCCCAGGGCGACGCGCCTCAGCCCCTGAGCGCCAACTCCCAGCACCCGGCCCAGCCCGGCCCGACTACCCCACCACAGCGGGACCGGGCGAGCGCAGCCCCGCAACAACCACAACGGTCAGGCACAAGCCCGCAGCAGTCCGCGTCACAGTCCGTCCCCCAGCAGCAGAAGACCCCGCCGGATGTGCCATCCGGGATACGACGCCGGTCGGTGGTCAAGACGCTGTCTGTGGGCATCGGCATCACCGCTGTGGGGGCTCTCGGAGGCGCAGGCGCCTGGTGGGCCACCCACCGCAATGTGACGACCGGAAATTCGGCGTCATTCTCGATGTCCGCCCTGGACGGGGGGTTCCTACAAGGGCTTTCCGAAATCTGGGACATTCCCGGACAGTCTTCCTCCATGTCTCCGGACGGAGGTAACGTGAGTATGATGCGCTCGAAGTCGGAGCACGACAGAGAATCAGAGATCCTGGTCTACCCCATTAGCGCAGACAACCTCGGCTCGCCCGTTGTCTTCTCGGGAGAAAAAATAGGATTCGACGGCATGCCGCAGAGTGTTACCTGCTCATGGTGGGGCGACTGCCCGCTTATTCAGGACAATATTTACGACACCTCTTCGTCTCACATCGTCCCCGTCCCCTGGGACACCGCCAACAATACGTTCCTGGGTGCACCGGACAAAGACACGGCGATTCTCATAGAGGCCCCCCACCCTTACGAGAGAGACTCATTCGCGCATCCGCAAGGCGCCATTATCTGCGTGGACAGACAGGGCCATGAGCTGTGGCGCACCGCCGAAAACTACACCAACGGATTTCTCGACCCGGCTCACCCCGACCTGCTCATAGGCTATCGGGACAAGGATCCTGGAAGCAACTCGGCGACGCCCCACATCCTCGACACTAAAACTGGCGCCACGCGGGCAGAGCTCCCATCGACAACTTTCGCCAGCCCGGATGCCGAGGAGAGAAACGGCGGCCTTCTCCTTGCCTCCGACGGCCTCGTGCTCTTCTCGAACGATCGCCATAACATCACGGCGGAGGCCTACTCTTTCGACGGCGAGTCGGCATGGAGCCTTACCGGCGGATTCGCCGAGATCGTCTTCTGCGGAGTACCGTCCTTGAACGTGGTCAACCAAGCCCTGACACGTCAGGACGGCTCGACCGCGCTCATCGCTGAGAACGGCACCGCCCTCGTCCAGGCGGCGGACCGCGCCTTGTCCCGCGAAGGCGCGGGAACGCCCATTGAACTCAGTAGATACGACGCCGGCGAAGCGCGTCTAGATAATTTCTCCTACTTCACCGTCCTGGCCGATGGATCAGGACTTCTCGCGGCGAATAATATCGACGACGCGAATATCCGCATGTTCAACACGAGCACCGGGACCCAGGAATGGGGCATGTCCGGGTATCTCGCACACAGCCCGTGGAACCAAGGTATCGGCATGCTGCCGAGCTCCTACCAGGGCAAGATAAAAACAGGACTCGACGATTCCGCTGTCAGCGGGCCATCAAAAACTCTGCTCGTCATCAGTCTCGATTCGCAGAGGACCACCACCTGCTTCAGGCCGGCGTCCTGACCCGCGGCACCGCCGGAGGCTGTAGGCGATGTAGATCACAGGCGCCGGCAGCCCCGCAAGGGTCGGGTATCGCCGTCGGCCCTGGGGCGGCCCTGTAGCAGGCACCCGGGCCCGTCCGGCCTCGGCGTCTCGCAGGTCAGAACCGGTGCCGGACCTCGTGCGTCCCACGAAGTGGTCACGGACGTCATAGTCGTTGGTAACGATACGAGCACGGGATCTGCGCTACCCTCCTGGCTGTGACCCACACCCCATCCTCTTCTCAATCGCAGCCGGACCTTGATGCCGAAGCGCTGCGCAATCCCGATACTCCCGCCGGTGAGCTGGCACGGATCGCCACGCGGCGTCCCGACCTGCACCCTGCCATCCTCGAGCATCCCCGCTGCTTCCGAGCGCTCACCAACTGGATCGCGACGCAGAGCGCCACAACCACCTCGTATCCACGGGTCCAGGCGGAGGCGGATGCCGAGGACCAGGCAGACGACACCGAGCCCTCGGATGAGCCGGGCGCCGTCTCCCAGCAGTCGGCTCGGCCCGGAGAGGCTCCGGGCAAGCCGCAGTCATCGGCCGAGGCCGACCACCAGCCGGACCAGCCCCCGGCCGAGGCCGACCAGCCCCCGGCCGAAGCCGACCAGCAGCCGGACCAGCCCCCAGCCGAAGCCGACCAGCAGCCGGACCAGCCCGGCGCGGACCCGGCGCCGTCAGGTGTGCGACGCCGGTCTGTGACCAAGGCACTTCCCATTGGCATCGGCATTGCCGTTGTCGGAGCCCTGACGGGCGTCGGCGCGTGGAGGCTGTCCCAACGCCCGAAGAATGCCGCCCCAGCAGCATTTCCGGATGAGCAGCGGATCTTCTCCGTATCCGCAATGTCCGGACAGTTCATCGGAGGCGTTGCGCAGGCGTGGTCGATTGCCTCATTCGCGGGTCAGAGCGTATCCCCCGCGGGAGACTATCTGTTCGGCGAGTTCTACGCTCAGAGCACAGATGAGCAGCCCGCAGCCTACCGCGTCTACCCACTTGACGACTCCGGCCCCGGGAATCCCGTCGAGGTTCCGCTGTCGAGCTGGAGCAAGGACGACCAGCGCGATCCGAGCCGATTCAGCGTGTGGACATCATGGTGGGGCGAGTCGCCCATGCGGAAGGACATGGTCATCGATCCCCACAGCGGAGAGGTGACCCCTGTCCCCTGGAACGCATCGTCGTCCCTGTTCCTGGGGGCGGTGGACGACGACTCCGCTCTCCTTCTGGAGGTGCCACCGGGCGAGGAGAACAAGACAGCGGGGGCCCTAACCGCGATCGATCGTCAGGGGAACGAGATCTGGCGCACATCCGAGTCCTACACCAACGCCTTCTTCGATCCATTGCAGCCGGACATCCTCATTGGTTACCGGGCCTCCAGCACTTCATCGCAGGATGAGCAGCGCGAGCTCACTCCGAGTCTTGTGAGCACATCCACGGGAGAAATCGTGGCGGCATTGCCCGCGTTCAAGGACGGCAAGGACAAGGGCTGGATGATCCTGGCCGCAGACGGGGTCGTCGTCCTGACCAGCACCGTCTCGAAGCCTGGTGTCCTGACTGCTCATGCCTTCAGCTTCGCCGGAGAGCCGCAATGGGAGCAGGACAGCAACTGCACAGGCATCAGGTTCAATGGCGTGCCCTCGCTCGAGGTCGTGCAGCAGTCATTGGCGGAGTTCAGCGGGCTGGAGGCCGTCGTTGCGGAGAACGGCGTTGCGTTCGTCCCGTACGGGACCGGCTGCATCCGTTGGAACGACGACGGCGCAGTCGAGCCCCTGCTCAACCTGGGATACGATTCCACAGAGAAGAAGTGGAACCTCACCGCGAACATCCTGGCGGACGGATCGGGATTTATCGACTGTTCCTCCACCTCTGAGGGGAACAAGGTCACGGCCCTCGTCGACGTCTCTACCGGGAAACATCTCTGGGAGACTCCCTCATCGACACCGATGCTCTCTCCACTGTTCCAGAGCGTGCGCGGAAGCCTGCCCAGCGCGGGCAATGTCAAGAGCCATGCGGGATCCCCGACCCGTCTGCTCGTCTCCAAGGACAAGACCCTCTCCTGCTACATCCCCGCGCAGTAGACGCGTCTTCTCCCCAGATGCGTGACTCCACCGGGCTTCGGCGGGCCTGCGACCCTCCCCTCGCCGAGATCGGTAGAAACCCGCGTCGGGATCGGTAGGGTGGATCTCCGGCTCACGATCGGTTTAAGGGAGCGGTCGGGTCTCCTCGCCCCTCGCACGGTCGTGCAGAGACAGGCCCCCGGACTCACTCATCCAGATGATTGAGTCCGGGGGCATAGCGCCGGGCCGGGCCGCCTCTTGGGAAGCGCCGGTCTCAGAACCCGGCACCCTCCCCCATGCGCGCGTCCCGGGCGGCGGCGAGCTTGGACTGCATGCCGAAGATCTCGATGAAGCCGCGCGAGGAGGACTGGTCGAAGGTGTCGCCGGTCTCATAGGTCGCCAGGTTGAAGTCGTAGAGACCCGACTCGGAGCGCCGGCCGTTGACCGTGGCGCGCCCACCGTGCAGCACCATGCGGATGTCTCCGGAGACGTACTTCTGGGTGTCCTCGATGAAGGCGTCCATGGACCGCTTGAGCGGGGAGTACCACTGCGCCTCGTAGACCAGGTCGCTCCAGGCCTGTTCCATCTGCCGCTTGTAGCGATGCTGAAGACGCTCCAGGGTCACCGACTCCAGCGCCTGATGGGCCTCGATGAGAGCAACGGCTCCGGGAGCCTCGTAGATCTCGCGGGACTTGATGCCGACCAGCCGGTCCTCAACCATGTCGATACGGCCGACGCCCTGGGCGCCCGCCCGGCGGTTGAGCTCCTGGATGGCCTCCAGCGGCGTGACCTTCTTGCCGTCGATGGCCACCGGGGTGCCGCGCTCGAAGGTGATGACGACCTCGTCGGGCAGCGGCGGGTAGGTCGGGTCATCGGTATAGACGTAGACGTCCTTGGTCGGTGCATTCCACAGGTCCTCCAGGAACCCGGTCTCGATGGCGCGCCCCCACACGTTCTGGTCGATGGAGAAGGGGTTGTGCTTGGTGGTCTCGATGGGCAGGTTGTGGCGCTCGGCGTAGTCGATCGCGACGTCACGGGTCAGGGCCAAATCGCGCACCGGGGAGATGCAGTCCATGTCGGGAGCCATGGAGGTGATGGCGACCTCGAACCGGACCTGATCGTTGCCCTTACCGGTGCAGCCGTGAGCGACGGTGGTGGCGCCGAACTCGCGGGCGACCTTGACCAGGTGCTTGGCGATGACGGGACGGGACAGGGCGGACACCAGCGGGTAGATGCCCTCGTACAGGGCGTTGGCCTTCAGGGCGGGCATGCAGTACTCCTCAGCGAACTCCTCGCGCGCATCCGCCACATAGGCCTCAACGGCGCCGCAGTCCAGCGCACGTCGGCGGATCACATCGAGGTCCTCTCCACCCTGGCCGACATCGACGGCGACCGTGACAACCTCTCGCCCTGTCTGCTCGCCGATCCAGCCGATGGCCACAGAGGTATCGAGACCCCCGGAGTAGGCGAGGACAACGCGGTCCTTGTGAGCACTCATGTGTCTTCTCTTTTCTGGGTGGTGCTGCCGAAGCAGCGTGTGGGACCAGGAATTGGTGCGGCCTCGACTCAGCGTCGAGCGCCGGGCTCCGCCAGGGACAGCAGATGCGCGGCCAGGCCGCTGGCGACGTCCTTGGACCGGGTGACGACCAGGACGGTGTCGTCCCCCGCGATGCAGCCCAGGATCCCGGGCAGCATGGCGTCGTCGACGGCGCCCGCCAGCAGCTGAGCGGCACCCGCGGGCGTGCGCAGGACCACCTGGTTGCCGGCCCACTCGGCGGTCACCAGCAGGTCCGCGCACCAGCGTGTCAGGCGCGAGGTCGTGTGATCGGCTATGGACGACTCGTCGTCGGAGGTGGCCGGGCCGGGCATGCTGGGGCGGACCTGACCGGGCGCGCCAGCCTCGGGTATCGCATAGACCTGGACGCCGCCGGGACCGCGCATCTTGGTGGCCCGCAGCTCGACGAGGTCGCGTGAGAGCGTGGCCTGGGTGGTGGACACCCCGCGGTCGGCCAGGGCGCGGCGCAGCTCGGCCTGCGAGCGGATGCGCTCCTTGCCCAGGATCTGGACGATGAGACCCTGACGGGCCGTCTTGGTGGCGGGCGACGGCGCACCGGCCGCCGCGATCTCATCGGCCGCAGGGTAGGTCTGCGGTCGGCTCATGGCGCCCCCCGCTGAAGCCGTCTGGCCAGGACCTCGGACAGCGCCCCGGTGAAGGCGTCAGCGTCGGCGTCGGACAGGATGAAGGGCGGAGCCAGCCGCAGTGTGTCCGTACGGGGAGCGTTGATAATGAAGCCCCGCTGAGCCAGATCCTCGACCACCTGTGCGGCCGGTCCAACACCGTCGGCCAGACCGAGACCGCGCAGCAGGCCGCGCCCGCGGACCTCGATGACGGCGTCCAGCGCTCCCAGGGAGGCGGCCCAGCGCTCGCCGAGCTCGCTCACGCGCCTGAGCAGGCCCTGGTCGCGAATGGTGCTGATGACAGCCAGCGCGGCGGCCGCGGCGACAGGGTTGCCGCCGAAGGTGGTGCCGTGCTGCCCGGGTCCGAGGAGCTCGGCGGCCGGCCCGACGGCGATGGCCGCGCCGATGGGCACGCCCCCGCCCAGCCCCTTGGCCAGGGTGACGACGTCCGGCGTGACGCCCGGGGCGAGCAGGTGGTGGGCCATCCAGGCGCCGGTGCGTCCCATGCCGGTCTGGACCTCGTCGATCATGAGCAGAGCACCCGCGGCCGAGGTCAGCTCGCGGGCCGCCTCGAGATAGCCGGCCGGCAGCTCGCGCACACCCGCCTCGCCCTGGATCGGCTCGACGAACAGCGCCGCGACATCGGGGCCCAGGGCCGCCCGCAGCGCATCGACGTCGCCGGCGGGAATGAACTCCACGCCTCCGGGCAGCGGCTCGAAGGGCTCCCGGTAGGCGGCCTTGTGAGTCAGCGCCAGGGCGCCCATGGTACGGCCGTGGAAGGCGCTCTCCAGAGCGAGTATGCGCGGCCTGGCCGAGCCCCCGTGACGGCGGGCGATCTTGAAGGCGGCCTCGTTGGCCTCGGTGCCGGAGTTGGCGAGAAAGACCTTGGACGCGCCCGGGCGGGCGGAGGGGAAGACGAGCGCGTCGAGCTCCTCCGCCAGGCTCACCTGGGCCGGCGAGGCGAAGAAGTTCGAGATGTGGCCCAGAGTCGAGATCTGGTCGGTCACGGCCGCCACGATCGCTGGATGAGCATGACCCAGGCAGTCCACGGCGATGCCGGCGAGCAGGTCGATGTACTCGGCGCCATCGGCGTCCCACACACGGGCACCGCGCCCGCGCACGAGGACGCGCGCCGGCGTGCCGAAGGTGTTCATGATGGCGCCGGTGTAGCGCTGCAGCCACTCCCGGTTGGAGTCCGCCCGCGCGTGAAGCTGTTCAGCGGGTCCAGCGGCCTCAGCGGATGATGCGGTCATAGCCTTCTGCCTCCGTTCAGCGGTGGGATCGGGGCGTCGCCCGGGTGGATAACGGTGCCCACGCCCTGATCGGTGACGATCTCCAGGAGCATGCTGTGTGCCTGACGCCCGTCGACAACATGGGCCTGCCCCACTCCCCCGTGCACGGCCCGCAGGCAGGCCTCCATCTTGGGGATCATCCCGGTCTCCAGAGTGGGCAGGAGCGCCTCGAGCGCGTGCGCGCTGATGAAGGGGACCAGGGAGCCGCGATCCGGCCAGGCGGAGTAGAGCCCCTCGACGTCGGTGAGCATGAGCAGAGTGCGGGCCCTCAGGGCAACGGCGATGGCCGCGGCAGCGGTATCGGCATTGACGTTGAGGACCGTGACCGAATCGGTCACCAGGGGCGCCACCGAGGAGATGACGGGGATCCGCCCCTGGTCGAGCAGGTCGATGATGGGCTCGGGCCGTACGTCGACGACGTCACCCACCAGACCCACGTCCACGCTTTGGCCGTCCACCGTGGCCTGACGCTGGCGGGCCCGCAGCAGGCCCCCGTCCTCCCCGCTGATGCCCACCGCCGCGGTGCCGTCGATATTGAGCAGGGAGACGAGCTCGCGCTGCACAGAGCCGGTGAGCACCATGCGGACCACGTCCATGACCTCGGGGGTGGTCACCCGCAGGCCGCCGCGGAACTCCGAGCCGATACCCAGGCGCTTGAGCATGGTGTTGATCTGGGGGCCGCCGCCGTGGACGACGACGGGGCGCACACCGACCTGGTACAGGAAGAGGACGTCCTGGGCGAAGGCCCGTTTGAGATCCTCGTCCACCATGGCGTTCCCGCCGTACTTGATGACCATGGTGGCGCCCTTGTAGGTGCGCAGCCAGGGCACGGCCTCCAGGAGGACGGAGGCCTTGACCTCCGGGGGCAGGGCGGGGCCGGCGTCTGAACGCGTCGAGCCCGTCGAGCTTGTCGAGTCGGTCATGTCGTGTAGTCCCCGTTAATCGTGACGTAGCCGTGGGTCAGGTCGTTGGTCCACACGGTGGCGCGGGCGTCACCGGCGGACAGGTCGATGTCGATGCGGGTCTCGCGGGCGCTCATGTCCACCGTCTCCCGGCTCGCCCCCGGGCTGCCGTGACGGAAGATCGTGACGCCGTTGATGGCGACGTCGACCTGGTCGGGGTCGAAGGGGCACACGTCCGCGGGCACGGCCCCCAGCTGGGACACGACGCGCCCCCAGTTGGCGTCACCGCCAGCCACGGCACACTTCAGGAGGTTGGAGGAGGACACCGTGCGGGCGGCAGCCTCGGCGGCGGCCTCGCTGACCGCCCCGGTCACGGTGATGGCGATGTCGTGGGTGGCGCCCTCGGCGTCGGCCACCAGACGGCGGCCGAGCCGGGCGAGGACCTCGGCGACAGCGTCGTCGAAGGCCCCGGGCTCGGGGGTGACGCCGGAGGCGCCCGAGGCCATGAGGAGGACGGTGTCGTTGGTCGACATGCAGCCGTCGGAACTGATGCGGTTGACCGTGCGCGCTGCGGCCGCCGACACGGCGCGCTGGGCGGCGGTCGCGTCCACGACGGCGTCGGTAGTGATGAAGCACAGCATGGTGGCCATGCCGGGGGCGAGCATCCCGACGCCCTTGATCATCCCGCCGATCGTCCAGGCGCCGTCGGCGCCGGCGACCGTGACCGCATCCTCCTTGGGCACGGTGTCGGTGGTCATGATCGCCTCGGCGGCGTCGTGCCCCGCCCGCTGGGAGGCCGCCAGGGCGCGCATCGCCGCCCCGGCCCCCTCCAGGAGGACCGGCATGTCGATCGGCACGCCGATCACGCCGGTGGAGCACACCAGGATCTCCCCGGCGTCTGCGTCCAGGAGACCGGCGAGGTGCTCTGCGGTGGCGGCCGCGTCGGCGACCCCCCGGGCCCCAGTGCAGGCGTTGGCGGAGCCGGAGTTGACGATGACGGCGCGGGCGCTGCCGGGGCGGCCGTGCCTCCCGGCGATGACCTCGCGCGACCACACGGCGGGCGCGGCGATGAACCGGTTGGTGGTGAAGACCCCAGCGGCCACATCCAGCGGACCGTCGTTGACGACCAGGGCCAGGTCGGGCTTGCCTGAGTGCTTGAGCCCGGCCCTTATGCCGGCTGCGCGGAATCCCTTGGCTGCGGTGACGCTCATGGGGCGACTCCTTCCACGATGACGCCCGTGGTCTCGGGCAGGCCCAGGGCGAGGTTGAGGGACTGCACAGCCGCACTGGCCGTGCCCTTGCCGAGGTTGTCGATGGCGCACATCATGATGGCCGCGCCCGCGGCGCGGTCGTAGGCGACCTGCACGGTGGCCAGGCCGGATCCGGCCACGGCCCCGCTGGTCGGCCAGACCCCCTCCGCAAGGAGATGGACGACCCGTTCCCCCTCGCCGAAGGAGCCGTAGCAGGACTGCCAGGCGCTGCGGAGGACCTCGTCGGGGTGCTCGCAGTCCAGGACGATGTCGGTCACCGGGGCGGTGACGGTGGCCAGGATGCCGCGGCTCATGGGCACCAGCACCGGGGTGAAGGACAGTCGCACGCCATCGGCGTCGGCTCCCGCCACGCACAGGTTCTGGATGATCTCTGGAATGTGGCGGTGGGTGCCGCCCACGGCGTAGGGCCGGGCGCTGCCGAGCGCCTCGGCCGCGGTCAGGTGCGGCTTGAGGGACTTGCCCGCGCCGGAGTAGCCGACGGCGAGAACGGCCGTGAGCTGGGAGGGCTCGATCAGGCCTGCGGCGACGCCCGGCTGCACCGCGAGGGTGACCGCGGTGACGTTGCAGCCGGGGACGGCGATGCGGCGGGTGGAGGCCAGCTCGCGGCGCTGGGCGGCGGCGGCGGTCTCCTCGGCGTGGAGGAGCTCGGGCATGCCGTAGGTCCACGCCCCGGCGTACGGCGTGCCGTAGAAGCGAGCCCAGGCGTCGGCGTCGGTCAGGCGGTGGTCGGCCCCGCAATCGACCAGGACGGGCGGCGGGCCACCCCAGTCGCCTGCGGCCACGGCGTCCTGGATGGCCGCGGTGACGGCTCCCGAGGCTCCGTGGGGCAGGGCGAGGACGACGACGTCGTGCCCGGCGAGGCGGCCGACGTCGGTGGGCTCCACGGTCCTGTCCGCCAGAGGCACGAGGTGGGGGTGGTGTTTGTCGAGCCGGTCCCCCGCGGAGGAGTTCGCCGTGACGGCGCCGATCTGAATGTCCGGGTGAGCCGCAAGAAGGCGGAGGACCTCACCACCGGCGTACCCGGTTGCGCCGGCGACTGCTGCTGTCCACGTCATGCCAGGACAATACGACGCTATGCATAGAAATACGATCCTGGGCGGCTTCGCTGCGCCGTAGCCTTGCTCACATAGGCCCTGCACACATGCGGTTCGGGATGATGTGGCGTCCGGTGCGGGCAGCCCGGGTCACGCCAACCGGCTCACAGGCTGTTGCACAGGGTGGCCGCGATGGAGGCGCCCCAGGCGCGCACGGCGTCGAGGTCGAGGAAGTCGCCCTCGGTGGCGCCGCCAAGACGGGCGATGGTGCGCTCACGCACGTTCAGCGAGCCGGGGTCGAAGCGGCCGGAAAAGGTGATGTGGTCCTCCGGCTCGATGGACAGCAGAACCGGGCCGATGCGGTTGGGGTCGGCGATCTTGCCCTTGGGCAGGCCGGACAGCCCCACCGAGAAGGCCCATACGGGGTGGCTGCGCAGAGCGCCGGAGAAGCGACGGGTGAAGTCCACGGCCTCGTCGGTCCAGCGCGTCATGTACACGGCGCTGCCCAGGACGAAGGCGTCGTAGCCCTCGACGTCGGCGACGTCCTCGGGACGGGCTTGGACGACGTCGAGCCCGGCGGCGCGCAGCTGCTCGGCGATCACGGCTGCGACCTCGTCGGTCGTGCCGTGGCGGGAAGAAGAGGTGAGAAGGATCTTCATGGGGCAAGTATTGCGACTTATGGCGAGCCCCGTGTGCAAGTCACGACACCACACCCAAAGGTGATGACCGCCACACACTGCGCGGCGGTCGCGGACGGCGCTCAGGCCCGCAGCTCGGCGCCCAGGCGCTTGGCGGCGCGCTTGACCACGCGCCCCCGCACGGCCGCCAGATCCTCGGCCGTCAGAGTCCTGTCGGCCGCGCGCAGGCGCAGGGAGAAGGCCAGTGACTTGCGCCCCTCGCCCAGCTGGGGCCCGCGGAAGACGTCGAACAGGCGCACCTCCTCGGCAAGGTCGCCTGCGGCCTCGCGGATGACCGCCTCGACCGCAGCGGCCGTGACCGCCTCATCGACAACGAGCGCAATGTCCTCCTTGCCGGCGGGGAAGGTCGAGACCGCCCGCACCTGGAGCACGCCGGCGGCCTCGACGGCCTCCAGCAGGGGCTCCAGGTCGATCTCGACGGCGCAGGCGCGCCCGGGCAGCCCGAGCGCGCGGGCCGCCCGCGGGTGGAGCTCGCCGGCGTACCCGACGAGCGCCCCGGGCAGGACATTCCGGCCGCGGCGGGCGCCCGGCAGACGCACCTCGGCGGTGCGCCCGGGGTGCCAGGGGGCGCAGGGCCGCGCGGGGGCGGCCACCTCGACGGCCACTCCCAGGGTGCGAGCCACCAGACGCACGACCTCGACGGCGTCGGCCCAGTCCCAGGCGCGCCCCTCGCCGAGCACCCCCGGGCGGACGCGGTCGCCGACCAGCACGGCACCCAGGTGGGTGGGCTGGGCGGGGATGCCTGCCTCAAGCGCGGCGACCTCCTCGTCGGTGGGGCGCCGGTCCACGCCGGGGATCGCGGCGGGGACGGTGCCGGCCGGGAGGGTGACGGAGCCGACCTCGTAGACGGCCAGGTCATCCAGTCCGCGCGAGACGTTGCGGCGGGTGACCTCCGCCAGGGAGTCGAGCACGCTGGTGCGCAGCCACGGCGCGTCCTCGGCCAGGGGGTTGGCCAGGCGCACCGCCCGGCTGCGCGGGTCGTCGGCCGGGATCTCCAGGGCGTCGTGCACGTCGCCGATGAAGGGGTAGGACAGCACCTGGGTGAGGCCGGCGTCGGCCAGGGCCCGCACCACCTCGCGGCGCGCCTGCTGGCGCGGCGTCAGGCCGGTTCCGGCCGGCGCGGCGGGCACGACGACAGGGATGCTGTCGTAGCCGTCGAGGCGGGCGATCTCCTCGGCGAAGTGGGCGGGGCCGACCAGGTCAGGCCGCCATGTGGGCGGGGTGACGGCGAGCAGCTCGCGTCCGGCCCTGGCGGCCCCGTCGTCGCCCGCGGGCTCCACGGCGCAGCCGATGGCCTCCAGGAGCCCGACGACCCGCTCGGTGCCGTAGGCGACGCCCGTGAGGCGTTCAGCGGTATCGGCACGGACGATGATCGGCCGGGGCGCCGTGGTGCGGTTCACGTCGGTGGCCACCGGGTCGGCCGTGCCGCCGCCGTACTCCACGAGCAGGTCGACCGCCCGCTGCGCGGCCACGGGGGCCAGCTCGGTGTCCACGCCGCGCTCGTTGCGCTTGGAGGACTCGGTGGGGAGCCTGTGGCGGCGGGCCGAGCGGGCGATCGAGACCGGGTCGAAGTGGGCGGCCTCGATGAGGATGTCGGTGGTGCGCGCGTCAACCTCGGTGTCGGCGCCGCCGAAGACGCCGGCGAGCACCAGGGCTCGCGAGCCCGGTCCGTCCGGGGAGTCGGAGATGACGAGGTCCTCGGCGTCCAGGGTGCGGGTGACGTCGTCGAGGAAGGTGAGGGTCTCCCCCACCGCAGCGCGGCGCACGACGATCGGGGCGTGCAGCTTGGCCAGGTCGAAGGCGTGCAGGGGCTGGCCCAGGTCGAGCATGACGTAGTTGGTGACGTCCACGGCCAGGCTGATCGGCCGCATGCCCGCGGCCGTCAGCCGGTCTCGCATCCACTTCGGGCTCGGCGCCGTGGGGTCGATGCCCCGCACAATGCGGGCGACGTAGCGATCCGCGCCGGGGCGGCCGCGGACAGGCGACGGGTCGTCGGAGATGCGCACCTCGAAGCCGGAGTCGCCGGCGGGGGCGACGCCGTGAGGATACAGGGCCGCGTCGGCAGCGTCGGCCGGGTCGGTGAAGCGGGCCCCGGTGGCGTGGGAGTACTCGCGGGCGATCCCGCGCATGGAGAAGCAGTAGCCGCGGTCGGGGGTGATGTTGACCTCCAGGACCTCCTCGCCCAGGCCGAGCAGAGGGATCGCGTCGGTTCCGGGAGCGGGCGGCTCCTCGCCGCCCCGGCCGTGGGCCGCCAGCCACTGGGAGAGCACGATAATGCCGTCGTGGTCGGCGCCCAGGCCGAGCTCGCGCTCGGAGCAGATCATGCCGTCGGAGACGTGCCCGTAGGTCTTGCGGGCGGAGATGGCGAAGTCGCCGGGCAGGACGGCGCCGGGCAGGCAGACGACGACCGAGTCGCCGACGTCGAAGTTGTGGGCGCCGCACACGATGCCGCGGCTGGGCAGCTCGGAGGGCTCCTTGCCGGCGCCGGGGGCGTCGTTGTACTCCCCGACATCGACGCGGCAGTAGTTGATGACCTTGCCGTTGGTGTGCTTCTTGGCCTCGCGGGTGAGCACCTTGCCGACGACGAGCGGGCCGGTGACGGCCGGCGGGACGATCTGCTCCTCCTCCAGGCCCACCTTGACCAGGTCGGCGGCGAGCTGGGCGGCCGTGGTGCCGGAGGGGACGTCGACGTGCTCGCGGAGCCACTCGATGGGGACGTAGGGCATGTCAGATTCCCTTTCCGGTGGTGCCGAACTGCTGGGAGAAGCGGATGTCGCCCTCGACAATGTCGTGCATGTCGGCGATGCCGTGGCGCAGCATGAGGGTGCGCTCCAGGCCCATGCCGAAGGCGAAGCCGGTGTAGGCCTCGGGGTCGATGCCGCAGGCGATGAGCACGTTGGGGTTGACCATGCCGCAGCCGCCCCACTCGATCCAGCCGGGCCCGCCCTTTTTGAAGGGGAACCACAGGTCCATCTCGGCGCTCGGCTCGGTGAAGGGGAAGAAGGAGGGGCGCAGGCGCGTGCGCGCCTCGGGGCCGAACATGGCGCGGGCGAAGTGGTCGAGCGTGCCCTTGAGATGCGCCATGGTCAGGTGCTTGTCCACGGCCAGGCCCTCGACCTGGTGGAAGACCGGGGTGTGGGTCTGGTCGAGCTCGTCGGAGCGGAAGACCTTGCCCGGGCAGGCGACGTAGAGCGGCGGCTCGGCCGCGAGCATGGCGCGGGCCTGCACCGGGGACGTGTGGGTGCGCAGCACGAGGTTGGTGGGCTCACCGTCGACGGCGCCCACCGAGGCGCCGTCGATGTAGAAGGTGTCCTGCATCTGGCGGGCCGGATGGTCGGCGTCGAAGTTGAGGGCGTCGAAGTCGAACCACTCGTGCTCCAGCTCGGGGCCCTCGGCGATGGACCAGCCCATGGCGACGAAGTGGTCCGTGACCTCATCGACCAGCACGTCGAGGGGATGCCGCGCGCCGGCGGCCGTGCGCGCCGTGGGGACGGTGATGTCGACGGCCTCGGTGGCGAGCATCCGCGCCTCGGCCTCGGCCTCGAGAACGCTCTGGCGCTCGGCCAGGGCCTTGGTCAGCCGGCCGCGGGCGGAGCCGAGGAGCCTGCCGGCGGCGGGCCTGTCGGCCCTGTCGAGCGCCCCGATACCGCGGCCGGCGCCGGCCAGGGCGGAGGCGTCGCCGGTGAAGGCCAGACGAGCCTCCTTCAGGGCGGGCAGGTCGTCGGCGGCGGCAATAGCGGCCAGCCCCTTCTCGACGAGGGCGTTGACGCCCGTTTCATCCAGCGGCGACAGCGCGCCAGCAGTGTCAGTCATCCGGGAGCCTTCCGACGATCGGGGCGGTGATCGGTATCCGCGCTTAGATTAGTCTGTGCGCGGCAGGCGCTCGAAATCGAGTCGCCGGCGCCTTAACCGCGGGACCGACGGCGTCGCTGCGGAGTCGCCGTGGCCGGCCTCCGCGCCGGCGAGGCTCTGGCCGATCAACGATCGCCCCTCTGAATGGGCGAACCCTGTGAGCCCGCGCACAAGAGGAGGAGCGGCGTCGCGGTCAACGGCGTCGTCAACGCTGGTTGATGACCGGGCGCCCCCGCCTGGCCTGCGCCCCGGCGAAATCAATCGTCTAGACTCGGCGCGCCAGCGCGGTGAGCGATTGCCCACGCCGGACGCCCTGCTTCCGGTCTCACCCGCCAGCACGACAACCCGGAGGCCGCGCGTGTACACGCGCCCTCACGTGCCTGGCGGCGACGATTATCATCCGGCCCGGTCGCCAGCAGTGAGGCTGCTTATGACGTCACGACGAGCCGGAAGGAACGAGATCATCACTGCGAGCCGGCCGGTCGTTGTCCTCGAGGATCGGCGCCCTTCTCATCGCCCCAGGCGCCACGGGCGCGGAGACGGCTCTGGGGTACAGGGCGGCGCTGTGCGGAAGCGTCGCAATGATCGTGCTGGCGCTCCACGCGGATCTGTCCGCGCTGCAGACGGCGGTCCTCGCGCTCATGGGGTTCGACCTGTGCGGCGGAGCGGTGGTCAATGCGGCGCGGACCGCGGGGCGGCGCTTCCACTGTCCGGAGCAGTCGGCACGGCGCAACCTGCTCTTCTGCGCGGCGCACATTCACACTCTGGTGCCGGCTGCGGTATTTCCGCTATTTTCGATGACGATAGCGATCCAGTTCTATATTGATCTATATTGGGTTGGTCGCCTCCTGCGCGGCAGCCCGGTGCGCGCCGCCGCCTCTGCGCTCTCCGATCGCTTACGCCACCGCCACTGTGCTCCTGATGACATGGGATATAGTGCCGCCACTCGCAGGAGCTGTGCTGCCTCCATACATCGCCTGGGTGCTTCCCGTGATGACGATCAAGCTCCTCCTGGCGCACCCGGAGCCGCGCGGCGACGGAGCAGTCCAGCGAGAATGCCGCCAGTTCGACGCGACCGCGAGCCGCGACAGGGGACCGCATGCACTTCATACCCTCATACGCTTTCCGCGCTTATTCAGCGCGGCTACGCTCCCGCCATGTCGATGCCCCCCCGCATAAGTCGCTCGTGGTGCTCGCCGTCGGCGGCCCGAATTCGCAAAGACTCTATCGGCGGACCCTGCAAGCCGCGCTGCCCGGCGTCGCGGGCGACAAAGCGCGCGGGATGAGTGCGTCCCCGGATCAGTGGCGGAAACGGCTCTGCGCTGGCGTCGACGAGGCGCAGCGCGCGATCATTCACGTGAGGCGGACAGGGGCCGCGAGCTGGCGCTATGCCCTGCTGTTCCGCGACTGGCTGCAGGCGAATGACTCGTGGTGCGATGAGTACGCCGCGACAAGGCTGCGTATCGCCGAGATGCACGCAGGCGACCCGCACTTCGATGGCTACGCAGGGGGTCGGCGTTGTCATGGGGTGGGTTGTTGTGTGAGTTGTTGGAGGGTTTGGTGGGGGTGGGTTGCCCAGTAGCGGCAGGTGGAGGCGATGCTGCTTTTTCGGCGTTGTCGGCTGGGGTGGTCGGGGCTGGTGAGGCGGATGAGGCTGATGGCGGTGTTCCTGAGTGTGGCCATGGCTCGGGCGGTGGTGGTTGTGGGCAGTTGGTGGCGGTCCTCGTCGAAGGTGACGTCGCGGACCCAGTGGAGG
>NZ_JONS01000055.1 GCF_000711965.1 Actinomyces israelii DSM 43320
AGGAAGTGACCGATATGGCGATCACCGTCTACTCCAAGCCCAACTGCGTGCAGTGCAGCGCTACCTACCGCGCCCTGGACAAGGCGGGTCTGGTCTACCGGACGGTGGACGTCGCGCTCGATGTCGAGGCCCTCGAGCAGGTCAGGGCCCTCGGCTACGCCCAGGCCCCTGTGGTCGTGGCCGGAGAGGACCACTGGTCCGGTTTCCGTCCGGACAAGATCAAGGCCCTGGCCGTCGCCGTCGAGGCCCTCGCGGTCTGAGGGGCGTGCCCGCCTCGAGTCCCGGGGGCGGCCCGCTCCTGGTGTACTTCTCCTCCGCCTCGGAGAACACTCACCGCTTCGTGGGCAGGCTCGGTTATCGCAGTGCGCGTATTCCGCTGCGCCGTCGGGATGAGCCGCTCACGGTCGGTGAGGAGTACGTCCTGTTCGTGCCGACCTACGGCGGGGGGTCCGTCAGGGGGGCCGTGCCCAAGCAGGTCATCGCGTTCCTCAACGACCCGCGCAACCGTTCCCTGTGCCGGGGCGTGATCGCCTCGGGGAACACCAACTTCGGTGAGGCGTACTGCCTCGCCGGCGACATTATCGCGAGCAAGCTCGGGGTGCCGTTCCTGTACCGCTACGAGCTTCTGGGGACGCCCACCGACGTCGCACGCGTCAGACAAGGATTGGAAGACTTTTGGCAGACACGCTGACGGACACCGGGCTGGAGCCCGCCCCCTCCCCGGAGCTCGACTACCACGCTCTCAACGCCAGGCTGAACCTGTACGACGCCAGCGGGAGGATCCAGTTCGACGCGGACCGCCAGGCCGCGCGCCAGTACTTCCTCCAGCACGTCAACCAGAACACGGTCTTCTTCCACGACATCGAGGAGAAGCTCGACTACCTGGTCGAGGAGGGCTACTACGAGGGGGGCGTCCTGGAGCGCTACTCCCCGGAGTTCGTCAAGGCCGCCTTCAAGGCCGCCTACGCGCACAGGTTCCGCTTCGAGACCTTCCTGGGCGCCTTCAAGTACTACACCTCGTACACGCTCAAGACCTTCGACGGAAAGCGCTACCTGGAGCGCTTCGAGGACCGGGTCACCATGGTGGCCCTGGCGCTGGCCGACGGCGACGAGCAGCTGGCCCTGGACCTCATCGAGGAGATGATGACCGGCCGCTTCCAGCCGGCCACGCCCACGTTCCTCAACGAGGGCAAGGCCCAGCGCGGCGAGCCCGTCTCCTGCTTCCTCGTGCGCATCGAGGACAATATGGAGTCGATCGCCCGGGGCATCAACTCCGCCCTGCAGCTGTCCAAGCGGGGCGGGGGAGTGGCCCTGCTGCTGAGCAACCTGCGTGAGATGGGCGCGCCCATCAAGCGCATTGAAAACCAGTCCAGCGGCGTCATCCCGGTGATGAAGCTGCTGGAGGACTCCTTCTCCTACGCCAACCAGTTGGGGGCGCGCCAGGGCGCGGGGGCCGTGTACCTGCACGCCCACCACCCCGACATTATGCGGTTCCTGGACACCAAGCGCGAGAACGCGGATGAGAAGATCCGCATCAAGACCCTGTCGCTCGGCGTCGTCATTCCCGATATCACCTTCGAGCTGGCCCGGAATGACGAGGACATGTACCTGTTCAGCCCCTACGACGTCGAGCGCGTCCACGGGGTGCCGTTCGCGGACCTCGATGTCACCGAGAAGTACCGTGAGATGGTCGACGACGCGCGCATTAAGAAGACCAAGATCAACGCGCGCAGGTTCTTCCAGACCCTGGCCGAGATCCAGTTCGAGTCGGGCTACCCGTACGTCGTGTTCGAGGACACGGTCAACCGCGCCAACCCGGTCAAGGGCAAGGTGGTCATGTCCAACCTGTGCTCGGAGATCCTGCAGGTCTCCGAGCCGAGCGTGCTGAATGAGGACCTGTCCTACGCGCACGTCGGCAAGGACATCTCCTGCAACCTGGGCAGCCTCAATATCGCCAGGACCATGGACTCTCCGGACTTCGCCAGGACGATCGCGACCGCGGTGCGGGGGCTGACCGCCGTCTCGGAGCAGACCCACCTGCCGAGCGTGCCCTCGATCGACCGCGGCAACCGCGAGTCCCACGCCATCGGGCTCGGGCAGATGAACCTTCACGGCTTCCTCGCCCGCGAGAGGATCCTCTACGGCTGCGAGGAGGGCCTGGACTTCACCAACGTCTACTTCGCCTGCGTGCTCTTCGCGGCCCTGAGCGCCTCGCACGACCTCGCCGTCGAGCGCGGCCGGACCTTCGTCGGCTTCGAGGATTCCGCGTACGCCACCGGCGAGTTCTTCGAGAAGTACACGACCCGGGACTTCGTTCCCGTCACCGACCGCGTCCGGGAGATCTTCGAGGCCTCCAGCGTGCACGTGCCCACGCGCGCGGACTGGGCGGAGCTGGCCGAGAAGATCCGGCGTGACGGCATCTACAACCGCAACCTGCAGGCGGTGCCGCCGACCGGCTCGATCTCCTACATCAACCACTCGACGTCGTCGATCCACCCCATTGTGGCCAAGATCGAGATCCGCAAGGAGGGCAAGATCGGGCGCGTCTACTACCCGGCTCCCTACATGACGGACGACAACCTGGAGTACTACCAGGACGCCTACGAGATCGGCCCGGAGAAGATCATCGACACCTACGCCGCGGCCACCCAGCACGTGGACCAGGGCCTGAGCCTCACCCTGTTCTTCCCGGACACCGCGACCACGCGCGACGTCAACCGGGCCCAGATCTACGCCTGGCGCAAGGGCATCAAGACCCTCTACTACATCCGCCTGCGCCAGGCGGCCCTGACCGGCACCGAGGTCGAGGGCTGCGTCTCCTGCATGCTGTAGAGACGGTGGTTGGCGTTGACTGGTGCTGAGTTATGGGCACAAATATTCTAAATGGTGTCGCCGGCTGGGAGTCCGCTCGCCCTTACCGGGTTTTTATAGACGAGTCGGAGGTTCGTGGTTACACGATTGTCGCAGTATTGGTTAGACCGTCTGACGTGCATAAAATAAGAAGGATTTTACGCACGCATTTGCGGTCGAATCAACGGTCCCTGCATTTCACCAATGAGCGCCCCTCTGTGAGACGAGCGGTTGTGTCGGATATTCAGCAGATGAATATCGGTATCGAAATATATCATCTTGACAGTCCCCCTAGGGTGGCTCGACCAAAAATTCTTAAGGTGCTAGCGAGACGGCATCGACGCTCGGGCTGTCAGCAGCTCGTCCTGGATCAGGATGATTCGGTCCTGAAGCCAGACAAGCAAGTTCTCAGTCAAGAACTCAGTCATGGCTGGGATGGTACTTTCGGTCACCTGCATGCTCGCGAAGAGCCATTGCTATGGTTGCCCGATGCTATCGCCTGGTGTTGGTGCAGAGGCGGAGAGTGGAAGAGGATGGCTCGCCTGATGAGGCCAGTTGAGGTTCCTATAACCCTCTAAGAAGGCGCGGAACCCGGCTCGCCCACCGTCCGGAGGGCTGCCGGGCCCACTTCGCAGGGCTACTGCCCCTTGCGGGACCAGGGTACGCAGGCGCCGTCTGCAACGCAAGTGTTTGTGTCAGCGCCGGCGTAGCCTGATCCCGGGGCGACAGGCGCGCGGGTACCCTGCTCCCATGCCTGTCTCGTTGCCGCGACGCGCCTTCGCGGTCTCCTCGGTCCTGGGCGTCATGGGCCTGCTCGGCTGCGGTGCCAATGCGCACGGCAGAGAGGTTGAGGACTACTTCGAGGGCTTCCCGATCGTCCAGGACGCATCGGCGGATCGCACCGGCGACTCCGCCAACGGCTATCGCACCGATGTTCAGCTGACTCTTGTCGACGACGCCGAGCTCGAGCAGATCCTGGACATGCTCGCTCAGGCTCGCACCGCGTACACCAGACGCGGGGCGTCGGTCTTCCCGACTCTCGTGTGGAGTGCCTCGGGCACCGCCGTGACACTGAACCTGCCGGATCTGGGCGATAAGAATGAGGATCCCGAGCGGGAGGAGGAGATGGTTCGGCTGGCGGCGGGTCTTGCCGGCGGATCGGCGCAGAGCGTGAGCGGCTCTCAGACCCAGATCGAGATTGATCGCGGGGACGGGGACGACCTGCCCGATGATCTTGTTGTCTCCTGCCCCTCCTCTCCCAGCGGCACAGTGTACGTCGTGAAGGACCACGTGGGGCTGCCCGGCTGGAGCGTGACGGTCGGCACCGCCAGCGGCGAGGACCTTTCCGCGGTTCTGCTCGGCAAGGTGATCAGCCGCATGATCGTTCGCGGAACGGCTTCTGACCCTTACTCGCTGACCTTGGAAAGCGAATCTGCTTCCGAGAGTGATCTCGTGACCCTGACGGTTCATCTTCCTCAGAGCGTCTCCGGATCCGAGAAGGACGCCGCGGCTGCCGTCCTGCGGGCCGTCGTCGACACGCCGGTGCTTGAGTACGTCGATATCTATGGCGTGGAGGACGGCACGCGCTTCTCATACACGGTGAAGGACGGCGTCCCCGGCGTTGACGCGGAGGCCTCGAACTCGGCCCGCGAGGCTCGGGACATCCTCAAGAGGGCCGGCGTCAGGTCGTGACGGTCCTCAGGCGCTGCCCAGCGCGGCGCCTCGGGGTCTGCGATCGCTTACTACGCTCCTTTGTCCCTTACTACGCTCTTTTTCCTCGTACAGTAAAGGACAAAGGAGCGTAGTAAGCGAGGAGGCCGGACGGGGCGGGGCCGAAAACCGTGTGTGACCGGGCGCACCGACGTACGCTTGACGGGTCCGCACCCCGTGCCTGCCGCGGCGCAGTGCACGACAGGCACGGGCCGATGACGACGTCAGGACATCACCATGCCAGATCCTGCCCATTCCAACGACAACCCACCGTCCACCTCCGACTCCAGCCCAGAATCCACCTCGGCATCCGGCTCAACCGGCTCGTCCACCGTCAGCCGCCTCAACGCCCGAGTCATCGGCATCTGTGTGGCCGCCGCACTCGGCGGCTTCCTCTTCGGCTTCGACACCGCGGTCATCAACGGCGCCGTCGACGCCCTCGCCGGCACGTTCGAGCTCAACGCCGCGCTCAAGGGCTTCGCCGTCTCCTCCGCCCTCATCGGCTGCACCCTCGGCGCCTGGTTCGCCGGGCCTGTCGCCAACCGCATGGGCCGCGTGCCCGTCATGCTCATCGCCGCCGTCATGTTCCTGGCCAGCGCGCTCGGCTCCGGCCTGGCCTTCGGGGTCGTCGACTTCATCGTCTGGCGCGTCGTCGGCGGCCTGGGCGTGGGTGCCGCCTCCGTCATCGCCCCGGCCTACATCGCCGAGGTCTCCCCGGCCAGCGTGCGCGGGCGCCTGGGCTCCCTCCAGCAGCTGGCAATCGTCGTCGGCATCTTCTCCTCGCTGCTGGCCGACGCCATGTTCGCCGGCCTCGCCGGCAGCGCGGCCAACGAGCTCTGGTTCGGCATGGAGGCCTGGCGCTGGATGTTCATTGCCGAGGCCGTGCCCGCCCTGGTCTACGGCCTCTTCGCCTTCCGACTGCCCGAGTCCCCGCGCTTCCTCGTGGCGCGCGGCGACTACGACAAGGCGTCCCAGGTCCTCTACGACTTCACCGGCATCGTCAACGTCAACCTCAAGATCGAGGAGATCCGCTCCACCATCGACTCCGCCAAGCGCGAGTCCCTGGCCGATCTGCGCGGCAGCACCCTCGGTCTCAGGCCCATCGTCTGGGTGGGCATCCTGCTGTCGATCTTCCAGCAGTTCGTGGGCATCAACGTCATCTTCTACTACTCCACCACCCTGTGGCGCACCGTCGGCTTCCAGGAGTCCGACGCCCTGACCATCACGGTCATCACCTCGGTCACCAATATCGTGGTCACCATCGTGGCCATCCTCCTGGTGGACAGGGTCGGACGGCGGCCCATGCTGCTGGCCGGGTCGTTCTTCATGACCGTCGCCCTGGGGCTCATGGCCCTGGCCTTCTCCTTCGCCAACGTCAGTGACGGTGAGGTCACCCTGGAGGCGCCCTGGGCTCCCATCGCGCTGGTGTCGGCCAACCTGTTCGTGGTGGCCTTCGGAACCACCTGGGGCCCGCTGGTGTGGGTGCTGCTGGGGGAGATGTTCCCCAACCGTATCCGCGCCGGAGCGCTGGCGGTGGCGGCGGCCGCCCAGTGGGTGGCGAACTTCGTCATCTCCACGACCTTCCCGGTCCTGTCCAATATCGGCCTGACCTTCGCCTACGGGTTCTACGCCCTGTGCGCCCTGCTGTCCCTCGTCTTCGTCTTCCTCAGGATCCCCGAGACCAAGGGCAAGGAGCTGGAGGACATGGAGGAGCTGACGGTCTGATCCGACGGTCCGGGTGACTGGTTCCGGGGCTGGGTGCGCCGCTGATCGGGAGCTGCTTGGGAAGTTACGGCCTCCGCGCGCTTCTCAGGTGTCGGCGGTTCCGGGCGTGGTGGGATCGGCACGATCCCGCGAGATCCTGCTTGAGGGGGCCCGCGCGGTCGCCGATGTCGGGAAGTGTCTGCGCCGTCGAGATGGAGCGGGCAGGTGCAGTCAGGTTGCGATGATGAGACGCTGGTCACCGAAGGCGGCGGTCAGTTCTACGGTGCCGCCGAGCGCGGTGATGTAGGCGTGCAGAGTTGCCAGACCGGAGCGGCTCAGGTCGCCCGACTCGAGTGCTGAGATTGTCGGCTGGGTCAGGCCCATCCTCTCGGCGACCTCGGCCTGTGTCAGTCCCTGCTGCTCGCGGATCTCCCGGAGTCGGTATGCCGTCTGCTCTGCCGCGAAGCGTGCTCGGTGCTCGGCCACAGCACTCTCGTGCGGCGGCCGGCGGCGGCGCACGGCCTCCCAGCTACTCGTTCTCGTCATCATTGCTCTCCCTCAGCCATTGATCGAATCGGAGCTCGGCGAGCGGGATGCTTTCCCGGTACCACTGCTGCCAGCGCCCTCGTTTGTCCCCGGCGATGAGGAGCACGGCTCTTCTGCGAGAGTCGAAGGCGAACAGGATGCGTATCTCGCTGCGCCCGGAGGATCCAGGACGAAGTTCCTTCAGGTTGTGATAGTGGGAACCGATGAGCAGGTCAACAAGTGGCCGTCCAAGGGTCGGTCCGACTGCCGCCAGGTGATCGATGGCGGCGGCGACCAGGTCGTAGGAGACGTCGTCGAGACTCAGCAACCATGACTCCACGTCCTCCCACAGGATTACCTCCCATGCCACTCATCCAGTATAGATCATGGTCTATACCGGATGGAAGCGGGGCCGTGCCCGCCGCTGTGGTTCGGCGCCGGTGCAGCCGCGGGATCGGCACGATCCCGCGGCTGCACCGGCGGCGGAGCTGCGGGCGAGAAGCGGTCGGCCCGCTCACCACCTTCGGAATCGATCGTCTGGGCGGCCTACTCGGCGAGCAGGTAGGCGCGGTTGCGGCTGGTGGGCGGCGCCGTCGCGGTCACCAGCCCGTCGCTGATCAGCGCGCGCAGAAGCGGTCGGAGCGCGGTGGGGGACTTGTCCGTCCGCTCGGCGATGTCCTGGATCTTCAGCGGCTCCCGGGTATCGAGGACAGACAGGACCGCCCACCTGGCCCCGGTGCCCGCCATGCGCAGCCTGAGGTCGGCGAGTAGGTGGGGGCCGTCGTTCATGCCGACCAGAAGCCCCTCCGCAACGAGCCCGCCGAGGAGGTCGCGCACGTCGTCGGAGTCGAGACCGAGATTTCGCCGCACATCGACGACCCGCACCTTCCCGTCCCTGCGCGCCAGCGCCAGAACGGAGTCCGCCGCGGTGCCCCGCGGCCCGCCGGGAAGGGAGTCGAGCCACGCCCGCACATCGGGGTCGAGAAGGCCGAAGCGGGACAGCTTGACCGTCACGCGGTCGATCGTCGTCGCCTCGTAGTCCGGCGCGGGCAGACCCTGCTGGCGCATGGAGCCGATCATTCGCGGAACACCCGTGCCGGCGGCCTCGGCCACCACACCCCTGCCATAGGGGCGGGGAACGCTGCGCAGAAGGTTCGCAAGGACCTTGTTGCGGGAGACGGGAATCCCCTCGTCAAGATTGGCAACGGTCCTGCCCCCGTAGAGGCCGCCGGGGTTCCCGATCTCGACCCGGTCCTGATAGATGTCCACAGCAACCGTCTGCCCCTGAGCGTGCGCGGAGTAGTCGCGGTGCATCACCGCATTCGTGATGGCCTCCCGTAACACGTCTTCTGGAATCTCGAGAACATCTTCCGCCAACGCCCCTCTCGTCATTCGGCGGCGGCGCAGATTTCGTGCCACCGCGGACACGGCGTCCTCCACCATAAGGGGAATAGGGCCGTCGCACACCCGCCGATCGAGGAAGCGCAGGTCGCCCTTCTGGGCCTTCTGGGTGCCGGGATGAACGGAGACGTCCACGACCAGTCGTGGAAGCTCCTGCTGCGGGTACGGGGAAAGCGTGACGTATCCGGCGAAGGTCGGGACGCTGTCGGATGTCAGGACGTTGAGCCGCCTGAGGGCGGCCTCCCGGTCGTCCTCAGCGATATGGTCGAGGATGTGAGAGCCGCTGCTGCGAAGCTCGGTGAGAAGGCGGTCCACGTTCCGAGGGTCGAGGTCCTCGAGAGTCGTGCCGGTCACCGGCTCACGATCCGTACGGTCCTCGATCCGACGGCTCGCCAGCACGTACACCTCGTAGGAGGACAGGCGGACGTCATGGTCGTCGACGCGCTTGAAGCTGCCGTTCTGAATCCCCTTGGCGGTGACATGGCACGGCAAGTCGAGGTCCGGGCGCTCGCGCAGGGAGGGCACGTCGGGGACGACCACGGGGCGGCCGTCCACGGTGGCGCGCTCCGGGTGACAGCCCGGCACGGGGAGCACCTTGGCGCTCCCCTGCGACGAGGTGTCGAGTCCGGTGGTCAGAGCGTTGATCCGCCGGCTGGCAACCGACTCGGTGAACCCCTCGGCCGGCTGGAAGTTCTCGCGCTCGTCGAGTCCGAGGATGACGGTTCCCCCGTCCGTGTTGGCGAAGGCGGAGATGGTGTCCCAGATGCTCTTCGGGAGATCGTGGACGGCGGCCTTCGCCTCCACGAGGGCGTCGTCGCTGCGCTGCCGGCGCATGCGCGCGACGTGGGAGAGCAGGTCGTCGTCGGTCACGACGTCACTGTGCCTCAGTGAGGGCGTCACTTTGTAGAGTGAGAAGCACAGTTTCTACAGTGAGAGCGTCACTCTATAGAGTGAGAGGCCTGATCTCTTCACTGACGGCACCTGTTCTGCCATGAGGCCGTCGGCGAGCACCGGGGCCGGCGGGCACCGAGGCCGGCGAGGCCTGTAGCCCACCGTCGTTCGACGGCGGCCGCTGGGCCGCCCGACGCTGAGACCCGCTGCGACGGTGCGGGCCGGGTCGGGTGAGTGGCGGGCCTCAACGTCAGCGGAGGTACGTTCACGCCCCGGCGCGCCCCGTCCGAGCGCCCGCACGCCCAGCCCGCCCACAGCCTCCGCCCACTTCGCGGTCTCCTTCACCGAGCTCGGTCGTACTCCGGCTCGAGATCGGTTCAAGGGGCTCAGCGGGCACCCGCCGGTGGGCCTCCACCAGCCGCGCCGGGACTCTCCGAGACCCCAGGAGGCCCCGGGAGGCCGACATCGACCGACACTGCGTCACGCTGCCGAGCGCTCGGCGAGGCCACTGAGCGGGGTTGCCAAGCGCCTGGCGGCCACCGAGCGGGCCCACTGCGCCGAGCACCCCGTCGGCCCGCCGCCTTCTCCGCAGTTCCTCTACCGGAGGAGTCCTCCCTGTTCCCTTTCCGAGACTGTTCGCGTACGGTCGAGAGCATGCCGCATATCCAGATTCACTCTCGTCTCCGCCATAGACACAGCCTCCTGCAGATCCTCCTGACGGCGCTCGTCCTGGCCCGCCCGGCCTGGCCGTCCCGCCTGGCCTGGGCGTTCTGAGCGGCGCACCGGGCTGCCCAACGCCTGCGGGCCTCGGGCAGCCGCATGTGACGGCCCAGGTGCGGAGGGATTGCGCAGGGACAATGCTTTCGAGACCCTCCGCAGGGTGCGTGTGGCACGACGTCGGGCCCTCCCGCCCTCGTCGGCCTCCCTGCCATGACCCGAGGCCGGCTCCGGCGGCGAGCGCGAGTCGGTGCAACGAGTCCGCGCGCGTGCGGCGGGCCAGACGCAGGCGGTCCGCTCAGGCGCCGCGCTGGGACAGCAGCCAGTTCCGCAGCCCCGTCAGCTTGTAGGCGGGCTCGAAGGAGGCCATGTGCTCCATCGACTGCGGAGTCGGGTTCGCTGTCATCACCGTTCCGGCGACGAAGGTGGAGAAGTTGCGCGGCTTCTCCTTGCTGAATAGTGCTTCTGCCTGCTGGAGGAGCACGGAGGGGTCCGCCGTCGCATCCCACTCCTCATCGGCAACCGCGAAATCGACGCCGGCCTGAGTCAGCATGTCCTCGGTGGCGGTCTGGCCCTCCAGGGCCGGTTCGTCCCCACCCGCGACATGGTAGATGAATGTGGACTCGCCCAGACCGGAGAGCTGAGTCGGGTCCCACTGCCCGTCGACGAACATGAGAGCCGTGAACAGGTCGGGCTGCTTACCCGCCAGGACCAGGTGGATCATGCACCCCATGGACTGCCCGGTGCCGTAGACACGGGTGGAATCGATGGCGTACTGGCTCTGCAGCCATGCAACGAAGCGGGCGGTGATATCGAGCCAGTCGGTCGTCGTGTAGCCGTCATGGTCGTCCAGGACCGTCTCGGTGTAGGAGGGCGCCACCACAATGCACGGATTGGCCGCCTGGGTGACGCTGCTCGCCCAGATGAGCGCGCCGTACTGCGATAACGGGGTGGTGGGATCATCGGATACGGTGCTGGCGTCGGCGATGTAGTGCAGCAGCGGGTAGGAGCCGGAGCCGGAGTAGCCCTCGGGCAGGAACACGTTGAAGGTGAGTTCTGGCTGGAATTAAACAAGATCGGTGCGTGGCGGTGTGATTGGGAGGTGCTCGAAGTCGTAGTCGAAGGTGCGGTTGGTGATGTAGGCGGTGAAGGCCGCGAAGGTGTTCTCCGGGGTGTCGCGCTGGAGGTTGGCGATGTTGGCTTTGGCGGCGTTCCACACGTGTTCTGTGGGATTGTGGTCGGGGGCGTAGGGGGGCATGTAGATGGGTGTGATGCGTTCCAGAGCCTGGCCGGGGGCATAAAGATCGTTCAAGGCCTTGGCGTGGTGGAACCTGGCGTTGTCCAGGACCACCGCGATCTTCTTCCCCTCATCGGTCTCGCGCGCCAGGCGACCCATCATGAGGGCGGGTCTGCTCGGCGTTCTGGTTTCCCTCGATGGGGTAGATCCTCATTTTCTTGGTCGTCAGGCTCAGTGCCCCGAAGAACGACTGGCTCGCCTTCTTGCGGTCCACGTACAGCCTTGTTCTCTTTCCCTTGGGAAGCCACATGCGCCGGGTCTCGGCCTCGTGCTCCACGCGGACCTCGTCGACGGTACAGGCCTCCCAGCCTTCTTCCAGCAGATCGTTGACCTGGCGCCGGATCTCGGCCATCCGCCTGGCGATGGCCTTCTCGTCGCGGCGCTTGTCGAACGGGTCGGGGAGCAGAGGCTCATGCCCAGAAAGCGCATGAGCAGCCGATAGGAGGACTCGGACCTGTACCCGACTCCGAACCTGATGGACACGACGTCCTTAAGGGCCGGGACGTCCCAGAAACCGGCCTTGACGCCCGCCTCCGATGGCGGTCTACCGAGAATCTCCTCCAGCTCCTCCTTCTGCGCCCGCTTGAGCCTCGCCGCGTTCTCGTTGCCGGCGTGACCGGTTACCACGGAGCTCAGCCTGTATTTCCGCCATTCCGACAGCCACTCACGTACCGTCCCCTCGGCCCGCTCGACCATCTCCGCAATTAATATCCAGGCCGACGCCGCGGGCGGCGTACAGAATCGCCTCCGCCCTCATTCTCACAAGCTTGTAGGTGTCCGAGCGCTTCTTCCACCTGATGAGGATGTCCCGTTCCTCGTCCGCCACGTCGATCTGCATGAGGCTATCTTATACGAGGTGCTCCGCAGACGCCAACCAGGAATCCCGCAGCAGCCGCCCCAGAATGCCATTTTGTTTAATTCCAGCCATACTTGTCATTTTCGTCTGGTGCATGCTCGATCGCGATCTTGTCCTGCGCGTCGATGTATCCAGTAGAATCATCTACTAACGGTTTCTACCTTACCATCCGGCGCTTGCGCCCGCTACAGATTTTCCTTGCACTAGTCCCAGAGCGCACCAGCCGTTCAGGATGCGCGGATGTTCCGTACCTCGGCCTGACGCGAGTCCCAGAAGCATCACTCGCCATCGTCCTCGGACCGCGGCACCTGGACCCAGGTCCATCCGCTTGTCGTGACGAGCACGCCTCGGCCCTTGGGTACGGGGCCGCCTATCGACCGCGACAGCCTGACCGACAAGTGCGCTCCGTCGTCCATGTTGCGGGGCGCCAGGATGAGGCCGGTCCGGTTCTTGCGCACTTGGGCGATGATGCCGCGGTACATGCCTCCGATCTCGTCGATGCCGCACGTGATGAGCACGCCTCCCGGTGCGTCCCGGCAGGCCTTGAGGTGCTCCTCGAAGACCGGTCCGAGCGGGTGGTCGTTTCCGAGCACGTCGAAGTCGTCGACGACGAGCAGTGTCTCGGTACGCCGCTCCTTGAGGGCGTCACGGAGCTCGTTCGGCTTGGTATCTGGACCGAGGACCGCTGCGACCCCGTCCCTACCGCCCAGAGCGGTCACCGGGGAGCGCCGGGGCAGCACAAGCACAAGTCGCGTCCCACCCGCCAGTGCGGTCCGCGCCCCGAAGGCGAGGGCGGTCGAGCGCCCCGAGCGCCGGGGCCCGGTCACGAGCACGCCATTGCCGACCTCGTCCATCGCGACCGGAATCAGGCCCAGGTCATCACCGCCGACGGCCAGTGCGATGCTCCCCGACCGGATCTCAGGGCCGAGGGCCAGCGCCTCGTCAGCAGTGATCGTGATGGGCAGCTCGTCCACGCGTCTGGGGCGCTGCGAGCGTGACGGCTCGCCCCAGCACTCTGTCGCCAGGCGCCCGGCCTCGTGGATGGCGGCGACCTGAGCCGTGCCCACGGTGCTCGCCGTCAGCAGCGCGAACTGCACCTCGCGGGGCGTAATACCACTGCGAAAAGCACGCCCCACGGGCATTGACACGGGAACGTCCCTTGCCCGCATTCCTACCAGCTCAAAGTCGTCGGACGCCGGCATGCGCAGCAGGAGACGGTCCTCCAGCATCATCCCAAACCTTCCGCGGAAGACCGAGCGGTCCCCGGCGACGACCACACGCAGTCCCACGGCGGCGCCCTCGCGCAGCAGAGTCTCCACGCTCTCGATCAGAGCCCCGCCATCGATATTCTCAAAGCTCGCCATGAAGGAGTCCCAGCGATCGATGAACAGAAGCAGGTAGGGCAGCCGCTCCCCCTCCGGTGCGGCCGCGCGCTGCTCGGACAGGGAAGCGAACCCGTGGACGGCGAGGAACTGCTGGCGGCGCGCCACCTCCCAGCCCAGCAGCCCGAGCAGGCGCCGCACCCGGTCCGGCTGGTCGCGCGTGACGACGGCGCCCGTGTGCGGCAGGGAGACCAGCGGCAGCAGCGCGCCCGAGCTGGCGTCCAGGCCGTAGAGGTGGACGTCGGCGGGCGAGGCCGTGCGCGCGATCCCCGCCGCGAGGGTGCGCAGGAGGGCCGAGCGCCCCGAGCGCGGGGCGCCGGCGACGCCCAGGTGCCCGGCGCGCGTGTAGTCCCAGGTCATCGGCCTCTGAGCCTGGAGCGCCGGAAGATCCTCCAGGCCGAGAGGCAGCGGCGGTAGAAAGCCCTCCGTCCGCGGATCCGCACCGGCAGGACCAGCCTCCGCGGAACCGCCGTCGGCGGCGCCGTCTCCCAAACCGATCTCAGACGCGCCGTCTTGGCCAGCCGGGGACTGCAACTCTTCATAAAGACGTCTGTCGATCTCATCCAGGGTAATGACCTCGGGCAGCGGCTCCAGCCACGGGTGGTGCGGCATCGGCCTGCCGAGTGAGGAGAAGGCCCCGCCAATCGCCCCGACCAGGGTGGCCAGGTCGGTGGGGATGGTTGCGTCCTCCTCCGCCACCGGAGGCGCAATCTCCGGCCGGGAGAGCTCACTGAGGGTCAGTGTCGAGGTGCGCAGCTCGGCGCGCACCGCCCCGCGCGGGCGCCCGCCCACGCGGGAGGCCTGGAACTGCATGAGTCGCCCGTGGCCCAGGCGCGCGTAGGCCCGCCCCGGGATCGAGGGCGGGATGTGGGCGGAGGCGGAGGACTCGACCACGTCCTGGGAGTCGCCCTCGTCGGTCACGCGCAGGGCGATGCGCAGGTTCGTGTTGGACTTGATCTCCGCCGAGACCACGCCCGCGGGCCGCTGGGTCGCCAGCACCAGGTGCACGCCCAGGGAGCGGCCGCGCCGGGCGATGTCCACCAGGCCGGTGACGAAGTCGGGCAGCTCGGCCACCAGGGCGGCGAACTCGTCGATGATGAGCATCAGGCGCGGCATGGGCTCGTCGCCCGGCCGCATGCTCGCCACGTAGTCCTCGATGTCCTTGGCGTCGGCCCGGGCCAGCTGGTACTCGCGGCGCCGCAGCTCGGCGCCCAGCGACTCCAGGGCCCGGGAGGTCAGGTGCCCGTCGAGGTCGGTGACCATGCCCACCGTGTGGGGCAGGCGCGCGCAGTCCTTGAACGCCGCCCCGCCCTTGTAGTCCACCAGCACGAACGTCATCGCCTCGGGCGTGTTGCCCACGCACAGGGAGGCGATGAGCGTCTGCAGCAGCTCGGACTTGCCCGAGCCCGTGGTCCCCGCGATCAGGGCGTGAGGGCCGTCCGCGCGCACGTCCAGCACGAACGCGCCCTCAGCATCCTCACCAATGACCGCGGTGGTTGTCCGCCCGGCGCCGCCCCACCGGGACAGGACCGCACCGGCATCAGGCTCGCCCAGGCCGATGACGTCCAGGAACCGGGACGAGCGCGGGATCGCCCCCTGCGCCCCCTGGGAGGACACGTCGCGCACGGGAGCGAGGCTGCGCGCCACCCGCTCGGCCCAGCCCGGCGGCGGGGCGTCGAGCACGACCTGCTCGACCTCGTCGGTGTCGGTCTGGGAGACGGCGGCCAGCGGCTCGTCGGCCATGACGACGGCCCGGCACTCCTCGGGCAGCGAGACCCGGTCCTCGTCGATGCACAGGAACATGATGCCCGCGGCCGGGCCCGCCCGCAGCACCTGCACCATGCCGGGCACCAGGCGCAGCGCGCGGGCGCCGTCGAGCACGACGACGGTGCGCGTGCCCGGCGGGGCGTGCTCCTCGGCGCGCTGCTCGATCTCGGCGATGGCCGGGGCGACCAGCACCGTGAGGCTGAGCTCGGCGGGGGAGTGGAGGACCGCGCACTGGGACACCATCCAGCGCGCCGTCTCGCGGCGCCTGGGCCCGGCGACGCCGGCGACGCCCAGGCGCCCGAGGGGCACGGTGACGGGCACGTCCGGCGCGGTCCACCTCAGCGGCTCCTCGTAGGAGGCGCGCTCGGGCACGTTCAGCTCGACCTCGCTGGGCATGTCCGCCGTGCCGACCCTCAGGTCGAGCCAGTCCCGGTCGTGCACGCGCCGCTCCCACAGTCCCGCGCGCGGGCCGGTGGCGCGCAGCATGACCTCCGCCGGGTCGGGGTGGTCCTGCCTGCGCAGCCCGCGCTCCTGAATGAGCGCCTTGAAGGCGGCCCGCTCGGCGCCGAGCTTCTGCTCCTCGTACTGGGCCATCGCCTGGCGGAACATCTTCTTGCTGTTGGCGCGGCTGGTGAGGCGGTTGGCGATCATCATGATCGGGGAGAACATGAGGAACAGCAGCGATGTCAGCCGGTGGGTGAAGAAGAACATGACCCCGCCCATGACGATGGGCGCCAGGAGCATGGCCGGGGAGAAGGGCTGCTTGCGCAGGTCCCTGGGCCTGCGCGGCAGCGTGAACACGGTGGGCCGCGTGGGCCGGGTCAGCCGCGGCGGGCGGTTGAAGTCGACGGTGGGCGCCCCGGCGGTCGGGGTCACCACGGCATCGGCCTCGGGCACGGGCCCGATCATGAGCTGGGTGTCCCCCACGCTCAGGACGGTGTCGGCGGGCCAGCGCGCGGGTCCCTTCAGGCCGCGGCGGTCCAGCTCGATCAGCAGGCGCCGCGCATCGGGGTCCTGCGGAGGGAGGCCTCCCGCCGCAGCACCCAGATCCTACCCTCGCTGCGGGCCTACCACGGCGCGGGCGCCTCGGGGAGACTGCGCGCCAAGGAACAGGTTGACCGCGGAGTCGTCGACGCCAGCCGCTGTCTCAGGCTGGCCGGTTCAGGGGGTGTGTGGTTGTGGGGTCGGTGGCTGGCTGGGGGTGGGGCGGCCCTGGCACAGCCCGGGCAGGGCGGACTGGGTCAGGTTGACCAGGTCTGTCCTGATGTCGCTGTGGAGCTCGCGCATGTCGTTGACCGACAGCAGGAGGTAGTGGTCGCCGCAGATGAACAAGGTCGAGGCGTACAGGGGCGGGTCCCGGGTGACGCCGGTGCCGACCTTGGCCTCGCCCGTGCCCTCGACGCCGAGGAAGGAGGAGGCCGACGTCGTGTCGCCGGTGGCGGCGTCGTGGCCGAATCACCGGTTCTGGTCGTCGGGGGTGATGAAGTCGGTGTAGGCGACCAGCCTTCCCTTGGAGCCGGCCGCTTGGATCCAGCACGTGGCCTCCGCCACGGCAGTTGCTCTGTATCGGGTCCAGAAGGAAAGGTTGGGGCCGAGCATGGCCTGGATGGACGAGTCCGGGATACCCGCGCAGGTGTAGGTGTCGTCAGCCGCAGCGCTCGTGGGGACAACAGCCGTCGGCGACGGTGAGGCACCACCCACGCGCCACGAGCCCGCGCAGGCCCCAGAGCCAGCACCGTGACAGCCGCAGCCACCGCCGACAATACCCGACTACAACATGAGAGCGCGGATCTTCCTCACTTTTTTCTTCGTCACTTCCTCAGCCGGGCCGATTTAAAGACAATCAATTAATGAATGGCGTCAGATCAAGTTGGGGGTGGGCTTGGGAAAATGTCTTTATCGGGTGGGCCAGCCGCGACGGGTGGAACGGCGTCGATTAGAGGCGCGAAAACTTGACGCAACTCATCCTGCTGCTCGAGCGACACGCGCCCGTCCCGTACATTGGTCAATCGTACATAGAGCATGTTGTCGTCTGGATAGTGCCATGCGATGTATGCGCCATTGTCCGCGGTCCACGACCACCCTTTGCCATCTTCCCCTTCGAACTCGACCGCTTTGGCGGTGTCTGGGAAATGGGTCGGAATATCGTCGAAACGTAAATCGCCGTTAAAGCCAGGATCATTACCTAAAGAATCGCTTGACACGTAACTCAACTCAAAGAGACCGAACGGATCAGAACCGGAATAGGATGTAGTGCTGCAAATATAACTATACTCAGTACGACCATTTCTGTCACTGCTTTTCATGGGATTATTGTAGTATCGGTAGGAGCGCACCTCGTATCCCAGTGTTTCCTTGAGATTTTTGGTTGACAGTACACCGCATATGTACTCGTCTGTCACTGGCGCGTGGCTCTCAGCCTGTGATGAGCGATGCGGGCTGGTAAAGCCTGTGCAAGCCACAGCACCGAAAGTCAGGCAGGCTACCGCGAGCCCTGCCGCTGCTCGCCTGCGCATTGAAATTGAAGCCGTGAGTGGGTGATTCGTCATGGTCCTCTCGTAGACTTTATTGTGTATAGTACGTCGGAGGTTACTTCTTGATCTTGATGTCACCCTCGTCTCCCCCTT
This sequence comes from Actinomyces israelii DSM 43320, assembly GCF_000711965.1. Classification (GTDB taxonomy): domain Bacteria; phylum Actinomycetota; class Actinomycetes; order Actinomycetales; family Actinomycetaceae; genus Actinomyces; species Actinomyces israelii. The sequence goes on from NZ_JONS01000055.1 coordinate 17,728, forward strand.
GTCCGTCCTCTCCCGAGATTCGCGCCTTTCCGCTGTTCATGCCGGCATCGATTGCCGCATCCGTACTATTGAAAATACCCGTCGCATTAGGGTAACTTTCCTCATTGTTATTGGTGCGCGCTGTCCTGAGGCTGTTTGCCCAATTATGAACCTGCTCATTCTGGGCATCACTCGGATTCGCGGCCAGATCCATTGTCTTGTTCTCCGGGGAGAACCAGCTGTAGGTGTTCCCGTCCTTATCGCTCATGCGCTGAGGATCGTATGCCCCGGACTCGGTGATCAATCCTTTATTGGAGGCCTCTGCGTAGGCCTGCGCCTCAAGGGCATTCCGCGAAGCTGCGATTGGATCCTGGTAGGAGGGGGCGTTATCCAGTTGAGAAAGAAGTAGAGGTTTTGTAACAGACGTGCCCAGGCTCCACACCGTAGGGGCTGCTCAGGGGGTCGGCGTTGTTATGGGGTGGGTTGTTGTGTGAGTTGTTGGAGGGTTTGGTGGGGGTGGGTTGCCCAGTAGCGGCAGGTGGAGGCGATGCTGCTTTTTCGGCGTTGTCGGCTGGGGTGGTCGGGGCTGGTGAGGCGGATGAGGCTGATGGCGGTGTTCCTGAGTGTGGCCATGGCTCGGGCGGTGGTGGTTGTGGGCAGTTGGTGGCGGTCCTCGTCGAAGGTGACGT
>NZ_JONS01000056.1 GCF_000711965.1 Actinomyces israelii DSM 43320
AACCGCCTCCACTGGGTCCGCGACGTCACCTTCGACGAGGACCGCCACCAACTGCCCACAACCACCACCGCCCGAGCCATGGCCACACTCAGGAACACCGCCATCAGCCTCATCCGCCTCACCAGCCCCGACCACCCCAGCCGACAACGCCGAAAAAGCAGCATCGCCTCCACCTGCCGCTACTGGGCAACCCACCCCCACCAAACCCTCCAACAACTCACACAACAACCCACCCCATAACAACGCCGACCCCCTGCCCGAGGACCGTTCCGCCGCCCTGGCGAATGCTGGAGGCGGCCTGTCGCAGCTGGTCCTCAGTGGTGCGGCCGGAGCGGACCACGAGGAGGACTCCATCGGTGTTCTCGGCGAGCGCGACCGCATCGGTGACCGGCAGCACGGGCGGGGCGTCGATAATGACGACATGGTCGTTGGCCAGGAAGGACAGGAGATCGGACATGCGTTCAGAGCCCAGGAGCTCTGAGGGATTGGGCGGAGTGTCGCCGGCCGGGATGACCTGCAGCCCGGGTACGGAGGGCTGCACGAGCGCGCTCTCCAGCGAGACCGCTCCGACCAGGAGGTGGGAGAGCCCGGGATGACCCTGATCGATGTCGAACGTGCTGCTCATGGTCGGCTTCCTCAGGTCGCCTTCCACGAGGATGACGTCCAGTCCCGACAGCGCCATGACTCGAGCGAGGTTCGCCGAGACGGTTGATTTGCCGTCCCCCTGCATCGCTGATGTTACGACGAGTGTGTGAAGTCCCTTGTCGATATTCGTGTACCGGAGATTGGTCCGCAGCTTGCGGAGGGACTCCTCGACCCTGTGGTCGGGAGTCTCCGAGTATCTTCTCCGTGCCATTTCCGCGGAACGCGGAATAGTGGCCAGGATCGGCTCATCGACAACGGACGCGACGTCCGACTGGGACCGGACTCGCTTGTCCAGGGCGTCGAGAGCGAAGGCCGAGGCATATCCGACGACAATACCGGCGAGGGACCCGATCCCGATGCGCCTGGCCGGGGAGGGCGAGCGGGTCGCGTCCGACAGGTCCGCCGAGGACATGAGTACGACGCCGATGGGCGAGTCCTCGCCGTCAAGGCGCTTGATCTGCGCATCCGCCTGGAGGATGGTCTCGTCGGCTATCGCCTGAGCCTCCTCGGCGGTCGGGGCGCTCGCCGTGACATTGATCGTCAGCGCGTTCTTCTCGTTCTTCGCCGAGATGGAGCGGGCGAGCTGCGCCGGAGTCGTTCTCAGGCCGAGCGCGTCGATGACCCCCTGGGCCACAGATTCGGAGGTGAAGACGGGGACAAAGGCCTTGACCTTCTGGGAGGCGAGCTGCGATGCTGCGTAGTAGGAGTCCGCCTGCCTCTGATCCGTCCCGCTCGATGGCACCGAGACGCGCACGTAGGCTATTGCGGACGCCGTGTAGGTGACGGGCGTCAGCCACAGCGATATGGCGGAGAGGATGATTCCGGCCAGAAACCCGCAGAGGATGGCTCCGATTCTCTGCCGCGTGAGTGTGAGGATGTCTTCGAGTGTCATTCTGGGATCACCGGTCGCGACGTTCGCGCTTGTCGGCCTCTTCATTCCTGTGAAGGGAAGGGAAAGGGTGGGGAGTGCGGATCACATTTGGAGCATACATCGCCTCGGGCCGGACGGCCGGCGCGCACGAGGATTTGTGACTGACTCGTGACGTCCGACGCCGAAATGTCTCAGTTCTGCATAGATCCTTTCCGCGGCGCCTTTCGCGAGGATGATGGCAATTCGCCGGCGCTAGGGTGCGGATGCGCGGTCGCACCGGTGCAGTGAGCCCTCCCGCCCGCTCCCCGCTACCCGTGTTCGCCCCGAAGGGCCCTGAAGGATTCCGGATGATCCTGGAGTCGTGCGGACGCCGCGGGGATTAAAAATGGATGACTGTGTGAAGGACAAGGTATGCGGACGCCTATCGACGTGACTGCTGCTTATGCCGACCCGATTCCGGCCGCGGCGCTGGACCGGGCCCTGGAACCGCCCCTGAGCATGTCGGCGCGCGGCGCGCTGCCGGCACGTCCATGAGTCACCCGGGCTCCCCGGGGCACCTGCACGGCCCCACGCTCAGCGTCATCATCCCTCTCGACGGCGGCATCCCCGCCCGCCACGGGCGCCCCGTCACCGGGACCGCCCGCGCGCCCGGCTGCGCGCCCACCGCGGAGGACGTCGAACGGGCGATCCGCTCCGTCCTCGACCAGTCGGTGCGGGATCTCGAGGTGCTCGTCGTCGTGGAGGCCCTCGGGACCGGGGAGTCGGCCGCCTCGACGTCCCCGGCATCCGCGCTGCGGCGCCTGTCGGTGCGCGACCACCGCGTGCGCCTGGCACCCGCGGCGGGCATCGCCGCCGCAGTGCGCACCGCGCGGGCGCCCCTGCTGACGGTCCTCGACCCCCGCGACGCCGTCGTCGCCGGAGCCTACGAGGCCATGACCTCACAGCTGGCGGCCTCCGGTTCCCACGCCGTCGTCGGCGCCGCGCGCCACCCGTGCTGCACAGATACGTCCGGACCGTGGCCGAGCCGGAGCCGCACCCGGGTGGAGGACGTGCTCGACGCCGTCGAGGATCCCCTGACCGGCCGCCTCGTGGCGCGCACGCGCCTGTGGCGGGCCGCCGTCTGCTCGGACGGCCCGGCCCCGGAGGCGGTCGCAGTCAGGGCGCTGATGGCCGCCCGCACGATCGATGTCCTCAGCCGCTGCGTCCTCGCGCGCTCCCCGCTGCGGGGGATCGACGACGCGGCCGTGGAGGGCGTCGTGGCGCGCGGACAGGCCCTTGCCAGGGCAGCGGCCGGTGCTCCGGCCCTTCACAGCCGCCTTGTGGGAGCCTGGATGCGCGATGACGTGGTTGAGCTGGCGGTCCGCGCCGCCGATCGGCCCTCCGAGTGCATCCGCCGCCTGCGCGCCGGCGTGAGCGGCCTGCTGCCCGACGCCCACGACGAGGCCTGGACGATGCTGCCCCTGCTCGATCGCGCACTGGTGTGGACCCTGGCCCACGGCACGTTCGCGGACGCAGAGGAGCTGGTCGGCTCGCGCGCCGAGGAGTCCACCGCCTGCCCGCTCCAGCTGGTCGCCGCCCCGCCGCGCACCCTCCTGCACGCCTCCCCGCCGGTGCTGGACCGCATAGCGGCGCTGCCCGCCGAGCTGCTTGCCGTCCGCGACTCCGACCTGCGCCTGATCGCCGACGCCTCCGTGCGGTGGAGGACGTCGTACTGCCTGGAGGTCATCGGCCTGGCCTATGTGCGCGGCCTGTCGGCCGAGGACGCGGGGAGCCTGCTCATTGAGGCGATCGACGACGACGGGGCCATCGCGGCCAGGGGCCGCGCCAGGCGCAGGCGCGCCCCGCAGGCGGACATCGACGCCGACGACCCCTGGCGCAGCCACCTCGACGAGGGCTTCATCGCCGGCCTCTACCTGATGAGGGAGCGCACCGAGGGGAAGCGGGTGCGGCTGCGCGCCATGCTTACCGTCGCGGACCGGGTCGTCACCGCCTGGCTGCCCGACGTCCCGGGACCGCCCGACGAATCGGCCGACGGCCCCCGCGCCTCCGGCACCGACGGTGCGCGAGCGGGCTTCGCGGGGCCGACGGAGGTCACCCTCGACTCCGCCTGCATCTCGGAGGACACCGTGACCCTGGAGGGGCGCGCGCCCGGGGAGCTGGGCCGCATCGTGGTCGCGGCGCGCTCCCGGCGAGGCGACTACGAGCTGGTTGCGGGCGCCTGCAGGGACGGCACCTGGCGGGCCGCGGCCGACCTGCACCAGGCGCGCCTTGCCCGCGGTGAGCACGCACTGGTCTGGAGGTCGGACTCGGGCGGCTCCGGCGCGTGCCTTGCCGGAGCCTTCCTCACCGCCGCCTCCGTCGAGCTGGCAGGCGGCGTGCGCTCCGTGCGTCTGGCGGCGGGCCCCGACCGCCGGGTGACGGTGACCGTCGTGGCGCCCCTGACCGCCTTCGAGCGCTCCCGCTACGGGCGCGCTCGGCTCATCTGCCGTGACCCCGGGCCCCTGCGGCACGGCATCGTCTTCGAGTCCTTCGGCGGCCGCTCCACCGGCGGCAATCCGGCCGCCATCCTGACGGACCTGTGCGTGCATGGGCTGGAGGCGCCGTTGTGGTGGACGGTCCTGGACGGAACGATGAGCGCACCGCCGGGGGCCACGCCCGTGATTCGCGGCTCGCGGGCATGGTTCCGGACGCTGCGCACCGCCCGGATCATTGTCACCGACGACCGTCTGCCCGACTGGTTCTACAAGCGGCCCGGCCAGCGCATTATCCAGACCTGGCACGGCACGCCGATCAGGAAGCTCCTCCTGGACGCCCCGGTGGGGACCGTCCTTCTGTCCTACCGGCGGCTCATGGCGCGCCAGGCGCCCCAGTGGGACCTTCTGCTGGCTCGGAGCGATGCCGCCGCCCATGATCTGTGCGCCGCCACGGGATACACCGGTCAGGTACTGGTCGGCGAGCAGCCCCGGAACATCGGCCTGCTCATCGGAGACGAGGACCGACGCCGAGTGCGTGCCGACCTCGGGATCGAGCCCGGCAGCCGGGTCGTGCTGTACGCCCCGGCGCCCCGCGAGGAGGTGCACGACGCCGGCGCGGCCGTTCAGCGAGCCGGCCTGCTGGACCCGGCGGCGCTCGCGGCGCGCACGGAGACGACCGTGCTCGTGCGCGCGCTCGGGCATGACGGCGAGGGCGGACCGCTCGCGCGCGGTGCGGCCGTCATCGATGCCGGCGACTACCCGAACGTGGAGAGCCTCATGGCGGTCTCGGACGTGCTGGTCTCGGACTACTCGAGCATCGCCGTCGACTACGCTCTCACCGGTCGTCCGGCCATCCTGTACGTGCCCGACCTGGCTCGCCAGCGCGACATCGGGCGGGGGCTGTACCGCGACTGGCCCGAGAGCTCGGGCCTGCCGGTCACCTTCACGCAGGCCGACCTCATCGAGCGGGTGCGCGAGGCGCTGCGCAGCGCGCCGGGCGGGGACTCGGAGGGCCGGCTGATCGATCCCGGGCCGATCAGGCGGACGCTGGAGCGGGTGCGCGCCTGGATCCTGGTCGCCCTGTCCGAGGAGGGGTGAGCGCGATCTTCCCGCTGCGCCCTGCTCAGGCCGCGGACGGCATGGTACGCGGCGGCTGTGCGGGCGCCGCGGTCGTGACGCCGTCCGATCCGGCCGCGAGCTCCAGCCAGCGGCCCACGACGGCGCCGTGCAGGTCCCGGTGGGTGTGCGCGCACAGGTCATCGATGACCCCCAGCGCGGACATGGGAACGGGCGGGACAGTCGTCTGCGAGATCAACGGGTGCGGGGTCCGCTCGCCCGTCTCGCCGGCGACTGGCTCGGGCGCTCTCTCCGGCTTCATCCGGGTGCGGGCCACGCGCGTGTCGGGGTAGTCCCGCAGGCCGGCGAAGCGACGGGCGACCTCCTCGATGTCATGCGGCCTGCCCATGTCGAGGATGAGCGCCTGTCCGCTGAGACCCATCGCGCCCGCCTGCAGGACCAGCTGGCACGCCTGGTCGGCGCTCGTGAAGAAGCGGCGCAGGCGCGGATCCGTGATCGTCGTCGGCAGGCCCCGCTCCATCTGGGAGACGAGGGTCTGCAGCACCGGACCGTGCGACTCCAGTACTGCGCCGAAGCGCACCGAGATGAAGCGGCGACTCCCGCCCAGGCGCTTCCCCAGAGTCGAGGTCAGGCGCTCGGCGAGGCGCTCGGAGCAGTCCAGCACGCCCACCGGGTGGGCGGCCCTGTCCGTGGAGACATTGATGAAGCGGTTCACATTATGGGCCGCGGCCGCCAGCAGCAGGTCGCGGGTCGTCACGACATTGGTCAGGAAGGCCTCATTGGGGAAATTGGGGAAGCGGTCGGCCAGCGCGAGCCGGCTCAGGCCCGCCGCGTGGAAGACGACCGTCGGACGAACCTCCTCGAACAGGGCGTCGATGAAGCCGGGGGCGCGCAGGTCCCCCAGGACCAGGTCGGGGGAGTCCAGCGCAGGCTCTCCGTCCAGGGACATCTGCACGTGGCGGAGGGCGGACGCGTCCCGGTCCACCATTGTGAGCCGATCGGGCTCATAGCGTGCGATCTCCCGGCACAGCCAGAAGCCTATGGAGCCGCCGGCGCCGGTGACCAGCACCCGCTCGCCGGTCAGGTAGGCGGCGACCTCCTCGGCGTCGGTCTCGACCGCGCGCCGCTCCAGCAGGTCCGTCACCTCCAGCGGACGGAGCACCCGGGCTCCGCGGATCGGCGAGGCGCCCGGGCGCCGGGCGGGCGCCGTGCTCGCCACCTCGGCGGGGGAGGGCATGACCTGTACCTCCAGCCCCAGCGCGCGGGCCCGCCGTACGACCCCGTCAACACTCTCAGGATCGGCTGCCGATGCCAGGACCACCGCGTCCGCCCTGGTCGTCCGGGCGACGCGCTCCAGGGCTCCCCACGGGCCCGCGACCCGCACGTCGCGGACGCTGCGGTGGTGCGTGGCGGGGTCGTCGTCGAGGACGGCGACCGGCTGGAAGGCGGAGTCACTGTCCTCGAGCATCATGCGGATCGCCTGGGCGCCCGCGAACCCGGCGCCCAGGACAACGGCTCGGCGCGCCCGCCGCCTGGGGCGGTGGCGCTCAGCCAGCCGGCGGAAAGCCCATCGCGCCGCCAGGTGGACCATGAGCGCCAGCGCACCCGCCACCACGACGCTCTCAACAGGGATGAGGCGGCCTCCCAGGAGGCGCGGGGCCGCCATGAGGGCGACGGCGACCAGCACGTCGATGAGCAGCAGCCGGGGGATCTCGTCGATTGTGGCGAAACGGCGCCGTCCGGCGACGGCAGTGGCGCCAATGGTGCAGATGACCGCGTGCAGGCCCGCCGCCAGGGCCGCCGTCCCCGCGGTGAGCCCGCCGGGCCCGCCGCCGTCGACGCCGAGACGCACGACGGCGACCACGCCGATCGCCCATATGGCGGCGTCCAGCGCCAGTGCAGTCCCGCGCGGCAGCCGCCGTTGGGAGGCGCGGGCTCGCCCGCCTCCTCGACGTCCGGTCCCGTGGGCGGCGATCATGTGCTCGGGCATCGAGTCTCCTGCAAGGCAGCAGCGGGAGGCGATGCAGAGCACCGCCGATGAGGACCGGAACACGGTAGCGCGCGGCTCCGGGGCAGAACCGCCGACGATCCGACTTGTTGCCCAGTCGTGACTCCGGGGCGGCGGGCCCCGTCCGGTGGACGGCATCGTCGTCGGGAGCCCGGATATGACACACTGTCCGCGTTCTTGTCGAATGCGAGTCGGGAACGAGAGCAGATGAATCATGCGCATACCCCCAGCGCCGTCGGTGTCGCGGCCTATGACACGACTCTGCGCGACGGGGCCCAGCAGCAGTCCGTGTCCTTCACCGTGGAGGACAAGCTCGCTGTCGCCCGGCTCCTCGACACGTTCGGCGTGGCCTACATCGAGGCGGGCTGGCCCGGCGCCATCCCCAAGGACACCGAGCTCTTCGCCCGCGTTCGCGACGAGCTCGACCTGCGCACGGCCCGGCTGGTAGCCTTCGGGTCCACCTGCAGGGCGGGGACCGCGGCCGCCGAGGACGCCCAGGTGCGGGCCCTCATCGACTCTGGCGCCCCTGCCGTCACCATTGTCGCCAAGTCCGATCCCGTCCACGTCGAGCGGGCCCTGCGCACCGGCTGCGAGGAGAATCTGCGCATGGTGCGCGAGACCGTTGAGGTGCTTCTCGCCGCCGGTCGCGAGGTCATGGTCGACCTCGAGCACTACTTCGACGGCCTGAGGCACGATCCCCGCTACGGCCTGCGGGTGGCGCTCACGGCCGCGCGCGCCGGTGCCAGCGCCGTCGTCGCCTGCGACACCAACGGCGGCACCCTGCCCGACCGCATCGGCCGGTGCATCGGCGAGCTGCGCTCGGTCCTGGACGAGGACGGCCGGACCGGATGCGTGGTCGGGATCCACACCCACGACGACGCCGGGGTGGCGGTCGCCGGCGCCCTGGCGGCCGTCGAGGCCGGCGCCCGCCAGGTGCAGGGCTGCGTCAACGGCTTCGGCGAGCGCACCGGCAACGCCAACCTCCTGACCCTCGTCGCCGACCTGGAGCTCAAGACCGGATGGACGGCCCTGCCGGGAGACGACGTCGAGCGCGCCCGCCGGCTGACCGAGCTCTCCGCCGTCTCGCGCACCATCGGGGAGATCGCCAACCGCGTGCCCTCCGGCCGCCTGCCCTATGTGGGGACCAAGGCATTCGCTCACAAGGCCGGGCTGCACGCCAGCGCCATCAAGGTGGACCCCGACCTGTATCAGCACATCGACCCCGCCAAAGTCGGCAACACCATGACCATGCTGGTCTCGGAGATGGCCGGGCGGGCCTCCGTCGAGCTCAAGGCGCGCGAGCTGGGCATCGACACCGGCGGTGACGCCGACCTGCTCAGCCGCGTCACCCGGACCGTCAAGGAGCGCGAGGCCGCCGGCTACGCCTACGACGCGGCGGACGGCAGTTTCGAGCTCCTCCTGCGCGCCACTCGCGGCGACCTGCCCGAGTACTTCCGCGTGGAGTCCTGGCGCGCCTCCATCCAGGCGCAGCCGCGTGCCGGCGAGACGCTCCTGCCCGCCGACGGCGGGACCATCACCCAGGCCGAGGCGACCGTGAGGCTGTGGGTCGGCGGGCGCCGCCACGCCGTCCTGGGGGAGGGCAACGGCCCGGTCAACGCCCTGGACCAGGCCCTGTGCACCGCTCTGGCGGAGTCCTACCCGGAGATCCGGCGCTTCGAGCTGAGCGACTTCAAGGTCCGCATTCTCGACTCCGAGCGCGGCACCCGCTCTATTGTGCGGGTCCTGGTTGACATCACCGACGGCGGGCGCACCTGGTCCACCGTCGGGGTGGGCACCGACATTATCGAGGCTTCCTGGGAGGCCCTCACCGAGGGGCACACCGTCGGCCTGCTGCGAGCGGGTGTGGTGCCGCGGTAGCGGGTCGGGCTGGAGCGGATCCGTCAGGCGTCGTGCTGAACGACCTCGAAGCCCAGCTGCGCGACACTCATGCCGCGGCGCTCGTCGTCCGCGTGGCTGCCGGCCGGGCGGGCCGCGGCCCACGCCTCGTAGTGCTCGCGGGTGTCCCAGCGGGTGACCACGAAGTAGCGTTTCTCGCCGACCACGGGGCGCAGGAGCTCGAACTCCACGAAGCCCTCGGCGGCGTCCACCAGTCTCTTCCGGGCCGCGAAGCGGCGCTCGATCTCGTCCTCGGCGCCCTCGGGGAAGGCCAGTGCGGTGATGTTGACGTAGGTCATGGAACCTCCTCGTGCGGTGAGCCGACCGGGCCTCCAGGTCCACTTGGTTCACTTGGTTCACTTGGTTCACTTGGCATGTGATGTAAGGACAGCCTACGTCGACCGGCGCCGGGTCAGGTGCGCACTGCCGGCCGGGCGCGTTGTGCCTCAGACGCGGCGGTTGTGGCCGGGGCCGAAGTAGACGTCGTCGAGCGTGGCGGTCAGCAGGCTGCGCTCCCGCAGGATGTCGATGATCTGCCCATACAGGTGCGTCACCGTGGGGAAGTTGGCGTGACCGATGACAATGTGCTGCGCCAGCAGCCACTGCCTGGCCGCGTCCAGCAGGGCGCCGTCGTCCAGCAGCCCCGAGTCGCCGAACGAGCCGTACCACATGGTCGAGGTCGTGTACCCCAGTGAGGCGCACACCGAGTCCGTCCACTCGTTGCGGTACCCGTAGGGCGGTCGGATAAAGGGCGTGCCGGTGACGCCGTAGGTGTCCTTCAGGAAGTCCTCGCACTGGGAGAGCTGGGAGATGATCCCCGACTCGCTCAGCGATGTCAGCCCCGGGTGGTCCCATGTGTGGTTGCCCAGCTGCACCTGTCCGGAGTCAACCAGCGGTTTCATCTTGTCCTTGCAGTCCGTCCAGCCGGGGTAGGACGCCGTGACGAAGAAGGTCAGGCGCACGCCCGAGTCCTTGGCGAAGTCTAGGTAGGCGTCTACCACCGAGGAGTCGGCACCGTCGTCGACCGTGATCGCCACCGTGTTGCCGACGTTGTCGGGAAGGCCTGTGATGAGGGTGTCGAGCTCGCCGGGCGCGGGCAGCGAGGGCGGGCCGTCCTGAAGCCACAGGGGGCTGCGCGACGGCGTGGGAGAGGGCGTCGGGCTCGGCGCAGGGGACGAGGAGTCCGCCGGACTGTCTGCTGCGGGGGAGGACGAGCCGACCGCGCCCCTGGCCGAGCAGGAGGTCAGGGCCGCGGCTGTGCCGGCGGCGAGCATGAGCATGAAATCGCGTCGTTGCATTGGGAGCATTCCGGGATCGGTGGTGGAGAAAAGAGCCAGCCCGGACTGGTTAGAAGCTCCAGGTAGGGCGGACCATGCGGCGGGGCCCCGCGCCGACTTGATACAGGGGACGCCCGGCCGATACTTCGGCTTCGGGCGAGGGCGGGGTGGCTGACGGGGTTTGAACCCGCGACCTCCTGGACCACAACCAGGCGCTCTGCCTACTGAGCTACAGCCACCATGCGGGTTACTGTAGCGGTTGGTCCGTGCCCGTCACCAATCCGGGCTCCGTGCACTGCATCACGCACGTCGGACAGCGCGTGATGCAGTGCACGGGCCCCGCGGTGGCGCTCACAGCAGCAATGACGTCGGGTGCGCCGAGATCTCCTCGGCCGTGGCCCTGCACTCCTCGCTCGTCGGACCCTTGTCGGGGGGGAAGAGGAGCCTGCGGTAGTAGCGCAGCTCATCGATCGACTCCAGGATGTCAGCCAGAGCCCGGTGACCTCCGCGCTTCTCGGGGGAGTGGAAGAAGACGCGCGGGTACCAGCGCTTGGCGAGCTCCTTGATCGAGGACACGTCCACGATCCGATAGTGCAGGTAGTCGATGAGCTCGGGCATGTCTCGTACCAGGAAGGCCTTGTCGGTGCCGACCGAGTTGCCGGCCAGCTGGGCCGTGCGGGGCTCAGGCACGAGCGACTTGACGTGCTCCACCACCGTGCGCTGAGCCTCGGCCAGGGACAATCCCTCCCCGAGCTCGTCGAGCAGACCGGAGGATGTGTGCATCTCCCGCACGAAGTCGCCCATCTGCTCCAAGGCCGCTGCCGGCGGCCTGATGAGCACGTCAATGCCCTTTCCGAGGGGCTTCAGGTCGTAGTCGGTGACGATGACCGCCACCTCAATGAGCGCATCGACGCCCAGGTCGAGGCCGGTCATCTCGCAGTCGATCCACACCAACGGGTCAGCGGTCGTCATCTGTCGGTTCACGCTGGCCGAGTGTAGCCACTGGTGCGGCCACCCCTGTAAGTCTATCGGGCGGAGATGAGAAGAGCGACAGGTCGGCGGGTACCCCGTCGAGATCGTCTTCCAAAGCCGCACCCAAATGGTGACTGTCGTCGCACAAGTGTGAGAGAGGCGACTACCATGTGCTCGCCCCCGCTCCTATGCACCCTATGAGGACGCCATGACCTCCCCGCAGCCTGACGCGCCCGTGTCCGTGCCCGCCCATGAGCAGCTCCCGCTGGGAGCCCGGTGGAGGGGCTCCCACCGCTACGCCACGGGCCGGCTCCTGGTCTTCTCAGGCGTCTTCACGATCTTCCTGGTCCCTCCCGTGGGCGTCGTCCTCCTCGCGGTGGGTGCCTGGCTCGCCTGGCAGGGGCACAGGCTCCGGACCCAGAGGATCCCCGTGTGGCCCAGGTCCGTACCCGAGGAGAGGCGCGGCGACCCGCCAGGCGGCGCCGCCGTCCACAAGCTCGTCCGCCAGCACAGCCAGTTCGTACGGCACGGCAACGGCGGCGACGGAGCCTTCGCCGCCTGGGGCGAGGTCCTCGCCGAACTCGGCAACCGGTACGACTCCGAGGCCGTACGCGTCCTGGTCCACGGACAGCCGGTGGCCTACTTCTCGCTCGACTGGAAGGAGCTGGCCCACGACTGGCTCCACGTCGCCGGGTGGCGCAGCCTGGTCGTGCCCGTCGTCGTGCGCTGGTGGGACCAGGACGAGTTCGTGTGGGCCTTCGGCTCCATGGCCGACGCCGAGAGCTTCGCCGCCTGGGCCACGAGAAAGGACCACGGATGAGCGGGGTGACCAAGGAGGTCGTGGCGTGATCGAGCGCAGCCGAGCTCTACCGGGCCGGCACCGGGAAGGACCCGCCCAGCAGCTGACGTCCACGCTCAGACCATCGGGCAAGCCCGGGTCGGCCGCGAGCGCGCGACGACAGGGTGGGGCCCGCACCGTGTGGTGCGGGCCCCTGTTTCTGTGTTTCTGTGCGGATCGCTGTTTTATGCCGAGTCCTGGACCGGGTGAGGTCATGCCAGGACGAGTTACTCCTCGTTGCGCTTGGGGCGTGCCGCTGCGATGATCTGCGGGCCCGCAGTGAGGGCTGCTGCGATCCCGGCTGCCGTCGCGGGTATGGTCTGTCCGGTGGCCAGCAGCCCCGCTGTCAGCAGGGTGAGAGCCCATGGGAAGAAAGACACCGCCCAGGCGGCGCCCACGAAGGCGCGGGCCTCAGCGCGCGACGTCATTATGCGCTGGTCGATCTCCGCCTGCTGTCGCTTCTCGGCCATGCTCAGGATCCGGTCCGCAGCACCGGGCAGTACCTCCTCGAAACCGGCGAAGTCCTGTGGAGAGGAAGCGGCCCCTGGTAGGCCTGCCGCTCTACAACGTGCCGGATCTCCGCGGGCGCTGTCTCTGGCTCATCACCTGGCGAATGGTCTTGCCAACCGCCGACCAGGCCGCCGTCGTCACGTCGTGCTGAGGAGTCGTGCGCAGGCGCCTGTAGCTGGCTGTTGTCGGCCTCACCCCCAGGCGAGCCCCCCGGCGAGCCCCCGACGTCACTGCTGCTGACATCGTCGTCGTCATTAGTGACCTCCTTACGCGTACTCATGATGACATACATCGTCCTAGATGGTTGATTCCAAGGGGTGGTTAGTGGTCGTAGGGGGTCAGGGAGCGCAGGGTGGGGTTGTCGATGAGGTCGTTGTGCCAGATGGCGGTTGTCAGGGCCAGGATGTGTTGGGTGGTGCGGGCTGTGACGCCGTCGGTCGTGCGGCCTTTGTGGTGCTCGAGGTCGAGCTGGTCCTTGAGGGTGTCGAAGACGGATTCGATGATCTGGCGGACCTTCTTCAGCGCAGTGGCGCCGGGCCTGGGTCTCTCGTTGCGGGCCGCGGGGCGCAGCGGGGTGGTGCCGGCCTGGGCCAGGTCCGTTTCGAGGGCGGCTCCGCGGTAACCGTTGTCAACGGCCAGAATCTGGCCTGGTTGGGTGGGCAGGGCCTGGAGGGCGCAGACCAGGGTCTGGCGCTCGTCAGCCTTGGCGCCGGTCAGGGCCCAGGCCACCGGCAGGCCGTGGGGTGTGGTGACCAGGTGCAGGCGCAGTCCCCGGAAGTAGCGGGAGCGGGAGGCGCAGTACCCGTACTGGGCCCACCCTGCCGGCTCGGATCGTTTGACGGCGGGTCGGGACCGGGCGCACTCGATGGGAGTGGAGTCGGCCGGCCACAGGGCGTCGTCCCAGACGCTGGTGGATCGTCCCACAGTGGTGATGAGCCAGGACATGGTGCTGGCCAGGGCGCGCAGGCGCTTGCTCCATCCGGACTGGCCGGGGACGTGGGGGAACATGCCCCGCAGGTGGCGGTGGGCGTGGCGGGTCCGGTGCCGCTCGCTGGTGCAGCCCAGCAGGGCCTGCATGACGGCCAGGGTGATGATCTCGGCATCGCTGGTGCGGGCAACCAGACCCACGCGCGGTCTGGGCGGGCCGGCTTCGGGACGGGCGATGAGCAGATCGTCCACGGTGACGTACAGCGCGGTGGCGAGGGCCTCCAGGTCGGTGTCCATCAGTCGTGCCTCCACGGTGCGGCGAACGGGTTCTATCAGCACCGATCCTGCGAGGCCCTCACCCCTATCACCCTGCTCCCACGCCGCACCACACCCCTCGGAATCAATCATCTAGGCGTCAGTCGCGCGCGAGGGGAACCTGACTCGTCCACAGTCAGGAAGAGAAGAAAGTGGCGGGGCCGTCACCGGCCTCACCCGCCCCTGCGTCGTGTGGGTCAGGTGATGATCTTGTAGGTTTCTGCGTCTACTGCTGTTAGGAGTATCAGGCACGCGAGGGTCAGGAAGGTGGTGTCCAGGCCGGTGCGCCGCTGGTAGAGCCGGGGGCGTTCTTGGGCTGTGCGGTTCACGGGGGGCGGTGGGTGCCCATGCGCGGGTAGCGGGTCCTGGTGTAGGTGACGAGGGGGTGCAGGAAGGGCCGCATCCTGGTCGTGTGCGCCAGCGACTGGGTCGCGTCCTGCGTCCCGGCGCCGGGCAGGTCCTGGTCCGGGTCCTCGGTCTCGGCCTGGTCCCGGGGCGCCGGCGGCCGTGGCCGCCGGGCGCCAGCCGGCTCGGGGACCGGCATCTGGTCGTCGGGGAGCCGGTTGAGGGGACCCTCGCCGGCCTGGGCCGGGTCACTCACCCAGGACCTCGCGGCGGTAGGACATCGCGGACAGGGAGACTCCGAAGTAGGCGGCCATCGCGATGGTGTCCATGCCCTGGGCGGTGCAGGCGCGGACCTCGTCGGCGGGCATGAGCACGTTGCCGGCGAGCTCGTTGGCGTAGACCTCCGGGGCAGTGCCCCTGCCGGCCTCGGAGCGGGCGTCGACGAGCGCCGTGCCCTCGGGCAGCGGCTCGTCGATGTGGCTGATCATGTGCCCGAGCTCGTGGGCCACGGTGAAGCGTCTCCGGGACGGCGGCTGGTCGCGGTCGACGTAGATGTTCTGCCCGGCGGCGTCTCCCACGAGCATCCCGTAGGTGTCCTCGCCGGGCTCGGCGACGAACACGCTCGCCCCGGCGGCCCGGGCCGGCGCCACGGGGTTGACCGGGAAGATGCCGTCCCAGTAGGAGCTGAGGACGCGGGCCGCGTCGGCGCGGGCCATGGCGCGTATCTCGCCGACGGTCCTGCCGTCGAGCTTCCTCATCGCACCCTCCCTTCCGCGGGCGGGCCGGCACCCCCGTGGTACGGGCCCGCACCGACACGGCACAGTCCCCCGCTCGGGTACGCGGATCGCCGTTTTTCATTCCAGGGCCTACACCGGGCCGGGCTCGGGGCGGGCGAGAGGGCTGGTGCTGAGGGTCAGCGCGCTGGTGGCCTGAGCCAGTGCGGCCGCCTGGAGCGACAGGGAGGGGTGCTGGTAGCGGGCGGTGGTCAGGGCCTGGGTCTGGCCGAGGATCTCCTGCGCGGTGCGCAGCGGTACCCCGGCCTCGAGCAGGAGCGTGGCGGTGGTGTGGCGCGCCGAGTGCAGGCGCACGTGCGGCAGGCCCGCCGCGGCGAGGGCGTCCTTCCACTCCTGCCAGTCGCGGCGCGGGTCCAGGGGGATGCCGGGGGAGGCCTCGAACAGGAACCGGGCCGGGTGGTGGACCCGGATGTGCTCGGCCAGGGCCTCGGTCAGCAGGGGAGGGAGCGCTACGCGACGCCAGGACGACCTCGTCTTGGGACGAAGCAGCCACAGGCCGCCGTGGACCTGCTCGGCCTCCAGGTGCGCCGGCACGGGCGCCCGCCGGCTGGGGCAGTCCGCACCACGACGCCGCCCGCACGGCCACGCCCCGCCGGGCGCCTGCGGGCCGCAGCCGTGGACCTTGGCGGCCGTCGTCGTCGAGGCGCCCCTGCCCAGGACCGCCCGGTGGACCGCCTGGACGTCGTCGGGCGTCAGGCGGTCCAGGCGACGGCGGCCGATGGCCGGCACAATGTGCCGGACCACCGAGGTGCGGTAGTCGGCCGTCGTCGCCGGCTTCAAAGAGGGCTCCACGTCCCGCTCCAGCCACCGCTCCAGCCAGTCGGCCACGCTCAGCGTCCGTCCCGTGGGGACGTCGCCGGTGCGCGCCACCTCCACCTGCACCTGGCGCATGCGGCGCACGGCCTCGGCCCGGGTGCGGCCCCGGACCACCTTGCGCCGCCGACGACCGGTCACCGGGTCCGGGGGCAGAGGCACCGCGGCCCGCCACCGGCCCTCAGCGTCCTTGTAGACCGTGCCCTCGCCCTTGCCGCGCGCCACGCCAGTCTCCTCAGGGGGTAGCCATTGGGGGTAGCCATAGCGTAGCGGAAATGGGGGATATGGGCGTCCCCGGCGCCCCGGCCCGCCGGGACCTTCCGGCGGGATACCGGGATCCTGCTGGTGCCCCCGACAGGACTCGAACCTGCAACCATCGGATTAGAAGGCCGGTGCTCTATCCATTGAGCTACGGAGGCTGGTGGGCTCAGACTACGGCATCAAGGGCACTTGTCCCCATCGGCAACGCGGCGCAGAGTTCCACCGGAGTGTTCAGCGCCGGTATCGTGGCGGCCAGCCTCGACGCTGAGCGCTCATATCATCGCCGAAAGGACTCCCGTGCCCCATCTCGCGTTAGCCGTGCGACCGTCCGCGGCACCCGCCTACGTCCAGCCGCAGGTCTTCACCGCGCCTTTCACCGTGGGGCGTCTGCCGGAGTGCGACGTTGTCATCTCCAACTCCTCGATCGTCTCGCGCCGTCACCTGCGCATCTTGCCGACGCCTCAGGGATGGCTCGTGGAGAGCCTGTCCGACAACGGGATGGTGGTCGGTGGGCGGAAGATCCCGCAGGCGCTCATCACGTCTCCGACACGCATCCATCTCGCCGACGGCTCGGGCCCGGGCCTGGACCTCATTCCTACTCAGGCCCCGGCCGGAGGCCCCTCTCCGGTCAGGCCGATGACGCCCGGCGCAGCGCCTCGCCCCGCTCCGGCGCCGGGCGCGGCGACAGGGCCTGGCGCCGCGCCTGCGAACGCGCCCACCGTCCTTCCGCCCGCAGACGGCGCTGCCGCCGGCCGTCGTGCCCAGCCGACGGGCTACGGCCTCCAGGCGCCCGGTTATGGCTCGGCGCCGTCGGGCTCCTCGGCAGAGGTTGGTGCAACCATGGCCGTCGGCTATGGATCCGCGGCCGGGAGAGGGCCCGCGCCGGGCGGTCCGGCCCCCGCTCAGCCGCCCCAGGTCACCCGCGTCACGATCAGTGGGTCGGGGACGATCGGTCGGCGTCCGGACAACTCCTTCACCATTAACGATCCCACGATGTCGGGGCGGCACGCGCGCGTGGACGTGACCCCGCAGGGCGCGGTCGTCACGGATCTCGGGTCGCGCAACGGCATTCTGCTGGGCCACCAGCGCGTCCAGACCTACACGGTCACCAGGCCGACGGTGTTCGGCATGGGCTCGACCTTCATCGAGATCAGTCCCGACGGCACCTGCGCCCTCAAGGTCGGCGGTGGCGGCGGTGAGCTGGTGGGTAAGGATCTGACGTTCAGTGTCAATGATGGCAGGCTGCGTCTGCTGGACGGGGTCTCGTTCAAGCTGCCGGGCAATGAGCTGCTGGCGGTGGTGGGTCCCTCGGGGGCGGGCAAGTCGACGCTGCTCAAGGCGCTGACCGGTGAGCAGAAGGCGCAGGCGGGGCAGGTGCTGTTCGACGGGCTGGACGTCTACGAGCACTATCCGGTGATGCGCAACAAGATCGGCGTGGTGCCGCAGAACGACGTGATCCACTCGGCGCTGACGGTGCGGCAGACCCTGGAGTACGCCGCCGAGCTGCGCTTCGCCAAGGACGTGTCCCGGGCGGAGCGGCGCGGGCGCATCGACGAGGTGCTGGAGGACCTGGACCTGAGCGAGCACGTGGGCAAGCGGGTCAAGAGGCTCTCGGGGGGCCAGCGCAAGCGGGTCTCCACGGCGATCGAGCTGCTGACCCGCCCGAGCCTGCTGTTCCTGGACGAGCCGACCTCGGGGCTGGACCCGCAGCTGGACCGCGACGTGATGGAGCTGCTGGCGACCCTGGCGCACGGGACGCGTCCGGGCGACACGGGGCGCACGGTGATGGTGGTGACCCACAACGAGAACCACATCGACCGGGCGGACAAGGTGCTGATCCTGGCGGCGGGGGGCAGGCCGGTGTACTTCGGCTCCCCGCGCCTGGTGGTCCCCTACTTCCGCGAGCGCCTGGCCGAGCTGCGGGCCGCCGGGCAGCTGGTGGTGCGCGCGCCGCGGGGCGGGTTCCCCGACCCCGGGCAGATCGAGGGGTTCGCCGACGTGTACGCGCTGATCCGCAACCACACCGACGTGCTGCGCGCCCACCTGGAGGCGGTCGAGCCGTCCACGCGGCGCGGGGACGGGCGGCGCATCCCCACCGCGCTGTCGGCCTCCCGCCCCAAGGCCCCCCAGCAGTCCGCCGCCCGGCAGGTCTCCACCCTGGTGCGCCGCCACGCGCGCATCATCGCCGCCGACCCCTCCTACCTCGCCTTCATGCTCGTCCTGCCCGTCATCATGGGCCTGCTCACCAAAGTCATATCCGGCAACGACGGCTTCGCCAAACCCGAACATGTTGTCCTCGACGCCGTTCAGGCGCA
>NZ_JONS01000057.1 GCF_000711965.1 Actinomyces israelii DSM 43320
GCGATCGCCTCCAGCGGGATGCCCGCGGGGCAGGCGGGCACGCACTCGCCGTAGACCGAGCACGGCCCGAAGGCCTCGTCCAGGACGCGGGCCATGTCGGCAAATACGCCACAGGCGCCGGCGATGACCCCGAGGAGGACGAGCGTGGGAATACTCACGATGTGGAAAAGCCTGCCGATGGGCAGCGCGAAGAACGCCACCGCACGCAGCAGATTGGCGGTCGTAATGATGGAGACGCGATTATGTCGATCGGCAAACACGCCCGCCAAGAGGCCGAAGAGGACGAGCCCAACTGATTCGGCAGCGGTCACGGCGCTCGCCTGCCATCCAGTTGCACCGAGGGCGCCCACCGCGATAACGGGCAGGGCGACGTCGGCCACCCCCTGCGTCGGCTCTCCGAGGCCGGAGGTCGACGCTGCTCGCCAAAACATGATTCTCGGAATTCTGACTGCGGTGGTCATGCACTTCTCTCACTGGTCTTGATTTCGAAACGGGTGGCGTCAGACGCTGGTTCAGGCAACGTGCTTCATCTCGACGAAGTCGTATTCGCCGCCATTGGTCGCTTGCGTGAAGTGACGCACGACGTAGAGCCCGCTGCCTTCATACACCTTGATTCCTCGCTGGTTGAACGACGCGACCGAGAGGCGGATCTCCATACCCGGGTACTCCTGTTGGATCCAATCCAGGTTGCGCCTCATGAAGTCGCGCCCCAGACCGCGGCCAGTAAGGTCGGGACGCAGCCCCAGCCCGATCTCCACAAAATCACCCTCCCCTGCGACGCCACCGGAAAGAAATCCGATCAACTGCCCTTGCCGCCGCACCTGGAGAAAGAACTCGGGCCACAGCGCAGGGGTGATAAATTCTTGGTAGTCGTCCGGGTCGGCCGTCATGTCGTAGAAATCATAGGGCGGCGGATACTTCCACTCGTCCGCGATCTCTCTGGCGGTCGACTCGTCCATGGGCAAGTACACGAACTCGTTATTGGTTTGATTGGGTGGCGCAAGATGTGAGTGATGGTTCATCTTTCTCTCCAGCGTGGACGAAGGGAAATGGGGATTTCATGGCGCTAGATGGTCACAGGAGACCACGTGGACCACTATGAAGTCTCGTTGCAGAAGGATTTCGATGTCGGCTGAACACAAGCCGTCCGCAGACGGAGGTGGCGCGGGCGTCATCTCAGCGGGCAGAAGCCGGACCGCGGGCGTCCAGGGGTTAGCCTCTACCGCCGAGAGATGGACGATTGGAATCTTGTCGGCCCCCGAAAAAGAAGAAAGGCTCGACCGATACAGCCGACGGCATGCGACATCGAAGGCCCAGTGCTCGACAAGATGGTGGTCGCCACCCCGAGCCGAGTCTGAGGACTCGGCACGCACATGTTTAAGCACGCGCAGTGTTCCGGCGTCATGTGCTTGGCCCCAGTGCCGCAGATGCTCGCACAGGCGGTCGTACAACATTTCTGGGCGACACGTGAGCTCCAAGCGCCACCCGTCGTGTTCGACGGTTTTCCGGTCCGTCCCCAGGGATTGGAACGTGATCACGCGACTACTCACTGACCGCGTCTCCCCGAACCCCTCAGAACTGAGTTCTAGGAAATCGGTCTCGAGTTCGTCGAGGACATCTTGGTCGTACAGGATGTGATCGAGCACCTCCCAATCATGCCACCACACACCGATCCTGTTTAACTCCAGCCATAGTAAGGGGAGGAGGAGCGCAGTAAGCGCTGGGCCGTTCGAGGGAGGGCGGTCGCGCGCACTCGCAGATCGGACGCCGCGATCGCGGATCAGGCCCTCACAACTTTTGTCACAAGACCTGGGCGTCCTCGGTCGAGCAGCCCGGGCTCGCCCCGCCCTCAGTCGTCCCGGCCGCGGCCGATCAGCCCGGTGCGCAGCACCTCCCGGTTGACGCGCGCGATCGCCTCCAGCGGGATGCCCGCGGGGCAGGCGGGCACGCACTCGCCGTAGACCGAGCACGGCCCGAAGGCCTCGTCCAGGACGCGGGCCATCCTGCGCGCCCGCCGCGCCCGCTCGTGGCGGCCCTGCGGCATGAGCGACAGGTGCGCCAGCTTCGCGCCCGCGAAGAGCATGGCCGCACCGTTCGGGCACGCCGCCACGCAGGCCCCGCAGCCGATGCAGGCGGCGAAGTCCAGCGCCCGCTCGGCCTGCTGGTGCGGTTGGGCGACGTCGTCGGCGTCCGGCGCCGTCCCCGCGGCCACATCCACGGTTCCGCCGGCGCGGATGAGCTCGTCCAGGGCCGTGCGGTCCACCACCAGGTCGCGGATCACCGGGAAGGCCGCCGCCCGCCACGGCTCGATGCGCAGGCGCGTCACGCCGGGGAAGGCCCGCAGGTGCTGGCGGCAGGCCGGCGTGTTGTCCACCGGCCCGTGCGGAGAGCCGTTGACCAGGAAGCCGCAGGCCCCGCACACCCCCTCCCGGCAGTCCGACTCGAAGACCACCGGCTCCCCGCCGTCCTCAATGATCTGGTCGTTGAGGCGGTCGAGCAGCTCCAGCAGACTCATCTCCGGGGCGGCGTCCTCGACGACGTACTCCTCGAAGGCCCCGGCCGCCCACGGGCCGTCCTGCCGCCAGATCTCCAGCTCGACTCTCATCGGTAGTCCCTCACCTGCATCGGCACCAGCGAGAAGCTCAGCGGTTCGGACCGGCGGGTGTGGGCGCCGTCGGGCGCCGTCTGCCAGGCCGACACCGAGCACCAGGCGTCGTCGTCGCGCCTGGCCTCGCCGGACTCGGTGGCGTACTCCTCGCGGAAGTGGGCGCCGGCGGACTCGCGGCGGTCCAGGGCGTCCAGGACCATGACCTCCGCCAGCTCCAGGAAGTCGGCCACCCGCAGCGCCCTCTCCAGCTCCTGGTTGATGCGCTGCCCGCCGCCGACCACCTTCACGTCGGCCCAGAACTCCTCGCGCAGCGCGCCCACCTCCTCCAGGGCCCGGCGCAGCCCGGCCTCGCTGCGGCTGACCCCGCAGCCGGCGTAGAGGATCTCGCCGAGCCGGCGGTGGAACCACACGGGGCGGTGGGCCCCGCCCACGGCCATCAGCGCCCCGATGCGGGAGCGGACGGCGGCCACGGCCTCACGCGCCTCGGGGGCGTCGCCCGGCAGCGGGCTGGCGCCGACGAGCCCGGCCAGGTAGTTCGGCACGCTCAGCGGCAGCACGAACCAGCCGTCCACGGATGCGCTCAGCAGCGAGTTCGCCCCCAGGCGGTTGGCGCCGTGGTAGTTGTTCGACGCCTCCCCGCCCACGAACAGCCCCGGGATGGTGGACATCTGGTCGAAGTCCACCCACAGGCCGCCCATAGTGAAGTGGGCGCCCGGGGCGATGCGCATGGGCACCTCGTAGGGGTCCTCGCCGGTGGCGTCCAGGTACATCTCGAACAGGTTGCCGTAGCGCGAGGCGATGGTCTCCCGCCCCAGCCGCTCCAGGGCGTCGCGGAAGTCCAGGTAGACGGAGTTGCGCAGCGGGCCCACCCCGCGGCCGGACTCGATCTGCTCGCGGGCGTTGCGCGAGGCCACGTCGCGCGGGGTGAGGTTGCCGAAGGCCGGGTACTTGCGCTCCAGGTAGTAGTCGCGCTCGTCCTCGGGGATGTCGTTCGGAGGGCGTTCGTCCCCGGGCTGCTTGGGCACCCAGATGCGACCGTCGTTGCGCAGTGACTCGCTCATGAGCGTCGTCTTGGACTGCCAGCGGCTGGACACCGGCAGGGCCGTGGGGTGGAACTGGACCATGCAGGCCGACGCGAAGGCCGCCCCGCGCCGGTGGGCGCGCCAGGTGGCGGTGGCGTTGGAGGCCATGGCCAGGGTCGAGTAGTGGTACACGCTGCCGTAGCCGCCGGTGGCCAGCACGACGGCGTGGGCGGTGCGGGCGGCGACCTCGCCGGTGAGCAGGTCACGGGTGACAATGCCCTGGGCGCGGCCGTCGGCGACGATGAGGTCGAGCATCTCGGTGCGGGCGTGCATGCGCACGCTGCCGGCAGCGATCTGCTCCTGGAGGGCCTGGGCGCAGGCGATCTCGAGCTGCTGGCCGGTCTGGCCGCGCGTGTAGTAGGTGCGCGAGACCTGCACCCCGCCGAAGGACCGGGTGGCGAGCTGGCCACCGTACTCGCGGGCGAAGGGCGCCCCGATAGCCTCCATGTGGTCGATGACCCGCCCCGACTCGGTGCCCAGGCGCACGACGTCGGCCTCGCGGCCCCGGTAGTCGCCGCCCTTGACCGTGTCCTTGACGAACCGGGCCAGGGAGTCGCCGTCAACCTTGCGGGCCCGGGCGGCGTTGATGCCGCCCTGCGCGGCCACCGAGTGGGCGCGGCGCGGGGCGTCGTGCAGGCTGAAGCACTCCACCCGGTAGCCCAGGCGGCCCAGGCTCGCGGCGGTCCCCGAGCCCGCCAGGCCGGTGCCCACGACGATGACGGTCAGCTTGCGGCGGTTGGCGGGGTTGACCAGGCGGTAGTCGTCGCGGCGCCTCTGCCAGGCCTGCTCCGGCGGGCAGCCGGGCAGGTGGGGGTCGAGGTCGGGGCCGATGTCGTAGAGGGCGTCGACCGGGCCGGGCGTGCGGCGTGCGCTCGCGGGGCTCATGAGATCACCCCGGCCAGGATGAGCAGGGGCAGGGCGCCGTTGCCGAGCGCGACGGCCACTGCGACGGCGAGCGCGACCGCCAGCCAGATGCGGCGCAGCCTCTCGCCGGTGCCGCCCAGGTCGACGACGACGTTCCACAGGCCTTGGGCCAGGTGCAGGGCGATTGCGAGCATGATGGCGCTGTAGAAGATCGCCATGCCGGGGCGGGACAGACTCGCCACGAGATTCTGGTAGGCGCTCACGTGCAGGGCGCCGTCGCCGTGAGAGGGGGCGGTGTAGGACGGCGAGGCGACCAGGCGCCCAATGGTCAGGTCGAGGATGTGGACGACGACGAAGACGGCGATGAGGCAGCCGGTGATGAGCATGGAGCGGGCAGCGGTGGCCCGCGCCGGCAGCCCGCGGCGTCGGAAGCGGCCGCGCGAGGCCCGGCCGCGGCGCCACAGCTCGACCCCGGCGGCCATGTGCAGGCCGATGCAGGCCAGCAGGACGACCCGCAGGATCCACAGCAGGCCCTCATGGGGGAGGAGCGGGTAGGCGACCTCGCGCAGCCAGGCGGCGTAGGAGTTGTAGGCCTCCGCGCCCATGAAGGCCTTGAGGTTGCCGACCATGTGGACGGTGACGAAGGCGGCCATGATCGTGCCGGTGAGGGCCATGGTCGTCTTGAGCGTCGTGAAGGACGGGCCGCGGCTCCGACCGGGACGGGCCGGCGGGGCGTCGCCGGGAGCGCGCGCCGACTTCGGGACGTCAGTGACCGCGGGCATTCGGCTCCCCCCTCCGTCCTCCGTTGCTGCAGAACTACAGTACTTATGGTAACGAAGGTCACAGCAATGCGGGAGGAAATGACGGCCTGTCCCATACTGCGAGCCGGGCCGTCTCGCTCGCCGTGCTGTGCCTCTGCCCGCTGCCCCGGGCCCGCCGCCCCGTCCGTCCCGCCCCTTTCGTCGAGATCGATCGTATTCCGGTTCGAGATCGGTTCAGTTCCGCGTCGGCGTTGGTTGCGTGTGGTTAGAGTCCTGCCAGGATGGCGAAGATGAGGGCGTAGAAGGCGATGGTGACGGCGGTCCATGTGGCGATGCCGATGAGGAGGCCTTTGATCATGGCGTGGTTGTAGGCGTTGGTGACGACGCCGAGGTTCTTGGCGGTGCTGTTGGCGGTGAGCATGGGGATGAGGCCGAACAGTCCGAAGAAGAAGCTGATCCAGAACGTGAGCCTGGTGGTGGGCAGCAGGGCGGCGACGGCGGTCTGGTCCAGGGGTCTGCCGTCCGGGCCGACCGGCTGGAAGGTGCGCGCCAGGATCGTGGGCCTGCCCGCGACCGCCCCCGCGGCGCGCGCCGGCGGCGGGGTCCACGTTCCGTCGCACCACTGCCTGAACGACCTGGAGAACACCGGCACCGCAAGAGCGAGTGGCGCAATGGTCATGAGAAGAAGGAGGATGATCGTCGTTAAGAGATTTGTCTGGACGAGTGGATGGTAGATGGCCATGAATCCGTTAATTATGGCATCTACGAGCGCGCATGTGCATAGGGTGATGGATAGGCATTGAGTAACGATTATATTCTTGTGATGTAATAGAAATGCGAGTAGTGCGACACCGCAGGAAACCCCCAGGGCGGCTGAAATCCACGATGCTGCACCCATGGCAAGTGCGAGGGAAGACTTGTCCTCGTGTAGGTGCGTTAGTAGACTGGGAAATGCATGCACCATGGGTTGTATTTGAATAAACCCGGTGCTGGCGTCGACGGCATGCATGTTGTTTTTGTTCCATGCGCTGAGCAGTGCGATAATGGCTTGCCATATCGAGGCGACCCCCAGTGAGCTTACGGCGACCGCGGAGTGGGGCGCGTGTGTGCGGTGGGGTAGGCGTCCCCACAAGCAGATAAATATAAATGATAATACGATGATGCGCGTTCCCGGGGTAAGGATTATGGCGATGCGGCGGAAGTCCGGCGCGCGATGGTGAATTTGATGCAAATCATTGAGGATTACGGTGGGCATAATGGCGCTGGCCGCTACTAACGAGCTTGGCATGACTCGCCTGCAGACTTGTACAATGCCAATAATGAGAAGTGTTAGCGGTGTGGAAAAGAGCAGGGTCGCGACTATTGTGCCCACATTGTCCAAGGAGAAGGGGAGCTGGCATGTTAGTAAAAGAACAATTGCGAGCATGGCGAGGATGAGGACTGCTCGCTGCTGGCCGCGTGACCACGGGGCGGTCTCCGTGGAGGTTGTCGTCGGAAGGGGCGGTGCGGATGCGGCAGCGATGGGCGCAGGGCCAGCAGGAACTCCGCTCTGGGCCGGCGAACCGTAGACGGGAGCGGGCCCGGAGGGGACCCCGCTCGGTGCGGCTGCGGCGGGGCCCGACGGTGGTGGGGGTGTCGGTTGGGGCGGGGGAGGTGGGACCGGGGGGAGGCTGCCGGTGTCGGTAATGGGTCCGCTGTCGGCGGATGCGGTTACGGGGGTTGACTGAGGGTTACCGCCGATAGGAGGGGGGGTGCTCATAATAGGGCATAGTATTCCGGCCCCCGAGCTGCCACCACGGACCGTCGTCCTCACGGTAGCCCAGAGCATCCTTTGCCGGTCGTGTTCTCAGTTCGCAGGGCGACTGAACGCGGCGTCTCCGGGTATCGGGCCCAGCCGAGCCCACCGCCGTCGGCGCCCTGGGGCCGAGGGCCCCACGACTCGCCGAGATCGGTCCGACCGACCGATCTCGAGGCGGAAATGAACCGATCTCGGCGCGGAATACGACCGATCTCAGCGAAAGAGGAGGGACGGGCGGGGCGCGCGACCTACTGACGGGCGTGCAGGACGGCGTTGAGCTCGATGCCCTTGCCCCCGCGCGGCAGCGCCTCCACGGCGCCGGACTGCGAGTTGCGGCGGAAGAGCACGTTTGAGGCGCCCGCGAGCTCCCGGGCCGGGACCACGCGTGGCTCCTTGAACAGGCCGTGGGGCCCCGGCACCACACCGCCGGAGGGCAGCACTGAGAGCTTGGTACCGGCGGTCAGGTACAGGCCCGCCTCGACGACGCAGTCGTCGCCCAGCGGAATGCCCAGGCCCGAGTTCGCGCCCAGCAGGCAGCGCTCGCCCACCGCCACGCGCTGGTGGCCCCCGCCCGAGAGCATCCCCATGGTCGAGGCGCCCCCGCCGACGTCGGAGCCGTCCCCGATCACGACGCCCTGGGAGACCCGGCCCTCGACCATGGAGCGCCCCAGCGTCCCGGCGTTGTAGTTGACGAAGCCGGAGTGCATGACGGTCGTCCCCTCGGACAGGTAGGCGCCCAGACGGACGTTGGCCGCGTTGCCGATGCGCACGCCCGAGGGCAGCACGTAGTCGGTCATACGCGGGAACTTGTCGACCGCGTTGACCTGGACCGCGTGGCCGAGCTTGGCGCGCAGGCGGGTGCGCGTGGCCTCAAAGCCCTCGGCGGCGCAGGGGCCGGCGGAGGTCCACACGACATTAGGCAGGCGGGAGAAGACCCCGTCCAGGTTGACCGTGTTGGGCAGGACCAGGCGGTGGGACAGGACGTGGAGGCGCAGGTAGGCGCCCGCCACGGTCTTCGGGGCGTCGTCCAGGTCGGCCCAGGTGCGCACCACGGTGGTGTGGACCCCGCGCGCGGCGTCCTTGCTCTCCATGGCGGACAGGGTGGTGAGCAGGTCGGCGTCGCCGTCGGCGGGCTCATCCCCCAGGATCGGCCTCGGGTACCAGACGTCGAGGGTGTTGCCGTCATCGGTCACGGTCGCCAGACCGAGACCCCATGCTCTGCGGGTCGTCATGACGCCCAACCATACGGGACGCGGCCTCGGCGCGCCGGTGCCGACCGGCATCCGGGCGGGCCCGGCACGGAGCGGCTTCCGCCTCGACGCGCCCGGGCTCACTCCGCCGCC
Organism: Actinomyces israelii DSM 43320; assembly: GCF_000711965.1. Taxonomy (GTDB): domain Bacteria; phylum Actinomycetota; class Actinomycetes; order Actinomycetales; family Actinomycetaceae; genus Actinomyces; species Actinomyces israelii. The sequence continues at coordinate 8,457 of NZ_JONS01000057.1, forward strand.
CTGCGAGCGTGGTCGGTGATGAGCACGCCGACGACGGGGAGCGCGGCAACGAGGAATACCGCCGCTGCGGTGCCGACGGCGAGGTGGAAGCCGACGAGGAACGTGCTGGTGGTGATCATTGCGCCCAGAGCGGCCACGCCGACGACGCTTCCGGTCTGCCTGGCCGCGTTGATGACTCCGCCTGCCAGCCCGGTGTACGCGGGCGGCGCCGAGGCCACCGCTGCGGACGTCGCCGCAGGCATGGCGAAGGCCATGCCGAAGCCGCCGGCGAAGGTCAGGAGCGCAGTCAGCGGATACGGCGTGCCCTCCGTGACCCTGATAAAGTTCCCGAGTCCTGCTGTGCCTGTGAGAAGGCCTATGAGCATCGTGGCGGGTGCTCCGATGCGCGCCGTGCTGCGCCCACCGAGCGGAGAGGCGATGACCGCGCTGCAGGCCTGCGGGGCGAGCGCGAGGCCGGCGAGCCAGGGGGCGTACCCCAGATAGCTCTGGAAGAACCTCTGGAAGAACAGGGACAGGACGAAGAGCTGACCGAAGAAGCTGATATTCAGCGCCAGGCCGGCGAGCGCCGAGACCGTGAATCGTGCTCTCCTGAACAGCGGCTTGGGGAGCATCGGGTCGTCAACGTGATGCTCGACGACGACAAATTCCGCGAGCACGGCCGCGCCGCAGCAGATCACCGCGGCCGACGCGCCTCCCAGGCCGCTCTCGCCGCTGGCGATCATCCCGTAGGTGAGCGCGGCCAGGCCCAGGACGGACAGGATCTGCCCCAGCGGGTCGATTGCGCGCCCGTGCCGGGCGGCCGGTGCCGGCAGCGAGCGGAGGGCGAGCCGGCAGGCGATTGCAATAATGGGGATGTTGACCCAGAAGACGGCCCGCCAGCCGATCCAGGACACCAGCACTCCTCCGAGTACCGGACCGGCCGCGGCGGCGATCCCTCCCGCCCCTCCCCACAGGCCGATCGCGCGGGATCGCTCGTCCGGCTCCGTGTAGATCACGGCGAGCAGCGCCAGCGAGCCGGGGACGATGGCGGACGCGCCCGCCCCCTGGGCCGCCCGGGTCGCAACCAGCGCCCCGCGCTGACCCAGCGCAGCCATTTCTCTCTATCTATCCTTCGCGCAGTGCCGGCCCCGGCTCCTGTTGCGAGCCCCCGGCGGAAGTCAAGATAGTGCCGCTCTTGTTCGGCGACGACCGAACAATCGGAGCTCTAGGATCAAAACATGTCGGCTCGCGTGTTTCCGGAGGCGCTCCCGGATATCTCCACCGTGGCGACCGCCCTCGCCGACCGCTCGCGGGCGGCCATGTGCGCCGCGCTCATGGACGGTCGCGCGTGGACCGTCGGAGAGCTCGCCGCGTACGCCGAGCTGGCACGATCGACCGCCAGCGAGCACGTCAGCATCCTGGTCGGTTGCGGCATCGCCGTCGATACGCGTCAAGGACGCCACCGCTACATCAGCCTCGCCAACGAGGACACCGCCCGAGCGATCGAGAGCCTCGGCGCGGCCGCCAGGAGCACACTGCCCACCCCGCCGAGCCTTGGCGCGTGGACGGCCAGTAAGCGCCTGCGGCAAGGACGCACCTGCTACAGGCACCTGGCCGGCCGCCTCGGCGTCGAACTCACCGCCCGGCTCACGGACTGCGCCCTCATCAACCCCGGCTGGCAGCTGACGCGAAGCAGGGAAGAGCTCCTGACCGCCTGGGGCACTCCGCTGGGAGCGAGCAGGGACGAACGGCTCGCGGCGCCCTGCATGGACTCCACCGAGCGCCGCTTCCACCTCGCCGGACCCCTGGGCACGGCGATCTGCCAGACCCTCCTCTCCCGCAGGTGGGTCGAGCGCCTCGGCGCCGCCCATGCCGTGCGCCTCACCCCGGCCGGCAGAGCGGTCCTCGACGACGCCGGTCTGGCCGTCGTCGTCAGCGAGCCCGCGCCCTGACCGGCCCGGTACCGCGCCGCCGCCCGCGCTCCACAGCCCCGCGGCCGCACCGCGCCGCCGACCGCACCGCGGGCGTGCGAGAATCACGCACATGGCGCGCACGACGATCCACCTCATGAGGCACGGCGAGGTCCACAACCCCGAGGGCATCCTGTACGGGCGCCTTCCCGGCTACCACCTCTCCGAGCTGGGCCGGCAGATGGCGCTGCAGGTAGCCGACGTGCTGTCCGCCTCCGGCCACGACATCGCCGCGGTCATCACCTCCCCCCTGGAGCGGGCGCGCGAGACCGGCGCCCCGACCGCCGCCGCCTTCAACCTCGCCCCGACCACGGACGCGCGCCTCATCGAGGCCGGCAACCACTTCGAGGGCGTGCCCGTCAACCGCAACCGGTGGGTCCTGGCCCACCCCGAGCACTGGCGCTACTACCTCAACCCCCTGCGCCCGAGCTGGGGCGAGCCCTACACCGATCTCGTCGCCCGCATGAGTGCCGCCGTGCGCGCCGCCATCGGCCGGGCCGAGGGCCACGAGGCGCTGCTCGTCTCCCACCAGCTGCCCATCTGGGCGACCCGCCTGTGGCTCGAGGGCCGCCTCCTGGTCCACGACCCCCGCCGCCGCCAGTGCTCCCTGGCCTCGCTGACCTCCCTGACCTTCGACTCGCGCACGCTGGTCGGCCTGTCCTACTGGGAGCCCGCCGGCGACCTCCTGCGCCGCGCCGAGGACATGGTCCCGGGAACCTCCGCGGCCGCCGCGGCCGTGGGGCGCTTACCCGAGTCCGCCGCCCTGGACGCCCCGGACGGGACGATGCCGTGACCCTCCAGCCGCGGCCGGAGGGCCCCGACGGTGCCGCCCCGGGCGGGCTCGTCCCCGCCCGGAGCACCGGCCTGGTCCGCCCGGGCGGACGCGCCCCGGCCCGCCCCGCCCCGCAGCGACCGTGGACGGGTCAGGACTTCGTGTGGTGGAACACCGCCGCCGTCCTGACCGCCCTGCGCGCCGGGCGCCGCCCCAACCCCGTCTCGCCCGTCATCGACCCCGTGCGCCGCGCCTTCGCCTCCGACGAGGTCATGCTCGCCACCTGCGACGCCGAGCTGCTCATGTGGCGCCGCGGGGATGCCACCTACAACCCGTCGCGCGGCTTCTTCCTGGCCGGCGGGCCCGTCGGGCTGGCCCTGACCGCCGCCTTCTTCGGCGGCCAGGCCTACCTGAACTCGCGGCGCAAGAGGGCCGCCGAGGCCGACGCCGTCGAGCGCTGGCGCCACCTGGCCGACGCCCGCCTGACTGTGTCCACCCACGGGATCTACCTGGGCACGGGGGAGGGCATCATGCCGATCGCCCTCCGCGACGTCCAGGAGGCTCAGCTCACCGGCACCGGCGAGATCGTCATGGCGGCCGCCAACGCCAGCGGCTCGGCGCGCTGGAAGCTGCGCGGGCAGTGGGCCGAGCTCGTCCTGATCCTGTGGTCTGCCCGGTACATGCCCGAGCACCCGCAGGTCGTGGGGCGCACGTGGCTGCCCGGCGACTGGTTCGTCCACGCCGCCGCCCACGGCTACGACGTCGACACCTCCTCCTGGCCGCGTTTCACCCCGCGCGCCTCGGGCTGAGGCCGACGGCTGCGGCCCCGGTCGTTCCGACGCCCGGTCAGCCGGCCTCCCCGGAGCCGGCGTCATCGGGGGAGTCCCCGCTGCCGTCCTCGTCGCGGTGGTGGCGCTTGCGGCGGATGTCCTGCTCCAGGCCCCGCAGGAACTCCGGGTCGTCGTCGGGGGCGACGGGGCGCGGGCGCTCCGCCCGACGGAAGCTCGTGCCCTCCTTGGAGGACCACATCGTCGGCTCGACCCCCCCGCCGCGGTCCTCGGCGGCCTTGACGCGGCTGACAATGATCCACGCGATCGGCCCGACGAGCGTGGCCATGACGATAATGATGATCCACAACAGCTTGGGCATGCGGGCCGGCATCGACTCCTCCGGCGTGCGGGCGCAGTCGAGCAGGGAGTAGATCGTCAGGGCGAGGACGAGGACGATGAGAACGGCGCGCATGGCGCCACCCTAGCGGTTACCGGCCCCGATCCCGCACGGCCGCATGCGTGCGGTGTGCGACCCTGGCGCCGTGAGCGCGCCCGTCACCCCTCCGCCCCCTCCCGCCCCGCGTCCCCTCCGCCTCGTCGTGGGCGGGACCGGCGCCCGCCGAATCGCCCACCTGCACGGCGCGCTCGCCGATGTCCTTCACGGGCGCCCAGCTGGCCCAGGCCCGACGGCGGCCCGCGGCGGCCGAGGGCCGGCGGGTGCGGCCGGCGGGCCCCGGCCACTGATCGTGCCGATCGGCCCCCGCGAGGACGCCGCCGTCGTGCGCGCCGACCTGGCAGGCAGGATCGCCGGCGTTCCGGAGCGCGCCGACATCATCCTGCGCACCTCCGGCTCCACCACGGGCACGGCCCGCCTCGTCGCCATGGGCGCCGCCGCCCTGGTCGCCTCGGCGCGCGCCACGCACGCCCGGCTCGGCGGCCCCGGGACCTGGGTGCTGGCCCTGCCCGCCCACCACGTCGCCGGCCTGCAGGTGCTGGTGCGCTCCGTCGTGGCCGGGACCCGGCCCGTCGTCGTCGATACCGCCGGGGGCTTCGACGCCGGTGCGCTCGCGGCCGGGGCCGAGCGGGCGCTGGGGCGCGGGGGACCGGTGTACGTCTCGCTCGTGCCCACCCAGCTCCTGCGGGTGCTGGCGGACCCCGGCGCGGCCGCCGTCCTCGCGCGCGCGAGCGCCGTGCTCGTCGGCGGGGCCGCCACCGACCCCGCGCTGCTGGCGCGCTCGCGCGCCGCCGGGATCCGGGTGGTGACGACCTACGGCATGAGCGAGACCGGGGGAGGGTGCGTCTACGACGGCCTGCCGCTTGATGGCGTGAGCGTGCGCATCGAGGACCCCGACGAGGCCGGCGTCGGCAGGATCGTGCTGGCCGGGCCCGTCCTGGCGGAGGGCTACGTCGGTCCGCCCGGTGCGCCGAGCCGGACGGCTCAGACTGGCCGGCCTGCCGAGTCCGCCCGGCCCGCGGAGTCCACCTGGTCCGTGGCCTTCCGCACCGGCCCCCGCGAGCTCGCAACCGCCGACCGCGGGCGGCTGGAGGCCCTGCCCGACGGCTCCACCCGGCTGACGGTGCTCGGACGGCTCGACGACATCATTGTCACCGGCGGCATCAAGGTCGATCCCCGCGAGGTCGAGCAGGTGCTGGCCGGCCTGCCCGGCGTCGCCCAGGCCTGCGTCGTCGGCATCCCGGACGCCACGTGGGGAAGCGCCGTCGTGGCCGCCGTCGTGCCCGAGGCCGGCACCGCTGTCGACGGCGAGGGGCTGCGCAGGCAGGCCAGGGAGCGTCTTGACGGCGCCCACGCCCCCAAACGCGTCCTGGTCGTGCCCGAGATGCCCCTGCGCGGCCCGGGCAAGACCGACCGGCGCGCCGTCGCCGCCCTCTGCCGGGCGATGCGAGGCCTTCCGGGGCCTTCTGAGGCCGTCGCGGCCCGCTCCTGAGGAGCCTCCAGGCGCCGAGTCGGGGATGTTGCACATTCGTTTGCGGCCTGCGTGGAGCAGAACCGCGGAATCATGCGAAAAAGACGACGTGGCGGGAAGCGAGGCGGCTCTCCCGTGTGCGCAGACCCCCTCGGCGACCGTGGGAGCACAGCAACAGATTGTGGCGATTGGAAAGAAATCGCAGAATCCCAACGAAAAGTCGGGCTCGCTCTGCGAGGGTCCTGTTCTCCCATGTGCAACTCGGCCGCGCGCCCTGGAACCGGTCCCTGAGAAGACGCGCCCTGGGACACGGGTGGGGCGCCGTTCCCATTGGGAGCGGGCCCGGCTGCGCGCCTAGGCTGGTGACGACCTCGATCGTCGTCCAGGAGCAACCCATGTCGCAGCCGACCTTTTCCGACCAGCCGCAGTCACCCGGCCAGTACGGGTACCTGCCCGCCCCCGGGCAGCCCCAGGCGGGGTACGGGCAGACGCCGGCCGGATACGGCCAGACCGCCCCGGCTGGTCAGGGCCTGCCGCAGGGGGCTTACGGCCAGGCGGCTCCCGCCGGCTACGGACAGCCGGCGGCCTACGGCGCCCCCGCGGCTCCCGACTCGGCGCCTGGGAGCCTGCCTCCTCGGGGCGTTCCCATCCCCGTGACGCAGGAGTCCGTGGCCTTCCGCGCCTCCGCCACCAGGTCGGCGCGCACGGTGATGCTCATCACCGGAGGCTTCGGTCTTGTCGTCCTCGCCGGCGCCATCTACAACTTTGTCGACGGGAAGTTCGGCGCCGGCATCCTCCTGGTCCTCCTCGGCCTGCTCCTGCTCGCTGTCGTCGCACTCATGATGACCGTGCGCACCACCCTGGACGCCACCGGGATCCACACCGGATCGGCCCTCGGGTCCAAGGACTTCCCCTGGCCGGCCTCGCGCACCGGCCTGTTCGTGCGGATCAAGATAGCCGGGGGCAAGGCGGCTCTCGTCGCCAACGACGCGCAGGCCATGCTCGTCACCCCCGAGGGCAGGGCGGTGCAGCTCACCGGCCTGACCTGGATGGGTCCCCTGCCCAGCTCGATCGAGGCCAAGGGCATGGCAGAGCTCGACCGCATCTGGGCCTGGGCCCTCGCCCGCGGGTATGCTCGCGAGACCGGTCAGTACACCGAGATCCGCGGCGTCCAGAAGCTGATGCAGCTCCAGCGCCGTGGGCAGGAGGAGCGCTACGGGCTCGTGTGAGCCCTTCTGCGCGCGTCCGCGCGCCGGGACCCGGCCCGGCTCGTCCCCCGCAGGGTCCCTCCGCGGTCCCGGATCGCGCCGGCTCTCGCAAGCCCGGCCTCGTCGTCGCGCCACCGTGAGCAGGTAGGCTCCGCGGCAGGCACCGGGGAGAGGACATTATGAGCGCCAGCAGCACCGCACGGCAACCGGGCAGTCGGACGGATACGGGTCCGCGCGCCACCAGCTGGGCGGAGGTCGTGCGCCTGCGCACCCTGCCCGCCGCCGTCGCCCCGGTCATTCTCGGGGGCGGGGCGGCGGCGGCGCTCGGGACCTTCTCGGCGCCGCGCACCCTGCTGGCCGCGGGAGTCGCCCTCGCCCTCCAGGTCGGCTGCAACCTCGCCAACGACTACTCCGACGGCGTGCGCGGCACCGACGACGAGCGCACCGGCCCGCCGCGCCTGACCGCCTCCGGGGCCGTCGCCCCCCGCGCCGTCAAGCTGGCCGCCTTCGGCTGCTTCGGGGTCGGCGGGGCGCTCGGGGCCGCGCTCCTGGCCCTGTCCGGTCAGTGGTGGATGCTGCTGCTCGGCGCCGCGGCGATCGCCGCCGCCTGGTTCTACACCGGCGGCCCCCGCCCCTACGGCTACGCGGGGCTCGGCGAGGTCTTCGTCTTCGTGTTCTTCGGGCTCATGGCCACCGCCGGCACCCTCTACGTCCAGGGCGGGAGCGTGCCGGGCTGGGCGTGGCTCGCCGCCTGCGGGATCGGGCTCATCGCCTGCTCGCTGCTCATGGTCAACAACCTGCGCGACATCGGCACCGACCCCCTGCACGGCAAGCGCACGCTCGCCGTGCGGCTGGGGGAGCGCGGGGCGCGGGCGGCCTTCTGCGCCATGCTCGCGGTTCCGGTCCTCCTCGGCGTCGTCGCCCTGTGGCAGGCCCGCAGCACTCACAGCGCTTCTGGTGCTCCCGGTGCCGTGACGCTCGGCGGTGCCGTGGCCGTCGTCTACGCGGTCTACCTGCTCCTCCTCGGACTGCTCGCGGGCCGCGCCGCCCTGCCCGTCCTGCGCGGCGCCACCGGGCGCGATCTCATCCCCTCCCTGCGGGACGCCGGGCTGTACGAGCTCGTCTACGGCGCCGCCACCGCGGCGGCGCTCGTCATCGTCACCGGCTGAGCGACGACGGGGAGGCCGCCCCATTCCCGCGTGCAGGACGGGCGCATACGCTGGGCGGGACGCAAGGGGGGAGAGAATGGGTACTAGTGGTCCCTGGGCGGTGACGGATATGCAGGAGGCGTTGCTCCTGGAGCCGCCCCCGGATGTGGCCCGCACGGGGCGGCGCGTGTACGTGTCCTTCGGCGTGAACTGCGCCTCGTTGCTGTGCATCCTGGGCTGCCTTTCGACAGGCAGCATGGTGATCAACCCCGACCCGCCGGGGTGGTCGGTTCTCATGATGCTCCTGTTCGTAGCCGTCGACCTCCCGCTGCTGTGCCTCCAGCTCGTGGTCGCGCGCTCCCACTCGACGGTGCGCACCATCGCCACCCGTCGAGGACTGGTCTGCATGGGCCTGTCCACGCGCCGACTGCCCTGGCCCTCCTCGCGCTCGGACCTGTACCCGGTTGTGCGCGGATTCTCCGGCCGGCAGGCCGTCATCGCCTTCCAGGTCGACGACGACGCCAGGGCCCATCAGCTCTTCGGGGTCATTCACATCGGCAGGGGCGAGCAGGTGCCGCAGATGCTCGCCGCCGTGAACGCTCAGCTCGACGCCGTGTGGGCGTGGAGCGTGGAGCGCGGCTGCGCCGTCGAGTCCGGCCGCTACCGGGCGCTGACCAGGTCCGGGGAGGAGCGGGCCCGACGCCGGGCGGCCGCGCGGCTGGAGGCCTTTCGTGGCGCCCGGAGGGGTCCGGGGCCGGGGTGACGGTTGCGGTCGTGTACATGGCCCTGGGCCTTGTCGCGGCCTTCTCGATGGGCGGGGCGGGCGGCGCATGGGAGGCAAGCGACTCGGCAGGAAGAGCGAGGGTCTCCGTTGAGAACGCCGCGGTTTCACCCGGGTCGTTACGGTCGGTTGATGTGCTCCTGTGCGCGTGCAGGGGTCTGTGCGCACGCGGGAGCACGTCAACCCGTCTTGACGGACGTGCTGAAGTCGCAGAATCATGCGGAGGTCCGGCGCCCGTACTGGCAGATCCCCTCCCCCCGCCCCATGTGCAGCTCTTCCCCGGAACGACCCGCGTTCCCCGCTTCGCCGCGGACGAGGCCGCACACCCGCCAGGTGCTCACCCGCATGCCTGAGGACCAGACGCCTGGACGGATCCCGTGGATTCCGTGGCCGAGCGGCGCTGTGCGCTCAAGACCGACCTTCCAAGAGACTCCGGGCCCCGGAGAGCCGACAGAAGACACCACCCGCCCCTGCTGGCGTCAGGCAGGGGCCTCGGACCGATCTCGGGTCGGAATACTACCGATCTCGACGAAGGGGGTGCAGCGCCCCGGCACGTCCCGGCGGCGCTCAATACCCAGCTCGACGATCTGCGGACCTGGGGGCGCGGGGCCCTCAGCGCGCCGGCTCGGCGTCCAGGGCGACCTCGGCGTCGGGCTCGTGGGTGATGCGGTTGCGCAGGTCGCGGCGCACGATCTCAATCGACCACAGCCACACGATATGGCCGAAGAGCTCTGAGAAGTGCTCCGACCAGGTCTGGGCCCCCGCCACCCACGGGAAGGGGCTCGGAGCCCAGCCCAGCAGCGGCATGACGACGACGTGCGCGCCGATGTACACCACGATTCCGAAGACGGCGCCCTGCCACATCTTGATCCGCGGGAAGTACTCGGCCGCGATGCAGTAGATGAGGCCGAATGCGATGGCGAAGCTGAAGTGCACGATGAAGGACATGATCGGCAGCTGTGGCTGGAATTAAACAAGATCGGTGTGTGGCGGTGTGACTGGGAGGTGCTCGAAGTCGTAGTCGAAGGTGCGGTTGGTGATGTAGGCGGTGAAGGCCGCGAAGGTGTTCTCCGGGG
>NZ_JONS01000058.1 GCF_000711965.1 Actinomyces israelii DSM 43320
CGAGGCCGAGACGAGGCGCATGTGGCTTCCCAAGGGGAAGAGAACAAGGCTGTACGTGGACCGTAAGAAGGCGAGCCAGTCGTTCTTCGGGGCACTGAGCCTGACGACCAAGAAAATGAAGATCTACCCCATCGAGGGAAACCAGAACGCCGAGCAGACCCGCCCTCATGATGGGTCGCCTGGCGCGCGAGACCGATGAGAAAAAGAAGATCGCGGTCGTCTTGGACAACGCCAGGTTCCACCACGCCAAGGCTTTGAACGATCTTTATGCCCCCGGTCAGGCTCTGGAGCGCATCACACCCATCTACATGCCCCCCTACGCCCCCGACCTTGGGTCCCACAGAACACGTGTGGAACGCCGCCAAGAACAATATCGCCAACCTCCAGCGCGACACCCCGGAGAACACCTTCGCGGCCTTCACCGCCTACATCACCAACCGCACCTTCGACTACGACTTCGAGCACCTCCCAGTCGCACCGCCACACACCGATCTTGTTTAATTCCAGCCATACCTTCTTGCGCGCAGCAATGTTGATGGCTATCTGATACCGCCCGCCACGGGATCTGCGCCTCTTCCTAGGCATATCTCCTATGATGATGTTGCGGGCACTGATTCTGCTCGGCCCATGGTTCTGGACGGTGTTGAGGGCGAGGGGCTGACTGTCCAGGACACGGGTGGTTACGCTGGTGCCTTCGCGTGGCGCTACCCGGACGGCAGCGTCCTCAGCGTCGGCATCATGGGCAGAAAGATGGACGCCCGCGAGGACCCCGACGACGTCGCGCGTGCCATCGACCTCGCCCGGGTCTTCGTGCCGGCGATCCCCGTCCTCGCCGCTGCCGGTGACAGCAACAGCGAATGGAACCCGATTGAGGGCACCCAGTACATCAACGGCCAGCCCGTCACAGAGCTCAACACCACCCCCACCCCGACGCAGATCCCAGCACCCACCGACACGGGCACCCCATGACATGCCCCAAGACGACGCGCCTCGGCCGGAGACAGGTGGTGAACACGGATCCACAGGTCTATGATTATGGTCATCAATGAGTGCATTGCTGTTGAGGCGCGCCTGTCGTCTTGTCATCCTGGTGGGGGTGGCGGTATGCGGGGTGGGCTGCGGCAGTTTGTGGCCTGAGGTTATGCCGTCGGTGGTGCCGGCGGATAGTGAGTCGTGGATCTGTCCCGGTGTGCCGGCCGACTCGGTCATGCTTGTCACCGGTGACGATCCTGTGGTCGAGGCCGCGAGCGACCCCGACTATGGGTGGTGGTCCTGCTCGGCCTCGACCACGACGCTCGACCAGGGGCTGGGGTCGCTTGTCATCGTCCGGTGGGGGCTGATCGACGAGAGCAACTCCTACGAGTTCATCGGTTATGAGAGTATCCGGGTCAGGTTCCCTGAGAACGTGTGGACCCTGCCCGGTGTCGAGGGGAGCGGCTCATGGTCCTCTGCCGGCAGTGACAGCGACTCGACGGCGCAGTGGGTGTGCGGGGACCGCTACGTCGAGGCGGTCGTCTCCTCGACAAAGGAGCGCAAGCGCGACTCGATAGCTGACGCCCGCAACCTGCTGACCTCCGTCCTGCCCTGGGCGTGCGGGGACCGGCCCGTCCCCGGCGCCACCACCACACCCGCGCCCACGCCCACCACTGAGCCCACGCCCGCACCCGCGACACCCCAGGAGGGGGACGACTGACAGTGCGCAGCACGTCTTCACCACCCGTTGGCACACCGCCTGGAGGCCCGGCCCGGTCAAGCGGCCCCGTGCCCCGAGCCAGGAACCTGGCGGCCGTCGCCCTCACCGCCGGAGCACTCATGCTGACCGGCTGCGGCTCACCCGTCCTGCCCGCAGGCAGCGTCAGCCCCTCCCCAGCGGCCATATACGGCTTTCCCAAGCAGGCTACCTTCAGCACGGCGTCGGGGAAGATGGTCATCGAGGTGCCCCAGGATCTTCGGGCCAGCCTGAGCGGCTACAAGGACACGCTGACCGTGGCCGCCTACACCATCACGGCCCGCGAGCTGGGCTCGGCGGACTACTGCGCCTTCGACGCCATTATCGTCTACTACGACCGCGGCAAGGACGCCCTGAGCACCCCCGCCGGCAACCGCGCCCAGACCCTGGGCCTGACCGACGCCTCGCCCCTGGAGGCCCTGGACCCCGACAACCCCCAGGCCGGCGTCTACCTCGACGAGCCCCGCGACACCCTGACCGTGGTCCAGCCCTGCGCATCCGACCCCCAGGACAGCGGCGCCGCCCACGTCCTCCACTTCCCCGTCATCGACGCCCAGGGCCAGACCACCGACCTCGCCTGGGCCGGCGTCACCGTCATGAAGGACGGCACCCTCGGCATCGCCGACAGCCAGATCAACAGATACGTGCGCGTCCAAGCGGACTGGCGCAAGGAATGAGACCCCCGCGTCAGTGGCTGGTGTCGCGGTTGACGGTCTGGATCTCGGCGACGGGCAGGTCCACCGTGGATGTCGTCGTCACCGGGTCCAGGGTGCCGCTGGTGCCGTCGGTCGCGCTCCAGGCCACGTCATAGCCCACCGACACCGTCAGCGGCGTGGTCCCGCCCAGATGGGCCGAGGAACGGGTGAACTCGACCGTGCACCTAGACGACCCCTCGGCCGCGCCCTGGGTCCAAGGGACGCCGAAGCCGTGGCAGTCCGGCACCGAGTCCGGGGCGCTGACCCGCAGCCCCGAGGCCGAGGCCACCACCGTGGCCGTCACCGCCCCCGCCGACGCCGTGGCCCGCACCCTCGCCGGAGTCTCGCCCGTGGCCCACACCCACGTGTCCAGACCCACCACCGTCGCACCAGACACGCCATCACCCGTCGTGATCCTCGGGTTGGTCTCCACACTCGGCTGCGGGATCGTCACCGCACCCCACGCCGCACGCGCCAGGGCCCCACCGTCAAACAACGGAGCCGGAGTGTACTGCATTGTGCTTCTCGGACAGTGCCCGCCCCCTGATTTCCGTCAGCCTGGACGACCGGTGTGAGGCCGGCGCGAAGCCTGGACTGCAGGCATAATTCCGGTGCTCAGTGCTCCCATCTCTGTCCGGCTCTCTTCGGAACTGCGTGAGCGTGTCGCTGTGCCTGCGTGCGCGACTCGTCGCAGCCAGGGTGACATCGTGCGGGAGGTACTTGAGCGCGGCCCGCCGTCGCTGGAGTGGGAACTGAGAGCTGCCGATCGTGCTGCTGCTCACCGGGCGGGCCTTGTCGAGGCCATTCCCGCTGGGAAGGTCGACCGATTGCCTGGTTTCGAGGGTGAACCCGCCGCTGACGCGCTCGAGTCCGCGTCGTGACGAGCCGGCGACTCGAACGGGCGCGAGCCCCGCGCCGGGCGTCAGTCGATAATGCCGTAGAGCCGGTCGCCGGCGTCGCCCAGGCCCGGGACGATGTAGGCGTGCTCGTTGAGCCGCTCGTCCTTGGCCGCCGTGACGACGGTGACGTTCGCGCGGCCGCCCACGGTGGCCTCCAGGGTCCTGAGGCCCTCAGGGGCGGCGATGAGGCAGATGGCGGTGACGTCGCGGGCGCCGCGCACCAGCAGGTACTCGATCGCGGCGACCAGGGTGTGACCGGTGGCGAGCATGGGGTCGATGACGAAGCACTGGCGGCCGGACAGGTCGTCCGGCAGGCGGTTGGCGTAGGTCTCGACCTCAAGGGTGTCGTCGTCGCGCCGCATGCCCAGGAACCCGACCTCGGCCGTGGGCAGCAGGCGGGTCATGCCCTCCAGCATGCCCAGGCCCGCCCGCAGGATCGGCACGACGAGGGGCCGCGGCTCGGCCAGACGCAGGCAGTGGGCGGTCGCGACCGGGGTGGCGATCTCGACCTTCTCGACGCGCACCTCGCGGGTGGCCTCGTAGGCCAGCAGGGTGACGAGCTCGTCCACCAGCTGGCGGAAGACCGCCGACGGCGTCGTCCGATCACGCAGGACGGAGAGCTTGTGATCGATGAGCGGATGATCGGCAACATGAAGACGCATGAGATCAGCCTACGGGGTGCGGGCCCGCCGGACGCGCCGAACCGTTGCCGCCCTTGCGGCCATGAGTCGCTTACTACGCTCCTTTGTCCCTTACTGTACGGCGGGAAGGAGCGTAGTAAGGGACAAAGGAGCGTAGTAAGCGGTCAGGCGCGGGCGCGCAGCCAGGCGAGCACGGCTCGCACGCGCCGGTTCTCCTCGCCCGGCGGCAGGTCCAGCTTGAGGAAGATGTTCGCCACGTGCTTGGCGACCGCCCCGTCGGACAGCACCAGCCGCCGCGCGATCTGCCCGTTGGACAGCCCCTCCGCCATGAGCGCGAGCACCTCGGTCTCCCGCGGGGTCAGGCGCGCCAGCTGCGGGCCAGCGGAGACGGAGCTCACTGCGCCGGCGGCCCCGGGGACGTCCGACGCCCCGCGCACCCCCGCGTGCATCAGGTGCGCCAGGGCCTCCGGGTCGATGACGACGCCGCCGGAGACCACCACGTCCAGGGAGCGCAGGAAGTCGCTCACGCGACCCACCCGCTCCTTGAGCAGGTAGCCGACCGAGCCGTCGACGCCCTCGAGGAGCTCGCCGAGGTACGGGCCGGCCACGTAGGCGCTGAGCACCACCACCGGCAGCCCCGGGTGCGCGGCGCGCCGCCCGCGCCCCCGAGGTCGCGCTCCTAAACGGCTGGGCCGGGCACGGCGCCGGGAACAGCCGCGGGGACGAGGAGCGGACCCGGGGGCCGAGCCGCGTCCTCGGCGTGCTCGTGCGCCTGGCCGCGGTGGCCGGGCTCGTCGCGCTCATCGTCGCCAACCGCCGCACCATCCGCGCCGCTGGCGCGGGAAGCGATGACGCCGCCAACGCCGCCGTGTTCGCCGCCCTCGGCATGGTCGTCCTCGTGTGCCTGCTCACCCCCTGGCTCGTCCCCTGGATGCAGAGGGCGGTGGCAGCCCTGCCCGTCCCCGGCACCGTCTGGCGGGTGGCGGCGCGGACCGCGGCGCTCGAGTCGAGCCACTCCTCGACCACCGTCCTGCCCTTCCTCGTGGCGATCGGGCTGGTCGTCGTCCTCTTCGGCGCCAGGTCGCTGGGCCTGACCGGCATGAGGCTGTCAGGGTTCCTGGTCATGTTCGGGCTCGCCCTGCTCGTGGCCTGGAGCGGCGGCGTCGCCGTCATCGCCATGAGCGCCGGGCACCGGCGCCGCGACGCCGCCCTGCTGCGCGCCGCCGGGGCCCGGGAGGGGGCCGTGCTCGCCGCCCAGGTCCTCGAGGGGGTGATCCACGCGCTCACCGCGGTCCTCCTCGGCGCCCTCATCCTCGTGGCGGCGGGTCCGATCATGAGCGAGGGCTCCGGCCTGGGAACCGCCGTCATCCTCGCCCACGCGCCGTGGTCCGAGCTCGGCGCGGTCGCGGTCCTGACCCTGGTTACCACGTGCCTCGCCGTCGTCGTCTCCTCCCGGGCCCGCCGCGGGCAGGGCATCGGGCAGGCCCTGCGTGCGTGGGACTGAAGGGCCGATGCGTGCCGCGCGTTTCCCGGCGGAATGGGGGCGGGGCCCAAGGGGGCGGTGCGCAGGGCTGGCGCACCAGAGGGCCGGGGCTCGGAGAGGGACGGTGGCGTGCCGACGGCGCCCTTCTCCGCCGTCGGCCCCGGCCAACGGGCCGGTCGCGGTCTTGGTCGGGTCGTCGCCTGCCCCTGCTGACTCGGATCCGGTCCCGCGCATGTCGGCGGGGCGTGACCATGAGCCTGGGCCGGGGCAGTGCGGCGTCCGCTGCTCGGCGCAGGAGTGCGCGATGGCGCGTTATCGGGTGTGGAAGGGATGAGAGACGTGCTTCAGTCTCCGCCGTGCGGTCCTAAGAATTTCGATCCGTTCAGGTGGATCATATGCGTCGGGTCGGATGCCACCCAGGCCTCCGTCTCCCAGGCGAGCTCGACGAGGAAGCGCCGCATGACGGTCCGGTTCGGAAAACAAGAGACGTAGATCAGGCCCGCGGTGCACCCGTGGAATATCTCAGAGAGCTCGCTGTGCCGGATGTGGTCCACGGGCCCGTGAGTGGAGCAGGCCTCCATGAGAAGAAGCCAGTTCCTGTCGGGTTGGTAGACGATCAGATCGGGGAATTTACCGTGCAAGTCGAGGGTGACTCCGAGTGAGGCGAGCCTCTCATTCTCGAAGATCGTCAGCTTTGAGTCCGCATCGCCAATGTACAGAACCTCGCCTCCGGGCACGAAGTAGGCGCAGAAGTCCTCGACCATCGCCTTGATGAGAGTGTTCTGTCCGCCAGCCTTCAGGGCGAGCTCCTCGCCGTCGGGAGTGGTGACAGGAATACGCACGAGATCGCGAGCAGCCCGATACCTTGCGGTCAGGCCGCCGACCTCGGCCAGATACTCCTCGACCGAGATGCTGAAGTCGTCAGTACCGTACTGCTGAATAGCCAGAAGGGCTTCCGGGCTCAGGCGGTAGTTGTTCTTTGACGAGTTGGTTGCACGACCTGGATCATCATCGTTGTAGAGGCAGAATCCCGCGTCAACAAACTGATGGAGGACAAAACGGCGGACCGTCTCGCGCGAGTTCTCCGCAATCGGGTGGTTGAGCGGGCCGCGCATCCAGTCCAGGATCGCCCTGACGCCCATGCGCTCATTGGTCGCATCGGCCCAAGAAGTCCGCTCGTTCATTCCGGCGAGCGCGAGCAGCGTCCGGGCGGAGGTCTCATTGGTCCGCCTCCTGTCGAAATCGAACGCCCGGAGAATCTCCTGCGCCTCCTTCACCTTGCTCATGCCGCCGCAGTTCTCAGGGCGCCCATGATCTGCTCCACCGCGTCGTCGGGATCGAGAGATGCCGTCCCCAGCAGCCGCAGTTGCTCCAGGCTGGGGAAGCGCATCCGTCTCAGGTCGCCAGCATTGACCTGCGTGTGCCCGGAGAATACGCGGAAGTACGCGTCCACCGGCGTGGAATTGAGCCAGACGATCAGTCCGGCCGCCACGTCCGCCTCCAGGCCGCGCCCTTGTCGGTGGATGTAGTTCAGCTTGTTGTCGAAGGCGGGGGCGCGGTCGTCCGACCAGAGGGCGGAGACGATCCTCCGCTTCTCCTCCTTCGCCGAGAACCGTTTCACCAGGACATAGGATCCGGCAGGCACAAGAAGCTTGGGCGACTGCGTCGAATCCGTCTTGAACCACTGAGGTTTTCGAACAGTGCTGCGCGGATGCACCACCTGCGCGTCAGCAATATTGGCCGGATAGACCATAGGGGCGCAGTGCCGGCTGGCCTCGTCGGCCAGAAGGTCGCGGCAGCGGAAATCCACGACCCTGCCTGTGGACACGCTCAGGCCAAGATCGGACAGCGTGTGCTGCGCCCGTTCCATCCACGACACGGCGGCGCCGTCCTCGTCGGAGGCCGGCACGAAGATGAAGTCGTCCGTGACCACCTGTGAGCGGGGGACCGCTCGCGTCACTGGAGCATCCCGGTGATCGACGGAGGACGACAATCGAACCATCGGCGCTGCCTGCCCCCGCGTCGCCGCTACGACGATCGTCTCCTGTAGTACGTCCAGATCCCCGAAGACCCGGGAGCGCGACTGGAACGTGTGGATACTGTCAATGCCGAGGCGTGCGAGCAGGGCGCGCCGGAACATTGAGAAATAGGTTCCATTCATCCACGAGCGAGGCGTGATCGACACCTGCTGCCCGCCGTCGCCTATAAGTAGGGAACCGAGCGCCATGAAGCCCGCGTAGATATTGGGGACGATAATGCCCGCGGCACGCAGGTCATGGTCCAGTAACGATCGTGACCGGATCTTGTGGTACGGAGGATTCTGGATGACCAGGTCGAAGCGCTCCTCGGCGCGCAGCGCCCAGCTCACGAAGTCGTCCTTCACCAGGGTTGTCCGTGCGCCGGTGCTCTCCAGGTCGCTGAGTGTCTCGGACAGGACGCCGTGCAGCCGCCCGTCGACCTCGACCGCGGTGACCTCGACCCGCAAGCCCGGGGCCTCGCGCCGCGCCCGATCGACAACAGCGGCCGACAGCACGCCCGAGCCGGCCCCCGGGTCCAGCACGCGGAGCACTCCCTCACGCGGCAGACGGGGCAGGTCGGCCATGATCCGTGCGACCGCAATGGGGGTGAAGAACTGGCCGAGATCCGCCCGGTCCTCGGCGTCGAGCGCGGCCAGCCCGGCATCACGGCGTCCGGCAGCAAGCGAAAGCAGATCCATGTGGCCAGGGTACTGCCCGGGTACGACGGCGAGGGCGGTCGCTGCCGCACCGCTGGGCCGGACCGATCTCGGCGAAGAGGCGGGGGGGCGCCTACCCGCCCCTTCGCCGAGATCGGTTCACTTCCGCGTCGAGATCGGCTCTGATACGGTCGCCGGCGGCCACCGATGTCGGGCCCCGTCTCGTCTTTGACGGGGCTTCTCAAGCACCGGCGCTCTGCGCCGTTCCCTTTTCGGGACTGAGGGTGCCGGCCGTCGTCGTCGACATTCTTGACGCCTGCGCATTCGCCTGGTCCCGTACAGAGCGCGAGGAGGGTGGTGCGACTGCGAGAAGGCGCCGCCTGGACGGGTTCCGTAGCCCAGACGATTGATTCCGGGCGTGGCGGTGCGGGCCGGGGCGGGCGGGGAGCCTCAACCTCAACGGAGGTTCGTCGCGTGGACGTGCCTTTCTCTCATCCTTCTGAGGTCTACCCGCAGAAGGATGAGAGAAAGATACGTTGGTGCTGCGAAGGCACGTTCACGTTCCGGCCCGTTCCGTACGGGCGCCGGGGCGCTGCGCCCGCTCGCAGTCTTCGGGGCCCGTCCCGGCCGGCCCTTGAGGCGGGTGCCGGTGGATTGCGGCGTCCGGTGGGCTCTTCGGGCCGGCTCCGGCGCGGAGGCGGCCCGATCTCGGCGAAGGGGGTGCGGGGGCGGGTGCCGGGGTGCGGGCCGGCTGCGGGTCGCCGTCGGTGTTGACAGCCCGACCCGCGTCCCGCCAGGACTCAGTCGTCAAGTGGTGCTGCGCGGTGGAAAAAAGGTGGCTCCCGCGCACTTTTAAGGCGCTCAGCGGTCTTGGGCGCGGCGGGGATCGGCGTGATTCTGCGGTTCTGCGACGAGGGCAGGGCGGGGGTCGGCGCTAAAAGTGCGTGGGAGCCACCTTTTTCGGTCAAGTTTTCCGGTCAAGGCCGACACCCGGGAGCCCCTGACGGCGTCGGAGAGCAGACAGAGCAGACAGAAGAGACCGCCCGCCCGCCCCTTGAACCGATCTCAGCGCGGAACTGGACCGATCTCGGCGAAAAGGGCGGGCGGGCGCGAGCTGGGGCGGCGCCCAGCCCGGCTGACCGGGGGCGGCGCCCAGCCCGGCTCAGACGCGTGCGGTGCTGCTCGTGCCCAGGTACTCCAGCCAGCGCTCGTAGTGGTCGAGGACGTCGTGGGCGACCTGGTCGGCCGACCAGTCCATAATGTCGTAGCCCACCCCGCCTCCGCGCAGCCGCACCTCCAGGCGCACCGTGACGTCGTCAGCCTCATTCATGCCGCCGCCGTAGGAGGGCGCCGGGGCCTCGACCATGCGCACCACGTAGCGGAAGATCCGCCGGCCGGCCGCCCGCTCGAGGACCTCGGGCTCGATCTCGCCTTCGCGCGCCTCGTTGTTGGGATCGGTCACCAGCAGGGTGACGCGGCCCAGGTAGGTGCGCTCGTCGTCGGGGTCGTCGGCCTCCCGGCCCTCGACCTGGACCTCCGCCTCCAGCCTCTCCTTGGCCAGCTCGGCGGCCACCGCCTCCAGGGCGGGCACGATGCGCTCGTCCAGGGCGCGCTGGGCCTGCTCGGCCCTGACGCGGGCGAAGGTGTGGGACAGGCGGTCGCGCCAGGAGATGCGGCGCAGTCCCGCCGCCGTCCCGGTGAAGCCGACCTGCCGGTTGCGGTAGGCGCGCGAGCGGGCCTGGTTGAGGCTCGCCTCCCGGTGGAGGGCCTTGAGCAGGCAGGCCATGATCACCACGAGGATGAAGCTGAAGGGCAGCGCCATCACCAGAGTCGCCTGCTGGAGGATGGGCACGCCCCCGGCCACGAGCATGGCGACGGTGAGGATGCCGGTCAGGGTCGCCCAGAAGATCCGCAGCCACGGGGCGGCGTCCTCCCTCTCGCCCTTGATCCGGCTGGACAGGCTCGACATGACCAGCGCCCCGGAGTCGGCGCTCGTGACGTAGAAGAGGACGCCGATGAACAGCGCGATCGCGATAATGGGCTTCCCGCCGACGGCGCCGAGCAGGAGGTAGAGGCCCTGCTCGGGGGCGCTGATGGTGGTCTCGGCGAAGTTCGTGTCGCCCGAGCGGATGAGCTCCAGGGCGCTGTTGCCGAAGATCGCCACCCACATCACCACGTAGGAGAAGGGCAGGATGAGGGCCCCGAGGATGAACTCGCGCAGCGTGCGGCCGCGGGAGACGCGGGCCAGGAACATGCCGACGAAAGCCCCCCAGGTGATCCACCACGCCCAGAAGAACAGAGTCCAGTTGTTGAGCCACTCCTCGGGCCGGTTGTAGGCGTAGGTCTCCAGGGTCAGCTGCGGGAACTGGACCATGAAGTCGCCGACGGTTCCGACCAGCGCGTCCATGAGGAAGGCCGTGTCGCCGCTGACCAGGACCCACAGGGCCAGGCCGATGGCGAGGACCACGTTGATGTTGGACAGCACGCGCACGCCCCGGTCCACGCCGGTGGTGGCCGAGATCGTCGCCATGATGACGGACAGCGTGATGAGGCCGATCTGCCCGCCGGTGCCCTGCGGGATGCCGAAGAGGATGTCGAGGGCCACGTTGAGCTGGACGACGCCGACCCCCAGCGAGGCCGCGATGCCGAAGACGCCGCCCACGAGCGCGGCGGTGTCGACGACGTCGCCGATCCAGCCGTCCACACGGGCCCCGAGCAGCGGGCGCAGCGTGGAGCGCACCGCCAGCGCGTCGCGGCGCCGGTAGGCGAAGTAGGCCATGGCCATGCCCATGATCGCGTACACGCCCCAGCCGGAGATCCCGTAGTGGAAGATGGCCAGGACGACGGCGTGGCGGGCGGCCTCGATGGTCTCGCCCTCGCCGGTGGGCGGGTGCACGTACTGGGCCACGGGCTCGGCGATGGAGAAGAACATGATGCCGGTGCCGATGCCGGCCGCGAAGAGCATGGCGGCCCAGGAGAAGGTGGAGAAGTCCGGGGTGGAGTTGTCCGGGCCCAGCCTCACCTGCCCGTACCTGCTCAGGGCGAGCAGGACGACGAAGACGATCGTCGCCGTGATGAGGAAGATGTAGAAGGAGCCGAACCACTTCCCGGCCCAGGCGACGGCGGCGTTGAAGGCGTCCTGCACGGTGGTGGGCGAGATGATGGCGGCGGCGGCCACGACGGCGATTATGACGGCCGAGGAGAGGAAGACGCCCCAGTTGATGGGGTGGGGCTCGTGCGGGTCGGGCGGGTCGGGGGTCGTGGGGTGGGGTGCGGACGGGGCGTCGCCGGGGGCCTCGACCACGGGGGTGGAGGCTCTCGGGTCGGCGGTCTCGGATCTGTCTGCGGGGTCGGGCATGCTGTTCGCCGGCGGTTCCATACTGGTGTGACTCCATTCACTGTGGTGATGTCAGTGATAGAGCCTGGCAGGTGCGGGTGGCCGTGGCAACTTCGAGTGGTGGATTCCCGCCGGAAGAAGAGGGTCGCAGGCCGTGCGGGACTTACGGTTTCAGTCGGTAGGTATGAGGTAGGACATATTTTGGCGTCGCCTCGGAATGCGGCAGGCTGACGGCGTGAGCACGGGACTTCTCGATGCGCGCTACAGCGGCGCCATGGGCCGCGCCCTGGCCCTGGCCGCTGCCGCCGGCCGTGCGGGCGAGGTGCCGGTGGGTGCCGTCGTCCTGGGTCCCGACGGCGGGGTCCTGGCGGAGGCGGCCAACGCCCGGCAGTCCACGTGCGACCCCACGGCCCACGCCGAGGTGCTGGCCCTGCGAGCGGCCGGGGCGGCACTGAGGGACTCCCACCTGGACGGCTGCGAGCTGGTGGTCACCCTGGAGCCGTGCACCATGTGCGCCGGCGCCATCCAGCTCGCGCGCCTGGCGCGGGTGGTCCTGGCCGCCTGGGAGCCGCGGACCGGGGCGTGCGGGAGCGTGCGCGACGTCCTGCGCGACCCGCGCGCCAACCACCGCGTCGAGGTCGTGGCCGGGGTGCGCGAGCGCGAGTCAGAGGCGCTGCTGCGGGGCTTCTTCGCCGAGCGGCGGTGAGGCTGGGCGCAGGCGGCGGTTACCGTTGGGGGTAGTTCCGATCGGTGCCGGGAGAGGGCTCATGGCGACCAACGACCAGGTTCGCGCACTCGTGCCCAGCCATGGGGGTGGTGACGATGCGCAGTTCTACGCCGTTGCCATCCAGGAGGCTGCGAAGGCGGCGCGCGCCGGGCAGTCGCGGCTCGCTCAGGAGCTGCGGGGGCCTTGCATCGAGTTGTCGGCGACAATTGCGGGCGACGAGGGTGATGCTGTCCTCACGGCGTCGGTCTATCTTCCTGAATCGCAGGAGTCGTGGTTCACGCAGAAGCTCGATGAGTATGTTGCCACTGTTGACGAGGACCGCCCGCGTCATTAAAGGCTCATCGAGTCGGTCGAGCGGATCCGCAGGGCCACGGCCCGATTGCTCTGGACTGATCCTCCAGAGTCTTTTCACGACGACGGGACTCCGGTCCGGTGGGGGTCTGGCTGCGGGAAGATTCTGGTATGGAGCTAGATCATCTTCTGAGGGTGGCGAGGTCGCGTGGTCTTTCCTGTCCGCCGGAGCAGTTCCTGGGATTCGGTGACCGGACCGTCTGCCTGCTGCGGGGCGCAGTTGAGGACGTGGTGCAGGTCGTCGAGCATACCGATGGTGTTGCGGAATTGAGGCGGCCTCATCAGCCCGGCTTCTTCACCGGCACGCGCCGGTCCGAGCAGATCGAGTGGATTGAGGACCTGTTGTCTCGTGGCGGCCCGATCCCTGACGATGCGCCTGCCGTCTGCGTCTTAGATACCGGAGTCCAGCGCGAGCATCGTTTGCTCACCGATGCTCTCAATGGCGCCGACTGCCATCGTGCTGACGCGCAGTGGCGACCCGACCCGGTTTGTCCTCATGGCACGGAGATGGCGGGGCCGGCACTGTACGGCGACATGGAGCCCGCACCCGCGAGTTTCGTGGGCTATGAACCCATCGCACCGGCGGGAGACCTCGCTCCGACCAGTCGCACCTCGGCCTCTTTCGCTCATACCAGCTGGCCTTTCAAACCCGACGCGGTCGCCGACGGCGGGAACCTGCTCCGGTCCCCGGATGGCGGCACCGTGGACCGGTCCGACCACCTGACTGTTCTCACGACCCGATTCCAGCATCTTGGCACCGGCAGCTTCCTCACGGGCGGCTTCGACACATCGGCTGCCGCCGCGACCTTCGCGGCGGCAGCCGCATCTGTCCAAGCGGCCTATCCGGCGCTTCGTCCGGAAACGGTACGCGGGCTGGTCGTCCACTCCGCGCGCTGGACGGACGCCATGCACGCTCACCAGTCTTCGGGGAAGAATCCTGCGAAAGGAGAGCCTCAGGTTTTGCGGCGCCGTTACGGCATGGGCGTACCGGATCTCGAACGCGCCCTTCGCAGTGCTTCAGATGCTCTGACACTCGTGTGCGAGGGCGAGCTGCACCCTCAAGCCCGGGCATCAGCCGAATGCTGACCATGTCTACCGTGGGATGGCGCTCCACGAGCTCCCATGGCCTCGTGGCGTTCTGGACGGCTTGGGCGAGGTACAGGTCGGGCTCCGTATCACGCTTTCGTACTTCATTGAACCGAACCCCTCCCGGCGTGGATGGAAGAGTCGTCCGTCCCTGGGTCGCAGCAGTCTCGGGGTCCGCTATTCTCTGATTGTTAGTATCGAGACTCCTGAGAGCGATGTGGACATCTACACCCCGGTGAGTACTATGATCGCAGCCGCCGCCGAGATCGAGATGCAGAGGTGAGAGACCCCGTGAACCTGACAGAGTTCCTCCGGCACGTCGACGCCGGACTGCCCGTGCGCGCCGGCACCCCCGCCGCCGCCTTCCAGACCCGGCGCGCCGTCGAGGTCCAGAGACTCACCGCCGAGCTCAACACCGGGTATCGCACGCCGGAGGAGATCCGCGCCCTCATGGGGCGGATCACCGGGCGCGCCGTGCCCGAGTCCTTCGCCCTCTTCCCGCCCTTCACCACCGACTTCGGCGCCAATATCCATCTGGGGGAGCGGGTCTTCGTCAACTCCGGGTGCCGCTTCCAGGACCAGGGCGGAATCTGGATCGGGGACCGCTGCTTCATCGGCCACGACGTCGTCATGGCGACCCTGGACCACTCCCTGGCGGTGGCCGACCGCGCCACCACCCACCCGGCCCCGATCCGCCTGGGCAGTGACGTGTGGGTGGGCGCCAAGGTCGTCATCACCTCGGGCGTGAGCATCGGCGACGGCGCGGTCGTCGCCGCAGGGGCCGTCGTCACCCGGGACGTGCCGCCCTGCACGATCGTCGGCGGCGTGCCCGCCAAGGTCATCCGACGCCTCACCGACGAGGAGGCGGGCACCGCCGTCGGGGAATAAGGGTCCGAGGGCGGGCAGCCGGTCGAGGACCCGGCCGAGCCGTGAGGGACCTCGCACCCGCCGCGGATTGGGCTGGGTGCCCTCCGCCGTGTAACCTCAACCCCTGAGGTAGCGTGTCCGAGCGGCCGAAGGTGCAGATCTCGAAAGTCTGTGTGGTTCATAGCCACCCTGGGTTCGAATCCCAGCGCTACCGCCGCCACGATCCCCGGCATCCCAAAGAAGAGTGGGGTGCCGGGGATTAGTGCGTGTAGCGTGTGGGAACGCACGCGGTATACCGAGAGGTCCCAGCGGGGACGTCGAGACGGGCCGTCTCGCCCGATGTCGGCGAGGTCGAGGACAGGGGGGCGCTCGCTTTCCGGGTGCCCCGCACGTGCCTTTAACGGCGCGACCCCGGGGCGGGTGTCCGTCAGAATGACATTGGGGCTCTTAGACGCCGTGGGTCGTGAAGAGGTTCCCGCCATCATGCGGTTTTTACTGGTGCTTCTGAGGGCCGGGGCGGTCAATGTCATTCTGACGGACACGCGTTCGGCCTGCTTGGCCCACTGCGTGTCCGGGCCGGGCCTGCCGTCGCTGTGATGCGGGGGCGCGAGGCGCCGCGGTGTCCGGGTGAGGCGGAACATGGACGACGGCGCAGCCGCGCCCGACCCGTCCGGCCCCGCCCGGAGCGCGGGGCCGAGGGCCAGCGCGCTCGGCTTTCGTCTATCTCGACGGTGAGGACAGCTGCGGGGCGGCGCAAGGCCCCGGAACCTAGAGAGGGCTCCGGGGCCTTGTGCCGCTCAGAGTGCCGGCTATCCTTATAGGGTTTTGCCGATCGCGGGCCGGAGCTGGACCGATATCGGCGTTTCGGTCTCAGCTGCTGGGACGATCGGGACGATCGGGGCGGTTGGCGATTCCCTCGGGGATCGACTTCGACAGCGAGGCGATGTGCTGGGCGATTGCCAGGCCCGCGGCGTCCCCGGTTGTGGCGATGAGAATGGTGTCATCGCCCGCGATGGTCCCCAGGACCCCCGGGAGCATCGCATCGTCCACGGCGGCTGCCATGAGCTGGGCGGCTCCCGGAGGCGTCTGGAGAACGACGTCCCCATGAGCGCAGGCGACCGAGACCAGGAGTTCCTCGGCCAGGTGCGCAAGATGCTGGTTGGCCCGGGCCTCGGCGTCGTCGGGAAGGCGCTTCTGCCCGGGGGCGCCCGCCTCAGGCAGAACATAGACCTGCTTCCCGCTGGCGGTGCGGGCCTTGGAAGCCCGCATCGCCTTGAGGTCGCGGGACAGCGTCGCCTGAGTGACGCTGAACCCATGGGTCTCGAGCATCTGCTGCAGCTCGCGCTGCGAGTGGATGCGTGTGGTGCTGATGAGCCGTTCGATCAAGCGGCGCCGCGCAGCACGGGTCCGGGCCGCGATATCAACGGCCTCTTGCGGTGACTTGGCGTTCACGGGCCCTCCGGGTCGAAGCCTGCGAAGTGCGTCTGGGAAGGGGCGGGCTCTCCCCAGGGCTTTCCGGTAGCCGGCACCTCGGTGCTATTTCCTTCTCGATATGACTCAGCAGTTGCGCGCGTAGCATCTCCTAGCTTGCGGGCTTGCGTGCCGCGGGTGGTTGGAGGTCGTTGGGGTTTCCGTAGCTGCCGCCGGGGGTGATGATGGTGCCGGCGGTGCCTTGGATGATGTGGGTGGCGTCGTGGAGGCGGCCGATGGCGGCCATGTCTCCGGTGAGCTCGACGAAGCGGCAGACGGCCTCGACCTTGGGTCCCATGGATCCTGCGGGTGGGTTGAGGGCGCGCAGGGTGGTGGGGGTGGCGCGGGGGATCTGCTTGGCGTGGGGTGTGCCGTAGTGGGTGTAGACGCCGTTGACGTCGGTGAGGATGAGCAGGGCGTCGGCCTCGAGGTCCTCGGCCAGGACGGCGGCGGTGAGGTCCTTGTCGATGACGGCCTCGATGCCCTGGAGCTTGCCGTGGGTGTTGCGGATGACGGGCACGCCGCCGCCTCCGGCGCAGATGACCACGGCGCCGGCCTGGAGCAGGGTGCGCACCAGGCGGGTCTCGATCACGCGCTGGGGGGCGGGGGAGCCGACCACGCGCCGGTAGTGCTCGCCGTCGGGGCGCACGGTCCACCCGCGCGTGGCGGCCAGGGCCTGGGCCTCGTCCCTGGTGTAGACCTCGCCGACGAACTTGGTGGGGTGCTCCAGGGCGGGGTCGCCGGCCAGGACCAGGGTCTGGTTGACCATGGAGGCGACCTGGCGCCCGGGCAGGGCGTTCTGCATGGCCTGGAGCAGCCAGTAGCCGATCATGCCCTGGGTCTGGGCGCCCAGGGTGTCGAAGGGGTAGGGCTCGGACAGCCGCTGGTCGTCGGCCGACTCCAGGGCCAGGACCCCCACCTGGGGGCCGTTGCCGTGGGTGATGACCAGCTCGTGGTCCTGCGCCAGCTCGGCCAGGCGCGCCGCGGCGGCGCGCACGTTGGCCACCTGGACGGCCGCGTCGGGCACCTGCCCGCGCTCCAGCAGGGCGTTGCCGCCCAGCGCCGCGACGATCCTCATCGGCTCTCCCCCCCGCTCACCGCGCTCACCCCGGCCTGCCCGGCCTGCCCGGCCTGCCGGGCCTGTCCGGCCTGTCTCGCCTGCGTCACCGTCACTCCCAGTCCCCCAGGGTGGCCACCATGACCGCCTTGATGGTGTGCATGCGGTTCTCGGCCTGGTCGAAGACGATACTGGCCTCGGACTCGAACACCTCGTCGGTGACCTCCAGGCCCTCCATGCCGGTCCTGTCGTAGATCTCGGCCCCCACCGCGGTGCCCCGGTCGTGGAAGGCCGGCAGGCAGTGCAGGAACCTCACGCCGGGGTTGCCGGTGGCCCGGACCAGGGCCGCGTTGACCTGGTAGGGGCGCAGCAGGCCGATCCGGGAGTCCCACACCTCCTTGGGCTCGCCCATGGAGACCCACACGTCGGTGTACAGGAAGTCCACCCCCTCCACGCCCGCGGCCGGGTCCTCGGTGACCGTGACCCGGCCGCCGCTGCCCGCGGCCAGGCCCTCGGCCGCCGCCACCACACCCGCCTCGGGCCGCAGCTCGCCCGGGCAGACCATGCGCACGTCCATGCCCATCAGCGCCCCCGACACCAGCAGGGAGTGGGCCACGTTGTTACGAGCGTCCCCCAGGTAGGCCAGGGACACCTCCCCCAGCGGCCGGCCCCCCGAGTGCTCCAGCATCGTCAGCTGGTCGGCCAGCATCTGCGTGGGGTGCCACTGGTCGGTCAGACCGTTCCA
>NZ_JONS01000059.1 GCF_000711965.1 Actinomyces israelii DSM 43320
TGTCTACGGAGATGACGTCGTAGGCATCGGACTGGGTCTGGGCGTTGTTGATAAGGGACTGGCGCTGCTGATCCGCCTCGGCGGAGAGCTCAATGAGGGTGACCTGCTCGTCCGGGTTGTCGGCGTTCCACGCGTCGATGCGCTCCTGCACCTTGCCGTCGGAGTTGTCCTTGCCCTGGACCCAGGTGATCGGGCCCGTGCCGGAGAAGTCAGCAGTGGTGTCCCCCCCCCCCCGGCCATTCGAGCAGGCTGCGGCGGCGCCGAGAGCCGCGGCCAGGGCGGAGCCCTGGATGAACCGACGCCGTGGAAGCGAAGCAGTCATCTGTAGTTTCCTCCTTGAAACGCTGTAAACGCGCATGACGGACGGGTGGTGGTGGGGAGATCCGCAGTCGGACGAGGTGTCGAGGGCAACGTTAGGCCGGAGGGCGTCGGGCAGGCGCCCGATCATCCGTACCGTTATCAATTCGTTATCTTCCGCCCCGTCATATTCCGGCCCGACCGGCCCGGCTTGCCCGCCCCCCGAACCGACCATTTGGCAGAATGGACCGGCGCACCCCGAGGAGAACCGATGAGCACCCCAGCACGTGAGCCCGCCCCGCGGGCGGGCACGACCGGCCCGAGCGGCGCCCCGCCCGGCGCCGGGTCGATCGAGAGCATGACCTTCCGGCCCGACCGCCGGTTCTGGGTCGTCTACGTGTGCCTCATGATGGTCGTCTTCCTCACGGCCATGTACCACACGGTCGTCGCCACCGCGCTGCCCACGATCATCGGGGACCTCGGCGGGGTGGCCCACATGTCCTGGGCGATCACCGCCTACACCATCGCCCAGACGCTGGCCATGCCCGTCACCGGCAAGCTCGGCGACGTCGTCGGCCGCAAGCCCCTGTACCTGACCGGCATCGTCCTGTTCATCGGCGGCTCGGTGCTGTGCGGCTTCGCGCCGTCCATGCTGCTGTTCGTGGCCGCGCGCTTCATCCAGGGCCTGGGCGGCGGCGCCCTGATGATCTCCTCCCAGGCCATCACCGGCGACCTCATCCCGCCGCGCGTGCGCGGCACCTACATGGCGCCCCTGGGGGCCATGTTCGGCGTCGCCGCGATCCTCGGCCCCCTGCTGGGCGGCTGGCTCACCGACTCCTTCGGCTGGCGCTGGGTGTTCTGGTTCTTCCTGCCCTTCGGGGTCTTCGCGTGGATCGCCGTCGCCGCCGCCCTGCGCCTGCCCCGACGCGAGCGCGCCTTCACCGTCGACTGGGCGGGCCTGACGCTCAGCGCCACCGGCTCAACCGGCATCGTGCTCATCGCCACCTGGGGCGGCACCACCTACGCCTGGTCCAGCCCGGTCATAATCGGCCTGGGTGCCGTCACCGCCGCATCCTGGGCGGCCCTGGTGCCGGTCGAGCGGCGCGCGGCCGACCCCATCCTTCCGCCGAGGATCCTGACCGACCACACCTTCGTCGTGGCCACCGTCGTGGCGGTGCTCATGTGCGCCTGCCTGTTCGGCATCAACGGCTACCTGCCGACCTACTTGCAGATGGTCTACGGGGTCTCGGCGACGGCGTCCGGGCTGCTGCTCGTGCCCGGCAGCGCCGGCATGTTCATCGGCTCCATGGTCTCCGGCGCCCTGGTCACCCGCACGGGGCGGTACAAGGTCTTCCCGGTCCTCGGCTCGCTGCTGGGCGCGACGGGCATGGTCGTCCTCGGCCTGGTGCCGCCCACCGCGCCGGTGTGGTGGATCAGCGCGGGCATGTTCGTCCTCCAGCTCGGCATCGGCATGTTCCTCCAGCTCAGCGTCCTGATCATCCAGAACGCCCTGCCGGCCTCCATGCTGGGCACCGCCACCAGCACGAACAACTTCTTCCGGGAGATCGGCGTCTCGCTGGGCAACTCCATCATCGGGGTCCTGTTCACCTCCCGGCTGACGGCCGCCCTGGCGCTGGTCGGGTTCGACGAGGAGGGCGTGTCCACGGTGACGCCCGAGGCCGTGCGAGCGCTGGACCCGGTCACGGCCGACGCCGTGCACCTGGCCTACGCCCATGCGCTGGCGCCGGTGCTGCTGGGGTTGGCCCCGGTACTGATCACGGCCGCCGCCGTCGCCGCGCTGTTCCGCCCCCTGCCCCTGTCGACGCGGACCGGCCTGGAGCAGCTCGAGGAGGAGCTCGCCGCGACCGACGCCCTGGTCGCCGACCACTCGGACGATTATGCTGGTGGCGCCACCGCACGCTTCGAGGAAGAGGCCGGACAATGACCACCAGCGAGGTCGCCCAGGGACTCACCAGCGCCAGCGCCGACGACGACCGGCGGGTCGACCCCCGCCTGGCCCGTCTGGCCGCCGCGGCGGCCGCCCGCGGCACGGTCCTGCTCACCAACGACGGCGTCCTGCCGCTGGACCCGGCGGCCCGCGTCGCAGTCTTCGGGCGCGTCCAGATCGACTGGTTCGCCGTCGGGTACGGCTCGGGCGGGGACGTCAACGCCCCCTACACCACCAACCTGCTCGACTCGCTGGTCGAGGCGGGCGTCGCCGTCGACTCCGGGCTCGCTGAGACCTACCGCAGCTGGTGCGCCTCCCAGGCAGTCGGCGCCCCGGAGTGGGGGAAGTGGCCGCGCTCCCACCCCGAGATGGAGCTGGACGAGGCGGCCGTGGAGGCGGCCGCGGCCCGCGCCGACGTCGCCGTCGTCGTCATCGGCCGCGCGGCCGGCGAGGACCGGGAGAACGTCCTGGAGCCCGGCTCCTACTACCTGACCGCGCCCGAGCGGCGCCTGCTGGAGCGGGTGGCAGCCCGCTTCGAGCGCACGGTCGTCATCGTCGACTCCGGCAACGTCATGGACCTGTCCTGGGCCGAAGAGCTGGGCGCGAGCGCGCTCCTGCTCGCCTGGCCGGGCGGGATGGAAGGGGCCCGCGCCGTCGCCGACGTGCTGCGCGGCGCCGTCGAGCCCGGCGGGCGCCTGCCGGACACCATCGCCCGCCGCTACGAGGACTGCCCCTCGGCGGCGAACTTCGGGGACCCCGAGGCCAACCACTACGCCGAGGACGTCTTCGTCGGCTACCGCTACTTCGAGACCTTCGCCCCGGACGCCGTCCAGTTCCCCTTCGGATTCGGCCTGGGCTACACGACCTTCGCGGTGGCGCCCGGCGCCCCCGTGCGCGAGGGGGACGTCGTGCGCCTGACGGCGTCGGCGACCAACACCGGGGGGAGGGCCGGCTCCACGGTCGTCCAGGTCTACGCCGCCCCGGCCTCGCGCGGCGCGCTGGCCTCGCCGGCGCGCGGGCTCGTCGCCTTCGCCCGCACCGCCGAGCTCGCTCCCGGCGGCACCCAGGAGCTCGACCTGTCCTTCCCCGTGGAGCGCCTGGCCTCCTTCGACGACTCCGGGGCCACCGGGCACCGCAACGCCTGGGTGCTCGAGGCGGGCGCGCACCCGCTCCACGTGGGGCTGTCCGTGCGGGACACCGCCGCGGCGGGCGCCGTCGACATCGGGGCCGCCGAGGTCCTCGAGCAGCTCGAGGAGGCGCTCGCCCCCTCCCCCGACCATCCCTTCGACCGCATGACGCCAGTGCGCGGGCGGGACGGAGGCGTCGTCGTCGGCTGGGAGCCGGTGCCCACGGCCACAGTCGACCTGCGCGAGCGCATCGTCTCCCGCCTGCCCGAACCGGTCGGCCCCGCCGGGGCCGCGGGCACCGGCGGGAGCGGGACCGGCCCCACCCTGCGGGACGTGGCCGCCGGCAGGGCGGACCTGGACGACGTCGTGGCCCGTCTGAGCGCGCAGGACCTCGCCCAGCTGGCCTACGGCGACATTGAGATGAATTCCCCGCTGGGGGCGCCCGGCAACGCCGGCGCCTTCGGGGGCCTGACCGAGGGTCTGCGCGCCCTGGGCGTGCCGCCGGTCATCACCACCGACGGACCGTCGGGCATCCGGGTGTCGGCCTTCGCCTCCCTGCTGCCGTGCGGCACGGCGCTCGCCTCCGCCTGGGACCCGGCCCTGGTCGAGGAGCTCGAGGGCCTCCACGCCGAGGAGATGCTCCGCAAGGGCTCCGACGTCCTGCTCGCCCCCGGCATGAACATCCACCGCGACCCGCTGTGCGGGCGCAGCTTCGAGTACTACTCCGAGGACCCGCTGCTGACGGGCCTGACGGCGGCCGCCTACGTGCGCGGCATCCAGTCGCGGGGCGCGTCCGCCTGCCCCAAGCACCTGGCCTGCAACAACCAGGAGACTCAGCGGTGGGTCAACGACTCGCGCGTGTCCCAGCGGGCCCTGCGCGAGATCTACCTGCGGGGCTTCCGCATCTGCGTGGAGCGGGCCCGCCCCCGCACGATCATGACCAGCTACAACAAGATCAACGGGCAGTGGGCCCACTACAGCTACGACCTGGCCACCACGATCCTGCGCGGGGAGTGGGGCTATAGGGGCCTGGTCATCACCGACTGGTGGATGCGCTACGCCCCCGACCCGCTCTTCGCCTCTCTCGCCGACTCCGCCACGCGCGTGCGCGCGCAGGTAGACGTCCTCATGCCCGGCGGGCGCACGTACACCAGCACCCGGGCCGAGGGGCACGACGACGCCGTCCTGGCCTGCTACGACCCCGACGACGACTCCGGCGAGCACCTGACTCTGGGCGAGCTCCAGCGCACGGGACGCAATGTGCTGCGCATGGCGCTGACCACCCGGGCCCTGGCGGGGCCGGCTCCGAGTGGGCCGGCGACCGGGCCGGTAGGCTCGCGCCCATGACCGAGGAGACCCCCTTCGCCCAGGCCCGGCCCTACTTCGCCGGGGACGCGCGCACCAACCGCGAGCGCATGCTCGCCGGCGACTGGTACGTCTCCGACGACCCGGACAACGCCCGGATCGCCGCCCGCGCCCGCCGCGAGCTCCACCTCTACGAGCGCGCCTTCGCCATGGGCGAGGACGACGCCGAGGAGCACCTGCGCGCCGCCCTGCCCCACCTCGCGCCGGGCGCCCGCCTGCTGCCGCCGGTGCGCGTGGACTACGGGGGAGAACATCGCCGTCGGCAAGGGCACCTTCGCCAACTACGGGCTGGTGGCCCTGGACGTCGCCCCCATCACCATTGGCGCGCACTGCCAGATCGGCCCCGGCGTCCAGCTGCTCACCCCAGTCCACCCCCTGGAGCCGACGCCGCGGCGGGTCGGGCTGGAGAGCGCCGACCCGATCGTCATCGAGGACAATGTGTGGCTCGGCGGGGGCGTCATCGTGTGCCCGGGGGTGCGGATCGGCGAAAGCTGCGTCATCGGCGCGGGCTCGGTGGTGACCCGGGACATCCCGGCGCGCTCCCTGGCGGTGGGCAGCCCGGCGCGCGTCGTCCGCACCCTGGACGACTCGACCTTCGGCCCCCGCCACTGACGCCGAGATCGGTCCAGCTCCGCACCGAGATCGGTTCTGAGCAACAACAGCCCCAGCAGTAACACGTCAAGGAGTCAGCGTGGACGCCGCATCCTTCTCAGACCTGGCGGCCTCCCGGCACTCGGTGCGGGACTTCCGCCCCGACCCCGTGCCGGCCGAGGTGCTCGACAAGATTCTCGACGACGCCCGGCAGGCGCCGAGCTGGTCGAATACGCGCCCCTTCATGCTGGCGCTGGCCACCGGGGACCGGGCCGACCGGCTGCGCGCGGCCTACGTGCGGGAGTTCGACAAGACGCTCGGCGTGCAGCACAGGGAGCGTGGGGCCCTGGCCAGGCTGGCGCTGGCCGGCAACATCCCCGACGGCGACTACAAGGTCTGGGCGCCCTACCCGGCGGACCTGCGTGTGCACTCGATCGCCGTCGGCAGGGCCCTGTACGAGCACCTCGGAGTGGCGCGCGGGGACCGGGCACGGCGCGACGAAGTGAACCGACGCAACTGCGAGGCCTTCGGCGCACCCGTCATGGGATTCGTCCTCATCCACTCCGGGCTCATGCCCTTCGCGGCCCTCGACGCCGGGATCATGCTCCAGACCCTGTTCCTGTCGGCCCGGGCCCGCGGGGTCGACTCCTGCCCCATCGGGATTCTCGCCACCTGGCGCGGCCCGCTCGACGCCGAGTTCGAGGTGCCGGCCGACTACCGCCTCATCACGGGCTTCGCCCTGGGCTACGCCTCGGACGCCCCGGTCAACGACTTCCGGGCGGAGCGGCGGCCTGTGCGGCTGGTGCCGGCCCGGTCGTGAACCGGCTGCGGCTGAGCGACCGCCCATCGCACGAGCCCGCCGCCCCTTCCGCGCGCTGCTCAGCGAGGGCCGCGCTCAGCGGGGCCGCCCGCGGTCGCCGCGGAGGTCTCCGCATCCTGCGCCTCCCGACGACGTCGCCACACGGGCGGGACGATGAGCCCGCGCCGATGCGCGGTGACCGCCATGGCCGCACCCGCCGCCGTGCATACGATGACGGCGACCACGGAGCCCTCTACGCCCATGCCGCCCCCGGTGAGGACGTCCGAGCCGCTGAACGACGCCTCGAACAGCCCCCGGCTTCTGACCGTCCCCGAGATCTCGGAGCCGAAGATGCCGCCCTGGACGAAGTTCCAGGCCGCGTGCAGACCGATCACGAACCACAGTCGCCGCGTCACCAGGTAGCACGCCCCCAGGAGCACGCCCGCCTCCAGGGCGATGGCCACAGCGCCGAACGCGGTGGCATCCGTATTGCCGAGGTGCACTGCGCCGAACAGGACCGCGGTCACGGCCAGCGCCCACCACGAGCCGAGCCACGCCTCCAGAAGACGGAGCAGGATGCCCCGAAAGAGGAGCTCCTCGCCGACACCGGCCATGATCCCGGCTGCCAGGCCGATAAGAATGCCCTTGTCCCAGCCGACCGCGGCAATCCGGTAGGAGCCGATCACGGCGAGGACGGCGAAGACCGCGACCATGAGAGCGGCCCCCCCACCCCAGGCCGGCGCCGAGCTCGCGGAGCCGGCCCGGGCCGGACAGCTCGCGGACCGTCCTCCTGCGGACGAGCCGCATGAGCCCCCGGTATCCGGCAAGGCCGATGACGGCCGTCACGACCGAGCCGATGAGCAGGCCGGTGGGGAAGAGCGTGATCCGACGCCCTGCCGCTCCCGCAATCGCGTCCCTCGTCGTCTCTCCGAGGACAACGCCGACAAGTGCGCCCGTCGCCCCTCCGAGCGCCTGCGCCACGACGTACAGCAGAATGCCCAGGGGCAGCTGGACGCCCCAGAGCCGCGCGGCGTCCTCGTCCCTGTGCGCCGACTCGATCGCCGGCGGAACAAGATGGTCGAGGAAGCCGGGGCGCCGTACACGGGGTGGTACTGAAGTGCAGCTCATGGCCCCATGATCCCGAGTGCGCCCGCCTCCGGCGTCGTCTCGAGGAAGGAGAGGCGTCCCAGGATCGTCCGGGCAGCGGCTCCCGCCGCGGTATGGGCAGTCCGCCCGACAACGCTCGGCGGAAGGGGCGTCGGAAGAGGGATGACGTGTCACAGGGCAATGCCATCACCCAGCGGCTCGCCCTTCCATGGTGCCGGCACCACAGCCGTGGTGGTGCCGGCACCACCCGCCGAGACCGGCCGGGTCGCCCGTTAGTACGCGCAGTCATATAGCGGACGCCGGCTCTCAGCGGCCCTCCGAGAGCTCACCCGTGATTGAATAACCTCCGCCCGTCACCGCCATGAGTTTCAGGAGGCCCGATGGTCACGATGCGCGAGGTGGCCGCGCACGCGCGAGTCAGTCAGAAGACCGTGTCCCGCGTCTTCAACGACGATCCCCACGTGCGCCCCGAAACTCGCGAGCGGGTGCGCAGCGCGATGCGGGACCTCGGCTACGTCGCCAACCCGATCGCCGGGGTCTTCCGATCGGGACGGGTCCCTGTGCTCGGCATTGCCGTCCCCGACGTCGGGGACCCCTTCTTCGCTGCGATCGTGCGCGCCGTCGACGCCGTCGCGCGCGAGGCGGACATGTCGACCCTCGTGGCGAGCCTGGGCCACGACCCGAGCCGTGAGGAGGCCATTGTGCGCAGCCTCCTGCGCCGCGCACCGAGCGGTCTCATGATGGCGCCGATCGGGCCCGACCAGGGGTACCTCGACGACGCCGCCGCCGGAGTCCCCGTCGTGTTCGTGGACCGGGAGCCGGTCGGCTACCGCTCCGACGCCATCCGCCACGACGACGCCGCAGGGGCCGGGCTCGCCGTCGCGCACCTCATCGAGCACGGTCACCGGACCATCGCCTTCACCGGAGACGACTGCGACCTTCCCACCACGCGTGAGCGCCAACGCGTGTACCGGGAGGTTCTGCGTGAGCACGGGCTGCCGAGCCGGCCCGAGCTCGAGCGCCTCGGGGTGATCGACGATGAGACCGCGGCCGCGGCGGTCCGCGGTCTCATCGGGCTCGCGGACCCTCCCACCGCCGTGTTCTCCTCCAACGCCGCATGCACGATGCTGCTCGTGCCTCC
Source organism: Actinomyces israelii DSM 43320 (assembly GCF_000711965.1). Classification (GTDB taxonomy): domain Bacteria; phylum Actinomycetota; class Actinomycetes; order Actinomycetales; family Actinomycetaceae; genus Actinomyces; species Actinomyces israelii. Next base: position 8,376 of record NZ_JONS01000059.1, read on the forward strand.
GCTGCTCGACACCGATCTCTCGCTGGCATCCTTCGGGGACTTCCCCATGGCGTCCTCGCTCACGCCCCCGGTGTGCGCCGTCGACCAGGACCCCGCGGCCATGGGGTCTCTGGCCGCCGAACGGCTCCTGGCGCGCAGCCGCGGTCCGCTGGGAGACGACTCGCCGACACGGACCGTGCTTCCCGTCCGCCTCATTCACAGGGGCTCGTGCCTCCGCCGGGGCCGCACCGCGTCGTGACCGCCGCCGCCGGCGCGTCCAGCGCACCCGGGCCGGCGGACCCGGACGTGCGGTGCGGCCCCTCCTCCCGTCAGCGGTTGGTGTAGCCGCCGTCGATCGGCAGGCTCGCACCGGTGATCATCGCCGCATCGTCGCTGAGCAGGAAGACGATGGGACCGGCGATGTCGTCCTCGGTGGCCCAGCGCCCCAGGGGCATCTGCTCCAGGTAGGGCCCCTCGATCTCCGGCCTGCCCCAGTACCACGCGGACATGGGCGTCATCACGACAGTCGGGTTGACGCTGTTGACGCGAATGCCGTACTCGCCGAGCTCCAGAGCGGAGACCCGCGTGATGTTGTCCAGTGCGGCCTTGGAGGAGCCGTAGGCGATGTGGCCCTTGAGACCGACCAGGCTCGCCTGGCTGGAGACGTTGACAATCGCCCCGCCCCGGCCGACGCGCACCATCTCCCGCGAGGCGTACTTCGTCACGAGCAGCGCACTGCGGGCGTTGATGGCCATCACCTTGTCGAAGACCTCGACGTCGGCCTCCATCGGCGTCTCAATGGCCCCTCCCCAGCCGCCGCAGTTGACGACGCCGTACAGGTCGCGGCCCTCGATCGCCCTGCGGACGCTGTCCTCCTCGGTCAGCTCGAACGGCAGTGGCTGCGCGCCGGTCTCATCGGCCAGCGCCGCCAGAACCTTCTCATTGCGTCCTCCGGCCAGGACGGTCGCGCCACGGGCGCAAAGGCGCCGGACGGCTGCGCCGCCGATGCCTCCGCTCGCACCGGTGACCAGGATCGTGCGTCCATCGAAGAAGTCGTCCATGTGTGCCTCCTTGCATGCCTCCCGGGACAACCGGGGGCGCCGGAGTATCCGGCGTTGACAACCAACAGCCAACACCTCCATGACTCCGATGTCATTATGATGTTAATCATAATTGACTCCGGTGTCATGCCTCAGTTACCGTCTTCTCACCCGGAACACTCGATGAGGAGGAACCATGAGCGCGACATCAGACCCGCGCCGACCCGCCGGCGCGGCAGAACGCGGGATGCACGACCAGACCCGGATCAGCGACCTCTGCCTGGCTGTCGACCTGGCCGTCGAGCTCGCCGCCCGTGCCTCGCACTCGGGAGAGCGGACCATTATGGGGATCGTCGGACCGCCGGGCTCCGGCAAGTCGACCGTCGCGCAGAAGATCGTCCAGGCGCTGGGAGACGACGCCGTCCTGGTCCCCATGGACGGATTCCATCTCGCGCAGGAGGAGCTCGTCCGCCTTGGACGCAGGGACCGGATGGGAGCCCCCGACACCTTCGACGTCACCGGTTTCGCGAGCCTCCTGGGCCGCCTGCGCCGCCGGGACGAGGACGTGGTCTACGCCCCTCGCTTCGACCGCTCCATCGAGCTGCCGATCGCCGGGGCGATCGCGATCCCGCGGGACGTGCCGCTCATCATCACCGAGGGCAACTACCTGCTGCACGACGGCGAGGGCTGGCAGGCCCTCGCACCGCTGCTCGACACCACGTGGTACGTGGAAGTGCCCCGGTCCCTGCGGGAGGAGCGGCTCATAGCCAGGCGCATCGCGCACGGCGACACCCCCGACCACTCGGCGCAGTGGGTGCGCACGGTCGATGCGCGCAACGCGCAGACCGTTGAACGCGCTCGAGAGCTCGCGGATGCCGTACTGGAACGGGGCAGGGGAATGACGAGCAAGGCGCTGGCGGCATCGACTCTGCCCTGCCTGGACCCGTCCGTCGCCGTCCCGGGCTACGACCGCCGGGCCGGGGAGCAGCAGATCGTCCACCTCGGCGTCGGCGGATTCCACCGCGCCCACCTCGCCCAGTACGTCGACCGGCTCCGCTGCGCCGGAGAACTGCGGTGGAGACTCATCGGAGTCGGAGTCCTGGAGCAGGATCGGGCCCTGCGCGATGCGCTCGCGGGGCAGGACAATCTCTACACCCTGGTCACGGTCGACCCAGACGGGGCCGAGCACGCCCGTGTGATCGGCGCGCTCTCGCAGTACCTGTTCGCCCCCGAGGACCCGCAGGCCGTCATCGACGCGCTCTCAGCGCCGCAGACCCGGATCATCTCCATGACGATCACCGAGGGAGGGTATGAGACAGACGGCGCGGGCGAGTTCTCCCCTCGTTCCCGAGCCGTGCTCGCGGATCTCGCGGCCGACGGCGACGACGCGCCGGGCAGCGCCCTGGGACTCGTCGTCGCCGCGCTCCAGCGCCGCAGGCTCACCGGCGCCGGGGGCGCGACGATCATGAGCTGCGACAACCTGCCGCACAATGGCGCGGTCGCCCGGGAGGCCGTGCGCGGCTTCGCGCTGCGCCGCATCCCCGACCTCGCCCCCTGGATCGACGAGAACGTCGACTTCCCCAGCTCCATGGTCGACCGCATCACGCCCGCGACCACCGATCGCACCAGGATGGGCCTCGCCGAACACTTCGGCGTCGAGGACGCCTGGCCCGTGCGCGCGGAGTCCTTCATCCAGTGGGTGGTCGAGGACCGGTTCCGCGGGGGACGGCCCGCCTTCGAGGAGGTCGGAGTGCACGTCGTCGAGGACGTCACCCCCTACGAGCGGATGAAGCTGCGCCTGCTCAACGCCTCCCACCAGGCGCTGGGCCACCTCGGCCTGCTCGCCGGGCACACCATGGTGCACGAGGCCATGCAGGACAAGGACCTGGCCGGGTTCGTCGGCAGCTACATGCGTCATGAGGCCCTGCCGACGCTCGGCCCCGTTCCCGGGATCGACCCGGAGGCCTACTGCCGGTCCCTGGAGGAGCGCCTCGCCGGGAAGGCGGTGCGCGACACCCTGGCGCGCCAGGTGGTGGACGCCTCCGACCGGTTGGCGACCTTCCTCGTCCCCGTCATCCGGGACCGCCTCGCCGCCGGCGACGGCATCGGCCACAGCGCCCTCATCCTGGCCGGCTGGTACCAGCGCCTCGACGCCTTCGAGCAGTCCGGCGCCGACGTCCTCGACCTGCCTGACCCGCTGCGCGACCGGCTCCTGGCCGCCGTCCGCGAGGAGCGCACCCGACCCGGCGCCTTCCTCGAGACCCCGGAGGTTCTCGGGGACCTCGCCTCCTCGCCCGAGCTGCGGGCCGCTTTCCTGCGTGCCCGAGACCGGCTATGTGCCCAAGGCCTACGACCGACCCTGCTGACCGCGACCGTGAAGCCCTGACCAAGGAGATCTCCATGACACCCACATCGACCGACCCCCCCCTCCCCCGTCCCCACCCTCCATTTCCTCCGCCGGCGCCGGAGCTACCGGCCTCGTCCTGCGCAGCGCGGTTGTCGCCGCCCTGGGAGGCTTGCTATTCGGATTTGACACAGCCGTCATCTCCGGTACCACCGAGTCACTGTCTCGGGTCTTCGACCTGTCCGGCTTCGGACTTGGTTTTACCGTCGCGACCGCGCTCATCGGCACAATTATCGGCGCCCTGCTCGGCGGCATGCCCGCTGACCGGTTCGGCCGCAAAAAGGTCCTGTACACCATTGGTCTGCTCTACATCGTCTCCGCCGTCGGCAGCGGCCTCGTGTCGAACTGGTACCTGTTCATGTTCTTCCGATTCATCGGCGGGCTCGGCGTTGGCGCAGCGAGCGTCGTCGCCCCCGTCTACACCTCGGAGATCTCTCCCGCCCGGATACGCGGGCGTCTTGTCGGCCTGGTCCAGTTCAATGTCGTTCTCGGCATCCTGCTGGCCTACCTGTCCAACTGGGTCATCGCCCAGCTGGCCAGCGAGCAGATCGCCTGGCGCTGGATGCTCGTGGCCGAAGCGGCTCCGGCTCTAGTGTTCTTCCTGCTCGTCTTCACGGTGCCGGAGAGCCCCCGCTGGCTCTACACGACCGGTCGTTACGAGGAGTCCCGGCACGTCCTGGGACTCCTGACAGCCTCCGAGAAGGAGCTCCTTTCCGAGTACGCGCAGATCGAGCAGGCGGAAGCCGCCGAAGCGGATGCATCGGGTGCCAGGCTCTTCGTGGCCGCTCATCGTCGAGCGATTCTCCTGGCTATCGCAATCGCCGCATTCAACCAGCTCTCCGGCATCAACGCGGTCCTCTACTACGCCCCCGAGATCTTCCGCATGACCGGGGCCAGCGGCAACACCGCGATGCTTCAGTCCGTCGTCGTCGGCATCGTCAATCTCCTGGCCACGATGGCCGGCCTGAGCATCATCGACCGCGTGGGTCGTCGCAGGCTCATGCTCGCAGGCTCAATAGGCTATCTCATCTCGCTGGGGACCGTCTCCGCGCTTTTCCTCGGGACCGGCGGCGACTTCACTGCCGGCAGCTCGATGCTCGTCCTCGTCAGCGTGCTCGTATTCATCGCTTCGCACGCCTTCGGCGAGGGCGCTGTCATCTGGGTATTCATCTCCGAGATCTTCCCGAACAAGGTAAGAGGCAAGGGGCAGGCTCTAGGAGGATTCGTCCACTGGCTCTTCGCAGCACTCACCTCCTGGACCTTTCCCGGCATCGCGGCGTCCCTGGGCGGGGGCGCAGCCTTCCTCGTCTTCTTCGCGTGCATGATCGGTCTGCTCATCTGGGTGCTGCGCATTATGCCCGAGACGAAGCAAGTAAGCCTGGAGCACATGGCGGCTGCGCTCGACAGTCCATCACGGCGGGGCCGGTAACCGCCTTCCGTACCCGGACATCCCGGAGCCTCGTGCTGCGGCTGGTCCTGGCCGCAGCACGAGGCACTCGGTGGGCGCGGCGCCGTCGACGGTGAGCTCGACGCCCGATCAGCCCGAACAACCACGCACAGGCACGAGCGAGACAAAACGCGGTGCCCCGGCACGGGCGACGGCAGCATCAGGCACATGCCCGTCGTTCGGCGACAACACGCTCCGACCATAAAGCTGGAGATAGTCTTCCTCAGCAGTCTCATAAAGGCCGTCAGCAACCGCCTGCCGCGTCATCTCTGCCATCGCCGCCCGCCCCTTCCAACCGGGCAGACCCGTCGGCGACCAGCAGCGCCTCCAGGTCGGCGAGGACCGCATCTCTCCGGGGGAAGCGCCGTCGTCTTCACAGCAGACGTCACGCGCTCATGATGAGCAAGAAACGAAAAAATCGCAGGAGTCGGCGGGTCCCGGCTCTCCCACCCGCTCAGGCCCGGGTGATCGGGGCCAGGCGCAGCATGAGGCGCTTGGTGACCGCGGCGCCGTCGATGGTGAACTCGACGCGCGCCACTGTGGAGCGCCCCGATCCCTCCAGGCCGACGACGGCGCCCACCCCGTAGGACGTGTGCCGCACCCGGTCGCCGACCTTGAGGCCGGCCACCGCCTCTGGCAGGGCCGCGGAGTCCGAGTCCGCGTCGCCGCTGCCATCGAGCCGCACCGGCTTGCCGCGGGCGGCCAGGCGCTTGGCGCGCCTCGCCTCGGCCCGGTCCTTGGGGGTCTCGACCCGCCCGAGCCGCTTCGGCCGGCCGCCGCCGCGCCGCCCCGAGCCAATGGCCGGTGCGAAGTCGTCGTCGTCCGCCTCCCTCCCGCCCCGGCCGCCGTAGGGCCCGCGCCCGGAGGCGAAGCCGCCCTCGCCCCAGCCGCTCCCCCAGCCGGTGCCGCCGCCGCGCAGCGCGTCCATGGAGGAGGTGATGCGCTTCCACTCCATGGTCTCGGCGGGGATGTCGTCCAGGAATCGGGAGGCGGGCATGGCGCTGGCGGCGCCCCAGGCGCTGCGCACGGCGGCGCGGGTGACGTAGAGGCGCTGGCGGGCGCGAGTGAGGGCCACGTAGGCCAGGCGGCGCTCCTCGGCGAGCTCGGCGTCCTCGGCCAGGGCGCGCGAGTGCGGGAAGGTGCCGTCCTCCATGCCGGTGACGAAGACGACCGGGAACTCCAGTCCCTTGGCGGTGTGGACGGTCATGAGGGTGACCTGCCCCTGCTCCTCGGCGGCGGCCGCGGCCGCCCGCTCCCCCTCGGACATGGCGGCGAGGTCGGCCGACGGCGGCAGCTGGTCGGAGTCTGCCACAAGGCTGACCCGCTCCAGGAAGTCCGCCAGGGTGCCCTCGGGGTTGGCGGCCTGGAAGTCGGAGGCCACCGAGTGGAGCTCGGCGAGGTTCTCCACGCGCGTGGCGTCCTGCGGGTCGTCGCTGGCGCGCAGCTCGGCGAGGTAGCCGGAGGCGTCCAGGGCGGAGTCCAGGAGGTCGGCGACGCCGTCGCCCTCGGTGAGCCGGCCGCGCAGGGAGGCGAGCAGCTCGTGGAAGCGGGTCGCCTGGGTGCGGGCGCGGGCGGTCAGGCCCTCGACGGCGGGCGGCTCCTGGCCGGGTGCGTCCAGGTCCCCGGCGGCGTCGCCCTCGTCGGCCGGGCGCATCGCCCCGGCGGCGTCGGCGATGGCGGTGCCGAAGGAGACTCCGTGGCGGGCGGCGTGCTCGGCCAGGACCGACTCCGCCTTGTCCCCCAGGCCGCGCTTGGGGACGTTGAGGATGCGGCGCAGGTTGACGTCGTCGTCGGGGTTGTCAATGGCGCGCAGGTAGGCGATGGCGTCCTTGATCTCACGGCGCTCGTAGAAGCGGGTGCCGCCGACGACCTTGTATGGCTGGCCGGAGCGCAGGAAGGCCTCCTCCAGGGCGCGTGACTGGGAGTTGGTGCGGTAGAAGACGGCGACGTCGCGGGGGCGCACGCCCTCGACGTCGGACAGGCGGTCGATCTCCTGGCTGATCCAGCGGGCCTCATCGTGCTCGGAGTCGGCGACGTAGCCGACGATCGCGGGCCCGTCGCCGGAGTCGGTCCACAGGTTCTTCTCCCGGCGCCCGGAGTTGCGGGAGATGACGGCGTTGGCGGCGCTCAGGATGTTCTGGGTGGAGCGGTAGTTCTGCTCCAGCAGGATGGTGCGGGCACTGGGGTAGTCCTGCTCGAACTCCTCGATATTGCGGATGGTGGCGCCGCGGAAGGCGTAGATGGACTGGTCGGAGTCGCCGACGACGGTCAGCTCGCCGGGTGGGACGGGGCTGCCGGCGCCCGAGGTCCCGGGCCCGCCGACGAGCTCGCGCACGAGCACGTACTGGGCGTGGTTGGTGTCCTGGTACTCGTCGACGAGCACGTGGCGGAACCGGCGCCGGTACATCTCGGCCACAGCGGGCCGGGTCTGGAGGAGCTGGACCGTGCGCATAATGAGGTCGTCGAAGTCCAGGGCGTTGGCGGCGGCCAGGCGCTCGGCGTAGGCGCGGTAGACCTCAGTCAGGTGGCGGTCCAACGGGTTGGAGGTGACGGCCCTCTCCGCGTACTGGGCGGGAGTGACCAGCTCGTTCTTCAAGTCGGAGATGCGGTGGGCGAAGGTCTTGGGGGTGAAGCGCTTGGGGTCGATGCCAAGCTCGCGCACGATGAGGGTGACCAGGCGGGTGGAGTCGGCGGCGTCGTAGATGGAGAAGGTGGAGCGCAGGCCGGCGGCCTCGTGCTCGCGGCGCAGGATGCGCACGCAGGCGGAGTGGAAGGTGGAGACCCACATGCGCTCCCCGGCGGGGCCCACCAGGGCAGTGACGCGCTCGCGCATCTCGGCGGCGGCCTTGTTGGTGAAGGTGATGGCGAGAATCTCGCCGGGGCGGGCGCGGCCGGTGGCGATGAGGTGGGCGATGCGGTGGGTCAGTACCCGGGTCTTGCCGCTGCCGGCTCCGGCGATAATGAGCAGCGGGCTTCCGGCGTGGGTGACGGCCCGCGCCTGGGCCGGGTTGAGAGCCGGGTTGAGACCAGTCAGGAGGTCCGCGGGGTCGGCCACGGTCACGCCCCAGGCGGGGGCGCCGGGGGCGTACGACGACGGCGACGGCGCTGAGGGCACGGTGCCGGCCTCGCCGCTGCGGGCGCGGGCCGCGGCCGCAGCGGTCTGGGCCCGGGCGACGAGCGCGGCGGCCTCGTGCTGCCGGTTCTCCCAGGCGTCGGCCTCGGCCTGGTCCCGCTGGGAGGGGACGAAGACGTCGGGGTCGTCGTCATAGCCGTCATAGCCGTCGTCCTCGTCTGGCGGATCGGCGTCGGCCCAGGCGCCGCCCGGCCAGTCGTCGGCGGGCGTCAGCGAAGGCAGTACCGCCTCGGGCGGGGGCGTGGGGCCGGTGCCGTGGCCGGGCATGGGCAGTCCACCGAAGAGGGAGTTAGTCGCGTTCATCGTGGGGCCAAGCCTAAGCCAGGCGGGCGCGGTGCGGTCGCGACACGGGGCCTGGCCCGGGCCCGCGGTTCCCTTTCGCCGAGATCGGTCCGGTTCCGCACCGAGATCGGTTCGAGGCGTCCGCCGAGCGCTGTTGCGCCCCGGACAGAGATCGTCCTGCGCACCTTCAGCGTCCCGTACCGTCCGGTCCGCGTCACAGAATCGCAGAATCACGCCAATCTCCGCCACGCCCGAGACCATCGGCCGTCTTGATGGCGCATGGGTGATCACCTGTCCCACCCCGGAGCCAGTCGTCGCGATGACCAGCCCCGGGGCGGCTGAGAGCAGCCGGCAGATGCTCACCGAGCCCCGCGGACCGATCTCGGCGCGGAAGTGAACCGATCTCGAGCCGGAATACGACCGATCTCGACGAGAGGGCGGCGGCCCGCCTGCCTCGGAGCCGATCCGAGGCCGGGCGGGCGCGGTGCGGGCGCGACCGCGGCGCAGGGCCTGGCCCGGACGCCTGCGGCGCTGTACGATCCTCCGTCGGGACGGCGACGTCCCTGTTTCTCACAACCCCAGAAATACCCAGAAATAGAGGCATCCCCATGACGCCGCAGGCCACGCCCGCAGGACTCGCAGACATCACCTCCGAGAAGGAGGCCGACCTGCTCGGGCAGAACTTCGAGAAGGTTCTTCACTCGGCACTCGCCCTCCCCGGCGTACGAATCGACCGGGGCGCATATGGCTGGAATTAAACAAGATCGGTGTGTGGCGGTGTGACTGGGAGGTGCTCGAAGTCGTAGTCGAAGGTGCGGTTGGTGATGTAGGCGGTGAAGGCCGCGAAGGTGTTCTCCGGGG
>NZ_JONS01000060.1 GCF_000711965.1 Actinomyces israelii DSM 43320
TGAACCGATCTCGGCGGCAAGGGGAGCCGCGGGCCCCGCCCCGCCCCCTCGGCGCCCGGCCCGCCCGCCGTCGTCGGGCCCGGGGGAGCCCCCGGCGGCCCCGGGACCAGGGGATCAGCTGCCGAACCACTCGTTGACGCGCGCCACGATCGCCTTGTCGAAGGCGTCATCGGAGTGGTGGCGAGCGATCCAGGCCGAGAAAGAGCCACCCGCGGCCTCATCCATCTGCCTGCGGCAGGCCTCCGGCTCCCTCAGCGCGCGGGTGAGCATGGTCGCCGCCTCCCCGAGGTCGCGGTAGATGAAGGGGTAGGACTCGGGCACGAGTGCGCGAGCCCAGTCCCGATCGGGCAGGATGCCGATGACGCCCGCGCCCAGCGCCTCCACGTAGAGCAGGCCGTAGGACACCTTGTCCGCGGTGGCCAGGAAGGCAGTCGTCCGCGCCAAGGCCTCCCAGTAGGACCTCCTGGTGGCGGTCAACGGCCCCATCCACACCCAGTCCCGCTGGGAGATGCTCATGGCGGCCTCCGAGACGAGGCTGTCCTCCTGCAGCCGCATCTCGACCCTGAGCGGAACGGCCCGGCGCACCTGCTCGATGACCCGGAAGAACTGCTCCGGGTGCTTCCCGCGATTGAGATAGATCGACGGGTACAGGACGATCGGCACATCCGAGTAGGCGCGCGGCTGGATGTGGTCGAGCCGGAACCCGAGGTTCACCCACGAGAGAGTGGACTTCTCGTACAGATGCTGAGCCGTCCACTTCGCCACGAGCTCGCGCACCTCGTTGGCGGTGCGCCGGGAGTCCGCGAAGGTCGGGAACAGGGCGCATGACAGGGCGAGTGTCGCCATGTGGACCCTCGGGGCGCTCGACGGCACCGGGCGCCAGACGAAGTTCATAATCCGAGGCTCCGCCAGCGTTCCCGGTGCCGTGCCGGGCGCGCGGGAGAGCACCTGCCAGATATGGGGGGAGTCCGCCGCGTCCATATTGATGACCACGAGATCCGTCGGGTCGAGCCCCTCCAGGGGAACGACGTCGAAGTCCTCGCTCTGCCGGGGCACGGGAGCGATGACGGTCGACTCCGGGAAGATCCTCAGCAGCCGCCGCACCAGGGTGTCGCCGGCTTCGTGGCCCGCGACCCGCCCGGCGGACGAGATGTCGATGTCGTCGTACTTAATGGCGATTCTCATGACCGTGCCTCCATGGGTTCTTCAGTCCTCCATCAGGATCTCATCAAGGTCGTTGTCGCTCGTGCGGGCGGGGATCCTCATGCCGTAGAAGGAGCGGTGGATGAAGAAGAGCGACACGAGGAAGAAGGCCGCCGCCAGGACGTGCACCAGGGTCCCGAGCCCCTGCGCGGTCAGGCTGACGGCGAGCTCGACGGCGAGCAGCCCGAAGAGGGTCGTGAACTTGATGATGGGGTTGAGCGCGACCGACGAGGTGTCCTTGAAGGGATCGCCGACGGTGTCGCCCACGATCGAGGCGTCGTGCAGGGCGGTGCCCTTCATGTGCAGGTCGACCTCGACGACCTTCTTCGCGTTGTCCCACGCGCCCCCGGCGTTCGCCATGTAGATCGCCTGGTACAGGCCGAACACCGCGATCGACACCAGGTAGCCGATGAAGAAGAAGGGCTCGACGAAGGCCAGGGACAGCGTCGCGAAGAAGACCGCGAGGAAGATGGTGAGCATCCCCTGCTGGGCGTACTGGGTGCAGATGTCGACGACCCGCTTGGAGTCCTCCACGGAGGCGCGCTCGGCCCCCTTGTCCAGGTGGATCGACTCCTTGATGAAGGCGACGGCCCGGTTGGCGCCCGTGGTCACGGCCTGGATGGACGCCCCGGAGAACCAGAACACCACGGCCCCTCCGGTGATGAGGCCCAGGAGGAAGGGGGCGTGCATGAGGGAGAGGTTCTCGATGCCCCTGGTCAGGTGGCTGGTCAGCCCGATAATGATCGAGAAGATCATGGTCGTGGCCCCCACGACGGCGGTCCCGATGAGCACGGGCTTGGCGGTGGCCTTGAAGGTGTTGCCGGCGCCGTCGTTGTCCTCCAGGAGGAACTTGGCCCTCTCCCAGCGCGGGGCGAGGTCGAAGTCGCGGCGCAGCTCGGCGTCGATGCCGTCGAGGTCCTCAATGCGCGAGAGCTCGTAGACGCTCTGGGCGTTGTCGGTGACCGGGCCGTAGGAGTCGACGGCGATGGTCACCGGTCCCATGCCCAGGAAGCCGAAGGCGACCAGGCCGAAGGCGAAGACGGCCGGCGCCGCCATGATCTTCTCCAGCCCGGAGCCGGCCAGGAGGTAGGCGACCCCCATGAGCCCGACCACGGTGATGCCGAGCCAGAAGGCGGAGAAGTTGCCCGCCACGACGCCGGAGAGGATGTTGAGGCTGGCGCCCCCCTGGCGCGAGGACTTGACGGTCTCGCGGACGTGCTGGGAGCCGGTGGAGGTGAAGACCTTGACCAGCTCGGGGATGAGCGCTCCGGCCAGGGTCCCGCAGGTGATGATCGTGGCCAGGCGCAGCCACAGCCCGGTGCCCTGGCCGCCCAGGACGAGCCAGGTGGACAGGTAGGTCAGCACAATGCACAGGGCGCTGGTGAGCCACACCAGGGTGGTCAGCGGGGTCTCGAAGTTCATCCTCTCGGCGTCCCCGAAGCGGGCCCGGCACCATGCCGCGTTGATTCCGTAGGCGGCCCATGCCGCCAGGATCATGGCGGCGCGCACCGTGAAGATCCACACCAGCAGCAGGGCCTGGAGCCGGGCGTCCGGGACGGCCAGGAGGACGAAGGTGACCAGGGCGACGCCGGTGACGCCGTAGGTCTCGAAGCCGTCGGCGCTGGGGCCCACCGAGTCGCCCGCGTTGTCTCCGGTGCAGTCCGCGATGACGCCGGGGTTGCGGGGGTCGTCCTCGTCGATCTTGAAGACGATCTTCATCAGGTCGGCGCCGATGTCGGCGATCTTGGTGAAGATGCCGCCCGCGATGCGCAGGGCCGAGGCCCCCAGGGACTCGCCGATGGCGAAGCCGATGAAGCAGGCTCCGGCCACGTCCGCCGGCAGGAACAGGAGGATCACGAGCATCATGAGCAGCTCGAGACTGATGAGCACCATGCCGATGCTCATGCCCGAGCGCAGCGGGATCCTGTGCACCTCGTGCGGCTTGCCGCGCAGGGAGGCGAAGGCCGTGCGGGCGTTGGCGAAGGTGTTGACCCGGATCCCGAACCACGCGACCGCGTAGGAGCCGCCCATTCCGAGCAGGGAGAAGAGGACGACAATGCCGACCCTGGTCCACCCGAAGCCGACCAGCACCTTGTAGTAGATGACGATGACGGCGGTGATGAACGCCCACAGGAGCATGAGGAAGCGTCCCTGCCGCACCAGGTAGGCCTGGCAGGTCGAGTAGATGATCTCGGCGATCTCCCGCATTGAGGAGTGCACGGGGGCCTTGCGCAGCCGCAGGAAGGTGACTGTGCCGAAGCCGAGGCCGAGCAGGCACACGCCGATGCCCACCAGGAGTAGGGCCCGTCCGCTCAGGCCCCAGGCCACGAGGACGCCGGACAGGTCGGGGAGCTCGAGGTTGGCCTCCCCTCCGCCGACGTCGGCGCCGTCCTCAGTGCCGAGAAGACTCGCTGCGAAAGAAGGGGGGCAGCACGAAAAGAACATGAATCATCGCCTGGATTGTCCGCTGTGTTGGGAGTGCCACTGGGCGGTGTGAGTCTAGCGACTGCGGGGAGGGCTGGCCAAGGCGGCGGGGCGGCTGAGCGCAGCCTCGGGCGCACGAGTTGAGAGCGCAGGTGGCGGTCAGGAGGCAGACGGCGATGACGATCGGCGCGGTGCGGCTGAGGCCGTACAGCGCTGTGGAGGCCAGGGTCGCGTACGACGACGGCCACAGGCTCGCAATGCCGCCAGGGGGAGCAGGAGGCCTCCGGCCGAACTGCCGCTCCCGCATGCCCATGGCGCGCGGCAGGGGGCGATGACCGGGTTGAGGAGCACCTGGCCCATGAGTGCGAGGAAGACCGTCGCCAGCAGCATCATCATCTGCGGCGGCGCGGCCGGAGCGTCGGCACTCGTGTGGGCGGGGCGGTGGGAGGGCGGCACGGAGGGCCCCTTTGAGGGCTGGACATGGCGTCTCATCAAACTAGAACAGCGTTCGAGTGCTGTCGGCGTGGTCTATCCTGGGCCTCATGGACACCAGGGCCCCCACTGCCAGGCGCGCGGGCCTGAATCGGGGCGCTGTTCTCGACCAGGCGGTGCGGCTGTCCCAGGAGCACGGGGTGGAGGGCTGGTCGATGCGCGACATCGCTCGCTCGCTGGACGTCGTGCCCTCCGTGATCTACCACTACTACCCGCAGAAGGACGACCTGTGCGACGCCGTCGTGGAGGAGGTCTGCTCGACGGTCGAGCTCCCGGACGCCGACCTGGGCTGGAAGGAGTGGTTCACCGCGCTGCTCACGGCCTACCGCCCGGTATTCCTGCGCTGCCCCGGCGTCACCGACCGGCTGGCCATGGGCAGAATCACCGAGTCCTTCCTGCCCGTCATCGACATGGCCATGGCCAAGCTGGCCGACGCCGGCTTCGGCACCCTGGCCCCGCTGGCCTACGCAATGATCTTCAACGTGACGGTCTCCACAATCGGTGTGCGGAACATGCGGACGCACCGCGCCAAGAGCGGTGGACGTGCCTACGACATGTCCGCCGTGGTCAGACGGCTCAGCGCGATGACGGCGAGGTCCGAGGGGCTCGACGTCATGGTCAGGAACTTCTTCGTGCCCCTGACCGATAAGGAGCAGGAGAGCCTCATCAGCGAGGAGTACTTCGAGCTCATTATCGCCTCGCTGCTCGACGGCGTTGAGCACGTCCTGCTGCCCCGTGCCGCGGCCCGGCCCGACGACGGCGGCCCCTGAGCGCCCCTGGGGCGCGGCCGGGCGGGGGAGCGGCGGCCCCTCCGTAATGAAGCCGCGGGGCGACTCACATGACGGGGCCAGCCAGCGAGACGCCTGCCCGCGCGTACCGCCGTCGTGTCCTCGGGGAGGCGCCGATGAGGACGACCCGCCCAGCCGCGCGAGCAGTCGGCAGATCGGCCAGAGAATCCGTCACGAACTCCGCCGCCTCAATGGGCACGCCCTGCTCGCGGAGCGCCTCCGCCTTGCGCATCCCGACCCGGTGATCGGCGAACTTCATTCCGGACGGGGTCTCGATCAGAGCAGAGGCGGAGAGCAGGTCGTAAGGGATGCCGGCGGCGGCGAGCAGGGCCTCTGCGAGACGCCGCTCCGTGGCGGTGGCAATGACGATTCGCGCGCCCTCGGCATGCTGTCGCCGTATTCGCTGCACGGCTTCGTCGCGCACCCAGGAGGGGCTGGCGCCGATTCGGCGTCCGAATGCTGTGGCGAGCGTGATGTAGCCGGGCTCGTGCAGGCCGCCCAGGGCGATCTGGGCCACTCGCCGGGAGGCTCGCTGTCGGCGGTCCGCCCGCATGCTCAGCACCATGGGGACGACCGCCGGCAGCGCCTTCAGGAGACGCAGCGGGGCACGGCGCAAGCGATCCACGACGACGGCGGTGAACGAGTCCCTGCGCGTGATCACTCCGTCGAGGTCGTACACGACCACGGCGGTACCGTCCCTGGCCGCGGGGGCGCTCATGGCGGGCACTTTAGCAGCGGAGCGGGCGGCCGGAGCCGGGCGGCCGCGGGACGATTGCGCACCGTCCCGCGCCCGGAGGCCCGCCCCGCGCCGCGGTCGTTCCGCCCGCTTCCGCTCCGCGGGTTTGGAGCACGCATGTCGCTACTCCAGTGAGAACACGATCTCCCCAGCGCCCGGGCAGACGGCCTCCAGCATCGAGGAGGGGATGCGGAAGGCGCGCCCCGGAGCGGCGGGCCAGGGCAACCGCCTGCGGGCGATCCGGCGACCGCCCTGCCGTGCGACCACGACGGGCGAGGCGCGGAGCTCGTCCACCCACGCAACCAGTCGTCTGCGAGCAGGCGCGGGTCCGCCCAGCGCGTAGCGCTGCGGAGTGATCCAGCGGATCGGCGCCTCGGCCCGCACAGGCAGCTCCTCGCCGCCGGTGCGGGCGCCGGTCAGGTGCGCGAGGAGGCGGTCGGCGGCGTAGCGGCCCTCGAGAGCCACCACGTCGGCCGTCTCGACCGGGTGGTTGACATTGCCGACGGAGAAGATGTTGTCGACCGAGGTCCGCATGGTCTGGTCGGTGACCGGGGCGCGCCCGGCCGCAGGATCCAGCTCGATGCCGCGCATGCGCAGCAGCTCGTTGTCGGGAATCCAGTCACCGGTGAAGACCAGCGTGTCGCACTCAATGGTGCGGCGCGAGCCCGTGCGGGTGTCCTCGATCTCGACGCCCGTCACGCGCCGCTTGCCGTGCACGACCACCACGCGCGAGCTGGTGACCACCCTGGTGCGGAAGGCCAGGCCCCCGCCCAGCTTGAAGACCGTGTAGGACTCGCCCCTGGGGTAGGCGGAGATGAGCGCCTCGGTGCGGCAGCCCGCCTCCCGCAGAGTCATTACCGCCGACCAGCTGACCAGCTCGGCTCCCACCACCACGGCCCTGGTGCCGACCTTCCGGTGGTGCAGGTGCACGAGGTTCTGCAGCTGGCCGGTAGTGAGCACCCCGGGCGGGCGCCCGCCCGGGATGCGGCGGGCGGTGCGCGGGCGCTCCCGCGCACCTGTGGCGAAGACGAATGCGTCGGGGCGCACCAGCATCCGTCCCCGTGGGGTGGTGGCCTCCAGGACGTCCTGGTCGGCCCAGCCGGTGACCTGCGTGCGGGTGCGGATCACGGCGCCGGCCCGCTGGGCCTCTCTGACCAGAGCCCTGGCGTAGGCCGGCCCGGTCATGAACGCCTTGCGGTCGCGGATGCCGTAACCGGGATGGTCGGCGTGGCGCGGGATGCCGCCGGCGTCCTTCTCCCGGTCCAGCACCAGCACCTGCCCGGGCAGGCGCGGGGCCAGCCTCGCGGCGACGGACAGGCCCGCGGGGCCGCCGCCGACGATCGCGACGGCGGGGGTGACAACAGTGGACTCAGGCATTGATCTCCTCCTTGGGACCGGTCGCCGAGGCGTACTCGTCGAACAGGCGCTGGACCTCAGCTCCGCAGAAGAAACCCTGGCAGCGCCCGTTCATCGCCCGGGTGCGCCGTCGCAGACCCGACAGCGAGCACGGCGGGATGATGGACGACATGGCGTCGCGGATCTCGCCGCGGGTGACCCGCTCGCAGAAGCAGACCATGGTGCCGTATTCCGGGTCCGCGGCGATCCGCTCGCCGTCCCTGTAGGGGCGCAGCTGGTGCTCGCCGAGCGGCGCCATGCGCGCCACCGGGGGCAGGTCTGCTCGTTCGGTCATGTCCAGGCCGCTGTTCGCCGCGTCCATCAGCTCCGCAATGTGCTCGGCGACCGCAATGGCCGAGGTCAGGCCGGTGGAGCGGATGGCGGAGGCGATCACGTAGCGCTGGGGCCTGTCCACCTCGATGAGGTAGTCGGACTGGTTGTTGGCGGCTCGCAGGCCGGCGTAGGAGGCGGTCACCTCCTCGTCGAGGAGCTCGGGGACGATGCGCTCTCCCTTCTCCAGCAGGAAGGCGAAACCCGCCTCGGTGGTGGCGGTGTCGGTCTTGTCCTCCATGTCCTCGGCCGTCGGGCCGAGCATGACGTTGCCGAAGATGGTCGGGCTGATCAGCACCCCCTTGCCCACCTTCGACGGCGCCGCCAGCACGATCTTGGGGGCCAGCCCCGAGGCGAGCTTGTCGAAGACCAGCAGCTCGCCCCTGCGCGGGTTGACCCTCAGGCGGTCGTACCCGTACATGGCGTCGATCGCATCCGAGCCGAGGCCGGCGGCGTTGACCACCCAGCGCGCCTTGAGCGCGCCAGCCGAGGTGCGGATGCGGGTGACATCCGCACCCACCTCGATACCCTCCACCCGGTGCTCGCGCAGCAGGGCGGCGCCGCGGTTGACGGCATCCGTGGCGAATCCCAGAGGGACCGACCAGGCGTCGATAATGCTCTCGTCGGGCACCGTCAGGCCGCCGGTGACGCCCGGGCCCAGGTGCGGCAGCTCGGCGTAGACCTGCTCGGGCGTGATGATCCGCGTCTTCTCGTACCCGTTCTGGACAGCCTTGGCCTGAAGGGCGGGAAGCGAGGCGGCCTGCTCCTCGTCCCAGGCCACGAGGACCGCTCCGGTCCGGCGCACCCCGATGCCGGCCTGCTTGCAGTACTGCCAGGTCAGCCGGTAGCCGCGTGCCACCAGCCGGCCCTCGAGGGTTCCCGGCTTGGCGTCGTAGCCGGTGTGCAGGATGGCTGTGTTGGCCTTTGAGGTGCCTTCAGTGACGTCGTCGCGCGCGTCGAGAATGGCGACGCTGCAGCGCGTTGCCGCCAGGCGTCGGGCAATGGCGGTGCCGACTACTCCCGCGCCGATTACCGCAATGTCGTATGTTCGCATCATCTACCTGTCCTGTCCGTTGTCGGTTCGGTTCGGTGCCGGCTCTGCGGCGGGCGACGCGCCGTCGAGGGCGCCGGCGATCCGGGGCGCGGCCCGGTCCCGGCCGTGGGCGGGGTAGCGGCGCCGGGCGATCAGGCAGGCCACGGCCAGTGCCGAGAGGGCGGCGGCGAGCTTGCCCACGATCATCGGGACGATCATGTGGGGCGCCACGCCGGCGGTGAAGCCGAGGTGGTCGCCGAGCAGGGCCATGGCCGAGACCGACCAGGCGGTGTTGAGGAACACCCCGCGCTTGTCCATCTTGCGCATGAGGCCGAAGGTCGGAATGGCGTTGGCCAGGGTCATGACGATTCCGCCGGAGGCCACCTCGTTCACGCCGAGCGTCCGGCCGAAGGCCGCCAGCGGGCGGCGGGCCACCTTCGTGATGACGTGCATGAGCGGGAAGGCTCCCATGAGGAATACGCAGATGCCCGCCACCACGGCCAGTCCCTCGGTCACCGGGGCCATCTGCCAGCTGGGCGGCATGACGCTCCAGCCGGTGAGGAACTCGAAGGAGACGACGGCGAGCGCCAGGGAGATGATCGCCACCAGGATCTTGCCGAAGACCATGAAGCCCCTGGTCATGGCGTCGGGCGCCTTCCACAGCCCCAGGGCGATCAGGGCGGCGGCGATAATGATCGGCACGAGGTTGCGCAGGATCATCCCCGGCGGGAAACCCGCCGTCAGCCCGCCGGCGAGCACCCCGATAGGGATGGTCACCACCCCCACCAGGACGCCATTGGCGAAGTGGGGACGGTCCTCGTCCGCGACAATGCCCAGACCGACGGGAATGGTGAAGACCACGGTGCAGCCCAGCATCGCGGCCAGGATGGCCCCCGCCAGCAGGCCCGCCTCCTGCGTCTGCGCCATCTGGACCGACAGGTGGTACCCGCCCATGTCGTTGGCCAGCAGGGTTCCCGCGAACATGGAGGGGTCGGCGCCCAGGAAGGTGTAGACGGGCACGACGACGGGGTTGAGGACCTTGGCGAGGATCGGCGCCAAGGAGATCATGCCCACCATTGACAGTGCCAGCGGACCGAAGGTGTTCATGCCCTCCTCGAGCTGGGAGCCGAGCCCGAGCCGTCCGCCGGCCGCCCGGTCCACCGCTGCCACCACGAGAGCGACGGCCATGATCACCACAATGATCTCGTTGAGTCCCATCACAGGCCGATCGTCGATTCGACCGCGGTCCGCCAGGCCGAGCGCTGCGCGGCGACCTCCTCGGCGGGACGCTGTGGGCGGTAGACCTCGCCGGACTCCCAGACGTAGGGGCCCTGCTCGAGGGCGAGCTCGGGGTGCAGGGCCAGGCGCATGCAGGCGGCGGTGCCCAGGGCGGTGGCGTGCTGAGAGGGGTAGGTCTCCAGGGGCGCTTGCAGCAGATCTGACTGGATCTGCATGAGCGTGCGGCACCGGGTGAGGCCGCCGTCCACACGCAGGCTCGTCAGGGTGGTTCCCAGCTCGCCGTGCGTGAGGTCGGCGAGCTCCGCGATCTGCGCAGCAATGCCGTCCAGCACGGCACGCACGACCTGAGGGCGGCCGGTCGACAGGCGCATGCCTGCGATGAAGGCGCCGGCGTCCGGCCGCCACCAGGGGGCGGCCAGGCCCGCGAAGCTCGGCGAGCACACCGCGCCGCCCGCGTCCTGCGCGACGATCCGATCGATCTCCTCCGCCCCGGAGATCAGGCCCATCGTCTGAAGCCAGCGCACGGCCGAGGCCGCGGTGTACACCTGCCCATCCGAGCAGTACATGGTGCGGCCGCGCATGCGCCACGCCACCGAGGTGGTCAGACCGTTGTCGAAGCGGGGCGCGGCCTGGCCCATGTTGACCAAGATGAAGGCGCCCGTGCCGTAGGTGCACTTGCCCTCGCCGCGCTGCAAGCACCTCTGGGCGAACAGCGCGGCCTGCTGGTCGACGATCAGGCCGCCGACCGGGACAGGGATCTCACTGAACACGGTGGTCGCGCCCACCACCTGGTCGCAGTCGACGATCCTGGGCAGCTCCTCGTCCAGGCCGAAGACCTCCTGCAGGCGCGCGTCCCAGTCCCCGGTGTCGATATTCAGCAGCAGCGAGCGCGAGGCGGTGGTCACGTCGGTGACGAACTCCCCGGTGAGCCTGTTGGCGATCCAGGTGTCGGTGGTGGTCACCACGCCCTCGCGTGTCAGGTTCTCCCGCAGCCAGACCATCTTCGGGGCGGTGAAGTAGCAGTCGAGCACCAGGCCGGTGCGCTGATGCACCTCCTCGGCGTGAGCGCGCAGGCGGTCAACCACCGCCTCCGCGCGACGGTCCTGCCACACGACGCAGGTCGTCAGCGGCTCCCCGGTGGACGGGTCCCAGGCGAGGATCGTCTCGCCCTGGTTGGCCAGCGAGACTCCCTCGATGGGCCTGCCAGCCTCGGCGACGGCCTGACGGCCGGCCTCGATCACGGACCTGTAGAGCGTCATCGGATCCATCTCCACACCGCCGTCGGGCAGGTAGTCCGGGGAGATGGACTGTTCTACGACGGCGTGGATGCCGTCGTCGTCGACGACGATCGCCTTGGAACCCGAGGTTCCCTGATCTAGAGCGAGAATTGCCACGTTGCAATCCCTTCGGTCGTCCGCGCCCGCCTTGCCGCGGGGGTCGCGGGTGGATGGGTGAGCCTCTCTTCTCCTTGTGCAGGCGGTCGTGCGGACCAGCGATGACGATGCCGTGAGGATGCCGGCTGTGCGGTCACGGGCCTGGAGAAGAGCGGGCCGAAGATCCCGGCTCGAGGTCGGTGCCTTCGTCAATCACTCTGCGGCCGTGTGGATTTCACGTCAACGTGTGTGGAATGATGCGGACATGGTGTCTGGATCCGTTCCCGCCTCCCCTCAGGAACGCTGGCGCTACATCCTTCGGGTCCTCCAGTCCGACGCCACGGTCTCCACTGCGCGCCTGTGCCGGGAGATGGCGGTCTCCGGTGAAACCGTGCGGCGCGACCTCAAGGTCCTGGAGGGGCGGGGACTGCTCAAGCGGGTGTACGGCGGGGCCATCGCCCCCAACTCGGCGCGCACGAGCGAGCCCCCTTATCCCCAGCGGGCGGGCATCAACGCCGAGGCCAAGCTGCTGATCGGCGAGAAGGCCGCCCGTCTGGTGACGGGCGAGGGCTCGGTGTTCCTGGACGTGGGCACGACGGCGGCGGCTGTCGCTCAGGCCCTGGCGGCCGGCTACCGGGGCGTGGTCACCACCGCTTCGTTGCTGGTCGCAAACGCCTTCTCCGACGCTGCCGACGCCCGACTCATCGTCGTCCCCGGACAGCTGCGCCCCGGCGAGCGCTCCCTGACCGGGACGTCCACTCACGACTTTCTGCGCCGCATGCACTTCGACGTCGCTCTGCTCTCCTGCGGCGGGGTGGACGCGAGCACCGGGGCCACGGATTTCAACTTCGAGGATGTGGAGATCAAGCGGACCGTGGCGGCCAACAGCCGCCGGACCTACGTTCTGGCGGACTCCACCAAGTTCGGCGTGGTGGGCAGCTTCGAGATCGGCACGTGGCACGACCTGACCGGGCTCATCGCGGACAGAGTGCCGCCGGACGGCATTGCTGCTGCTGCCCGACGGGCCGGGAGCGAGCTGGTCGTGGCGTCGCCGCGTGAGTGATCACGGCTCTCGGTCTCCGAGGTCCAGGATCGCCCCGGCGGCGGCACGCGCGACGTCGTCGAGCCAGTCGGGGATGGGGGTTCCCTCGGCCAGGTGGGGGCGGACCAGCCCGTAGGGCACCGCCTGGCAGGCGGCCGTGACCAGCTCCATGCGGTGCGGCGTGACCCGCCCATAGCGTCTGGCCACCAGTGCGCGGGTGACGGAGAAGTAGTCGTCGTTGATGTGGAGCGCCTCCTCGCGGACCGTCTCCGGGCCGGTTCGCGCCAGCGCGGGCTGGCGCCACAGGGTCATGGCGAGCGCCTCCTCGCGGTTCTCCCGGCTGTAGCTCACGACGTGGACGGCGCTCTCCACCAGGGCGAGGCCGGCGTCCTCCCGGGCGGCGAGCTTGAGCAGGCCGGCATGGAAGCGCCTGATGGAGCGCAGCCACAGGCGTGCGAAGAGCTCGTCGCGGGAGGTGAAGCGGTGGTAGATGGAACCCGTCGTCACCCCGGTGGTCTGGGAGATGTCGGCGACGGAGGCCTGCCGGCCGTGGAGCGCAACGGCGCGCAGGGCGCCGTCGAGAATGTCGTCCACCGTGTACTTCGAGGGTCTTGCCACATGGCGACCGTATGCCCGATGCCGCCACATGCGAAATAAGAGCTATTCCTAAAACGTGGGGTCGGGCTGTCCGAGCTCCTCTCCGGCGCCCCGGGCCGATGGCCGCACCCGGGATTCAGCCCAGGGCGCCCACGAAGCCGGCGAGCCGCCCGACGCCCTCGGCGAGCTCCTCGCGCGACGCCGCGTAGGACAGGCGCACGTGCGTGTCGGCCATGGCGGGGCCGAAGTCAGCCCCCGGGGTCAGGGCGACGTGGGCCTCCTCCAGTGCCCGCGAGCAGAAGGTCATCGAGTCCAGCCCTGTGCCCGAGATGTCGAAGTAGACGTAGAAGGCGCCGTCGGGCTCCGCCGGCACCGGCAGCCCGATCTCCTTCAGGCCGTCCAGGACGATCCGGCGTCGGGCCTCCAGCTCGACCCGGCGCGCCTCGCAGGAGGCGAGGGCCTCGGGGGTGAAGCAGGCCAGCGCCGCCATCTGGGTGGGCGTGGAGGCGCACAGGAAGAAGTTGACGGCCAGGTTGTCGGCGGCGTCCAGCAGCTCCTCGGGCAGCACCAGCCAGCCCAGGCGCCAGCCGGTCATGCCGAAGTACTTCGAGAAGCTGGAGACGATAATGGCCTCCGGGTCGGTCTCCAGGGCCGTGCGGGCCGCGCGGCCCTCGACGTCGGGGTCGGCCAGCGACAGGTAGATCTCGTCGACGATCCGCCACGCGTCGCGGGCCTGCGCCTGCTCGCAGATGCGGGCCAGCTCCTCGAAGGGGATGGTCGTGCCCGTCGGGTTCGACGGCGTGGCGAGCATGACGGCGCTCGTGGCCGGGGTCCAGGCCGCCGTCATCGCCTCGACGTCGAGCTGGTAGCGGCTGGACGCGCTCGTGGGGGCCAGGACCACCCGGCCGCCGAAGGCTTCAACGAGCTCGCGGTTGCACGGGTAGCACGGGTCGGCCATGACAACGTCGTCGCCGGGCTCGGTGGTCAGGGCCGTGGCCAGCAGCAGGCCCGCCGAGGCGCCCGCCGTGATGAGGATCCTGCGGGGATCCACGCTCACCCCGTGCCGCGAGGCGTACAGCCCGGACAGGGCCTCGCGCAGGGCCGGCAGCCCCGCGGCGGGCGTGTAGGGCAGCGGGCGCCCGTCCATGGTGGCGCGCATGGCCTCGTGCACGCCGGGCGGGGCGCCAAAATCGGGCTCGCCCAGGCTCAGCTTGGCCACGTGGCCGCCCGCGGCCTCGATCTGGCGCGCGCGTGCGCCAATGGTCATCGCGTGGAAGGGCTGGGCGTTACGGGCGCGCTGCGCGAGCTTCATGGACACTCCTGTGCGGACGGGAGGCCCCACGGCGGGGCTCTCACCCACAGCGTAGGACGACGACGGCGTGCGTGTCCGCCGCATCCGGCAGATGCTGCGTCGCCCGGTGCGGTAGGGTTCGCACGTCGGAGCGGGCGGGGCCCGCCGCACGGCTCCGGCACGCCCCCATAGCTCAGCGGTTAGAGCAGCGAGCTTATACCTCGTGCGTGCCTGATAAGCACATGGTCCTGGGTTCGAATCCCAGTGGGGGTACCACGATGCCGTCACACGAACCCTGGACATGAGGCTCAGTTCCTCGGGGTTCGCGGGCTAATATCGGGCCCTCATCCATGCAGGATGGGGGCTTTTTAGTGTCTTGACGGGGCATTGGTCCCATGCTGGGGGTGGTGCTGTAGGTCCACAGTCTTGTCAGTGAGGACGCCAGCGGGATCAGCTGGTCGAAGGGATGCGTCAGGTCGGCGACAGCGCTCGTCTGGGGCCTTGGGATCGGCTGGCAGGATGAAGTGTCTGTTCTCGTCGGTGGCCAGGTTGATGAGGATGGCGGGCGTCGGGCTGGGGGCTGTTCTTTCCCGGGCAGCCTGACGGCTGACTGTGGAGGAGGGTGCGGCGGTGGTGGGGCTGGAGGGGCCGCCGGCCCCACCGTCCAGAGCCAACATCGCCAATCCCCGCGCGCTCGCCCCGCGGAACACCTCCGCGGCCCTCACCGTCCACATCATCAACCTCTCGTATGAGGACGCCATCGCGGTAGAGCTCAGCGACCTGCGCACGTTGCCGAGGCGTCAGTGACCTAAGCTTGGGGGAGCGGAGGCTGCGCACTGCATCGCCCTCGTCCGGCTGTGGCTGCTGGACCTGGTGTCGGCACCAGGACGTTCCGTACATCCTCCCTGAACGCCATGAGGGTCGCCCGGCTGTTCGAGGGGCGGTTGCGGAGGCGTGCTGATACTGGGTATTGGGTTAATGCTGCGACTACCGGTCGCGGAAATAATGCGCGTCGACGCAGGACTCGAGGAGATTTCCATCAAGTACTGCCGGGTTGCCGCCGGCCTCCAGGTACGGTCCGATGATCCTGTCGAGAAGCTCGCCCTCAAATATCTCGGTGCTGCTGTGGGCGAGGAACCCCTTGGAGATCAGCGATCTGACATATGTCAGGAGGTCCTCGACGCAGCGCGTGAGGTAGTCGTGCTCGTCCTGGTCATCGCGGCAGTCCTCCCTGAATGTGCTGCCTTCGAGGTCGTAGGTGACATAGCCGTCGTCCGGGGCGCGGAGGGCGGTGGCGATGTTCTTCAGCTGCAGATCGCCGTGCGTCAGGTGGCGATGCATCCGCGCAATATGGCGGCTCGTGCCCTCCAGCGTCGGCGCGATGCGCTCCCGGTAGGCATCCTCGCCGACGTATCCGTTCCAGTCCCCTGATCCTTCCCAGTCGGTGGTGGTCAACGGATCTAGTCCCGGCATCGTGGTCGTCACCAGAAAGGCGCCATCGACGCCGGAGACGTCGACCACCCTATCGAACTCCGGTATCAGCGCCGTCAACCCGTACTCTCGAGCTCGTCGCAGTGCCTCGAGCTCTCGCTGTCCCCTCTCCGGGGTGCGGTGAATCTTGACCGCCACGGATATGTTCCTCATGGTGTCGCTCAGGAAGAATACGCCATGGGCGCTGTCGCCGATGGCCAGCTGGTCCACCGGGTTCGCGGTCAGCCGGCACCCGAGCCTGAGCGACAGCTCGCGAGCGGCCAGCAGGCGCTCCCTCTCAGTCGCCCTGCCTGTTGCGGGTGATGGTGAGAACGGAGGATGCGTCATGGCTGTGAATCCTGATGCATAATGGCGGTCCATTATCGGAGGCCCATCACGAGCGCATCCAGCTTCTGGCCATAGGACGTGGCGGCCGTGATGAGTCGCCGCTCGCCCTCAAAGGCATTCTTGACAATTATTGCGGCGGGGCGCGCCGCCTGGTCGCTGTGATTGACGTCTCCGCGCGGCCGGGCCTTCATGGTCATCGGTACGACGTCAGCCCTGCGGTTGGTCTTGTCAATGATGACTCCGGTCAGAGACGGAATCTCAATTCTGTAACCAGTTGCGCGCTGCACTCGATCAACGTAGTCGAGTAAAAGCTTGGACAACATTCCGAGGTGGCCTTGGTTATCGCCAGAGGTCGCGTTGAGGACGCCGCGAAATGATTGCAGCCACGCGTCCCGAGGGTATGTCACCATGTGTTGCGCGCCTTCGGTCCGGCGCGACGCGGCTGTCAGGCCGCTCGCCTTGAGAGCGTCGAAGAACTCTTCATCCAGGCAGCCGTCTGCCGCTATGATGACGCGTTCACCGGTGTCGCTCAGCTTCTCCTTGTAGCCGGTTGCGCCCATCAGGCGATGCTGCGGCGGAACCTCTCGCATGGCGTCGATGTCAAACATGATGATGGTCATCATAGTCAGGTCATTGTGTCGTCCTGGCGGGGGATCTCGACCGCGCGGCGCCCATGGCACCTGGTGGCATGGTGCTGCGAGCCCTCGGCCGCCGGCAGTCGGAGTGCTAGGTTGGGGTGACGCCCGGAGAGCCTCCGGGTGCGCCCGGCCCCCGTGGTGGAATCGGTAGACACTGCGACCTTAAAAGTCGTTGCCTGCGGGCGTGCGGGTTCGAGCCCCGCCGGGGGCACGGATCCTGCGACTGGGCTACCTGGCCCATGGCGGCGTCATCGTCCCTCGCGCTGCTCCTCGACTCCTCACGACGGGCTCGCGCGGCCTCCCGGCCCGGTGCGGGGTGCCGGTGGCCGGTCCGGTGCGCCGGTACCGCGCGCCGTCCTGGGGCGGCTGGCGGCAGTATAGGTTCTGATACCTGACGGGCCCGCGGTGGGATCCTGACACTTGCGTGGCTATGACACTGAGGCCGGGGTTCTCATACGCTGGTCGTTATCAGCCTTCTTCCGGGCGAGAGTAGGCGAGGCAAGAGGCTGGGCGCCGGCAAGGAAACCGCCATCACCGTCGGCACATTCTTCGGCTCGTCAATGTTCGCCGCGGTGATTTCGGTGATATGGCTGGAATTAAACAAGATCGGTGTGTGGCGGTGTGACTGGGAGGTGCTCGAAGTCGTAGTCGAAGGTGCGGTTGGTGATGTAGGCGGTGAAGGCCGCGAAGGTGTTCTCCGGGGCGAGCGCG
>NZ_JONS01000061.1 GCF_000711965.1 Actinomyces israelii DSM 43320
TGGGAGTCCCGGGACCGCAGGTGGCGTGGGAGTCAGCTCCAGGGTCAACTGGTCCGGGGCAATGCGGTGCCGGCCGATCTCCATCAGAGCAGCCAGCTCGGCCTCGGTGTGGGCCGATCCCAGGTGCTCGATCACCTTGTCCCGGCGCCCTTCCTTGACCGCGATCTGCACCGCCATCGCCCCTGAGGCTGTCTTGACCTTACGCAGAAACGGGCTCACCACCCCCACCCTACCGGCCCCTTAGTGTGCCAGCACACCCACAACCACCACGGAATACCAACGAAAAACCCACCTCAAAACCCAGACCCCACCAAAGTGTCACGAGTCAGGTCCTACTCATTCGGGCACCTCGGGGGCACGGCGGGACGGGCGCAGCACGGCGGGCCGGGCACGGCGGAGGGGGCGCGGGCTCCATGACGCTGCCTCTCAGGACCAGTCCGGCACGGTGACGGCCCCCTGCACAATGCTCTCGTGGAACCACCGCGGCTGCACCGACATGCAGAAGTCGGCGGGGAACCAGTCGGACGGCAGGTCGTCGGCCGGGACGGGCCTCCTGCTGAGCCGCAGGGCCAGGCCGCGGGCCGTGCGCCGGCTATCCCACGGCGCCGGGGCGTCGGCCAGGAAGTCGGAGAGCAGCCGCGCATAGGCGGGGCCGAGATAGCACCACGGCACCGGGCGCATCGGCAGCCCGGCCAGGGCCGTGTCCCCCAGGCTGACCTCCTGCGGGCTCTGCGCCTGCGCCCCGGGCATCACGCTCCCGCTGTACGCACGGTCCCAGCCCTCCAGGACCTCGGCCAGCGCCAACTCGGCCCCCAGCTCGTCGGCGACCGCGACGAGCACCTCGTGGAGCCTGTCCAGCGCGGCCTCGTCGAGCGCACCGAGCTCGACCGCGCACTCGACGTCGTACATGCCGTACGGCTCCTCCGGCACGCTGGGGAGCATCTCCACCGTGTCAATCGGGCCCGGACCGGTCAGGTGCACCCCGTAGTCGCCGGTGCGTCTGATGTCGTCCGCCGCCGCGACACTCGCCCGGGTCAGTGCCAGCATTCGCGCCCTGCCGGTGTACTCGGTGGGCAGCCAGTCCGGCGCCACCCGGCCGACGGCCCGCACCCAGGCGGCGACCGGGTCGGCGCACACCGCCTCGCGCACGAACCACCGCAGCTGGACCACCCGGAAGGAATTCTCCGGAATGTCGTAGAGATCGTCGTCGAAATCGGGGACCGCCGCCCCGCCGGCCGGCCACACCACGCGCCGGTAGAAGTCAGCGACGACGCCATCGCACCGGCGTGCCAGGTCCTTGGCGATCTCAAGGCCGCGGTCCCCGGCGGGGGCGGATCGCCGGCCGGCCGGCCACTCGAGCTCGTAGCAGAAGGGGAGCTCGCTGCGCCCAGAAATCTCCTTGACGTAGTCGACGAAGTCGAGGGACACGTCCAGAGAGGCCTCGTCGAGCGTCAGAATCGGACGCACGCGGTCGTTGATGCTGATGCGCGTCCCATCGCCGTCGCGCCCCTCAATAATGAAATCGGGGGCGGCCGCGCGCGCATCGGCCAGCGTCAGCTCGCGGCGCGTATACAGCTCGAGTTCAGAAATGTCCTTGCCCTGCATGCTCACCACTCTATCCAGGGTGAGTGACTCGCGCAGACCGAGACTCGGATCAGGCCGAATAATCAGCCGCGGGCGGCGGCGAAGGCAATGCCGGAGGGGGCCAGCCCCTGAAGCCGGGCGACGTCGGAGTCGGCGGGAACCTGGCCGGGCTCGCGCCCCCGCTCCACGACGCGGTTGTGCTCGTCCACGAAGACGACGTGCGGCAGGTAGGTACGGGCACGGCCCTCGTCCAGCTGGGAGTAGGCGATGAGGATGACGACATCGCCGGGGTCCACCAGGTGAGCGGCGGCGCCGTTGACGCAGATCTGCCCCGACCCGCGCTCGCCGGGGATGACATAGGTGGACAGGCGGCTGCCGTTGGTGCAGTCGCAGATGTCGACGCGCTCGCCCGGCAGGAGGTCGGCGGCGTCGAGAAGGTCGGCGTCCACGGTGATGGAGCCGACGTAGTCGAGGTCGGCCCGGGTCACCGTGGCACGGTGGATCTTGGACGTCATCATGGTCCGCAGGCGTGAGGTCATCGCGGCAAGGGTAGGTGTGGCGGCGGGTCCCGCCAAGGCCCGGAACCCGGATGGTGACTGACTCGACAGGCCGTAGGCCCGGCGGCGGCCGGGCCGGCAGAGGCCCGACGGCGGCGGCCGGGCCGCGGGTCACCCCGGGGCGACGTGGGTCACCGCAGGTCGATCTGGGCGTTGTCAATGAGCCGGGTCGTGCCCACCCTGGCGGCCAGCGCCAGCAGGACCGGCCCGGCGGGCCGAGCGGTTCCAGCGGGCCGAGCCGTCCCGGTGGTCCCGGCGGTCCCGGCGGTCCCGCGAGCCTCACCGGAGGCGGGCAGGCCGAGCCCCGCAGCCGGCAGGCCGAGCCCCGCGCCCGCCAGGTCCACGAAGCTGTCCGGATCGACCACGGCCGCGTAGTCCACCTCGACGCCGGGTGCGGCCGCCAGCACCCCGAGCGCCGCGGCCCTGATCCCGGCCGCGTCCTCCCCGGCCCGCGCCGCCTCCCGGCCGGCGTCCAGCGCCCGGGACAGGGCCAGGGCCCGCTCGCGCTCCTGCGCGCTCAGGTAGGCGTTGCGCGAGCTCATGGCCAGGCCGTCCGCCTCACGACGGATCTCGACCGGCACGATCTCGACCGGCACGGCGAGGTCGCGGACCATGGCGCGCACGATCGCCAGCTGCTGGGCGTCCTTGCGGCCGAACAGCGCCCACCGCGGTCGGGTCAGGTGCATGAGGGTCAGCACCACCTGGGCCACGCCCGCGAAGTGGGTGGGCCGGGTGGCGCCCTCCAGGACGGTGGCGATCGGGCCGGGGTCGATGCGCACGGCCGGCTCGCCGTACGGGTACATGACCTCGGGCGCGGGGGCGAAGACGATGAGCCGCCCGACGGCGAGCGCGCCCCCGACCGGTGCGCGCAGGACGGCGGTCAGGCCCTCGACGTCGGCCTCCAGGGTGCGCGGGTAGGTCTCCAGGTCCTCCCCCGCGGCGAACTGGAGCGGGTTGACGAAGATGGTGACGACGATGGTGCCCTCCGGCCCGACCCGGCGGGCGGCCTCGGCCACGAGGTCGAGGTGGCCCTGGTGGAGCGCCCCCATGGTCATCACCACGGCACGGGGCACACCGTCGGCCCTGTCGGCCCTGTCGGCCCTGTCGTCAATGGCGAGGGCGGCGGCGAGCTCGTCGCGGCTGCGGGCCAGGGTCACCCGGTCGTGGCCGGGTGCGGAGGCGCCGGATTCGGGGGATGCGGGGGATGCGGAAGGAACGGGGAGCGTCATGGACCCCACGCTAGATGATCGGTCCCGACGGTGCGCCGGGGGCTCTTGGATGGGCGCCCTCGGCCGGCTCGGCCGGACCGCAGCGTCAGGCGGGCGCCTCGAACCGATCTCGGCGCGGAAGTGAACCGATCTCGGCGAAAGGAGGCGTGGGTACGGAGACGGGAACGGGGGCGATGCCGAGCGGGCCCGGCTCACCCGGCGTCGTCGTCCGGCGCGAGCGCCCCGCGCAGCCCGTCGGCCTGCGCCGGCGCGATCCTCCCGGTGTCCTCGGCGCGCTGCGCCGTCGCCCGCGCGAGCGCCCGGTAGGTGTCCACGACGTCCTCCAGCCGGCGCCCCTCGCCGTCGCGCAGGGCCTCCAGCGCCTCCAGGTGGGAGCGGACGGTGCCGGCGTCGCCGCGCGAGACCGGGCCGGTCAGCGCGGCGTCGGCGCCCTCGGTCAGGGCCCGGTCCAGCGCCGCGGTCAGCAGCGGGCCGAGGGTGGCGGCGCCGTCCTCAACGCCGGCGGCCGCCAGGACGCGCACAGCCTGACCGACGAGGGTCACCAGGTGGTTCGCACCGTGGGCCAGCGCTGCGTGGTAGGCGGGGCGGGAGGCCTCGGGCAGGACGAAGGGCTCACCGCCGAGCTCGACGGCCAGGGCCTGCGCGATGGGCAGGACGGCGTCGGGGGCGGTCACGGCCATGGGGCAGCCGGTCAGGCGGGCCACGTCGGTGGAGAACCCGCCGAAGGTCATGGCCGGGTGGAGGGCGAGCGGAATGGCGCCGAGCCGGCGGGCGGGCTCAAGGATCCCGATGCCGTAGCGCCCCGAGGTGTGGACGACCAGCTGGCCGGGCTGCCACCGGCCGAGGTCGGCCAGGCCCTTGACGAGCGCGGCCAGGGCGTCGTCGGGAACGGCGAGCAGCACAAGCTCGGCGCGCTCGACGATCTTGTCGACGCCGAGCACGGGGACGCCGGGCAGAAGGGCCTCGGCGCGCTCGCGGCTGGCCGTCGAGACGGCGTGCACGCCGATGACCTGGTGGTCGACGGCGCGCAGGGCGCTGCCCAGCACCGCACCCACGCGTCCGGCGGAGATAATGCCGACGCCGAGCCGGCCGGGGCGGGGGCTGGCGGAGGAGGACGAGGAGCTCTCGGGCATGGTGCCGATCGTCTCACGCCGCGCCGGCCGGTCCGGGCGGGTCTCCGGGGCCGGCGGGGTCTCCGGGGGCCTCGTCCACGGCCCGGGCGAGCCAGCGGTCGAGCCTCTCGGCACGACGACGGCGCAGCGCCCGCTCGGAGACGACCCGCTGGATCGCGGTCGCGTCGGCGATGTCGAGGTTGCTCAGGCCCGTGGGCACCGAGTGGTCCACCATGTCAAGGTGGATCGCGGCCAGGCCGCGGCGCCGGGCGAAGGGTCCCTGGCGCACCCGCATGGACTGGATGCGCTCGTAGGGCACCACGCCGGTGCGCCGCCACCAGCGGCCGGTGCGCAGCACGACGCACGTACCGGTCAGGGCGATCGCCTCGCGGCGCCAGGCCAGCGGCGAGAAGATCCTGCCGCGCGGCGAGACGCGGACGAATCCCCGCTCCGGCGCGCCCACCGGCGCGTCCGGCCGCCCCGCGCCGTCGTCGTCCGTCCCGGACAGCGCCGCGGCGAGGAAGCCGACGGGGTCGGGGACCCCGAGGTCGGGCACCACCAGCCACAGCGCCCGCAGCGCGGTGTCCCGCTCCCCCACGGGCAGCAGCACGCTGCCGGCGCTGCCCGCGCCGCCGGCGCGCCCCTCGCTCGACCCGGAGGAGGCGTCGGACGGGCTCCTCCCCCTTCTTCCGGCCACGCTGGTCCTCACCCGCCACCAGTCCCTGCGGCGCCACAGCGGGCTCTGCTCGATGCTCACGCCGTGAACCCGTCCCGGCGGGAGCGTCGCGGAGACCTCGGCGGTGAGCCCGAACCGCATGCGGATGCCGGTCGGCGTCGCGGCCGCCTGGAAGCCCCAGCTGCGGTTGAAGCGGCCCCACACGGCTCCGACCATCGTGGTGGGGCCTGCGACCGCCGACAGCAGGACGCCGGCGCCCATGGCGCTGACGCCTCTGGCGACGATCGTGACGACGGTCGCCGCGACGACGAGGACGACGATCAGGACGACCCCCAGGGTCGTCACCGACCGGATGATCGAGCCGATGAGGATCGCGGGCTCCACGGTGTACAGCGGGTGCTCCTCGCGCCTGCCGGCGCTGCGCAGCGGCGAGGCGCCGACGGCGTCCTCGAAGCCGAGGGGAGCGGTCCGGCGGACAGGGCCGGCGGAGTCGCCACCGCCGGCGGGGTCGCCAGGGCCAGCGGGGCCGGCGGGGTGGGGGCCGGCGCCATCAGACCGGTCGCCGTCGGCACCGCCCGCACCGGCCGCCCCGTCGGCACCGCCCGCACCGGCCGCAAGGTCGAGGATACGGTCGCGCAGCTCCTCGAGCCGGTCGGTGCCCAGGTAGCCGATGACGACGCGCGAGTCCGACCCGCCCGCGACCTCCACCGTCAACTGCCCCAGGCCGAAGACCCGCCCCAGCAGCGGGTGGACGATATCGACGGA
Source organism: Actinomyces israelii DSM 43320 (assembly GCF_000711965.1). Classification (GTDB taxonomy): domain Bacteria; phylum Actinomycetota; class Actinomycetes; order Actinomycetales; family Actinomycetaceae; genus Actinomyces; species Actinomyces israelii. Next base: position 5,924 of record NZ_JONS01000061.1, read on the forward strand.
CTGGATGCGCGGCGAGCGCGCCACCCGCAGCCGCTTGACCAGGATGCCGCGGCGCAGGTAGACGCCGTCGCGGTCCACGGCGTAGGTCGTGACCCACCACTGCGCGAAGAGGACGGCGACGACCGCCGCGCCCGCGAGCAGGGTCCCCGCCACGGCCCAGCGCACGACGCCGCGGGTCAGGTCGAGCCCGTGGGCAGTGGCGTACCGGTAGGCCTCGACCAGGTTGTCGACGTTGCGGACGGTGAGGACCGCGACGACCGCGGTGACGACCTTCCACCCCTCCAGGAGCGGGGAGATCGGGTGCATGCGCCGCCAGTCGACGTCATCGGGCACGGCGATGCGGCGCCCGGCGCTCACAGCCCGGCCATTCTCTGCTCGCCGCGGTCGGCGAGCAGGCGCCGCAGGTGCTCGGCCTCCCTGACCGGCAGCCCGTTGATGGTGGCGTCCGTGGTCGCCGCGGCCGTGTGGAGGCGGACCTCGGCGATCCCCAGCCGGGCGGCGAGCGGCCCCTGCGAGGTGTCGACGTACTGCATCCGCCCGTAGGGGACCACGCATATGCGCCGGAACATAATGCCTTTGCGCCACAGGAGGTGGTCGTCGGTCAGGGCGTACCCCATGGCGTGCACCTGGCGCGGGATGAGCCAGGCGGCCCAGGCGGCGGCGACCACCATGGTCGCGACGCCAGCCCACAGCCACGGGCTGCCCGTGAGCGCGCCGACGGCGAGAGCGGCGGCAGGCACCCCGAGGCCGGTCAGGGCGCCCATGAGGCGGACGGCGATGAGCCTGGGCGAGACGGGCCGGAAGGCGACGCCCGGCGGGCTGAAGGGGTCGCCGTCAGGGGTCGGCTCGTTGGGAACGCTCATCCGTGCTCCTTGACCAGACTGATCAGACTGTGGTGCCGTCCAGCGGCGGGGCCGCCCGCCGGCAGGCTCGAGAGAATCCTCTCAGGCGGGGGCGCCGCCGTCGGGAACGGAGGAGGACCCCGAGCCGCGTCCGCCGTGATCGTCGTCGTCATCGACGTCGATGGCGCACCAGTGCTCCACGAGCAGGCCGATGCCGCACCACAGGAGGCAGGAGGCCAGGCAGGCGCCCGCGGACCACGCCAGCGCGGTCATGTCGGGCGAGGGAGGGGAGAGCAGGGCCGTGGCGAGCTCGCCGGCGTAGATCCCCCCGACGAAGGCTCCGACGATCGCCGAGGCCTGGGCGGCGACGGCGGTCGTGGCCGCGCCGGTCGGCGTGATCCAGGTGGGCTCGTGGGCGCGCAGGCGCCGCACGGCGAGCCCGGCGATGAGCACGACGACGGCGATCACCACGGCGACCGCGGCTCCCCAGGACGTCAGCAACGGCACCCACCCGCGATGGCGCAGCGAGAGGTCGCAGGCGACCCAGGTGACGACGGCGGGCGCGATCAGGCACGCGAGGACCGTGGCCCAGCGCGTGCGGAACATCAGAGGCCCTGCCCCGGCCCACCGCCCCTGCCGAGGACGTCGCCCCAGCCCGGGGGCGAGACCCAGGACTCGTCCTGCGGATCGTCCTGCGGGGCCGAGCCCACCTGCGGGGCCGAGCCCACCTGCGGCGCTGACCCGGCCTGGGGCGCGGAGCCGACCCCGGGCATCCGCGAGTAGCTCGGGTCCTGCGGCAGCTGCGGGTCGCCGAGCACGTCAGCGACCGGTTCGTCGGAGTAGACCCCGACCGCCCCGACGTCGGCGGGCAGGCCGCCCGCCGCGGCGCCGGGCCCGACCTCGCCGGGGCCCCCGGGCTCGGGGACGGCCGCGGCCGGCCCAGCCTGGTCGTCGCCGGACTCGGGCGGCGCGACGTACTGGCCGGTCGGCAGCGCGGGCAGGTGGTCGGACTCCAGCCAGTCGAGGGCGAGCCAGCGCACGCCGTCGCGGTCGGGGGCGGTCTCGGCGAGGGAGGCGACGTACTGGTTGCCGATCTCGGCGAAGGGGTCGGCCTGGGCCCAGGGGACCAGGACGAAGGCGCGCTGGGCCGCGCGCGGGTGCGGCAGGACCAGCTCGGGGTCATCGGAGGTGACGCCCTCGTAGGTGATCACGTCCACGTCCAGGGTGCGCGGGCCCTGGGGCTCGGTGCGCACGCGCCCGGCGTCGTCCTCCATGTCCTGGCAGACGGCGAGGACCTCGCGGGGCGAGAGGGTCGTGGACGCCAGGACGACGGTGTTGAGGTAGTCGGGCTGCTCCGGACCGCCGGGCTCGACAATGGCGGCCGTGCGGGCCAGCGGTGCGACGCTGGAGACCTCGATGCCCTCGGTGCTCCGCAGGGTGCGCACGGCGTTGCGCAGGGCCGGGACCACCCCGCCGACGTTGCCGCCCAGCGCGAGGACCACATCGGCCGGCTGGGCCGGACGCTGATCCAGGACGTCGACCGGGGCCGCCATGGGGGCGGCGGACGCGGCCATGTTGTCGGCGGGCCCGCCCTGCCACGGCTGGGCCGGCTCGGAGACGTCGCCGATCCCGGGGATGCCAGCATCGTCCGTGGCGGCGCGCTGCCACGGACGGGCGGTCTCGTCGGAAGCGTAGGCGTCGGCTGGGGCGCTCTCCCACGGCATGCCCGCGAGCGGGTCGCCGGGAGCGGCGTCCGCCGACGATCCCGCCCACTGCTCGGCGCCTCCCGGGCTCGGGGCGCCCTCGGCCGCCCAGGTCTCGCCGGCGCCCCGGCCCGTGTTGTCCGCGGCGGCCATCCCGGCATCCATGGCGGCCCCCGCGGCGGGGGCCCCGATCGGGCCGCCGAGGGCGGCCTCGGGAGGCTGGGCGGCCCACTGGTCGCGGCCGGGGTCCGCCTCGGGGGCAGCGCTCTGAGCCGGCGAGCGGCTGGACAGCGGGTTGTGGCCCTCGCCGCCGGTGCGGTGGATCGTCACCGAGATGTCCTCGAAGGCGACGTCCAGGGGCGCCTGCGGCTTGTGGATGGTGACCTCGGCGGCGGTCACGCGTGGGAAGCCCAGCACGGCCTCGCTGACGCGGGCGGCCAGGGTCTCGATGAGGCTCACCGGCTCGCCCTCGATGACGGCGATGACCGCCCGGGCAACCTCCGAGTAGTCGATGGCGTCCTTGATCTCGTCGGTGACGGAGGCGACGGCGGTGCCGCGCTCGCCCAGGTCGAGGGTGACGTCGGCGGTGAAGAGCTGGCCCTCGGTGCGTTCGAAGGGGAGGACGCCGTGGTACCCGCGGGCGGACAGGCCCGACAACCGGATCCGGTCGGGTGTGGTGGTGCTCATCGGTGTTCCTTCCAGAGGGAGGCGGTTCGGACGGCGTCCCGGCTGGCCGGGACCTCATGGACTCTCACGGCCCAGGCGCCGGCGAGTGCGGCGAGGGCCGAGGTGGCTGCGGTGGCAGCGTCGCGGGCGATCGGGTCGGCCGCGGTGGAGTCGGGCAGGCTCAGAGACAGGAAGCGCTTGCGCGAGGAGCCGATGAGGACGGGCAGCCCCAGGTCCCGGCGCAGGCGCTCGGTGGCGGCCAGGAGCCGCCATGACTGCGGGTGGGTCTTGGCGAAGCCGAGGCCGGGGTCGACCACGATCTGACGGCGGTCGGCCCCGGCCGCCTCGAGCTCGTCCAGGCGCTCGCGCAGCTCGGCCTCGACACCGTCCACGACGCCGCCGAGGGCGCTGTAGTCGGTCAGGCGGTCCATGGTCTCGGGGTCGCCGCGCCAGTGCTGACAGACGTAGACGACGCCGCAGGCGGCCACCGCCCGGTGCATGCGGGGATCGGCCAGGCCGCCGGAGACGTCGTTGACGACGACGGCGCCGGCCTCGACGGCGGCCTCGGCGGTGGCGGAGTGGATCGTGTCGATGGAGACGGCGGCGCCGTCGGCCGCGAGCGCCCGCACGACGGGGATGACGCGCGCCTGCTCGTCCTCGGGGGAGACGCGGGCGGCGCCGGGGCGGGTGGACTCGCCGCCGACATCGACAATATCGGCGCCCTGGGCGAGAAGCTGGCGGCCGTGGGCCACCGCGAGCTCTGCGGTATCCCAGCGGCCGCCGTCGGAGAAGGAGTCGGGGGTGACGTTGATAATGCCCATAACAAGGGTCCGTCCGGCCGCGGAGGCCTCTGCGAGTGGGGTCGGCAGAGGCGCCGGTGCGGGGCGGAGGACATCAGTCACCCTCCCAGCGTAACGGTGCGCGCGAATTTCTTCGGGATCAGCGGGGCTCAATAAGTCGAGTCGTGAGTCCTTCCACTGCCAGCCGAATAGCGCGGGCGGCGCCGCCGGCCCGGCCGGCAGGCCGCACCCACCTCGCCGAGATCGGTCGTATTCCGCGCCGAGATCGGTCCGGTTCCGCGTCGAGATCGGTCGTATTCCGCGCCGAGATCGGTCCGGTTCCGCGTCGAGATCGGTCCGGGCCAACGACGCAGCCCGCGTCTCCTCCTTTTGGCGGAGGCCTCGCGCGCGTCGGCTCTTTCGCCGTATTCCTGCGTCATGGCGCCGATTTCTAGCCTTGGATCATCACTCCGGGACCCGCCCGGTCGCCCCGTAAGGAGACGGTCATGCCTCATTTCCCAGCCCGTCCGCGCCAGGCCCCTCAGCCGGCAGCGGCCCCAGCCGCCGCGAGTCTGGCTGTCGCGGCCCCGCCGGCCGGCGCCGTCGTCGAGGCCCGAAACCTCACCAAGGTCTATGGCACCGGCCAGGCCCGGGTCGCCGCCCTGAACGGAGTGAGCCTCGCGGTAGCCCGCGGCCAGCTCGCCGCCGTCATGGGCCCCTCCGGAAGCGGCAAGTCCACCCTCCTGCACTGCCTGGCCGGCCTGGACACCCCCACATCCGGCGACGTCCTCATCGCCGGCCGCAGCCTGACCGGCATGAACGACAGGCAGCTCACCGACGTGCGCCGCGACCAGGTCGGCTTCGTCTTCCAGTCCTTCAACCTCCTGCCCACCCTCACCGCCGCCGAGAACATCCTCCTGCCCACCCGTCTGGCCCACCGCAGGCCCGACCCCGCCTGGCACGACGCCGTCATCACCGCCCTGGGCATCGGCGACCGGCTGACCCACCGCCCCACCGAGCTCTCCGGCGGACAGCAGCAGCGCGTCGCCGTCGCCCGCGCCCTCATCGGCCGCCCCCAGGTCGTCTTCGCCGACGAGCCCACCGGCGCCCTCGACACAGCCTCGGCCGCCTCCCTGCTGGAGACGCTGGCCCGCATGTGCACCGAGCTCGGCCAGACCGTCGTCATGGTCACCCACGACAACAACGCCGCGGCCGCCACCAACCGCATCATCCGTCTGCGCGACGGACGCATTGTCGGCGACGACGCCGTGCAGCACACCCACCGCGCAGCCGGCACCCACGTCGCCCCGTTCCGGACGGAGGCCCGCTGATGCCCGCCCTGCTCGATACGCGCCGCACCGCCGCCGCCCTGGTGGCCGTGGCCATGAGCGCCGCCCTCATCACCCTCGCCCTGGTGGTCTCCGGATCAATGCGCACCCAGATGCAGGCCGGCGCCCGCCTGTCCGTGGGCGGGGCCGACGTCGTGGTCGCCAGCCACCGCGGATCGGACCCGGCCCAGGGCCCGCTCGACGACGCCCTAGTGGCGAGGGTCTCCGCCCTGGACGGCGTCGCCTCCGTGCGCGGCACCCACTGGGAGGTCATTGAGCTGGACCTGCCCAGCCAGCTCAAGGGCGCCGTGGGGGCGACGTTGGCCGCCCAGGACGTGCCCGCCCTCAGCGCCTACACCACCCTGACCGCCGGCCGCCTGCCCGCTGCCGCCGGCGAGGTCGCCATCGACGCCACCCTGGCCGAGCAGCAGGGGCTCGGCGTGGGGGACACCATCCGCCTCAGGAGCAGGTCCGAGGACCGCCACGACAGCAGCACCGAGAGTGCCGACGGCGCCGAGAGCGGCGCCGACAGCACCGGCAGCACCGACGGCGTCGTCCACTCCAGCCCGACCGTCGTCGGCGTCATCTCCCCCGGGGCCGACACGGGCCTGGAGGGCATCTCCAAGGTCTACGCCACCGCCGACCAGCTGGCGGCCATGGGCGTGGGGACCGACTACAACAGGCTGTACGTGACCGGCCGGCCGGGGACGGACACCAGCGACCTGCACGAGGAGGTCGCCCGGGTCGTCCACACCGTCCAGTCCGACGCCATCGTGCAGGACGCCGACGAGGTCATCGCCCGGCGCGCCGTCTCCTTCACCGGGGGCGGCACCGTGATCAGCACGGTCCTCAACCTGCTGGCGCCGGTGTGCGCCCTGGTGGCCGGGATCGTCATCGCCACCACCTTCACTACCCTGGTGGCCCGTCAGAACCGGGTGATCGGCCTGCTGCGCTGCGTGGGCGCCAGCAGGCGCCAGGTGCGCCTGGCCGTCCTGCGCACGGGCCTGGTCACCGGCCTGATCAGCTCCGCCGTCGGCACCGCGGCCGGGGCCGCGGGGGCCGCCGTCCTCATCCGCTCGGGGGCCGTGCCGCACCTGAGCGCCGACAGCCTCACCGTCTCCCCCGCCTCCCTGCTCGCCGCCGTGGCAGCCGGAACGCTGGTGACCCTCGTATCCGTCCTGCGACCGGCCCGCAGGGCCACCCGCGTCTCCCCGCTGATCGCCCTGACCGGCACCACCGCGGCCCCCGGGCAGACCGGTCGCGCCCACAGGTGGGCCGCCGTCACCGGCCTGGTCGTGATGGTCGGCGGCGCCGCCGTCACCGTCATGGGGACCCTCGTCCACAACCTCTACCTGGCGGCCGGGGGCGGCGTCCTGGTCGCCCTCGGGGTCCTGGCGGCCCTGCCCCTGCTGGTGACCGCCGTCGTGGGCCTCATCGGGCGCCTGGGCGCCTCGGGCCGCTACCCCCTCCTCCACCTGGCCGCCCGCAACCTGGTCCGCAACCCCGGCCGCTCCACGGCCACCGCCGCCACCCTCCTCATCGGGGTCATGGTGGGATCGGCCCTGGCGGTCAGCCTGTTCTCCCTCAATTCCTCCTTCCAGGCCGTCCTGGCCCAGAGCTCACCGGTCGATATCACGGTCCTCGGGGTGACCCCGCAGACGGACACCACCGCGCTGACCTCCACCATCCGGGGGATTGACGGCGTGCAGTCCACCACCATGGTCCCCGTGATGGACCTCACCCAGACCGTGGACGGCCAGACCGGCCAGAGCACGCAGACCCAGGTCATCGCCGTGGACACCGCCGCCGTCACCCCCGTGGTGCGCTCCGCTAAGGGCCTGGAGGACCTGGACGACTCCACCCTCATTGTCGGCGAGATCTCCGACATCCCCGACGGCAGCAGGGTCACCCTCACCGGGCCGGGCGGCAGCGTGGAGCTGACCGCCCGGGTGCGGGAGGGCTGGGGCGAGGCCGTCACCACCGCCACCGCCGCGCGCCTGACCGGCGGCCAGGCCACCAACGCCATTATGTGGGTGCGCGCCACCGGCGACGGCTCCTCCCAGGCGGTCGAGACCGCCGTCCGCAAGGCCTTGCGCGGCCAGGACCTCATGGTCGACGGGAGCGCCGCGGGACGCAGCGCCTTCAGCGCCACGTTCAACCAGATCGCGGCCGTCACCGCCCTGGTCATGGGATCGGCCCTGGTGATCGCCCTGTCCGGCCTGGCCAACACCACGGACGTGTCCGTCCTGGAGCGCACCCGCGAGATCGGGGTCCTGCGCGCCACCGGCACCCAGCGCGGCGAGGTTCGGCGCCTGATCACCATCGAGGCCACGCTCCTGGCCGGCGTCGGCGGCGCCCTGGGGGTGGTGACCGGGACCGTCCTGGGCGCGGCGTGCACGGTCGCGGCCCTGGGCGACGGCGGGGTCAGCGTCGCCGTCCCCTACCTGCCGCTGGCCGGGGTCCTGGCCGTCACGCTCGTGGTCGGCGTCGTCGCCTCCCTGCGACCGGCCGGGCGCACCGCCGCCGTGACCCCGGTGACCGCCCTGGCGGCGGACTGAGACCGGACGGGACTGCCGGCAGACCGCAAGAGCCTGCCGGGCCCCTACCGCGCGGCCTCCCGCTCTCGGTGCACGGCGACGACGAGCTTGAGGCGGGAGGCCGCCCCATACTTCCTCATGAGGTGGGAGACATGGGTCTTGACCGTGGACTCGGCGACGACGAGGCGCTCGGCGATCTCGGCGTTGGAGTAGCCCTCGCACAGCAGGGCCAGGACCTCCTGCTCGGCCCCGGTCAGGTCGGGGCGGGCGCCCGCGCGGGCGGGGCGCAGGTGGTGGGCCACGAGCCGGGAGGCGGTGGTCGGGGAGATGGTGGTGCCGCCGTCGGCCGCCGCCAGGACCGCCCGCACGATCTCCTCGGGAGCGGAGTCCTTGAGGAGGAAGCCGTTGGCGGCCTGCGACAGGGCGGCCAGCATGGCCTCGTCGTCGTCGAAGGAGGTCAGGACGACGACGGCGACCCCGGGGTGCCGGGCGCGCACGCGGCCCAGGAGCTCCAGCCCGTCCATGCCGGGCATGCGCACGTCGGTGAGCAGGACGTCGACGGGGACCCTGCGCAGGAAGGCGAGGGCGTCGGCGCCACGGGTGAAGGTGGAGGCGACCTCGATCTGGGGAGAGGAGGCCAGGTAGGCGCGCAGGGCGGTCAGGACGAAGGCGTCGTCGTCGACGAGTGCGACCCGGACCACCGGCGTTGGGGAGGCGGGCGGGGACGCGGCGGGCATGACAGGATGCTAGCCGTTGACGGGACGACCAGCAGGCGGGAGGCGACCATGGGGCCCGGAGGCGGGGCGGCGGGGGCCGCAGCGGGAACCACTGGCCCGTTCGCCCGCACGCGCCTGGCCACGTGGGCGCCGCGGCGCCGCACCCACCTGCTGTGCGCGGCCTGCGCGGGTCTGCTCGCATGCTCCTCCATCGTGTCCATGTACCCGCTGAGGCCCGAGTGGATCGGGTTCGAGGCGGCCGGGGGCCTGGGCGTGGCCCTGGTCTCGGTGTGGCCGCTGGGGGGCGCGGCGCTCGGCCTCCTGGCCGCCTGCGCCTTTCATGCGGTCGCGCAGGGGGCCGGGGGACCGCCGCTGCCGCTCCTCGCGCCGTGGCTGTGCGCCTCGGTCCTGCTCTCCCGCGGCTTCCACCGCGCGACGGCCTACGGCACGGTGGCTCTGAGCGTCGTGGCCGGGTTCGTCGCGTCCCGGCTGGGGCCGGCGGTCGGCAGCAACGATGACTCCACCATGCCCATGAGCATTCTGGGATGCGGCTGCCTGATCGTCGCCGAGCTCATGCGCCGCCCGCGCGAGGCCGCCGACGCCGCCGCGGAGCGCTACCAGGAGGACCTGGAGCGCCAGCGCCTGCTGGTGGTCTCTGAGCTGCACGACACGGTGGTGCGCGACCTCACCCAGGCGGTCATGACCGCCGAGCAGGCCCGACTCGCCCAGCCCGACGCGGTGCTGGCCCCCGACCTCACCGCGCTCACCGCCTCCGTGCGCACCGCCGTCGAGCAGCTGAGAGCCAACCTGCGGGCCATCAGCGGTGCGGCCGGCAGGGCCGGCGCGGCCGGAAAAGACAGCGCGGCCGGCGCCATAGCCGGCACGGCCGGAAAGGACAGCGCGGCCGGCGCCATAGCCAGCGCGGCTGGAAAGGACAGCGCGGCCGGCGCCATAGCCGGCACGGCCGGCGCAAGTGCCGTAGGGCTCGATGTGCTCGCCTCCTCCGCCCCGCGCCCGCTCGCCGAGGTCGTCGCCGAGGCGCGCGCCGTCCTGGCCGGGCGCGGCATCGCCCTGGAGACCTGGGGCCTGGAGCTGCTGGACTCCTACGCCGTGCCGCCCGGCGTGCGCCAGCAGCTCGTGCGCGTCCTCAGCGAGCTGGCGAGCAATATGGCGAGCCACGCCGCCCCCGGCAGCGCGCGGATCGTCGTCGAGAACGACGGGCGCGCCCTGCGGGCCGTGGCCGCCAATGCCGTGCGGACCGTGACGCCGGAGGCGGGCGGCGCGGGCGGCTCGGGCGGCCCGGACGGCCCAGCCCTCGCTGGTCTGGGGCTGACGGGGGCGCGACGGCGGGTGGAGTCGCTCGGCGGCGTCTTCGACGTCGGGCGCGCGCAGGGCCGCTGGACCGTCGTCCTGAGCATCCCCCTGCGGGCGGCGCCATGACCGCCGCGAGCCGCGCGTGGGCTGCGCTGTGGAGCAGCACACGCCTGTCCACGTGGGCGCCACGACGCCGCACCCACCTGCTGTGCGCGGCCTGCGCGGGCGCGCTCACCATGCTCGCCGAGTCCGAGAGCCCCGTCTGGCCCGAGTTCGAGGCGGCCGGGGGCCTGGCCATCGCCCTGGTCTCGGTGCGGCCTGCGGTGGGCGGGGCACTCAGCCTCCTGGTCGCCTACGTCTTCCTTGTGGTGGCGCGCGGCAGCGCCGCCGCTGTTCTGCCCGTCATCGGGCCGTGGCTGTGCGCCTCGGTCCTGCTCACCCGCGGCTACAGCCGCGCGGCGGCCTACAGCCTGGTGGTTGCGAGCACTACGGGGCGGATCGTCTCCCTTCTCCTCTTCCCCTCGGACTACTACTCCAGCGACTTCGACATAATTCTGATCATCACGGGGTGCGGCTGCCTGGTGGTCGCCGGGCTCATGCGCCGCCCGCGCGAGGCCGCCGACGCCGCGGTGGAGCGCTACCAGGAGGACCTGGAGCGTCAGCGCCTGCTGGTGGTCTTCGAGCTGCACGACACGGTGGTGCGCGACCTGACCCGGGCGGTCATGCTCGCCGACCGGGCCCGGCTCGCCCAGCCGCCGGACGCGCCGCTCGGCCCCGAGCTCGCGGCCATGGCGGGCTCGGTGCGCACCGTCGTCGAGCAGCTGAGGGCCAACCTGCGGGCCATCAGCGGTGCGGCCGGCGTCATAGCCGGCGCGGCTGGAAGGGACAGCGCGGCCGGCGTCATAGCCGGCGCGGCTGGAAGGGACAGCGCGGCCGGCGCCGTAGCCGGCGCGGCTGGAAGGGACAGCGCGGCCGGCGCCGTAGCCGGCGCGGCCGGAAGGGACAGCGCGGCCGGCGACGTGGCCGGGCTCGATGTGCTCGCCTTCTCCGCCCCGCGCCCGCTCGCCGAGGTCGTCGCCGAGGCGCGCGCCGTCCTGGCGGGGCGCGGGATCGCCCTGGAGACCGAGGGCCTGGAGCTGCTGGAGGCCGACGCCGTGCCGCCCGGCGTGCGCCGCCAGCTCGTGCGCGTCCTCGGCGAGCTAGTGAGCA
>NZ_JONS01000062.1 GCF_000711965.1 Actinomyces israelii DSM 43320
CCGGGGCGCCGGCGGCCGTGGCCGCCGGGCGCCAGCCGGCTCGGGGACCGGCATCTGGTCGTCGGGGAGCCGGTTGAGGGGACCCTCGCCGGCCTGGGCCGGGTCACTCACCCAGGACCTCGCGGCGGTAGGACATCGCGGACAGGGAGACTCCGAAGTAGGCGGCCATCGCGATGGTGTCCATGCCCTGGGCGGTGCAGGCGCGGACCTCGTCGGCGGGCATGAGCACGTTGCCGGCGAGCTCGTTGGCGTAGACCTCCGGGGCAGTGCCCCTGCCGGCCTCGGAGCGGGCGTTGACGAGCGCCATGTACACCGATCCCTCGCCCTCGCCGCGCGCCACGCCAGCCCCCCCGAGGTGCAGCCATAGCGTAGCGGACATGGAGGATATAGGCGCTTCCGGCGCCCCGGCCCGCCGGGACCTTCCGGCGTCATCGCGGGCTTCTCGCTGGTGCGCCTCGCCACCGCAAACACGAACCACTGGTCGACGTTGTTGGCGTTTGGCAAGACACTCGCACCGCATGACTCCCGCCAGGGTGGCGATCTGGCCATCGATTCTGGAACTACCAGCCCCAGGAGCGACAGCCTCGGCGTGCCTAGTCATACCGACTGCAGTGTCGAAGGTCCTAGCAGTGTTCTTGGTCATACTGACCGTGGTACTGACCCCATCACTTCCGACCACAACAGCGCCAACCGTAACGATCCGGCCGGCGGTGCCAACCAGACGAGCAGCGCTACCGACAACCCTGCCACCGATCCTGCTCGTGCCCATGACGGCAGCGATGCCTCCTCGTCCTCAGGCCTGCCTGGAGGCTCAAACCCTCCGGATGTACTTGAAGACGCAGGTCTCCCAGTCTCACCCGAAGGCTCAGAGTCCCCAGTAGTCTCGCCTGAAGACGTAGATCGTCGACCGACGGGGCCTGTCAATCCCAAGTACCGGCCCCTGCCGCCAGCCACGACTGCGCGGATACAGGAGCTGCTCGGTCAGGGCCTTGGCATCACTGAAATCGCCAGGCGGGTCGGTGTCCACAGAGATGCGGTACGTCGTATCCGCCGTAAACAGCCCTATCCTACAGGGCGGAAGCGTCGCTTCACCGATGAGGATCGTCAGCAAGCTCAGGTGCTTCGACGTCAAGGAAAAACCTTCACGCAGATTGGCCTTGAACTCGGCTTTGACCGCTGCACCATCAGCAAGCACCTGGCTGAGCATTCTTCATAGCGCTACCTGCGACTGGCATCTCAGCGGGTCAGGGCCAATTGAGGCTGGGCTTGTGAATGAAAATAGTCCTCATCGCAAGCCACCCCACTAAAAATCCTCCGCTGTGTAACCTGAAAACTACTCACCGAGGATCCTTTGGGCGACACGGCGTATGTCTGTGTTGGATAGAGTGGAGTCGGTGGAAGAAGTCAAGGGGATGTAGGATTTTATGTGCCGATAAATGATGAAGTGTTTTGATTGTATGGCTGCGTTGGCTACGGCAGCCAAACCGTAGCAGCAGGCACTGCCTCTCGCCCGCTGACGATGGCGGAGTGGCGTTCCCTGGCCGTAGTTTACAATCGTACGCAATCTACTCCCGCGCGAGTAAGCGTGTGCTTTCAGGATATTGCTTTGGCCTCACCTGCTCGGCTTAGATTTGTGCCATGAGATGTCACGTGGTCGGTTGCTGCACAAGATCTGGGAACTTGGCCTCAACCAGACGCAGCCGCTTGTCGAGGGCTTGGTATTTTTTATCCTGCATTTCATAGACGGCTTCATCTGCTACCTCGCGTGACCCCTCCTCAATGAAGAGGCCATGTTTTAACTCTGCAATATCTGCACGAATAGTAGCCTGGCCCGTTTCCAGCTTGCTGAACCGTTCGTCGACTTTAGCAAACCGTTTGTCAATACGGAGCTCCATATCTTTCACAACATCTGTGAGGTTCTTATGGTCGGTACGGATGTCGGCCAGCTGGCCTTCGATATGTTCGAAGCGATCGTCGATCTGTTCGAACCGTTTATCGATCTGTTCAAACTTGGCGTTTATCGTCTCGGCCAGCGTCTTAACAGCCTCTGTAAGGCTCTGAACCTGGACGGTTAGATCTTTTACTTGGATAGTGAGCTTTTCATTTGTCATAGTTCTATTTAAGCACAAACGGGCTGTGTTACCAAAGGAATTGCTGTCCAACTATGCTGGTTTCAGAAGCTCCTTTCGACTGGCGCCAGGCTCCGTCGCGAAGCGTCATCCAGTCCTTTGCTGCGGAGAAGACCTGCTCCTCCCGTATCAACAATCTGGCGACTCCTCTCCGCGCCAAACAGGTGGTAGCAAGGCGTCACGATGTCTCTGTTTCATCAAATCTTGACATGGCAGTGCCCTGCTTCGGCCCGTTTGAATCGCTCCTCGGCCTTCAGACTCATACCGGCAACTACATTCTTAAGATTTTGTAGTTATGGGCATATCGAGTAGTCGGTTGGTTATGGTACCGAGACAAACTTCAATCTGTTCGAAACAGTCATCAATTTCCTCGAGCATTTTTAATGAACTTCTCGACTACCGAAGGGAGCCTTCCCCATATTTTCCAGTATTGCATCGCCTGCTTGCGGGCCATGTCAAACACTTCTTCTACTACGTCAGCTACTCTCGCGTCATCATTGTTGGGAAACAATCGTTTGCGAGCATCCAGATTGGTTGCTACGGCGACAAAAGCGGGGTCAGCGCGACTTTGGTTCATAACCACAGAAGCCGGATATGCTCCGCCGTGATGCTTCCCTTCCGCATATACGACGAGGCAATAGAAAATGTCGAACTGACAAAGGTCATTCAATAAGACATCGTCATCGGCGATTTGATTTGGATCGAGCGTGCTCACGTTAGGCATGCTGGGCCGCATAGCCGGATGCTCAATCTGAAGCATTCGAGCCGCAGGGATCATCATCCCTTTTTCGCCATCAACTTGCTCACTTCGGCTGCCGCCGACCTGTCCGTGGCGGATCCACGAGGAATAGATGTATGAATCACTCCCGGGTTGAGGATAAGGATAGAGAACGAGATCGTGCAATGTGGTCCAGTCGCTCATCCGTACAGCCTCACTACCGATGACATACAGCCGGATAACAATATCCAACTGCTTCCGCACTTGAGTCAGGCCCACGTCGCCGATAGAACCGTAGATGTCATATAGGCACTTGATTGCCGCATGAGCAATAGCTGTCCTGTCGAAAAATATCGATTGGACTGCGATGATTGTAAGCTTATCAAGGGCCTGAGTGTACGTCTCATCTCTGAGAGCACAAGACTTTGCTCGCTGAATGAACTGCTGGATCCGAATCTTGTTATCTGACTCAAGATGCAGCGTAAGGATCTCCAGGAACGCCGCGTCCGACATGTCTACCGACAGCAGGGCGATAGCAGTGTTGGTCGACTGGCCATTGCTCTGCGCTCGCACCATTTTCGCTACATCGCGAATCAAGTCATCTATAGGTGCACGCGCTTCTTCTCTCAGTCGATGATCTCTGGCAGCCATAAGGTCGCCCCAGTGCGCATGGCGCAAGTACTCATTCTTTGCACCTTCCCTAACATACACAACACCTTCTTGAAACACAGTTTTGTTCTTGCCATTCACGACATATTGTCCAATCGCGCTCATGGGTGTTGGCAGTCCATCGCGGTGGCTGGGCAGATAGATCACGACAACTTCATGATTGTCTATTTCGTGAATTTGGGCTATTACATGAGCCTCACCTTCAATGTATTTACGAATAATGTCACCGAGCGCAGATCCGTCAAATAACTTACGGTTGAGGCTGCCACGAGAAATAGTCAGCCTATTTTCCTTTGTGTTGTCCTCGTCAACTCCAATGACGATATAGCCACCTGGCGGGCGGTTCATCATAGCAACAGCATCTTTGACGAAGTTGAGCCTACCCTTGTTGTCAGTCAGATCGATGTTGGCTTTGAAATCAAGGTGGGTCTGCTCGGGCTCTAGCAGCAGTTCGTGGAGTTTTTCAACATCGGTGCGTCCATCGACAGCGACGGTCATTTACATTCCTAATCTACCTATTACCTAATAACTACGAGTAGTGGTTAACGCAAAACATGAGGACGCGATAACGATCTACATAAAATACGATAGCACGACTATCTGGGTGCAGTTGTCGAACAAGACGATTTGTTGCAGATTCGTTACATAGCAAGGAGGGCAACATTTCGCTCAAACTTGAAGCTGACAATCCAGGTTGCTTGGCGATGGCGCCCCACCGATCCACATGCTTCTCGAAAACCGCTCCGAGGCCACCCGTCCATATCTCAGGCATCTATGTTGGCGCTATCTTCGCAGTCCTCTCACCAGCTCCCCGGGGTCTACGCCGAGCGCTTGGGCGATGCGCAGGATGTTGTGCAGGGACAGGTTGCGCTGGCCGCGCTCGACCTGGCCGATGAAGGTCCAGTGCAGGTCGCTGTTCTCGGCCAGCGCTTCCTGGGACTGGCCCAGCTCGTGTCGTCGGGCGCGTACCCGTGCTCCGAACTCGCCAGCGGCGGGCGAGACGGGCGGCTTGGGCGAGGTACCAGACACCTCGCCATCTCATCGATCCCAGCTCTCTGCGTCCAGAGACTATGTATCTCAAGCAAATATGTCCTATGCTGTGATGCGACCCGACCAGGAGGAGGTGATCGCCATGGGTGGCTGCTGACCCTACGTACCGGCGTCGGTATGCGCGCCGTGACAGCGTCCGTCAGGCAGCCCGTGCCGGGCGGACGCTGTCGTTATGGCTGGTAGCCTGCCGACCAGGTTGCTTTCGCGTAGCGTGGCTCACCGTTCGCTGCTGCTCCCCCGGCAGCGTCCAGGCGAAGACCAGGCCCGCTCTCGGGAAGAGCCAGCCGTCGTAGCGGTAGCGCACCGCGGCGTGCTCCGGCTCCTCAAGCACCCGGCCACCATCGCCGCGGGAGGCGAAGTCCATCACCCGCATGGTGGCGATGTCTGCTGAGTCGTAGCTCAGCTCAACGTCCAGCCCTTTGGTAGGGCGATCAATGGCAAGATGGAAGGTGTGGCCGTCCTGTGGCGCCATGGTCCGGAACCGAAAGGCCACCACCACCGGCTGGCCGCACTGGATGAGCTCCTGGCCCAGGTCGACCACGTAAACCTGGGAGACCTCGTCCGCCTGGCGCTGGAACGGCACCTCGACACCATCGACGGTGAAGGACTCCAGGGCGAAGACCGCCGGATCAGTCACGTCAAAGCCAGGGGCCGGCCGGCGGTACCACACGCTGGTCTCCCCGCGCTGTGCCACCAGCTCCTCATAGCGCTGGCGATCCGAGACCACGGCGAACTTGCGGAAGCGGTGGCGCGGTACTACCCGGTACTCCCAGCGAACCAGTAGGTCGAAGAACGGGGTAGGAGCGTTGCTCCTACCCCTCGTTATAGCGAGGCGCGCGTCGACACGGGTGTCATACCAGCGCTCCTCCGCAGCGATGGCCTGGTGCTTGATATCCCCATAGACCTCCCGGCCGAAGGCTGCGTCACCGAAGCGCAGGCCCAAACTGGTCTCAGCCAGATCATCGAGCAGCTCCGGGGTGGCCCACCCGGGCCACATCGTCCGACTCGAAGCGGAAGGCCTCGATGACCGCGTCACGCAGCGCCGGGGCCTCATCGCGCAGCACGCGGCGGAACTGGGCCCGCACCGACGCTTCCTGATCGCGGCGCACCGCCATGTCCAGAATGGTGCCGATCAAGCCAGCCGCCAGCAGCGTCCCACCAACCTCACTGACCGGCAGCACCCGCAACCAGCCCCACGCACCCAGATCCAGACCACCCAGCCAGGCATGGAGCATCAGGAGAAGGATCCCAGCCAAAGTGAAGGAGACCGCTAACAATGCGGTTTTAAGGCGGAGGATAGGGCGTGAGGGAGAAGTGGATTGTGGGCTGTTCAAATGCATCATATCCTAAATAAACTATACCAAAGTCATTGTGTATTTACTATAATCATAGGCATCTATGACCACCCGGAACGACTCAGAAGACAACGCATCGTCAACGCCGTCATCGGCTCGCAGGAGTTGGAGGGCGGGACGGTCGATGCGGATACCAGAAAGACCCTTGAGGCATATGTGCAGGGACAGCTATCGGCCAAGGACCTGATGACCATGGCACACAGCCACAGTACGGGCAGCGCGCCGACTAGCCAGGCTCATGGTCTACCGGCTGCTGCGCGGCCCCTACCTCGACCCGGACACCGGGGTCCTGCGCAACCGGCAGGGCATCACTGACGCCGAGGAGCTGGAACGCATCGAACGGCAGCGAGCCAGCATGGCGGCCACCTGGCTGCTGGCCGAGCTCCGCCCCACCCGCTGGGACCCTGCCCTCCTGCGCTTGCTCCACCAGCAGCTGTTCGGCCAGCTCTACGACTGGGCCGGGCAGTACCGGACGGTAGAGATCAGCAAGGGCACCTCGCGCTTCGCCGCCGCCCAGCACATCCCAGCCCAGATCAAGACGGTACTAGCCGAGCTGGAGCAGGACCGTCGCACCTGGACACCAGGCGACCAGATCGTCCTGGACTACCTGGCCCACACCTACTCCGCCATCCACCCCTTCCGTGAGGGCAACGGCTGAACCATCCGGCTGCTGCTGTCCCTCCTAGCCAACCGCTACCACTGGGACCTCCAGTGGCAACACACCACCGCCGAGCACAACCAACACGCCTGCGCCCTCGCCTTCTACGGCGACGAGACCGAGCTACGGGCGATGATGCGACGAGTGAGGAGTAGGATCTGAGGGACTGTCCGCCGCAAGTAAGCGAGGAGTAAGGTAATGGAGAGCGACGATGACTTTCGAGCAGTAAAACTGCCATTCTCGCCCCAAGAATATGCGTGCACATGGCATCTTCCCAGAATCCAAACAGAAGTCGAGAGTAATGAAGCGCACCAAGACGATGATGGCAAGGATGGGTTCATAAAGGTAAACGGAACATTAGATCTCACAGTTGGGCATCATCCGCATGGATCGTTCTACGGAGAACTTCCGATTGTATGGGAGGAAGATAGTACCCAATTTCCGCAGATCAACGACTATGACTGCCTTACCGGAAAGTTGTCTACCGGCGCTCATTTTACCCTGATAAATGGACAATATAATTATTGGCTTCCGGGCCAAGGATACGTTAACGGCGCCTTCGCGATACTTTCCCGGAAACCTTTCAAGCACAATGAGTATCGGACGTATCAGTCAATAGAATTACAACTGGAAGGACTTGATAAAATTATCGATGTTAATCCAGCAAAAATACAGGCTGATCCTGGTAAAAAATCTATCTTCTCGGCCACGTGCAGCAACGCGTGTTGGGAATGGAGATCTGACGATGTATCGATGAAACTACACTTTATTGGACGAGCCCGGCGAGACTCCTTTAACTTCACCATGAGGTTTGCGCCCGTCCTGCAGATCAAGGCAAATAGTCCCTTGACCATTGTTGATTGGTGGCTGAAGTGGACCGTTCCCATCCAAGAACTTCTTGCGTCCGCGATCGGTCGAACTCCAGACGTTATGTATATGCTTGCGATCGCAGACCGCACTCCGAAGCGAGAATGGAAAGACCAGATATTTAGATGGGACATCAAGCAGGAATCTCTCTATCCTAATGCCGACGAAATCAAGAAAAGCAAACCCGCGATCAAGATTCAAGAAGACGGGGTAAACCTTCTTGATCTCCTGATAAGGTGGCGAGAACTGCACGCGTCGCACCACCCACTCATTGAGACGTACGATAGCCTCGCTTTTTCGGCGGATCAGCATCCACGCTCGCGATTCCTCCTCCTTATCCAAGCACTGGAAGGGCTATACGGATTTGAACATCAAGAGGAACGATGCCAGCAACGTCAAGCATACAGAGAAGAAAAAAGAAAGTTCTTGGATCGGATGAGAGAAATCACTAAGAATAAAATAATTACAGAAGATGATTATCGGTTCCTGAGAGATAATTTGATGCCAAATCCGTTCATTACTCTGGAAAGCGCGTTGATTGCGATTCTTGACACTCTTTCAGGTGATGTTAAGGAAAAACTTGCCGGAAGTGCGCTCATTAGGAAAGTGCGAGAGTCTGAAGCAAATCCGAACATGAAAGTAGAGGCAGTGCTTGCGTTTGTTCGCAACAAACTCTCGCACGGTGCGACTAGTTTTGAGCCTGGCGACCTCGACGATGTAGCCGAAACACTGGACCGTGTTGTCCGCGCAGAGTTGCTTCGTGTCCTCGGTGCTCCTGAGGCATGTCGGCTGAGACTGCTTGGACCTAGCGAAGCATAGTAGCGCGTATCATCGAGGATTTCTCGCCAGTGATTGTTCCTCGCGGTAGACAGGAAGCTGCCCGATCACCATCGGTGTGCCGCTGTCTGAGAGTTTCCAGGTCCGGGTACTGCGCCTGGACGGGGAGGCGGCCGTCAGGACCCGCACGACGCAGATATAGGGGCTCAGCGCTTTGATCGAGTGGGTCCTCAACGGCTCCCGCGCCACCCTGCGGGCTGCCGCCGCATCCCACGCCGCCGGGGCCCGCAGAGGCGTTGAGACAACCCCCGGAGGCGGTGCGCTCCCGCCCGTGCGCTCCCAGGGCCCGCCAGGCCGCAGCCACGCCGAAAGGACCCGGCGCCACCGTCCCGGCCGCCGGGCCCGGGGCTCGCGCCCCGACCTGGTCCGGCGCGGGCTCCCGCCGCCAGCCAGCCGGGAGAGCAGGTGGGTGGGCGACATCCACTTGCATCATCACCTGGGAGGGGCTCGATCTGCTTGGCGACCGTTGCTGGCTGCTGCACGAAGAAAGCAGTCGGGTACGCGATTGGGGCGACAGCACGCGGCACCAGTCCTGATGTGCGAGGCGATCGATATGGCGGCCCGCAGGTGCCCGTACACGACAGGAGAGACGGTATTCCACTCGGACCAGGGCTGCCAGTACACCTCCGAGCAGTTCTCCCAGCATCTGGGGAGATATGAGATCATCGCTTCCACGGGCAGGACCGGGGTGTGCTGGGACAATGCCTGGGCGGAGTCGTTCAATGCGACCCTGAAGAACGAGAGGGTCTATCAGATGGTGTATCCCACAAGAAGCAAGGCCATCCGGGATGCTGCCCCCCCAGGTCGAGCCCGGTACACACGATCAGAAACGACTCCAATCCGCCCTGGGGTACAGGACGCAGGGCGAGGTCGGCCAGGAGCACCGAGCAACAAGACAAGCAGCTTGAGACACCATTTTCAGAGCTGTCCGAGACACGCCCGGCAGTCCACACCTCCTGTCCGTCATACACCGCATGGAGACCAACCAGCAGCCAAGTCGCCGGCGGAGACGTGAGGGAGGAGGATGTCAGGCTGACTGGCCCGGGTGGCTGGGCCAGCCTTGGTAGACCAGGCAGTGGTGCACGCTTGGCCTCGATGGGTGCTGGGGCCCTTCGGTCACCCAGCATCGCCCGCAGCCTGACTGCACAAGCGACCTGTTCCGGCCTGGCGAGGATCCGAGGATCATCATGGCTGCGGAGACACGGTGGAACAGTTGCTGCAAGGGGTTGCATGATGTCCTGATGTTACGGTATGGTAACGCCAGGTCCACAACAGCGCGTGGACGTCGCCCGAGGAACTAAACTGGTTCCTCGCACAGGCTGCCTTTCTGGCGCTATCCCGTAGTTCTTCGCTATCTCTGGTTCGATCCACTGGTGCAGGTTCCATACCAGCACTCACTGACCGCTACACGTACGCATGAGCGGGCAGAGACAACACGGTTTTCTTTGCTCGGGAAAGGAGCCATCATGGCTCGCATCACCACGCCGCCGGCCTGGGCGGCACTCCTGACCACCATCCTGGTGGCTGTCCTGGCAGTTACCTCGACGGCTACCGCCACCGCCGCCGAGCCTCATCAGTTTCAGGTGGCCTTCTCGGACACTGGCATCTACCCCAGAACTTCGGCCAGCTTGTCGGCAGATAAGACTGGCACCGCGCTGGCTGACGGCGACACCGTCACGGTCGTCTGCGAGATGGAGGGTGAGCAGGTCAGCAACGGCCACACCGCACCCTCTACCATCTGGGCCAAGCTGGACACCGGCGTCTTCATCCCCAACGCCTATCTATACACCGGTACTGATGGGCGGACGCCTGGGGTGGAGGAGTGTGCGGGGGAGCAGCAAGAAACTTCTATCCCTGACACGCCTCATACTGACGCCTCGCTGGCGACATCAGACATTCCAAGATCTGCTTTCTCGCCGTATCACCCAGAAGTCGCGATCGACTGGGCCAACAGCCACTACAATGATGATCCGCGCTTTGGGGATTCAAACTGCACGTGGTTTGTCAGCCAAGCCCTTTGGGCTGGCGGCATCCAACCCACAGATACTTGGACTCCTGTTGCGTCTCCATTTACCTTTCGACCACCAACAACCGCAAGCGTCGCAGATCACCTATACGGTTATCTCTTGGAGAGCGGCCAGGTAGAAATGCGAGGAATCTCTTGGTCAGACAATACTGCGGCCGGGGCAGATGTTGGAGATCTCATCTTTTACGATCTCAAAATTAATGACCAGTACGACATTGACCATGTCGCCATCGTTAGCGGATTTACTGATGAAGGGTACCCGCTCGTGACTCAGCAGGGGAGGAAGGACAAGGGGCGGTCATGGGGCGAAAAAGATGGCCGAAAGGGGTGGATACAGGATATTTACTACAGCAGCGGGTGGGGTGAGCCTAGGGCTTACTTGATCAAATTTAAGAACTGATTTATACTGAGATCAGATGATATCTGATCTTCTCGTTCAGTTCGCACGCAGCCCCGAGTGGTACATGGAACGCCACTCGGGGCTGAACTGGCTTGTTTCACCAATCAAATTCGGCAATCCTGCTCCAGATTTTTCCATTCCTACACCATGGTGGGGAGCCGCCTACTTTGATATCGCCTCCACGTCTGCACTCATTTTGCTGTATGCGACGGCGTTTATTGGCCTGCTTTGGATTGCAACGTTCATTGTTGTTCGTTATCGCAGCTGGTCATGGATGTTAGTTCCGATGGGAGCCCTAGCCGCTGGGGGCCTATTTCTTGTAGGGTTACTTCACAAAATGTATTACTGGTTCTTTGAGGTCAAGTACGCTAATATTGGAATATTCTGTCTATGCATAACCATAACCATCGTGTTGTGCACTAGTTTTGTGCGCAAAAATGGTGAACCAAAAACTGAGAGCATCTACGGTGATGGTAGCGCATGACTAATTGTGATTATCTATGTTCTATTCCGCGCCCCGAAAGTCGTTTACCATTACCTCAGGAAGGCCATTCACGGTATAACACAACACTACGACAGAGACCTGTGTCAATTCACGGAAACGCAGGCTGTGAGAATCCTAGCGGATAAGGTTCCAAACCGCTTTTGCTAGGATAACCCCAGAAAGTATATGGCAATACCACAATAAGAGTGGCCGTTCGGCCCTGTAACCCCTCCACGGTCATCCACCCCCGGCAAAACCTTAGCGTACGTCCAGCGGACTCGCCATAGACCTCAACCCAGCTCAACTACCCCCTATAACCCCTCTACCGTTTCTCCCGATCTATACATACATCAGGCGGACGAGGATGTTATGGTTATCGTCGGCGGAGATAATGTCGTCGTCTTGTATGTCTGCGAGGAAAGAGGACGCCATCGAGGCCACAGATGTCGACGTAGTGGTCGAGGCTGACGTCATGATCGGTGGTGGCATCAACCAGGTTGCGGATCCTGCCCCACCAGATCAACGAGCGGTAGATCAGGTCAAGCACCCCACGTGCGTGGTTAGCGACATAGACCTCGCCGACCTACGATGGTGTATGGCCAGACTCTGACGCTTGATACAGTCTCCTCGCCCCTCGTAGACACCCAGGTCACCGTAGACGGGCCTTGTGTCGGTCTCGGCATCACCAGCCACCGTGACCATGTAGACTGTTCGCTTCTGGTGCTGAGTACCTTCTCACCACATATACTCTCCCACCGTCCGGACTAGGCCTTGTTACGAAAGTTGGAACCAGTGGCCAATGTTGACGATGCGCGTAGTGGTCTGATGTCGGAGGACGAGCAAGGCGCTGCGTGTGGGCGAGGTCGCAATGGTGCCTGATAGTGGCCGAAGGCGTGTTCGACGGTGCCCAGGGACGTGGTAGGCAACCGGCGTCGGAGACCCCATCCCCTGTCCGCACGCCAAGCTGACCACGTCCGCACTTTCGTAACAAGGTCTAGCGCTCCACGTCGGCTTAAATGATGACTGCTGCCAGAGAAGTGGCCTGAGTAACCGTTAGCGCGGGTGGATGCAAGTTGAAAGTTTCGTGAGCGTCGCAGATCGTTACCAAACTGTAGTGTTTTATCGACTTCTTTGCGTTGATCGAAGGTAAAATAGTGGGCATCAACAACTCTCTGCAAACGGAAGGCGACTATGGTCACGTCTAAAATCAAACGTACTGTTCGTTTCCACGAAATTAGAATGTTGATGGGCGATCGGAGCCCTGTGAACCAAGAGCAGTGGCACACAATTTTCACCGAAACACATTCTCGTTTTTCCAAAGTAAAATCTCCAGATCGCACTATTATTCGCAATGGTATTGAATACGTCGGCTGGGCCAGTAACGACGCGAACACCACCGAAGACTACTTCATCATTGGCAGGCGCCGCTCTCCTGCTGATAACCCTGGCGTGGAAGACGGGGCCACGCTCCCTACCCCTTTGGAACTAGAGGAAGGCCTCCTTCTTGTCGAGCCCGTATACGTAATTTCAGTTAAAGATACACCGTACGTTGTCACCATTGGCTCTAGCGGATGCCCTCGAAGCGGCGCTATTGCAGACTGGATTACTCGAAAAGGCGGCTATATTGATCAAGACCTTGAAGTCTCAATCGTGCCAGTTCTTCGTCGAGATGCCATGAATAGACTTCAACGAGCTAAAGCTGCGACAGCACTTACGGTTAAGGTGTCCGCCGCGTCCATCGACAGCAGTCACAGCAGTCGCCTTTCACAAGCATTAAGAGCCTCAAAGGGTTTAATAGAAGACGACGGGACTATCTCACTTAGCATTAGTCTTGGGCGTCATAAGAAAAATCGAGACAGCGAATTTGCGCTCCTTGACGATGTTCAAGAACTTGCTGGACTCTCGGCTGCAAATACGGCTCAGGCGCGAGTTCTAGTACCCGAGGGAGATAAGATGGTAACCGAAATGATTGACTTCATCAAAGACAAACTCACAGACCAAGTAACACTTGATGGAGATCCAAATGAGCCACCTTCCCACGCGACAATGATTCGAGCCATGCTTGAAGCCGTCAGCAAGCACCGAAGCCAACTTCCCTAGGCCGAGCATATCATGGGCAGATTACTGAACAAGCCAATCTGGCCAGCACTGCTGAGTCTCGTTATTCCAGCAGGGCACTACCTCTTAGTGCGCTGCAATGTCTGGGTATCACCTTCATTCCCCGAAACCAAAAACTTAGCAACCGCTGTTTTAACGGCGTCGGGATTTCTTGCTTCTATGGCAGGCGTTATCATTGTATTCCTAGTATCCGATAGAGGGGCTACCTTTCGTAACGTTCGCAAGAAATTGAGCTCTTCGTTTGTGCCGCAAACGGTCGGGCTCTTCGCCTTGCCAGCAGTCGCCATGTTCATTGCTGTTTCGACTGAGATCCCTCTTCTGTCTCATTTTGTGATATGGAGTCTAGAATGGGCAATCTGTCTTCTTATTATCGGCGCAGTTTATGATTTTTTATTTCTCTATATCTGCGCTAATGCCGCAGTCACACAAGACAGGGAAGATGAAGGCAGAGAGCGACACGGCAAGGTTAGAAATTCATCGTCAGAATCTGGAGGTTAAGCAGAGATCATTGGTAGACAAATACAATTTGCCTGATGAATTCAGCAATACTCGACAAGAAGATCCTCTGCCCCGCAAAAGGCCACAGAACCCGTCCACCTCACCACTCTCCCACATACTCCCTCAGCACCCGTACCAGGCGGCGGGCGCTCTCGGGGCTGAGGTCCAGGCCACGGATGCCATCACCGATGTAGATCCAGTCCTCGGTCTCACCGTTGAAGCGGTAGCGAACGATGTCGAGGGTAACCGCCTCAGGGTGGTGCTGCACGATCACGGGCCGAGACGAGCTGGGGTAGTGGCCAGGTGAGTAGCCGGTGTGGTGGCTGCCGCTGGGACTGCTGGGGTTGGGACTGGTGTTCCAAGTGGTAGTGCTGGCACTGCTTCCTGAGCTGGCACCGCTCATACCACTACCTCCAGCATTGATGCCGTCGTCGCCAGTGCTGGCGCTACTCCCGTCCGCCTTATCGCTGGTGCTCCCAGCACCGACAGTCTTACTTGTGTGCCCATCACCGACGCTGCTCAGACTGGCACTGCTGCTACTGAGTCCGGAACTAGTGCCGCTCCCGCTCCACGCGCTCCCACTGCTCCCCCTGCTGCCGCCATAGCCCGCGACATAGCGCCGCTGCCGCCACAGCTCCACACACGCCACACCACGACGAGCAGCCGTGTGGACATGCTCATCCGGGGCTTCGCCAGGCTCACGCGGGATGATGCACCAGGCAGGACAGGGTTCTGGCTCCTGGTAGTGGTCTTCGGGATAGTCGAGGAAGTGCGGCATGACGGGTTATTCCTTCTTCTCGTGCGGTTGTCTGGGTGGGTAGACAGCCAATCCAGCAGCAGCCCACAGACAACGCCTCCAGCGGCCAAGCAGTCCAGCACGAGGGTGAGGAGAACGCTGAGGGCAGAAGAGGGAGGATGACACATCGTGCAGACGAGTGTCAGGCAGCTCCACTGCCCTTATTTGGCTGTATACTCGTCCGGTGACTAGCGACAACAACCTGCCAGACCCCACTGATGCGGCTTCGGACCGCCTAATCGTGGCAGCATATGATGCGCTGCCGAGTGAAGAGAAAGAGAAACTTAGTCGTCATATTGTGGACACTTTCTCCGTAGTACCTCGCATCAAGATTAACCTTCCAAAAATTACGGTCCCAAACTCCTTACTCGAAAACCTCAGTAGGACTACGCGACTTTTCACGCAGAACCAGTTCTCACTAACTGAAGCGCTGCCGCCAATGCTAAAAATCCAGTCGCTGTGGGCACAGCAGCACCCGTTCATAAGCAGCGACATATTCAAAAACGTTGCCTTAGTCCAATCAAATCTGGATACCATTACGGCTAACCTCACAAAAAACATGGACTTCGCGTTCATGGACTCTTTAAGCAAGGTTCTGGCAAGTTTCAACAAGGAGTACGCTGGTCAACTAGAGATATTAAAAAAGATATCCTTTTCTGCGCTTCGTCTTCCCGTCAACTTACAAGGCATTGACGGGGTGAACTTTGAGGAAGTTGAGCAAGTAGTCATGGTTGACGGTATCCCCCTCTATGGACTACCGCGTAAAGCCATAACAGAAACACTGCTCAAAACGCCTGGGGCAAGCGAGCGCCATTCTGTCGTTGACAGTGAGTGGAGAAGTATATCTGAAGACTGTCGCGCTACGGTAAAAGAATGTGGCGCAAAATCGGTTGTGCGCTACAGATCTTTCGCCGTAACTGCTCTTGATGCTTTGGATGCAGGACACACAGAGGCCGCTCAGGCGATGGCTGGCACTCTTATCGACACAATTGTCAACTCATACTTCGGCGAGGCGCGACGCAACTACACGCCCGACAGAAACGGAAAGCGAACCACGGCAGCATACAAAGAATTTAGCATCAGAAAATTTATTGCAATTGCCCCATTGTGGCAAGCGTACCAACAGTTCCAGCCACTTAATGGCGGCCCGGTGCCTGTAACCTTCAGCCGGCATGCCACTGCCCATACTGTAGATCCACAGCAATACACCCGAGGCAACGCAGTCCAAGGCCTCATGTTTGCTTGCAGCCTGATATACTTTCTCGATGAGGAAGAACGCACGAGCATTCGGGAGTCGTGCGCATCATAAGTCGACAACGCACCGATGTTGGCTTAGGCATGCACTTACAGCGGCCGTCAGCGCAGTGGCACCGGCAGATGGTACGACAAGATTGTCTAGAACCGCAAGTTAAGCCACTACTAGACGACGATTGATCCTGTTATGCAGGCTTGCCTTTCCCATTACTAACTAGCATCTTTCACGACCTGCGATAGCGTGAGGGCGGTCGCTCAACTCTATCTCCATTAATAAAGTGTTGTGCCAGCATCCCCTAGAACCGACGGCGCCACTCCACCGGACCATACCTTTGCACCCACCGCCTAGCACAGCGCCGCTCAGAGAAGTTGTTGAAGGAGCAGCTGATCTCTGCATCTTCTTGGTTACCTTCAGCGTGCCCGTCACGATGCTGTCGGCAGGGGTAGTCAGCACCTCCCTACCCTCTACAGCCTGCGCTGTCGTCGGAGCATGCCGACGTTGTCGATCAGGGCTACGGCCACGTGGGTCAGGTCATGGTCGCGTAGAATGCGATCGTGTTGCATGATGTTTTCTAGGTCATCCAGGCCGATGCGGTCGATCAGGTCATCGATGCGCAGTAGGTCGTGGTTGCTGCTGTGGTCTGGATGGCGCTCCAACCTGACTCATGACGCTTAGTGTGCCGGGGGTGGGGTGCTCAGGGCGGTGAGGATGTCGTTAGCGGCGTCGGTCAGACGCGGTGCGGCTGCGAGGTGGTGGCCGTTGAGG
>NZ_JONS01000063.1 GCF_000711965.1 Actinomyces israelii DSM 43320
CACCCAGATACAGCTCACCCACACACCCCACCGGAACCCGACGCAACGCCCCATCCAGCACACGCGCCACCACACCATCCAACGGAACACCGATGGGAACGACTGCGGGCACGGGGTCGCAGCCGGGCAGCGGCTGCATGGTGGCGAAGGTGGTCGTCTCCGTCGGCCCGTATATGTTCGACACGAGGGTGTCGGGGCACAGACGCCGGACCGCATTGAAGCTCGCCGGGTTGGCGGCCTCGCCGCCCGTCATAAGGTGGCGGAGACTGGTGAAGCAGGTCGCGTCCTGCGTTGCATAGAGGTTGAACAGGGCGGAGGTGAGGAAGGCCGAGGTAACGTCGTAGCCCCGCACAACAGCGCCGAACCCGCCGGCGTCGAGGCGCTCCGGACCGGCGACCACCACGGTGCCGCCATTCAGCAGCGGGACCCAGATCTCGTAGGTCACCGCGTCGAACGCGTGCGACGAGTGGAACAGCACCCGGTCGTGGCCCTGCCAGCGAGAGTCCTCGGCCAGCCGGACAATGCTCTGCTGGTCCACGCAGACGCCCTTGGGGCGGCCGGTCGAGCCCGAGGTGAACATGACGTAGGCCAGGCCGCCGGGACGGTCGGACCGATGCAGGACGAGACTCGTGTCGACCTCCGCCGCGTCCGCCCCCGTGTCGGTGGACAGCGCGGTGACTCCTTCCGGAATGCGGCATGCGCTGGAAGCATCGGCGACCGCCAGGGCGGCGCCCGCCTCTGCCGCGATGCGCTGCACCCGCTCCTCGGGATCGTCGGGATGGATCGGGACGTAGGCGCACCCGGCCATGAGGATGGCCGCCATGGCGATGATGACGTCGTTGCCGCGCTCCATTATGATCAGCACCGGCTGCTCCTGGGTGGCGCCCGCTCCCAGGATCCGGTTGCTGAGCGTGGCGGCACGGCGGACCAGCTCCGCGTAGGTCGCGGTGCCCCCGGGGCCGTCAAGGGCCACGGCATCAGGGCGGCGCGACGCCTGCTCGAGCAGGACGTCCACCACCGAGCGCTGAGGCGTCGTGGCGTCCCGACCCTCCCAGCGGTCGAGCCGGGCCAGCTCCTTCGGCGGGAGCAGGTCGAGGTCGTGCACCCGGAGGCGAGGCGACTCCGCCAGGGCGATGGCGCAGGCGCGCAGAGACTCGACGAGCTCATTCATGCGGCTCCGCGTGTAAAGAGCAGTGCTGTACTCCACCGACAGGTGCAGAGAGCCGTCGTCCACCGCGAACTCCAGTACCACGTCGAACAGGGCGCTGGTCCTGGGCAGGGGCAGCGACGACACCTCCAGCCCCGGCAGCTTCAGCTTGCCGGTGTGGGCGTTCTGCAGCACCATCAGGGCCTGCACGATCGGGCTGCGCGACGGATCCCGGTCCGGGCGGACTGCCTCGACGACGAGCTCGAAGGGCAGCTCGTTGTCCAGGGCCCGACGGATACGGGCGTCTGTCTTGGTCAGCAGCTTGCCGAGGCTGTCGTCGTACTCGATCGCAGAACGAACGACGACGGGATTCACGAAGAAGCCGACCACGTCGTCGAGGTCGTGGTGGTCGCGCCCAGCGGATGCCACGCCGACCGCGACGTCGCAAGAGCCTGACGCCGCGGCCAGAGCCAGGTGCGTGGCGGTGGCCAGCAGGGTGAAAAGCGTCATGCCGTGGCGCCGGGCGGCGATGGTGAGCAGGTCCGTTGTCTCCCGACCGAGGTCGACTCGCAGGACGGAGCCGGCGTGGGAGCGGACTGCGGGACGCGGGCGGTCGGTTGGGATGCCCAGCGGGGGGAGGTCCTCCAGCTCGCTGCGCCAGAAGGCCCGGCGCTTCTCAAGAACCTCGGCAGTCCAACGGCCGCCGTCCCACACGGCGTAGTCGGCGTAGTCGATGCGGGCCGCCGAGCGGTCCGCATCGACTGCCGCTGTCGCGCCGCAGGCGTAGGCGCATCCGAGGTCGTGAATGACGATGTCCAGGGACCACCCGTCGCACGCGATGTGATGGGCGCTGAGAACGAGGATGTGCTGATCCTCGTCGAGATGCACCAGGAGCGCGCGGAAGGGGCTGCCGTGCTGAAGATCGAAGGGACGCTCGACCTCCTCGGTCAGCGCGAGCCGCAGATCCTCGTCGCGGCCCGCCTCCGATGGCGTCCTCAGGTCCACCGTTCGCAGCAGGGAAGCGCCTGCGGACGGCTCCGCGATGATCTGGACCGGGCCGTCGTCGGAGTTCGCGTAACAGGTGCGGAGGGCCTCGTGCCTTGACTGGACGGCGGAGAGGGCCCTGCCCAGAGCCTCCACGGACAAAGGCCCGTCCAGCCGGTAGGCCGCGCCCGTGTAGTACTCGGCGCTCATCCGGTCGTGCTGGTACAGGAACCACATCCGACGCTGTGCGGCGGAGAGGGGCAGCGGCGCGCCCCGGTCGACCCGGCGCAGGGCGTGCGCCGTGCTCGCCTCTGCCACTGTCCTGGCAAGAGCCGCGGGTGTCCGGTTCGTGAAGACGCTGCGCCGGCCCAGCACCACGTCGAAGAGTCTCTCCAGACGTGAGACGAGGCGGACGGCCAGGATCGAATCGCCGCCCAGCTGGAAGAAGTCGGCGTCCATGCCTGCGCGCTCGACGCCGAGGAGCTCGGCGAACGCGGCTGCGACGGTCTCCTCAACCTCATTGCGCGGGGCCACGTATTCCGGCTGCGGTGCGACGTCTTCGGGGGACGGCAGCGCCTTACGATCCACTTTCCCGTTCGGCGTGAGTGGAATTTCCGGTAGGGTGACGACGACGGCCGGCACCATGTGCGCGGGCAGATCGGTTGCGAGTCGAGCAAGTATGTCCTCTGATGGGGGAAGGGACGCGCCCTGCTCCGGCACCGCATAGGCCACTAGACGACGCACGGCGCCGTCGTCGCGCACGAGCGCTGCGGCCTGCCCGATACCCGGGATGTCGAGCAGCGCGGACTCGATCTCTCCCAGTTCGATACGGAAGCCTCGGAGCTTGACCTGATCGTCACTGCGGCCGCGGAACTCGAGCTGGCCATCGGGAAGAACCTGGGCGACGTCGCCCGTGCGGTACATGCGACTGCCCGGAGCGCCTCCCGGCTCCGCGACGAAGCGCGAGGCGGTCAGAGCAGGGCGGTTGTGGTAGCCGCGGGCGAGGCCGGGTCCGGAGATGTAGAGCTCCCCCGTGCCGCCGGGGCCCACGGGGCGCAGCTCGTCGTCGAGCACGAGGACGCGGGTGCCTTCAAGCGCGGTTCCGATCGGAGGCGTGCCTGCTCCCGACAGCGCGCCGCTGGCCGTTGCCCACACCGTCGTCTCGGTCGGTCCGTAGGCATTCACCATGCGCCGCCCGCGAGACCAGATGTCGACGATCGGGCCGGGGCAGGCTTCGCCCGCGACGGTTAGACACTCGAGGTCGTCAAGATTCTCCGGCGACAGGCCCGGCAGGACCGCGGGGGGCAGGGTCGCGTGCGTGATACGAGCGTGCTTCAGCGTAGTGACGAGACTGTCTCCCACCATGTCCTCGCGATGTGGAATTACGAGGCAAGCGCCCGTGCCGAGGGCCATGGACATTTCGAACACCGACGCGTCGAAGCTCGGTGAGGCGAATTGCAGCACGCGCGAGGCGGCATTGACCAGCATATGGCGCTGCTGGGCGTCGATCATGGTGGTGAAGCCGGCGTGCGTGACCATCACGCCCTTGGGCCTGCCCGTGGACCCCGATGTGTAGATGACGTAGGCCAGGTCGTGGACCTCGGGCCGCTCGGGCTCGGCCTCCGCCTTGGGCAGGGCGTCCACATCGAGGCGCCGCACGTTCGTTGGAATTCTGCTCTCGGTCTCGGCGTTGACGAGCACAGTCATTGTGCGGGAGTCCCTCACCATATACGCCAGCCGCTCGGCGGGATAGCTCGGGTCAAGCGGCAAGTAGGCGGCGCCGGCGTGCATTACGGCCAGCTGACTCACCACCATTTCGGCGCCGCGCGGCAGACAAATACCGACGATATCGCCTCGACGCACCCCCGCCGCAGCCAGACAGCGCGCGCGACGCACGACCTGTTCCGTCAGCTCCGTGTAGGTGAGTCGCTCGTCCCGCGTCTCGATCGCGACAGAGTCCGGATAGCGCTTAGTCGTGCGGCTCAGAATCTCGCAGTAGGTGAGCGGGGTGTCAGGGGTAAACATATTGAGTCCCTCGTCGGGTTGGGCTTGGAGGTAGAAAAAGGTCAGGGAGTATGAGAAGAAGACGCGGTGACCGGCGGGCTGAAGAAAGAGGATCAGACGTGTGCTGAGCTTAGTCCGGATGTGCGACGCAGGCGACGGCCGTTGTACTCGAGGGCCCCGATTATGGAGCCGTCGTCCGGGTCGGTGTCGAACCGGCCCATGAAATTCATGTTCCCCAGCTTGCCGACCTGCACGCTGAAACGCAGGTCGTCGCAGAGGGCGATGGTGCCGTGAAGGCCGTTCGGCATATTCATCCGGTAGCCCTCGCCCTGGACGGGGAGGACGGTGATGGCGAGGTCGCCATTGGTGTAGTGCCCGCTGATGTCAAGGCCGGCCGGAGCGGGCCCCGGGCGGGCGGCGAGGTCGGGCATCCGGTAGCTGCCGACGTGCAGTCCGAGACTGTCGAGCGCATCGACCAGCTGGGACCACATCACGAGTCCCGTTGTTGAGTTGGTGGTGAGCGCAAGAGCCGTTCCGCCGCTGGGATCGAGCCGCATGTGGCAGGTGCCGCCGTCGAGGGTGCCGTCATGCCCCGCCCAGACGCGGTCGTCACGCCGGTACAGGGCCCATCCGGCGCCCCAGCCGTCCGCCAGGCCGAAGGGCGACGCCCCTGGCACTGGAGACCACATGTGCTTCAGCGTCTTTATATCGGCCACCGGCTCGTCCGCGCGGCGGTCGGACGAGACCATGAACGAGCGGGCGAAGCTCACAAGCGTGGAGGCGCTCGCCGCGAGCCCGCCGGCGGGTGCCATGGTGTGCTCGCAGTAGAAGTCCACCGGGACGGCGGCACCGGAGGAGGAGTCAACGGCGTGACCGGTGACGACCGATGCCTGCTGGGCCCCATCGCGGGGGTCGCCGATGAACGCGAGGTCCAGATCGCACGGATCGAACAAGTAGGACTGCATGGTATCCCACCACGACCGGCCGGCTACGGCCTCAATCACGTACCCGACGAGCGAGTAGCCGCTGTTGGAGTACGAGAAGGTGCTGCCCGGCCGGCTTACAAGGTCTTCGGCGAGTACTGAGGCGGCCTGCTTGCGAAGCGAGGAGTCCGGCGTCTCGGCGCCATCGATATGATCGGCGACCAGGCCCGACGTGTGGCTCAGCAGCTGTCGCAGGGTGATGGCGCCGGCGGTGGCATGGCCGGCCAGGGCTCGGGGGAGGAACCGCGCCACAGGGGCGTCCAGGTCGACGTCGCCGTCCTCGAGCAGCTGCATCACGACTGCTGCCGTTATGACCTTTGACACCGAGCCGAGTGCGAAACGCGAGCGTGATGTCACAGGGGTTCTTCGATGAAGATGCTCCACGCCGGCGACAAGCTCGAGGAGCCTTCCGTCGTGGTAGAGAGTGAACTGTGCGCCAGGCACATGATTGTGAGTGGCAAGCTGATCGAACAGGGCGGGCAGGGCGCGAAGCACCAGGGAATCTCCTTGTCTTTTCAGAATCAACTATGATCCGATACTCTCCGGGCGGCAGCGCCTCTCTAGCGTTCGCGGTTCTTCTTCAGGTAGTCTCCGACCAGGAGCGCGATGCAGACCACCGTGAGCCCGCCGAAGGCCGCACTGACCAGGAAGTTCAGGCCGATGGCCGTCGATAAACCATTCATGATGGCCAAGGTGACGACGAGTGCCCACAGGACTGCCCGGTAGGCACTCATCCCGGCCTTGCGCGTCGGCGCTACAAAGACCTTGTTGCTCGCTTGTTCCTCGGGGCTGTCACTGATCTGGTAGCGGTTAGTCATTACTCACCCTTATCCTGAGCGACGAGTGCAGGGAAGACCGATGCAGGGTACTAGGTTCAGGACCCACGGTGACTCTACTGCCGACTACGCATTCTGTCTAGACCCTGATGCGAAGTTGTAGAAGTTGTATGAGCCGGTGATCGGTGCCGGCGGCGCGCGTGGCGGCCTGGCGGCGGGCGCTACGCGTCAAGGGACGTCGGTCCCGGGGCGTGTCCGGTGCGCCGCTGGACGATCATCGGAGCGCACGAGTCGCCGGCCGCCCATCGCCGGCCGCCGGCGAGTCGGAGCTCGGAGGCGGGCGGCCCTTCGCCGCCCATCGCCCTTGACCTCGCCCCGGCCGGCCTGCCCGAATGGCGCCCCTCAGGCGGCTGCCTGCGGGCGGGAGGGTCCGGCAGTCCCGGAGAGCCCGGCGAGCTCGTCGTCGTCGGCGTTGCCTCCGGTGCACACGACGGCGCAGGGGCCGCCGCACTCGGAGCCGGGACCGGAGCCGGGCGCGGAGTCGGCCATGAGCCCGGCCAGGCCCGCGGCCCCGGCTCCCTCTGCCAGGGTGTGGGCGTGGGTGCACATGAGCCGCACGGCCTCCAGGATGTCGGCGTCGTCAACCAGGATGAAGTCGTCCAGGCCGTGGCGCAGGACCGACTGGGTCAGCGCGAAACTCGTCCCCACCGCCAGGCCCGCGACCCGCGTACGGCTGGGGACGCTCGCGCTCTGTCCGGTCCGCCAGGCGCGGTGCGCAGCCGACGCGGCGGCGGACTGCACTCCGACGATCCGGCAGCCGGGCGCCACGGCGTCGCGCACCAGGCACGCCCCCGCCGCCCCGGACCCGGAGCCGACCGGCACGTAGACGGCCTTCAGGTCGCGGTGGCGGCGGAAGAGTTCCAGGTAGACGGTGGCGTGCCCGAGCACGATCGCCGGCTCGTCGCCAGGGGAGACCAGGCGCATCCCCTCCGCGGCGGCGAGGCGCCCCGCGTGGGCGAGCGAGTCGCACATGGTGTCGCCCTCGACGACCACCCGGGCGCCCAGGGCGCGGACGGCGGCGATCTTGCGGGCCGGGGCGCCGTCGGGCACGACGACGGTCACCGGCGCCCCCCGGCGCGCCCCCGCCCAGGCCAGGGACTGGGCGTGGTTGCCCGTGGAGGCGGTGACCACGCCGCGGCGCCGCTCCTCCTGGCTCAGGGCCGCCATGAGCGCCACCCCGCCGCGCACCTTGAAGGCCCCGGTCGGCTGGACGTTCTCGTGCTTGACGACGACGTCGGCCCCGGTTGCCGCGTTGAGCAGCGAGTAGGACCAGGCGGGGGTCTCGGGCAGGACCGCCGAGATGATCTCCAGGGTGCGCACGACGGCGTCGAAGTCGAGGCCGTCCGGGCCGGAGGCGGGGGTCGTGGGTGCGGCAGGCGCAGTAGGCGCAGCGGGCGCGGCAGAAGCAGTCATGCCACCATGCTCGCCGCCACCCGCCTATCGGTCCAATGAATGTTTTTCTCAATACTCATCGATTTGAGGCATACTAGGTGTCGTGATCGATGTACAGCAGCTGCGGGCCCTGGTCGAGCTCTCCCGCCGCGGGACCGTCTCGGCCGCCGCCAAGGCCCTGGGCTACAGCCAGTCCACCGTCTCCCACCAGCTCGCCGCCCTGTCGCGGGCCACCGGCGCCGTCCTGCTGACCCGGGCGGGGCGCGGCGTGCGCCTGACCGAGGAGGGGCGGGCGCTGGCCGCCCGCGGCCAGGAGGTGGTCGACCTGCTGGAGCGCACAGAGCGCGAGGCGGTGGCCATGGCCCGAGCGGAGGCGGGGCGCATCCGCCTGGCCGCTTTCCCGTCGGCGGTGGCCTCCCTGGTCCCGGACGTCCTCGACGTCGTCTCCCGCCGCCGCCCGGGCCTGGAGGTCGAGCTCGTCGACGCCGAGCCGCCCGAGGCCCTGGACGCCCTGCGCCGCGGGCGGGTGGACGCCGCCCTGTCCTTCTCCTACATCGACGACGACGCCGGCCCGGGGCTCCAGGCGGTCCGCCTGCTCGACGACGTCCTCTACCTCATCACCGACGCCCGTGGCATTACGGGCATCGCGGACATCAGCGAGGGCGCGCGGTGCCGCTGGGTGACCGGCTGCGCGCGCTGCCACGAGGAGCTGATCGCCGTGGGGCGGGCCAACGGGTTCACGCCCGAGGCCGCCTACGCCAGCGACGACTACGTGGCCGTCCAGGCCCTGGTGGCCGCCGGCGTGGGGGCGGCGCTGCTGCCCGGGATGGCGCTGAGCGCCTACCGGCACCCGGCGGTGGAGGTGCGCCCGCTGGCCCGCGAGCACCGCCGGGTCGAGATCGTCACGCGGGCGGAGCGGCCGCGCCCCGCCGTCATCGACGTGCTTGTCGAAGCCTGCCGCACGGCCGCGCAGCGGGCGGACATCTCCCGGCCCGCGGTGCGGACCCTCGCAGTGGCGCCCTGCGGCTGATTCCGCGGGGCTGGCTCTCCTCTTCCCGCTTGCTCCGAACAGCGGCGCACCACGATCCGGTGCCTGGTCGCACGAGCCCGCACCATGGGCAGATCGACCACCTAACGGCGCATGGTCCCGACGTCGCGGATCCTTTCCAGGAGGCCGCCGCAGCCGGCGTACATCCCCGGGATGTGTCACCGCCTCGTCGGGGACCGACCTGCAGCACAGTCACCGCTCTGATACCCCGCCCGGCCCTGGGGCGCCGGACACAGGGCAAGGCCCGGGAGGAGCACCGAGGAACAAGACGAACAGCCTGAAGCACAACCTTCAAAGCAGTCCGCAACACACCCGGCAGTCCACTCTGCCGGTCCCTGCCCCGCCGCCCCGCAAGGCGGCCGCCCTCGCCGGGCCGGGTGACCGCCGCTCAGGCCATCGCATTCAGGTGCGCCGCTCGGCGGCTCGATACCGTCATTCATCCGCTTGAACAGCATTGGGCCTAAAGGCCTATTGACGATTCGGCTTGCCCTTCATAAACTTGCAGCGTTGCAGGCCGCTCGCTTCCTGAGTTTCCCCTGAGTCGCACGGGCCTGCCTTGGTGCGGCATTATTATTGAGGTGATCCCACAATGGACAATGTCGTCTACCCAGAGTTCCACCAGAAGGATCCCTACTTTTATCGACGATCCAGAGGCGCTCGTTGACGAGCCCCTTGGCGCTGTCCCGCCTCCTGCGGGCTGATTCGCCAGCGCTGCGGGAGAGCGGTGGCATATGTGCTCGTTGCCGAGGTCTGCTGCGCTATTTTGTGGCAGGGGCCGGGCGCGCAGGCGCCGAGTCATTGATGGCATTCAAGCGATTCATCCGGGGTGGGCAGAAGAGAAATGGGCGGGAGCGGCTGCGGTCCCCACTCACAAAGGTGAGGCCCGGGCCGGGTTGGCACAGTGATAGCGGTATACTCCATCGCCGCCCCTCCTAAGGCCTCGCATCGTGGCATGAGAACGATCGGACCATCATCGGCGGCGACGGCTTCGGGCCCATAATGCAGTTGCGCTGACTTCGGGCTCGTGCAACTGACTCAACGGCGGGCGCGGAGAGTGCTTAGAGTGCTTCTTGAGTTATTCTTAATGTTTATAGAGACTCGAAGGGAGGCGAAAAAATATGGTTGAGATGCTGGATACTCTGCTGCTGGACGACAAGGACGACAAGGTCGTTGAGCTTGCAGACAGCGATGATCTTGGTTGGTTTATGGTCGGCAGTAACTGGGTTGTTGCCGGATGGTGAGGACGGCCCGCTCGGTTGCGGGTCAGCCGAACGGTTGGAAGCCGTTCTGCATGCACGCGCACCCGAGTGAGCCTCTCGCCCGAGCGAGTTTGACCGACGAAAATGAGTGCCCATGAAGCAGGTAATTATTGCGCCGCACATGCGATGCAATGCTCGATGTGCGCATTGCTGTGTTTCCTCGTCGCCTTCGGACGGAAGAAGACTGACTGACGAGACGGTGAATCGTCTTGTGGACGAGACGATTGACTCTGAAGACATCGAGGTGATTTCATTCACTGGCGGCGAGGCTCTCCTTCGGCGCGCCTTTATGCTCGATCTGATTGCCAGAGTGTCTCGAGCGGGAAAAGTAATGACTCTCGTGTTGAATGCATTTTGGGCGATCACCCCCAAAATAGCCGTAATCAGACTTCGGGAGCTGGCGGACGCCGGGCTGTCAAAACTGACGATCAGTGCAGACGAGTTTCACCTCCCCTATATTAAGATAGGGCGCGTGAAGAATGTGCTCATGGCGCGTCATGAAGTGCCGTCTATTCGCATGGCAATTAATATGTGCGAGTCGCGCTCGAACTCATCCGATGGCATACTTGCCGAATTGAAGGAACTGTTGGAAGGCGTTCAGGTCACTCGCTCCTCCGTGTCGCCCGTCGGTTCTGCGGCGGCACTCCCGGATGATGAGATAGTTTACCGCAGGTATTCTGACGATAAAGGCTTGAGGTGCCCCGGTCAGGTTCTACTATTCTCCAGCGACGACCGAGCGTATCCGTGCTGCTCGACCGGTGTGATGAATAGCGCTCTGTCTATCGGAGCCGCATCCGATCTCAGTATCGACGAGGGGAGTCGGAGGATTGAGAACAACCTGATATTCAGAATCATGACACGAGAAGGTCTCGGTTGGTTCGTTGATCGTCTTGGCTCAGCCGGGGTCGAGCGATTTCAAAAACCATTTCGGTCGTCGACTCCTGCCACTTGTGCTGCGAGATATTCTCAAATTCCGAGCATCTTCGCATGCTCCGCCCGGAGTTTGAGCGGTATCGCGCAAACTATGAAGAGGAAGTGATGGCGAGAGCTGGGGCCGGACGATGAGTGGCAAGCGGTACGTCGACGGTTCGTGCGAGATCGTCTGTTTCGGCAGGCGCGCAACGGTTCATGATCGTCGGTTCGACCGGTACTACTCTGTTGGGGCCGAGGAGCTCGCCGAGCAGAGTATTCCGTGGAGGTCGGTGGCACCTGCTGTTCCAAATTGGGCACTTGGTTTGTTCTTCGTGTCGTTGGGCGTATTCGTGTGCATGGATGCGACGTGGTTCTTCCGACAACCGCGCGTGCGGCCTGATCTTGGCTCGTCGATCGCCATGCTCGCATTCATCATTGCCAATCTCGCAGTTCACGAAGCCGCTCACATCGGGGCGATGAGGGTGTGCGGGAGAAAACCGAGCCGCGTGGGACTCAAGTTGAACTACTACGTGCTGCCCGCCGTCTATGTGCGAATGAATCAAGTGCTTTTGCTGAGTCCTGCGGAACGAGTCTTCTGTCACACGGCAGGAATCTGGATAAATGCTGCGACCGCCCTGTGGTTCGTATTTTATTGCCCGACGGGGCCGGGAGGGGATGTGCGGCGCTACATAGGATGCTCATTTATATTGATGATCATGTTGAATCTCATGCCGATATTGAATTCGGACGGACAGAAGGCCTTGATGGTCATTATTGACCATCCGGAGGCCAGGCGCAGAGTAGACTTTGATCGTGTCGCTGTGGCTGTGAAAGTGATCTCGATCTGCTTTCTGGTGATTTTGTTCGCCCGACTGCTTTTTCCTAGGAGGTAGGACAGATGGTTGATAGCCCTGTCGTGTCGTTCAGGTCGATGAGTGTTCGTTACGGGCGATTCGAGGCGATTCGACGTCTGAGCTTCGA
Source organism: Actinomyces israelii DSM 43320 (assembly GCF_000711965.1). GTDB lineage: Bacteria > Actinomycetota > Actinomycetes > Actinomycetales > Actinomycetaceae > Actinomyces > Actinomyces israelii. The sequence goes on from NZ_JONS01000063.1 coordinate 11,547, forward strand.
CCTGCTGGCGGACTTCGGAGTCGTCGGTCTGTTCGGGCCTAATGGGGCCGGAAAGACGACGACTATGAGAGTGCTCTGCGGAGACATCAACAGGTACGAGGGTGAGGCGGTGGTTCCGAGCCGGAAAGACATCGCCTATCTGCCAGATAAGCCCTTCCTCTACCGGTGGTTGTCGGTTGAGCAGGCCATGATGCTGTTCGCCAGTCGCCACGCCGACTTCAGGAAGGCGGTGTTTGAGCACTTCCTGGAAGGGTCAAATGTTACCATGAGGAGACGCGTAGGCGAGTTGTCCAAGGGGATGTTGGAGCGGCTGCATCTGGCGCTGATCATGGCGAGGGCTCCTCGCATCTATGTTCTTGATGAGCCGCTGGCGGGGGTGGACCCGTTGACTCGTGACAGGCTCCTGGAGATAATCAGGGTCTCGCGCTCCGATGGAGCGCCGGTTCTCTTGAGCACCCATCTTATTCAGGGCGTTGAACGGATATTTGACAGGGTGATGATGATCTCGGACGGGCGGTTGCTCGCCCTGGGCACAGTGGAGGAGGTCCGCCGGCAGGGCGATGGCGATCTCGAGCAGGCATACAAGAGGGTGGTGAGCAGTTATGAGTGACTGGCGGTTGGCTGTGCTTCGGCACGGCAGGGTCCTAGCGCCTCTTGTGGGCGCATCCTGCATCCTGGTGGTGGTGAGGCTCTTCTCCGATCACCTGGCTGCGAAGCAGGTTCACGGAATCGGGGTGATGCTGCTGATGGTTGCCATGACCGTGTACGCGCTGGACTATGTGGTCGGGGTGATCGGTCTCGGTAACGACCGGCTGCTCCTTTTGTCCCCAACCTCTCGGTTCCGCACACTCTTAATGTCCTGCACAGTCATGTCGGGGTACCTGGTTGCCGGGTACGTGGTGACCAGTATCCCCGCGTGGCACGAGACGACTCGCGGTTGGCCGTCGGTGCTCCTCGAGGGAGCTGGCTACCTGACGTCCCTGTTCGTCGGGTTCGGCATGGTGTCAGCCTTGACGTACTCGGCAAAGCTTGTTCGCGGCAGGGGCGCCATGCGTATCGTTTGCTGGGCGTCAGTCACGGCGCTGCAGGCGGTGCTGTCCGGCATGTGCGCAGTGATGCTCGTACGACATTTCGGTGTGGAGAGCTGGATCATCGGTGCCGGGAGTGACGCCGATGTCGTCAACGTCTTCTCCGGACTCATCCCCATCTCGGCTCTGGGCGTTCATGACCCGGAACGGCTCTGCTGGCCCTTCATCGCCACGAATATAGTTTTCGGGCTCGTCCTCTGGACCGCTGCCAGGTTCCAAGCGGGCCGTGGCGTGAATTACATCGAACTGTGACAGACCGGCAGAGGGCCGTGTACGGCGGCAGCGCGGACCGGCGCGGACGATACCGAAGCCCGTCACAAGCGCAGCGGGTTTGCGCGTGAGGCCAGAGGTCGGCGCTGCTCTCGAATTCTCATCGGATGGGTGAGGGAGACGTCTCCTATCTTGTATGTCAAGCGGCGATGAGCGGTTGGTGGGTGGGTTGTGGGTGTCGGGGGGGGGCGGTGCTGCGGTTCGGAGAGCCGGCTGTCCACCGATCGGTGGACAGCCGGGTGATCCGACCGGTTGCTACCGGTGCCGCAGCCCGTCCCCGAATATTGAGACCCATGGCATATCCCCCTGCGATCCAGGTCAGAGGCCTCACCAAGTCCTACGGCGACAAGCACGTCCTGACGGGCCTAGACCTCGACGTCCCCACCGGCACCGTCCTGGCCCTCCTAGGGCCCAACGGCGCGGGCGAGACCACCACCGTCGAGATCTTCCAGGGCCTGCGCCGCCGCGTTGCTGGCTCCGTGTCCGTCCTGGGGGAGGACCCGCAGAACGGCTCGCGCTCCTGGCGGGCCCGCATCGGCGTCGTCTCCCAGTCCTCTAAGGACATGGAGAAGCTGTCCGTCACCGAGGCCGTCACCCATGTCTCCCGCTTTTTCTCCGCACCCGCCGACGTCGCCGTCACCATTGAGCAGGTCGGCCTGGACGACGACGCCCGCACCCGCGTCTCGCGCCTGTCCGTGGGCCGGCGCCGCCGCCTCGACGTCGGCATGGCCATCGTCGGCCGCCCCGCCCTGCTCTTCCTGGACGAGCCCGCCACGGGCTTCGACCCCGAGACGTGCCGCGAGCTCTGGAGCCTGGTGAAGAGCCTGCGCGCCGACGGCACCACCGTGCTGCTGACCACCCACTACCTCGACCTCGTCTCCCGCTACCACACCGTCTGAGCGCAGCCCGCCGAGCCCGAAGGACCTTTCCATGACGACCACCAATCCGCCATCCCCCGCCGCGCCGACCGGCGCCAGGCACCCGCTCGCCGCACATCGCCCGCAGCGGCCCGGCTCCGGTCCCGCCATTGCCGCCGCCCTGAGTCGCTCCAGCCTGACCGCCTTCGTGCGCGAGCCGGTCGCCTTCATCATGACCATCTTCTACCCGCTGCTCATGCTGCTCATCTTCGGCGCCGTCTTCAGGAACGACGTCGTCCCCGGCGTCAGCTACGCCGACTACATGCTGCCGGCCATGATCAGCACCGGAACCATCATGTGCTGCCTGCTGACCCTGGCCATCGCGGTGGCCGGCGAGCGGGAGAGCGGCGAGCTCAGGCGCCTGGCCGTCCTGCCCGCCCCCACCTGGGCCTACGTGGCGGGCAAGTGCGTCTACAACACCATTCTCGCCGTGATCAGCGCCCTCCTCCTGCTGGTTGCCGGCCGCCTCGCCCTGGGCGCCTCTCTGCCCGCCGACGGGCGGTCCTGGGGGCTGTTCATCGGCGGCCTGGTCCTCACGGTGGCCGCCTACACGCCCCTGGGCCTGGCCCTCGGCCGCCTGTCCCCCTCCCCGGGTGCCGCCGTCGGCGCGCTGCTGCTGGCGATCATGCTCTTCCAGTTCGTCTCCGGTCTCCTCCTGCCGCTGTCCATGCTGCCCACCTGGATGGTCCACGGCTTCTCGGTCTTCCCGGTGCGCTGGTCGGCCGGGCTCATGCGCCAGGCCTTCCTGCCCGACTTCTTCGCCGCCACCGACCCGACCGGCAGCTGGGAGACCGGTAAGGGCCTGGCCGTTATCGGCGCCTGGATCGTGGGCGGTGTGGTGCTCGCCTTCATCGTCGCCCGCCGCGATCCGGTGGATTGGTGACCGACGAGACGGCGGCGCCCTCCCCTCGCCCGTCCGGGGAGACGCTCGCCGGGTTCGTGCTCCGGGGCTTCCGCGGCACCAGGGGACTCAAGGGCGTGCACCCGCCCCTTGACAGGCTCGGCCTGCCCGGATGGGCGTGGCGCGCCCTGGCCTGGGCGCTGGCGGCTGGCACCCTGGCGCTGCTGACCCGCACCAGCTGGGCCTGCGGCCTGTTCTTCGTCGTCCTTCCGCTGCTGTGGCTGGTCCACCGCAGGCTGTGGGCGGCGGTGCTGGCCCATGTCGTCTTCGGCGCAGGTCTGGCGGCGGTCCTCCTCGTCAGGGGCGTGGAGGGCTGGTGGCTGTCCGCCGCGGTGATGACCCTCGTGAACCTCGTCAGCGGGACGTGGGTGACCTGGGTCCAGATCGCCCGCTACGACGCCGTTGTGGCGCTTGCGGACAGGGAGAGGGTGCTCTCGGCGCTGGCTCGCGCCCGCGACGAGCTCGCCGCCGCCGAGCGAGCCGCCGGGATCGCGGCCGAGCACAAGCGCTGGGCCCGCGAGGTTCACGACACCCTGGCGCAGGGATTCATCTCCGTCATCGCCATTGCGCAGGCCGCCCGCGGCGCGATCGACGACGGCGAGGCCGCGGCGGTCGGCCCCCGTCTGGCCCAGCTGGAGGCGATCGCCCGGGACAATCTCGCCGAGGCCCGCGCACTTACCGCGGGCGAGGGGCCGAGCGCCCTGCGGGACGGTGACCTCGCCCAGGCGCTGCGGCGCCTCGTGGACGCCCAGCGCGAGCGGGGGCTGAGCGCGGTCCTCGACCTGAGCCTGTCCGCGGAGCCGTCGCCGGCCGCGCAGGTCGCGGTCCTGCGCATCGTCCAGGAGGGGCTGAGCAATGTGGCCCGTCACGCCCGGGCTGAGCGCGTCGAGGTCGCCGTCTGGGCGGAGGCCGTCGGCCTGGGCCGCGAGCTCGTCGTCACTTCGTCGTCACTGTCGTCGACGACGGCGTCGGCACCCGGGTCTGCCCGGAGAGGACGGGGATCATCGGCATGCGCTCGCGCGTGGAGGCCCTGGGCGGGACGCTCACGGTCGATCCGCTCCACCCGTCTGACGGGCGGGGTCGTGTCGGAACCGTGATCGAGGTCAGGATGCCTCTGTGCGCACTGCTGCCCTCTCTCCGACGTCCTCGACCGATCTCGGCCCGCGTCGGGTCCGCCTCCTGGTGGTGGACGACCATCCGGTGGTGCGCTCCGGGATCGCCGGCATGCTCTCCTCCGAGGCGGACCTCGTGGTGGTGGGGGAGGCCGCCGACGGGGAGCAGGCCGTCGCGCTCGTCGCCGAACTCGCCCCCGACGTCGTCCTCATGGACCTACGCATGTCCGGCGTCGACGGTGTGGAGGCCGCGCGCCGGATCGCCTCTGGGGCGGGCACGGCGCACGGCGGGGCTGGGGCGGGCACGGCGCACGGCGGGGCTGGGGCGGGCACGGCGCACAGCGGGGCTGGGGCGGGCACGGCGCACAGCGGGGCTGGGGCGGGCACGGCGCACAGCGGGGCTGGGGCGGGCACGGCGCACAGCACCGCCGCCACTGCCAGCCCCCGGGTGGTGGTCCTCACCACCTATGACACCGACGGCGACATTCTGCGCGCCGTCGAGGCCGGCGCCATCGGCTACCTGCTGAAGGACTTGGCGCGCGAGGACATCCTTGCGGCCGTGCGTGCCGCCGCCGTGGGGCGCAGCGCGATGAGCCCGACCGTGGCGACGCGCCTTCTGGGGGCCGCGCGCGGCG
>NZ_JONS01000064.1 GCF_000711965.1 Actinomyces israelii DSM 43320
AGAACCGGCTGGACAGCCGCCCGACGGCCACCCGGCCCCGCGAACCGGTCTCGGTGCGGAAGCGAACCGGTCTCGAGCCGGAACACGACCGATCTCGACGAGACAGGCCGGCAGGGACCGCGAGCGGGCCGCACGTCCGGACGCCCGGACGGAACACACGACGAGCTCCCCTCGACGCCGAGCACGCCCGGCTGCCACCTCGGCGTTAATCATCCAGCGCACGTAGGCCGCTCGGCGCGCTCAACGCCGCGGCATGAGGAAGGAGCTGCCGAGTGCGAAGGGGAAGCCCGGCTTGAGCACGGCGTCCACGACCGGTTGCGCCATCTCGATAAGGCCCTCGGTCTCGAAGCCCTGCTCGCCGCTGGGGTCGGAGGCCAGCAGCCGGGAGTAGGGCACGTCGAGGTCCAGCAGGGCCATGCCGTCGGCGTGATTGGCGTGGTCCCACGCGCCGCCCCTCATCTCGAGCAGGGTGCCCAGGTGGAAGTGCATGACCTGTTCGCCGTCCGGGCCGTCAACGTCGCTGGGCACGCTCAGCACGTGGTGGGGCTCGGGGTCGCGCGGGGCGCGCAGAGTGAACAGGAGGATGGCGCCGTCGCGGGCGGCGCGCAGCATGAGCCGCGCCAGGTGGACGGTGAAGCCGGTGATGTCGAAGTCGGAGGGGCTGGAGCCCATGGCCTCCTCGACGGTCAGCGCAGGCGTCAGGGGGACGGCGGCGCCGCGCCTGGGGTCGTTGAAGGCGCGACGCCCGGTGGGGGCCTCGGCGCGCAGCCGCAGGATCGGGCCGGACTCGGCGCCGGCGGCGACGTCGGCGGGATCGGCGCCGGGCGCCAGCAGGGTGCCGGTCTCCACGACCTCGACCCAGCCTTCGGGGGCGGTCGAGGGGCCGGGCTCGGTCTCGACGACGCCCATGCCGAGCACCGTGGCGAAGTCGGTGCCGTCGGTGGCCCGGTGCCAGGTGATCTCGGCGTCGTCGTGCCAGATGGGGACGGCGCCGTTGAAGGGGATCCCGAAGCGGACGTGCTCGGGGGCCGCGTGCCGGCCCCGGGCGGGGGCGGCGGCGTGACGGGCGCGCCGGACGTGGCGGGCCCGCCGGGCGCGCCGGGTTTCCGTGCTTCTGCTACGGGTCGCGTCCGGGGGCGGTGACCCGGAAGAACCGGTGCCGGCGTTGTGCTTCCCCGCGGAGTACTCGCTCATGGCAGCAGCCTACGGGGCACGCCCGCCAATGGCGCGGCGCCGAGGAGGTTCGGCGCGGGCGGGACGGACATGATGGACGAGCGAGAGCGGGCGCGGCTCCTTCCGGACCGTGCCGGGAGGCGCCGCACTGCGGGGCTTTCGCTCAGGGGCCCGGCTCAGCCGTTCTTGGCCGTCACCTTCGCGCGAGTCGAGTAGGCCTCATAGGTCTTGCCGTCGCTCTTGCTGGTCACGGCATCCCGCTCGTAGGCCAGGGTCGTGGCGCCCTCGGGCAGGGGGTCGGCCTTGTCGCCCTTCCCCGGGACGCCGAAGGCGAACCACCCGTCGATGTGGTTGGTGCCGTAGTCGTCGTAGTCGATCGGGTCCAGGCCGGCCTGCTTCATGTCGTCCTCGACGCCCGACGACTTGCGCAGGGCCTGATGATTCTTGTTGTTGTCGTCGATGAGGGTCAAAGTCTGACTGGTCTCGGAGCCGAACGAGACGTTGCCCGAGAAGTCCAGGGTGCAGTGCAGCAGGTAGATCGTCTCGCCCTGGGCCGGGGAGCCCGCCTTGTACTGAGCGGCGTCGAAGTTCGGCACGAGCTGGTCACAGGTCTCGGTCAGGCCGATGGCCTCGTCGGTGAAGGTGATGGGCTCGATCGCCTGGGCCCCGGCCGGCGCCGCCCCCTGGCCGGGAGCGGCCGAGCCGCCGGGAGACTGACTGGCCCCCGGGGACGAGCCGCCGGGAGACTGGCTCGCCCCAGCGGTCGAGCCTCCCCCGGCCTGCACGACCTCGTCCTCGCAGGCGGACACTCCGACGGCACAGGCAGCAGCGGCGACAATACTGAGGACCTTCACGGTGGTACGCATAAGGGATTCCGTTCTCTGTGGGATCGGCGACAGGGCCAAGTGTGCTGAATGCGCGTCATGACAGCGATGGGGAGACGTCCCCGGGGAGACTTCCGGGGGCGGGCGCCCGCCGCCGGCGGCCCAGGTCCTCCACCACGGCCAGGAACCGCTGACCGCCGCCTGCCGCTGCCGGGCCGCCGCCTCACCTCGTCGAGATAGACATTTTCGTACGAGGTAGACGGTGTCACCGTCTACCTCGTACGAAAATGTCTATCTCGACGCAGGGCGCGCCGTTCTGAGGCCGGGCGAGAGGCGCTGGAGGCGCTGGAGGCGCCGTCTGCGCGGCAGGTACTTCTTGGGGAACCGTCGGCGGCGCAGCGCCCCCATCCTCTTGCGCTCGTGAACAGTCGGTTTCGGGCGCAGTCCGGATGAGTGCGGTCCCGTCACTCTTGGAGGCGTGCCGCCACCGGGCAGGAGCCCTGGCCGTCAGCTACAGGCCGACGGTGCGCGTGCAGTCGGGCCAGTGGCCGCCGCCCGAAAAAGCATCCGCCCCGACTCACCGCCCGCCGCTCAGGAGGACCCGGAGCACATCCGGGGCGGTGTAGCGGCGCGGCTGGGAGCCGGGGTTGACGATCCTCAGGATGCCGAGGTCGGCGAGCTGGCCGACGAGGCTATTGGCGCGCCCGTAGGACAGGCCCATCTCGCGCTCGACCCTGCGCACGGTGAAGGACGGGTTGGCCACGGCGAGATCGACCAGGGAGAGCGCCCGGGCCGAGCGCAGCGACGATGTCCGGACGCGCTCCCGGAGCTTCTCCTGCACCGACACCAGCACCAGCATCTGCTCCTTGGTCCCGGTCGCGGCGTCGGCGAGACCGCGTGCGAAGAAGGACAGGAAGGAGTCCCAGTCGCCGTCCGTGCTCACGCCGAGGAGCGTGTCGTAGTACTCGGTGCGCCGGGCCTCGAACCAGGGGGAGACGGTGAGCGTCGGCTCCGTCAGCAGGCCCGTCCCGAGAAGCGTCAGCACAATGAGGTACCGCCCGATCCGCCCGTTGCCGTCGCGGAAAGGGTGAAGCGTCTCGAACTGGTAGTGGGCCATGCCCGCCGCGACGACCGGGTCGATGCGCTCGGCGTGATCAGCCCTGAGCCAGTCGACGAGAGCCGTCACGCCGGCGCGCAGCTGGTCCCCCGGCGGCGCGGGGACGAACCTGCTGGCCTCGACCGGCGTTGCCCAAGACCCCGCCCCCGCCACGTCGCGGCGTCCGATGACGACCTGCCCCTCGCGCAGCCGGCCGGACTCCCCCTCCAGCGGCGTTCCACGCATGAGGCGCCCCTGGAGGTCCTCGATAAGGCCCAGGGTGAGCGGTCGCCCCTCGCGCATCCAGTCGAAGCCGAGCTGCGCCATGCCGACATAGTTGAGGATCTCCGTCATCTCAGCGGATGCGGGGACGTCGTCATCGGCTGTCAGCACCTCGCCGAGGGGGGCGTACGTCCCCTCGAGCGCCGAGGTGGACTGAGCCTCCCGGCGCAGCGAGGGCGCCCGAAGCAGGTAGGGGTTCGGGAGGCGTCGCGCGGTGGCGTCCAGGGCCGCAAGCGCCCGCCCGGCCGCCGCGACGGCCCGATGCGTCGCGCCTGAGAGCAGCGGCTCGTCCCGTCCCAGGGGAGCCGGGATGAAGGCCGAATGACGCCAGTCGCCGAGATACGGGTCCGACCCGCTGATCCCGGCGGGCTCCCCCATCGACGGATTCCTGAACATCTCCACGTCCACGATGTCACCTAACGATCGTTGTATGACATGCGCAAGGGGAACTTTGCACACAATGGCCGCTTGTGTGCAAAACCGACCCGAGCATGTCACACAGGCGGCATGACCCTGAGGCGCCCCTGCGGCCGGGCGGGCTGGGCGGCGGGGGAACCGGCGTCGGGCCACAGTCCTCAGCGGGCGGCTCCGCCTACGAGCTACGGGCCTCGCCGCGCGCGCCGCTCGGCCTTGCGCGAGCGCTCCCAGCGCTGGACCGGACGCGCGGTCAGCGCCAGGAGGGCCAGGACACCCAGGCCCGAGGTCACGATGAGGGAGAAGGTCGCCCCCCGCACCCCGACGGCGGACACCTGGGACATGTCCGCCAGGACGAAGAGCGTCAGCGCCCCGAGAAGGGCGATCCGCCCACGCGGGTGTCCGCGCCAGGCGGCCACGCCCAGGGCCGCCACGGCCGCGATCATGCCGGCCGACATCACGCTGAGCGACCCGTAGACGATCTCGGTCGCCCCGGGCACGCCCTCGCGGTTGAGCTCGGCGGCCATCGTGCCCACAGCGGGATCGCGGAAGAGCTGGGCCGCCTGCACCCCCAGCAGCATCACAATGAGGGCCAGGGCCACGAGCAGCTGGGAGGGACGCTGGCGGTTCGCCTGGGCGTCCGCGGCCCGGGCCCGGGCCAGCTCCACGGAGTGCACCGAGTTCGGGACGACGGCGTCCAGGTCCAGCACGTAGAGGTCACCGTCGGTCTCCACCCGGTCCCCGCCGCCGTTCTTGTCGTGGTAGGCGGTGAAGAAGTCCGGCCACACCCCCAGGCCCGCCGCCGCGTTGGCCCAGCGGACGTCGTCGACGACGAAGTTGCGCTCGATGTCGATGTCGGCGTCGATCTTGTGGGTGACCTGGAAGGTGAGGGCGCTCAGCCCCACGGAGCGGTCGTAGGTCGCGCCGGCCAGCCAGTCCACGCTGCGGCCCCCGGGCAGGACCCATCCGCCCGGCGTGTGCCAGAAGCGCACGTGGTGCCGCTGGGAGGGGTTGCCCTCGACCTCCTTCTGGTAGGCGAAGTCCTGGCCTCGCCCGAAGAGCATGAGGGTGGAGACGGGGGCTGCCGGGTAGGAGCGGCGCATCAGGGAGGAGACGACGATGCGCAGCGCGGAGCGCGGGGTGATCGCGTCGGCGCGGGTCCAGCCCGCCGCCCGCATGGCCGCGTGGATGTCGTCCTCGTCCCCGCGAACCGCCAGGTTGACCGGGTCCCCCAGGAGGCCGTCCGGGGTGCGGGTGCGGCCGATGAAGTAGTCGGGCACGTACAGCCAGGTGAGGACCTGGTGGACGCGCGGGATCGCCAGGTAGGCCAGCACCGCCCAGAACAGGACCGAGTTGAGCACGAGCCAGGGCTCCAGGTGCCAGCCCGAGGCGATGAGCAGCCAGGCCAGCCACAGGGTGGCCGCGGCGGCGACGGCGAAGAAGACGGCGTCGACGACGTCGTCCAGGCCCCAGGTCCGGGAGCGGGCCGGACTGACCTTCTCCCCGCCGTCCCGGTACAGGGGCGGGGACGTGGGGCGCGGCCGGGTCTTCACAGGGGCGCTCATGGGAGCCAGGTTACAGAGCGAGCGCTCTTCGGGCGGGAAGACCGGGGCACGACGGCGGGGCGGGTCTCCCGGCCCGGGAGCTCTCCCGGCGGCCCAGGGTCCGGCGGCGGGCGCCGCGGCGCGCTCAGCGAGGCGTACGACGACGGAGCGCGCCCCGGCCCGGCGCCGCCGACTCAGCCGCACCGGGCGCCGTCGTCGTCAGAAGTCCCAGTCCTCGTCCTGGGTGGCCTCGGCGGTGCCGATGACGTAGGAGGAGCCCGAGCCGGAGAAGAAGTCGTGGTTCTCGTCGGCGTTGGGGCTCAGGGAGGCCAGGATCGCCGGGTTGACGTCCACGGCGTCGGCCGGGAAGAGCGCCTCGTAGCCCAGGTTCATGAGGGCCTTGTTGGCGTTGTAGCGCAGGAACTTCTTGACGTCCTCGGTCAGCCCCAGCTCGTCGTAGAGGTCCTCGGTGTACTGCTCCTCGTTGTCGTACAGCTCCATGAGCAACTCGAAGGTGTAGTCCTTGAGCTCGGCCTGACGCCCCGGGGAGGACTCGCGCACCGCCAGCTGGTACTTGTAGCCGATGTAGTAGCCGTGCACGGCCTCGTCGCGGATAATGAGGCGGATGAGGTCGGCGGTGTTGGTCAGCTTGGCGTGGCTGGACCAGTACATGGGGGCGTAGAAGCCGGAGTAGAACAGGAAGGACTCCAGCATGGTGGAGGCCACCTTGCGCTTCTCCGCGTCGTCGCCGCGGTAGTAGTCCAGGATAATGCGGGCCTTGCGCTGGAGGTTCTCGTTCTCCTCGCTCCAGCGGAAGGCCTCGTCGATCTCGGCGGTGGAGATGAGGGTGGAGAAGATCGAGGAGTAGGAGCGGGCGTGCACCGACTCCATGAAGGCGATATTGGTGTAGACCGCCTCCTCATGGGGGGTGCGGGCGTCGGGGATCAGCGAGACGGCGCCCACCGTGCCCTGGATGGTGTCCAGCAGGGTCAGGCCGGTGAACACGCGGGTGGTCATGTTCTTCTCGGGCTCGGTCAGGGTCGCCCACGACTGCACGTCATTGGACAGCGGCACCTTCTCGGGCAGCCAGAAGTTGCCGGTCAGGCGGTCCCAGACCTCCAGGTCCTTGTCGTCGATGAGGCGGTTCCAGTTGACGGCCTGGACGCGGTCGATGAGCTTGATCGGCTCGGGCATGGGAGCTCCTCCCGGACGGGTGCGGCTGACGCCGTCATGCTACCGACGGCGGGTGGTGGGCCCCGGCGCGCCCGGTTCCCGCGACGAACCGATTGATGCGGTGATGTTGTGATGCGATGATATTTGCATGCGCACCACACTCGAGATCGACGACAGGGTCCTCGCAGTTGCGCGCGAGCGGGCGCGCCGCGAGGGAGTCTCGCTGGGCAGGGCCGTCTCGGACCTCGCCCTCCGGGGCGCTGGCGGGGGGACCTGGGCTGCGAGCAGGCGGGGCGTGCCGCTCTTCACGCCGCGGGCCGGCGAATCCGCACCGGTGGTGACGCCGGAGACGGTGGAGAGGTATCGCGATGGTGAGGAGTGACGCCCCGCTGCGGCTCCTCGACGTCAATACTCTGATCGCGCTGTCCCTGCCGAACCATGTGCACCACGGGCTGGTGTCCAGGTGGTTCGACGGCGTTGCGCGCTGGGCGACCTGCTCGATCACGCAGTCCGCGTACATCCGCCTCCTGCTCAATCCGAAGGTGACGGGTTTTCCCGTCGCCGCCGGCCGGGCTCGTGAGGGGCTCGCGCAGCTGTGCCGGGTCGAGGGGCACGAGTTCCTGGCCGACGACGCGCCCCTGGCGGAGCCCCTCATCGACATGACGGGACTCGTCGGGTTCCGACAGGTGACGGACCTTCATCTTGTCGATCTCGCGGCGCGGCACAGTGCCGTTCTCGCCACCATCGACGGGCGCATCCCCGACGCCCTGGTCGCGGGCGACCGCCGGCACGTCGAGCTCATCGAGGTGTGACACATGAGGACGACGGCGAGGCATGCGGATGCGAGCCGCGCGCGGTCAGGCGCCGGAGCGGGCCGGGTGCCCGTGACCTGGACGTGATCGAGTGGTAGACTCGACATTGTCCTAATCCACGACGAGCGACGAGCAGTGACGCGACGAGTGAGTGGCCGGCAATCATGTCAATCGATACTCGTCTGGATGCGACGCCGTCCGACATCGCGACGTCGGCGGAGACGGTCGGCGATATTAAGACGAATGTTGACAGCGCCGAGGATGACCTGATTAGCGCGGGCAAAATCATTGCCGGCGACCTGGAGGGCGAGTCGGCGGACGCCGCCCACCGGGCGCTCGACGATTATGTCACCACATGCGAGGATCTGGTATCGGATCTGGAGAGCTACAGGGCCGCGCTGGACAACCTCTCATGGGCCCTGAGTGCCATCAAGACGGATCTGGAGGGGATCCGCAGCAGAGCCACCGAGGGAGGACTGGAGCTCGTCGGGGAAACCATTATTCGTCCGACAGATTCCTGCTCTTCTTCCGGGGACAGCCCAGGCGGCGGTTCTTCGCCTCACCCCGGGAGTAGTTGTAGTGGCACCGAGGTTGGTGGCGGGGAAAGCGATGAAAAGCAGCAGAAAATCATTCTGTATACTACTCTGCAGACCGACACCGACGACATCCGCAGCCGAGAGGCTGAGGCCCGTCAAGCCTTTGCGGACGCCTGCCTGAAGATCACTAATCCGATTTACCACACTGTGGCGGGCGCAGCGGGCGGCTATTTTATTCCCTCGACCGAAGGCGGCGGCCCGATCACGGCGGCACGTGTCGGCAAATGGGGCGTCAGCCGTATCGGAGACGCCGTTAAGCTGACGCGGGCCGCCGGGCTGAGAGCGAGCGGAGCGGATGTTGCTCGCTACAACTGCAAAACGATGACATGGCGCTCAGCCGACCAGGGAAGACACGCCAGTAAATGGGCCAGGAGCAAAAAGCCGACGATGACCCAGGCCGGTGGCAGGGGAACGCGGCAGTGGAAGCATGCGCTCAGTGATCGCAAGCTCGGGAACTGGAGGGTGCCCGCTTCGGCCGAGGGATCCACGGGGGCCAAGGTCGCAAACGCGGCGCAGAAAGTTGCAGACAGTAAGGCACTGAAATACGCAGGCCGCGCGGGCACCGCGGTGAGCTTCGGTGTCGATGCCTACGAGCAGTGGCAGAAGGACTCGAAGGACCCGTCGATGGGCCAGGGAGAGAAGGTGGCCCGGGCAGCGACGAAGGGCGCCGCCTCCGCCGCCGGCGGCTGGGCCGGCGCCCAGGCGGGCGCTGCGATTGGCGCATGTGTCGGCGGACCGGTTGGTGCCGCGACATGCTGGCGGAGGCCTTCAACCTGGGCCGCAATACCGTTGCGCTCATCCAGCCCGCCGTCGGAGGGTTCATGACTTTCGGCGGAGGGGCCCTGCTGGTCAATGGCGACGGCCCGCTGATGTGGATTTTCGCCCCAGGTTCGCTCGCGTGCCTGGCGGTGGCGGCCTTGGGCCTGATCCCGTTTCCGTTGCCGCGTTTCATGTATCCGGAGTGGCAGATGGCGAGGCGTCGGCGGCGGAACAGGATGACCGCCGCCGACACGGCAGAAGAGGCCTGGCGGAGATCGGAGAACTCATCGGAATCTCCCGGCGACGGCTCGCCGCCCCGCTCCCATCGGGCCGGCAGACACCGCAAGTGACCGCCCCATCTCCCAGGAGGCCGGACTGAGGATCCGATGCTCGTGCTCTCATCAGGCGCCATGGCATGGTGCTCCTGCCGCTCGCAGGGCGCGGCCGCCGGCTTCGCAGGTGGCGCGGGCGGGCGACAAACGACCGTTGGACGATCGCAGACGGTCCGGCCGGAGCCGCCGGCGGCGTGATCATCGGACCGCCCGGGGCCAAGCGAGCGGGTCCCCGCCTCAGCCCAGGATCTCCTTGAGGAGCCGGCGGCTGTAGTCGTCGGTGTCGTACGTCGGCCCGCTGATGACGCCGTCCGACATGGACACATAGAGGGACTCCGCTTCCGGGTAATGGGGCCCGGTCGGGTCCTCGAGGCTGATCGAGACCCTCTCGATCACGGGAGCGCCTCGGATCGCCCGGATGAGCTCGGCGGCGAGGTCGCGCCCGTTCCCCAAGCCCTTGCCGATGGGGGCCAGACCATCGTCGTCGGAGCGACGGTATCCGATATTGAGATAGGGACCGTCATGGGTGTTCCAGTACGTGTCCACTTCCAGGCGGTGTCTCAGTCCCTGCGAACTGGGAGCGGGAACGGAGGAGAGAATCCTCTCCAGGGGAAAATCAGACAGGTCGTCGTCGCTCGTGGCCTGAACGCCGATGTCCCAGCCCGGCAAGGAGATGCTGCTCTGGAACTCAACGCGCTCCCGATCGAGCTCCTGCGCGCTGAGCACGAAATCGTCTGGCAACTCGTCCTGAGCCTCGTACAGGATCCTCATCGAAGGAACATCGACAATCTGGGCGCTCCCCTGTGCGATCTCCATCGCCCACTCGAGCAGGCCCTGATCGTGAGACTTGTCCCAGTCCTCACGATCCCAGAGACCAATGCTGTCGGTATTGTAATCGATCAGGGTGCCGCTGTAGCACCAGGAGACCCATATCCTGACATCGGCCTTCTTCCCCACCTTGCGAGCCGCACCTCGGAGCATGCCGACGAAGGCGTCTATCGAGGTGTCGTCCTTGACTCGCAGGTGAACCTCGATGAAGCTCGGCGCGTCCCCGCCGAGACTGTAACTCACCTCTGACTTCTCCACGATGTCCTGGCCGGAGAAGTAGCTCTTGAGAGCACGGTAGTCCGAGCTGGTGAGCGCGCACCCCGAGGCGCCGCAGAGAAGCCCCAGGGCGGAGCCGGCCAGGAGGGCTCTGCGGGTGGGCAAGGAGGAACGTGCGATAGGAACCATGGTGGAGAACCTATCGGCGCCGCCCCGAGGTCTCTACGGGGAGGCTTCCCCGTTGGCCCCCTCACGGCCGGCCGTCAGACGAGACAATGGGGGCATGAATGGAGATCCGAGCACTCCCCCGCAATTCACCGGCAAGGCCCCCGTCCTCCTGGCCGGACTGGTCGATACCGCGAGGCGGCTGGCGGAGCGGGCCGAGCCGGGCCGAGCCGTCGTCGGCATCACCGGTGCGCCGGGGTCGGGAAAGTCCACGCTCGCAGCCGCCCTGGAGACGGCGCTCGGCGAGCGGGGGCTGCTGGCGGGAATCGTGCCCATGGACGGCTTCCACATGTCCAACGCAGTCCTCGACGAGCTCGGCCGCCATGGGCGCAAGGGCGCGCCGGACACCTTCGACGTCGACGGCTACCTGGCGATCCTGGAGCGGGTGCGCCGGGTGGGCCCCGACGGCGAGCCCCGCGAGGTCCTGGCACCAGTGTACCGCCGCGACCTGCACGAGCCGGTGGCGGCGGGCACGCGGGTGGCGGGCCGCGGGATCGTCGTCACCGAGGGCAACTACCTGGCGCTGGACTCGCTGGGCTGGGAGGGAGCCCGGGAGCGGATCGACCTGCTCGTCATGCTGGAGGTGGACGAGGAGGAGCTCATCCGGCGCCTGGTGGCCCGGCACATGTCCTTCGGCCGGCACCGGGCCGACGCCGGTCACTGGGTGCGGGCCGTCGACCTGCCCAACGCCCGGCTCGTGTCCGCCTGCCGGGACCGCTGCGACGAGGTGTGGCGGATCGGCCGGTAGCGCAGCGCCAAGGTCGGGTGCGCGCCCCACCCCGACGTTGGACAGACCTCCCGCCCCGGGGCGGTGGCGAGCGCCTGGGACCGGCGCGTGGTGGCCCCGGGGCGGTGGAACGACGGCGTGAGCCGCAGTAAACGGCATGGGGCGGGCTCGCGCGGATCCCGATCTGCGAGGGCCTGTCGAGATGGGGCGAATCGGCGCCAGGTCTCCGCACGCTCATGGCGTCATGGGCGGGCTGCACATGGGAGAAACCCAGCACCCTCGCATCACAGCATGATTTTCGCGGAATTACGCGGAAAACGCGATGTGCCCGCCAGCTGGCAGTCGGCTCCCATGTGCGCAGACCCCCCTGCGCGCACATGGGAGCTCGGCAACCAGTGTTGACGCGCGCGGTGAAACCCCGAGATTCCAATGAAAAACGGCCTCGGTCGCCCGATCGCGCGTCTCTCCCATGTGCAACCGGGCCGCCGCGGCCCGCGGGTGAGCCGGCGCGGCTCCGCCGTCGTCCCCCTACCCTGGCACCATGACGTACTCGCAGCCGCACACCGTCACCCGCCACCAGATCTTCCAGACCAGCCTCATCACCGCCCTGGCCCAGGGCGTCTACGACGACGAGATGACGCTGGCCGAGCTGCTCGGGCACGGCTCCTTCGGGATCGGCACCTTCAACGGGCTCGACGGTGAGATGGTGATCCTGGGCGGCACCTGCTACCGGCTGCGCGGCGACGGCTCGGTGAGCGTGCCGGACCTGGGCGAGCGCACGCCGTACGCCGTCGTGACGAACTTCGTGCCGGCCATCCGCCAGGAGGTGGGCGGCGGGCTCAGCCGCGCGGAGTTCTCCGAGATTATCGACGGCCTCGTGCCGAGCTCGAACTACATGTACGCGCTGCGGGTGACGGGCCGCTTCGCGTGGGCGAGCGCGCGGACCGTGGTCAAGCAGAAGAGGCCCTACCGGCCGATGGTCGAGGCCACCGACGGCGAGGAGGTCGTGCGCCGCGAGGACTTCGAGGGGACTGTGGCGGGATTCCGCACGCCCCTGTACGAGCAGGGGATCTCCGTGGCCGGCTGCCACGCCCATGTCATTGACGAGAACCGCGCCTGGGGCGGGCACCTCGTGGACTTCGAGTTGACCCGGGGCGTCGCCGAGCTCTGCCTGGGCACCGACTTCCGTCTGAGGCTGCCGCTGACCGAGGAGTTCGGGGCGGCGGATCTGAGCGAGGACCTGAGCGAGGAGATCCGCCGGGTCGAGCACCACTGAGCGGAGCTGTGCCGTTCGGGATGTGGTGGGGCTGGTGTCTGGACTGCCTGGTGTTTCTCGGACATCCCGAAACACAGTTGTCAAGGATGTCCGAAACACGCTCTGCAGTCCATTCGCGCCCCAGCGGCAGCCCCCTCCGGGCCCGCCGCCGCGCCGCGCGCTGATCGTCACCGCCCCCGTCCCCAGTGGCCGCCGGCCTCCACGGAGGCGGGCATGCCGGGTGCTGCGGGGACGAACGCGTCGGCAGCCACAGGAACGGGCGCGCCGAGCGTCCGCCAGCCGGGAACCGTCGTCGTGCCGTACTCGCCCGCGCTGACACAGTCCTGGACCTGCCACAGCCCCGGCAGGCCGACCGCCGCCCGGGCGCGGCGCGCGCCCACCGCCAGAGGGGCGAGCCTGACCAGGCTGATGAGCCACGTCAGCAGCGGCAGGGCCAGGACGGCCGCCCCGGGAAGGGCCGGCGCGCCGCCCGCCGGGGCGAGCAGCCACCACAGGACCGCCGTCTCCCCCATGATCACGAGAAACGACACCGGCTTGATCGCCCCGTCAACGGCCCACCAGGCCGCGAGCGCGCCCCCGCCGTCCCGCCCGCGGGCCTCCGGCCAGGCCCAGGGGCCGCGCGCCTCTCCCGCCCAGGACAGCAGAGCGCGCCTCACCCGGGCGTCGTAGGCGATATCCCGCAGGGCGGAGAGCGTCCCGCTGACCACCATGACCCCGCCCAGCACCGCCGCGAGGACACCGAGGATCCACCCCCGGCCCGCCCCGAGCCGGGCGACGGCCACGACGAGGAGCAGCAGGCCAGCATGAAGGGGCATCCACCCGCCCCGGGAGCTGCGCCGGCGCTCGGCCGCCAGGTGGCTGAGCCGCTCGACCGCCACCCCGCACTCCCACGGCGTCGCACTTCCCGACCGGGTGGCGGAAGCGTCCCGCGCCCAGGCCCACGGGCCCGCCACGAGGGCGTCGTCGGGCACCTCCAGGATCGCTGTCGAGCCCCGCCCCGCCCCGGGGAGGGCTGACACCGGGGCCTCGCCCTCGTTGACGACGACGCGCCCGTCCAGGCCGACGCGGGCCACGCCGCCAGCCAGGAGCGCCTCCTCCAGGCCCCGGATCTGCCGCCCCCAGCGCAGGCGCCCCGCCACAGTGAGCACCCAGGTGCTCAGGCCGACGACGCACAGCAGGCCGAGCTCGATGTCGCCCAGCCCCCAGGAGCGCAGGGTGCCCAGGCTCAGGGAGCCGATGGAGCGGCCCAGGCTCACCGGCGTCTCCCCCGCCGTCCACGCGACAGTCAGGACGCCGGCGACCAGGAGGATGAGCACCCACAGCCCCATCCCCCACCGTCCCGTGCGGGCCGGCTGACGCCGGGAGCGCCCGGGACCGGCCTGCGCCCAGGCCGGGGCCGCCCAGCCGGCAGCGGTGTGGTGGCCGCGGGAGCGGGCCCAGGCCCGCAGCGCCCGCAGGTGCAGCTGTTCGGTGGTGGCGCCGTCGATGACGCCGTACAGCTCGGCACCGAGGATGGCGACCCCCGCGAGCGCGGCCGCGGCGCTGACGACCATGGGCGCGGTCCGCCAGGCGAGCGCGTCGCCGGTGGCCCAGGGCCGGGCCCCAGCGTAGAGCATGAGGGCGGCGGTGAGCACCATGCCGACGTCGAAGACGCGCTGGCCCTGACGGGCGACGGCGCGCGCCGATTCCAGCAGGTCGGCCAGGGCGCGCCTAGTCCGCGCCTCGCCGCCTCCGGCCGCACCGGAGCCGACGCCGCCCGAGTACGGGCTCGCCTGCGGGGCACCGGAGCCGGCGATGTCGTCAGCGGCCTTGGGCAGGAGGGCCACCCGCGCATCCAGAAGGGTGACGTTGACCAGCCCGGAGCGGTTGGGGCGGGTGGAACCCTCGGCGAACCGGGTGCGCGCCGGGCCCGTGCGGGGCACGGCCGCCTCCCCCTCCGGCAGCACGGCGGGGTCGTCGGTAAAGCGCTGGATGAGGGTCCAGGCCCCGGTCTCCAGGCCCGTCAGCCCGACGGCGGCGCGGGCGCGCCCCAGCCTCGCCGACAGCACAAGGTTGCTGATCAGGCCGCCGCCGACCATGCCGGCTACGAGCGCTATCCCCGCCGAGCCCACCGCGTCCCAGTAGGGGGCAGGGGCGCAGGCCCGAGCGAGGGTCGTCATGACCGCGGGGGCTGCGGCCGCCCACGCCAGCCCGGGCAGACGGCGGGGCAGCGTGGTCCGCATCCACTGGCCGACGGCGGGCAGGGCGCCGGGACCGACGACGTCGTCGGCCTCCCGCGGGCCTGTCCCGGCCAGGGACTCCCATGAGCCGCCATGGCGGGCCCGGGGATGGCTCGGCGCCGGGGCGCTGCGGGACCAGGCGACGGCGGCGCGCACGTGGGCGCGGGCGGACTTCCACTGCCAGTAGCTGATGTAGAGGGTGATGAGCGCGACGGGGACCAGGGCGATGAGAAGGAGGAGGGAGCCGGTGGCGGGGTCGTCGTCCGTCCTGGCGAGGATCTGGATGCCCGTGGCCAGGAGGATCAGCGGCGTGTAGACCTCCCGTATGAGGGGGAGGGCGGCGGGGCGGTGGAGGAAGGCGGTCGAGAGCATCTCGACGGCGGCCTCGGCCCTCCACGGGGCGCGCTCGGCCCGCTGGGCCGAGGTGGGGCCGTCGAGGTAGGGGGTGCTCAGGGGCGTGCCGCTGGGACGGATGAAGCCGTTGTCCGCGACGGTGGGGCGCTCAGCGTAAGGGTGGGGCGCGTCGTCGGAGGTGGTGGTGCTCATGGCTCCACGTTACGGAGCAGTCGTGGGCGGCGGTCCGCTCACCGTCCCGGTTCGAGGACGACCGGATGGGGGGCGGCCCTGCCCGGTGGCCGGTCGGCGCGGTTCCGTACGTCGCAAGCCTCCGCGCTCGTCACCGGTCCGCCGATCCCCGGCCGGCACCTGGTCCGCCGATCCCCGGCCGGGGCCCGGGGCGTCCGCTTCGAGCCGGGACAGGCGTGCATGCGGTATTCGAAACCCGCATTCTCAGCGCTCCGGCCCGAGCCTCGCAGTTTTTCGGCCACCGCGCGGCCAGTGCACGAAAACCGCATGAATTCCGTATGAATCTCCTGTTAAAAGCGAGGCGCTCCGCAGTACTCGCTCGTACGCGGGTACATTGCAGGAATGGCACGTCACTCATCAGCGCGAGTATCGCGCCGCTCCATCCTGGGCGCCACCTCTGTCGGAATCGCGGCTTCCGGGACTGCCGCATGCTCTCGCGCCTCCTCACCCGGCTCCGGAGGCGAGGGAAGCGCGACCGCAGAAGGTGACTCCCTCATTTCCGCAAACGCCTCGGCCTCCGCACCGGGTCAGCCGGAGGTCCCCACCCTTGATGAGCTCGTCGCAGAGGTTCAAGGCAAATTCGCTCAGGAAACGTACAGCGATCCGGATACCGGTAAGGATGGCTGGAATTAAACAAAATGACATTCTGGGACAGCCGCTGCGAGATTCCTGGTTGGCGTCTGCGGAGCACCTCGTATAAGATAGTCTCATGCAGATCGACATGACGAACGAGGAACGGGACATCCTCATCAGGTGGAAGAAGCGCTCGGACACCTACAGGCTGGTGAGAATGAAGGCGGAGGCGATTCTGTACGCCTGGCGCGGCGTCGGCCTGGATATTATCGCGGAGATGGTCGAGCGGGCCGAGGGGACGGTACGTGAGTGGCTGTCGGAATGGCGGCAG
>NZ_JONS01000065.1 GCF_000711965.1 Actinomyces israelii DSM 43320
ATACGCGCACTGCGATAACCGAGCCTGCCCACGAAGCGGTGAGTGTTCTCCGAGGCGGAGGAGAAGTACACCAGGAGCGGGCCGCCCCCGGGACTCGAGGCGGGCACGCCCCTCAGACCGCGAGGGCCTCGACGGCGACGGCCAGGGCCTTGATCTTGTCCGGACGGAAACCGGACCAGTGGTCCTCTCCGGCCACGACCACAGGGGCCTGGGCGTAGCCGAGGGCCCTGACCTGCTCCAGGGCCTCGACATCGAGCGCGACGTCCACCGTCCGGTAGACCAGACCCGCCTTGTCCAGGGCGCGGTAGGTAGCGCTGCACTGCACGCAGTTGGGCTTGGAGTAGACGGTGATCGCCATATCGGTCACTTCCTGGCTCTGGTGAGGAGGGGTCGTTGGACAGCACTCGGGCGTCGCCTGCGGTACCCTCACCGGGAGGTTCCACCGCCGTAACAACGCTCGTGTAGTTCTCGGGCGGGCATGCCCGCCTCGCTGGGCAAGACACTACCCCTAGTGGTGGAAACGCGCCAGCACCACTACATGATGTGTCGCGGGTGGTGCTGTGCACAACCGCTCCTTTCCTGTGGAGAGCCGCCGCCGGCCTGTGGACGCCGGGGGCGCGCACCGCTCGCAGCCCCTGGCGCCGCGACCCGACGGACGGCCCCCGATCTGCGGAACCATGCTCCCCCAGGGGTGCGACACGAATTCCGCCCCTTACCCACAGGTCTCCACGACCGCTCCGGCCGGCTCCGTCCCCACCCTGGGGACAACTCCGCGGAGCCCGTCTCCGCAAGCGGGTTGCGTCGGGCGTGTCGCGTCTTCCGGCACGCCGTCGCCGGGCCCCTCCCGCCCTGCGGAGGCCCGCCGCCGCACTGCGATTCCGCCGCTCCAGGCCGACCCCGGGCCCGCCCCGGGCCGGAAGGAGGCCGCCCCATTTTCAGAAACTCATAAACTTTTACCGGCTACTCACAGGCTATTCACAGATCTAGGCGTTCGACTGGAAGCCTCCGGTCGGGGCAGTGTGCTCACCGGCCTGTCTTGCCCTGACGAACCACCAAGAAGGAAGGAATCCGGCAATGACCCTCGCTGCATTCGCCTCCATCTGCATCGACATGGTGGCTCTGGCCGTCCTGGTAGGAGCCCTCTACATACCCCGACACGGGCGCCGGGACCTTGTGGCCGCCTATATCGGCGTCAACGTGGGCGTCCTGGCGGTCACCCTCCTGCTGTCCAACGCGGAGGGCCTGGGAGCAGGGCTGGGGCTGGGGCTCTTCGGCGTCCTGTCGATCATCCGTCTGCGCTCCACCGCCCTGGCCCAGGGCGAGGTCGCCTACTTCTTCGCGGCCCTGGCCCTCGGTCTGATCGGAGGCATGGCGACCAGCCTTGGACTGACCTCCATTCTCATGGCACTGGTTCTCGCCGCCCTGTTCGTGGGCGACAACCCCAGGCTTATGCGCCGCAACCGCAACCAGGTGGTCACGCTCGACCGCGCCATCAGCGACGAGGCCGAGCTCGCCGGCCGGCTCGGAGAACTCCTCAACGCCAAGGTGCTCAACCTCGACGTGCAGCGCCTCGACCTGGTCAACGACACCACCGTCGTCGACGTCCGCTACCGGCTCTACCGCCCCCTGCCTCAGGCCGAGGTGCAGCAGGAAGTGCCGCAGCACGACCAGGTGCAGGCCTCATCGCCGGAAGGCCTGACGACGGCGCCGCCCCCGGAGGGCCTGGCCGCGAGGCCGGAGGGCCTGGCGCCCCTCTCCCACGAGGGCCTGGCCACGACGGCGTCGTCGGGGGGTCGGACCGCCCACTCCCGCGACGGCCTGACGACGGCGCCCCGGGAGAGCCGCGCATCCTTCTCCCGCGAGGGCCCGGCCACGCGGACCCAGGAGCTTGCGGCAGCGTCGCCGCCCAGGCGCTCGGAGCGGCGGACCCAGTGGAGACAGCCGGAGCAGCCCGACCAGCAGGGCCCGCCCGCGGCGCAGCAGAGCCCGCCCGCATCGCGGACGCGGACCTCGCGAACGGAGTCCTCGCGGACGTCGCCGCCGTCCTATCCCAGATCCTACTAGATCCTACTGACCCGGCACCGGCCTCATCGTCCATCGCACCGGAAGGAGGGCAATATGCCACGCACCGAGCACCTCAACACCATCACCCTCGACGAGCTCAACGCCGAGGCGAGCCTGCTGACCCGCATGGACCGCAAGTACCTGGTCCCGCCCACCGATGCCCAGAACGTCATCGATCTCCTCGCGCCCAAGGCCCAGGTCCTGCAGATCGACGGGCTCCGCAGCTTCCAGTACGCCTCGACATACTTCGACACCCCCTCGCTGGACGCCTTCTTCCTGGCGGCCCACAAGCGCCGCCGCCGCTACAAGGTCCGCACCCGCACCTACCTGGACTCCGGCCTGTGCTTCCTGGAGGTCAAGACCAGCGGCTTGCGCGAGGCCACGGTCAAGGACCGCCTGACCTACAGTCCCGACGACGCCGACCGCCTCACCGACGAGGCCCGGGACTTCGTCGTCGAGCGCCTGGCGGAGTCCGACACCTGCCCGCCCGACGAGGCCCGCCAGGTCGCAGACGCCCTGGTGCCGGTCATGGACACCACCTACGAGCGCACCACGCTGCACCTGCCCGACGACAGCGCCCGCGCCACCATCGACGCCGCCCTGACCTGGGGAGCGCTCGGGCCCGACGGCGCCCGGACGGATCACCGGCTGGCCATCAACGGGCTGACGGTCATGGAGACGAAGAACCCCTCCACGGCCGCCCCCACCGACAGGCTGCTGTGGGCCCAGGGCCACCGGCCGACCCGACTGTCGAAGTACGCCACCGGCATGGCGGTGCTCCACGAGAGGCTGCCCACCAACAGGTGGCACCGCACAATCGCCCGGGACCTCGACAGGTACCAGCGCGAGGCTCCGGCGCGTCAGGGCCGCTGAGGCGCGGCCACCGGCCCGGCTGGGTCCCTCCCGGCGCGGCCACCGGCCCGGCCCGTCCCGGGACGCATGGCACCATGACCGCCTGCACCATGCGTCTACTGCCTCGCGCGCGGAAAGACCTCCGTCGTGTCCGGACCGCGCAGGGCGCGCCTCCCCCGGCACCCGGACGACGCGTTACGGTGGGTCGAGCCACGCACGAACGCACTATGACCGGAGAGCCGAGTATGGACGCCGCCGACCGCCGCAACGCGATCCTCAGGAGACTGGAGGGCACCACCACGCCGCTGCCCGCGGCCAGACTGGGGGAGGACCTCGGCGTGTCCCGCCAGATCATTGTCGGCGACGTCGCCCTGCTGCGCGCCTCGGGCCACTCGATCCACGCCACCAACCGCGGATACCTCCTGGCGCGCCCCGCGACCCGGCCCCGGCGCTCGCTGACGGTGCAGCACACCCGCGAGCAGATCCCCGCCGAGCTCTCCGCGATCCTCGACGCCGGCGGCGCCGTCATCGACGTCTCCATAGAGCACCGCCTCTACGGCCAGATCACCGCCGACCTGCTCATCCGGGACCGCCGCGATCTCAAGGCCTTCCTCGCCCGTCTGGCCGACTCCTCCTCCCTCGCCGAGCTGACCAACGGCTGGCACACCCACACGATCGAGGCCGACTCCGAGGAGCGCCTCGACGAGATCTCCCGGCGGCTCGATGAGCTGGGGCTGCTGCGCTCGGAGGAAGCCGACTGACCCGGCCGGGAACCGGCCGCGCGAACGCAGGGGCGACGAAGACATACGGACCTCCTGCACACCTCACAGGTTTCTCATGAGTTCGACGGGTTGACTCTTGGCCGGCCCGGCGCCGCCCCGCGACGCGCCCCGGCACCGACAACCGCAACCGACCCGCCCGGCGGCAGCCGAGCACCAGCCGCCGGGTCACCGGCACCAGGAGACACCCATGCTGAACCCCCTGAAGCACCTCACCGCCCGCCCCGCCGGGCGCCCGGCCGCGTCGGGGCCCGCCCGCCCCGCGGCCCCGCGCAGCCCCGGGGCGCGCCGCGCCGGCGGCGCGATCGCCGTCCTGGCCTCGGCGGCGCTCGTCGCGTCCTGCGGGACGACGACGGCGACCAGCGGCGGGTCGTCGGGCTCCGGCACGACCATCAGCAGCGCCGTCAGGCAGGCCTCCATCGGGGCGTCCGCGGCCGACATCCTGGCTGCGAACGCCGACACCTCCGAGGCCGCCGCAGCCGCCACGAGCGCCGACAGCGCCGGCGCCTACGACTCCTCCGCCGCCACGATAATCACGGCCTCGGGCAGCTCGGTTAAGGTCTCGGGGACCGGCACCGGCAATGTCACCACCGACGGCGCAGACGGCGCGACCGCCACCATCACCGGCTCCGGCACCTACGTCGTGAGCGGCACCCTCGACGACGGCCAGATCGTCGTCGATGCCGACGACGCCGACGTCCGCCTCGTCCTGGCGGGCACCTCGATCACCAACGCCGACGGACCCGCGATCGACATCCAGGACGCCGGCAGCGCCGTCATGGTCCTGGCGGAGGGCACGACGAACACGCTGGCCGACGGCCCCGCCTACGCCGACACCGGCGAGGACGCCGCCACCGCCGCCCTGTACTCCTCGGACACGCTCACCATCACGGGCACAGGCTCCCTGGACGTGACCGGCTCGTACAAGGACGGCATCTCATCGAAGAACGGGCTCGGCATCACGGGCGGCCCGACGATCACGGTCAACGCCGCCGACGACGGCGTGCGCGGCAAGGACTACCTGCTCGTGAGCTCGGGGAGGCTGACGGTGACCGCGGGCGACGACGGCCTGAAGTCCTCCGAGGACGACGACGAGACCAAGGGATTCGTCGCGCTCGGGGCCGCCGCGGTGACCGTCGTCTCCGGGGACGACGGCGTATCCGCGACCACCGACGTCACGGTGGACGGCACGACGCTGTCGATCACCGCGGGCGGCGGGCAGGCCAGTGCCACCGTCTCGGACCAGGGGCCGGGGCAGGGAGGGCCGGAGCGGGGGGCGCCCGGCCAGGACCAGTCCGCCGGCTCCGCCGAGGAGGACTCCACCCCCTCCCCCAAGGGCATCAACGCCGGGGTGGCCTACGCCCAGGACTCGGGAAGCGTCACCATCGACGCCGCCGACGAGGGCCTGCAGGGCGCGTTCGTCAATGTGAACGGCGGAAGCCTCGACATCGCCTCGGGCGACGACGGCGTCAACGCCTCCAACGGCGACTCCACCATCGAGGGCTATGAGAGCGCCGACTCCGAGTCCGACGACGGCTCGGCGCTCACGATCTCGGGCGGCCAGGTGCAGATCGACTACGCGAGCTCGGACGGCATCGACTCCAACGGCTCGGCCCACGTCACCGGCGGCGAGGTCGTCGTGGGCGGCGCGGCGGGGGCGATGGACGGGTCGGTGGACGCCAACGGGGAGACGACGCTGGTGGGCGTGTCCGCCTCGCTGGCGGTGGCCGAGGGCGACACGATCACCGTCACGAGCGCGGACGGCACGAGCTGGACGCTGACCAGCAGGGTCTCCGCCGACGCGGTGACGGTGCTGGGGCTGAGCGAGGGCGTCGAGTACACAGTGTCGACGACGTCGGGCGGCTCGACGACCGCGACCGCCTCGGCCCTGAGCGCGGGCATGGGCGGCGGCCCGGGAGGCCCCGGCGGACCGGGCGACCAGGGTGGTCCCGAGGGCGGACAGGCTCCGGGTCAGGGAGGCCCCGGCCCCAAGGGGTGACCCCCTTTTTCGTTGAGATCGGTTCAGTTCCGCGCCGAGAGTACCGGACGGCCGGGCGCGTCTCAGCCGGGGACGCGGATCCAGGCGGTCGCGTCGGCCGGCAGGACGTTCACGGCCTTGCCAGTACAGCCGATCGCCTCGCCGTCATCGTCGGCCCCGACCACGGCGAGCGGGGCGGAGGCCAGCAGCACCTCGCCGGCCGGCAGCCCGACGTCGGCGCCGAAGGCCGTCCAGCACTGCACGCCGCCGCGGGAGAAAGCCAGCACGCACTCGTCGCGGCGCACCCACTCCAGCGGCGCTGCACCCGCCGGACTCCAGACCTCGCGGCGCAGCCGCAGGCCCTGGCGGTACAGGTGCAGCATCGAGCCCGGGTCGGCCTCCTCGACCTCGACGGCGCGCTCACCCCAGCCCGCCGGCTGGGGCAGGTGCGGCCGGGCGCCGCCTGCGGGGCCGAATCCGAAGGAGCCGCCGGACGCCGTCCACGGCAGCGGCACGCGGCAGCCGTCGCGCCCCTTCTCCTGGCCGCGCATGCGGTGGGCGATCGGGTCCTGGAGGCGATCCTCGGGGATGTCGGGGACCTCGGGCAGGCCGAGCTCGTCGCCCTGGTAGAGGTACACGGCCCCGGGCAGGGCCATGACGATCATGGCGGCGGCGCGCGCACGCCGCTCGCCGCGGGCGGGGTCGCAGGCGGGGGCCGCGCCCTCAATACCGTCGGCGCTGATCCACCGGCGAGCCATCCGCTGGGCGATGCCGGCGGGGTAGTCGGGGTCGGGCCCGCCGGGAGCGACGTCGTCGGCGAGGTCGAAGCCGTAGCGGGTGGCCACCCGCGGGGTGTCGTGGCAGCCGAGCACCCAGGTGGTCGAGCCGCAGACGGCCTCGTCGGCCAGGCCCGCGTCGATGGCCCAGCCGACGGAGCGCGCGGTCCAGTCGGCGTCCTGCATCTGGAAGTTGAAGGCCTGGCCGAGGCTCGCGGCGTAGGCGGGACGCCGGGAGGCGACGACGCCGGCCTCGGCCACGGCGAAGCGCGGCGGGTCGTAGGAGTCGAGCACGGCACGCCACCGGCGGTAGATGTCGTGGACCTCGTCGCGATCGAACAGGGGGTGGGAGCCGTCGTCGGGCAGCGGCCACCAGGGGATCTCCGCCATGGGGCGGTAGGGCTCGGACATGTCCTTGACCATGCCGGGGGCCATGTCGATGCGGAAGCCGTCCACGCCGCGGTCGCACCAGAAGCGCAGGGTGGCCAGGAAGTCCTCGCGCACGGCGGGGCTGTCCCAGTTGAGGTCGGGCTGCTCGGGGGCGAAGATGTGGAGGTACCACTGGTAGGGGCGGGGCGTGCCGGGGCCGGTCAGGGGGCCGTCGGGGCCGATGTCGTCGATGCGCTCCCAGGCGGAGCCGCCGAACATGGAGCGCCAGTCGTTGGGCGGCTCGGCGCCGTGGGGACCTGCGCCGGGGCGGATGTGGTAGAGGGCGCGCTCGGGGGCGTCGGGGCCGCCGGCCAGGGCGGCGCGGAACCATGCGTGGCGGTTGGAGGAGTGGTTGGGGACGATGTCCACCATGACGCGGATGCCGGCGGCGTGCAGGGCGGTGACCATGTGGTCGAAGTCGGCGAGCGTGCCGATCTCGGGGGCGACGTCGCGGTAGTCGTCGACGTCGTAGCCGCCGTCGGCCAGGGCGGAGGGGTAGAAGGGCGAGAGCCAGACGGCGTCCACGCCCAGGGCCGCGAGGTAGGGGACGCGGCTCGTGACGCCGGCGAGGTCGCCGACGCCGTTGCCGTCGGAGTCCGCGAAGGAGCGCGGGTAGATCTGGTAGACGACGGCGTCCCTCCACCACTGCCGGGCAGGAGCGGAGGCGGCCTGAGTAGCCGGCTCGGCCGACGACGGCGCGGGGGCAGGGCGGGCGAAGGGCCCGCCGGCGGGCTGGGCGGGGGCGGACGGCGTGATCGGCGCTGCCGGTGCTGCCGGTGCGCTGGGCTGGTGGTCTGCGGTCACGGGCGCATCCTGCCAGGCCCTCCCGCCGCGCGTCCGCGCACCGCCGCGGCGCCGCCGCCCGGTCCAGGCGCGGCTGCCTCAGCCGCGGCCGAAGCGGCGCTGTCGGCTTAGCGGGACACGCCCAGGGCGGCACCGATCACCGTCCAGGAGTCGCCGGCGTCTTCTGCCGCTGCGACGGCGTCGTAGAATTCCTGCTCCGCCTCAGCCTGCCTCTTCCGGGCCGCGATAGTCCTGCGGAACCCTGCGGCGTCGCGAGCGGGAGCGCGAGCAGGGTCGAGCGAGCCCAGTCCGACGCGATCCCGGCGGCACTGGATGTCGCGATCCCGCGTGGCGCGCGTGTCCCCGCCTCCAGCGGCGCTCTCGCCCGGCACTCCTTCGACCGGGCCGCCTTCGCGCTCGGCCCAGCCCAAGGGCTCGAACAGGTCGGGCCGCCACTTGTCAGGGGTGAAGGGGAAGTACGGGTCCGCGCTCATGACTGACCCTCCTCGCGGTGGGACTCTACTGCGGCCGGGCAGGCAGGCCGCGTCGGCCGCGGCGAGAAAGGCTCGCTCAGACATGGGAACTACACGGCGCGGTGGAGACGGATGGCGGTAACAGGCGAACGGTCCGCGCAGACGCGGGAACTGCACATGGGAGAGAGGGACCTTCACTGGACGAAGGCTGGTTTTCGTTGTAATTATGCGGATTATTGACAGCCGTCAAGATCAGTTGACGGGCTCCCATGTGCGTCGAGGGGGTCTGTGCACATGGGAGCAGTGCTTCGGTTGCAACCGAAAACTCATTTCCGCATGATTCCGCGATTCTGCGCGGTGCGGGTCGCGCGCGAATGTGCGGCTTCCGACCATCGCCGCTCACGGGCCCTCGGCCGGCTCCCAACAGCGCCGCACTCGTCCCTTCCCGACCATGTTGAAGCCGCTCCGGCGCCGACCCCGGCTGGGGACACGCCCCGGAACGAGCTCACGGCGCCTCGGGCACCCCACGGGCGCCGCAGCCGCCCCGACCGCCCCCGGAATCACTCAGCCAGAAGACCGAAGCCGCCTCCGGGTCTCATCCATGTGCGCCCCTATCCACTCGGCCACAGGCGATGGCATGCGGTCCCCCGCGCCGTCGGCCCAGGCGTCGCAGAAGCGCTCAAGAGTCTCGTCGACGACGTCGAGGACTTCCCCGTTCCCCACGCGCAGCAGACCCTTCAGGCGCGCGAAGTGCTCGCGCGAGACCTCGGAGAGCCGCGTGGCGCCGAGGAAGGGCAAGCCGAGCTCGGGGTCGCCGGGAGCGGGCAAGTAGACGGCCGTGCACACGAGGTCATAGGCGGGCGAGAGCCCGGCCCGTTTGCGGTCGGGGTAGATGAGGGACCAGTTCTTGAGGTGGGCGTCGCCGTTGCCGATCAGCAGGTTGAAGACGGTGCGCCGCACCATCTCCCGCAGCGAGGCCCGGTCCTGCCCGCGATAGGCGATCGCCGCAACGATCTCCACAGAGGCCTGGTACTTGCCCTCCCCGGATCCGAAGCGCCCGAGGACCTGAGCGAAGTCCTCCATATGCACCCGGTCGCCCGCCGTCCTGTCGAAGCGCTGCACCATGTACGCCTCGACTTCATCCGAAGGCCAAGTCCCCTCTCCGAGATCATCCACCCGATCGCGCCGCACCATCCGAGTCTCGGGAACCTCGATACCGATATCACGCGCCAGCCCCATGACGGCGAGCTCATTGGCGGGCAGCCTCGGAAAGGCGGTATCGGGAACCTTGACGATCCAGTCTCCGCCCTCACCGTGCGCAGGAAGTACGATCCGGTCCCCGTTCTGCCGCACAGAGAACTTCATCCCCATCCCGGCCAGGGAGAAGCGCACGCGACCAGCCGCACTCGAAGCAGGAGCAGAAGTCTCAACCGAGTTGTCGAGACCCGTATCGATATGAGCCTGTAGGTCCGGAACGATCTCAACCGCTCCCGGCAGATCACGACCGATCCGCACGAGCAGGTCGATCTCCTGGTAAGAGCTCACTCCCTGCTCTCGGGCAATAAGGTCTCGCAACCGTCCCTCGGGAAGCAAATTAGAGAACCAGGCGGGCACACGATTAATGGCGTGCGGCCGCTTTTTCGGGTGTTCCTCGAACCACCTACCGAGAACCGCACGGTCGGGACGGTCCCAGTAGTCACCGTCAAGGATGAACTTTGTAAAGGCGTCTCGACGATGAATGGAACCGACGTGCACACCATGAAGAAGGACCGCGTAGACCGCCTCGATCACGATCTCGTACCTTCTACCGCCTCCGCGGCGTCGCCGTCGAATACCCAGTCGTCGAACGGGGGAGAGTCCTCATGTCCGTATGC
Organism: Actinomyces israelii DSM 43320; assembly: GCF_000711965.1. Taxonomy (GTDB): domain Bacteria; phylum Actinomycetota; class Actinomycetes; order Actinomycetales; family Actinomycetaceae; genus Actinomyces; species Actinomyces israelii. The sequence continues at coordinate 10,009 of NZ_JONS01000065.1, forward strand.
GGCACGAGCCATAATGAAGTCCTCAAGGTAGCGATACAGCACCTCGGCCCTAAACCGGACCGCCTTGTCGTACTCGTTACTCTGCAAAAACTGCAGGATATCCTCATTCAGGAGCAGGGAGTCGAGATCAGATCCATCGCCCAGAACTGCGAGCAGCTGGCGCCGGTCCGGAACGGAAATAACTTTACTCGCGGCGACGGCGGCACCCTCGCACAAGGAGGAGGGCGGGACAAGATCGGCGACCACAGCGCGCGGGGTCGTCTCCCCCTCCAGCTGCGCGTTCAGCATCTCCACCGTCATAGGCTCCCCCGTATCAGGATCGACCGGCCCCCGGTTCCACATCGCGGTAAGGACAACCTTGCTGTCCGCACGCGTCGCCCGGAACACGCTGAGGTCGGGCACCCGCGGCGCACTCTTCAGAGTCGCCGCGCCAAGGAGCCGCTGGATCGACGTCGACTCCTCGCCAGGGGCCAGACATGCGGCCATATCACGAAGATCGGTCTGCGACCCATTGATGCCGAGCTCGTCAGCGCCGATGCTTGTACGCCAGAACCAGCGTCGGAGCAGCTCAAGGTTACGGTCATGAGGCTCCGGGAACAATGCGAAAAACCTGGCCAGGACAAGCAGCTGGAACCGGAAGGGAAGAAAGGTCATGTGCGGGACACCGCACTGCTCCTGAAGGAAGCGTACGGCAGCGACCAGCGCTCGCTCTGTCGCCACATAGGCCTCCTCTTCGCTCTCGCTTGGGAAGTCGCTCACAAGACGACGGCTGGGAGCGAACTCTCCGTGAATATCTCGAGTGATATCCGTGTGGCGGCGCACCAGGAGCGCCTGCACAACGACCTTGTTCGCAAGCACACCGAAGTGAGTCTGCTCGTCGACGTGCGTGGCGATCCCCGACGTCGTCAGATCCGCGTCCGGCCCGCCGTGGATGGCGTCGAATATCTCTGCGGCGTTGAGCTTCTTCCCGCGGTTGTTGATCCTGTCGAAGACCTCACGGAGAACCTGCTCGTCAGCGTCCTCCATAATCGTGGCCGGTACCGAGACGCTCGCGAGACGACCCGTAACCTCCTGGATGTGAGGGGCAAAATCCGCCCCGTCCGGGTTGTCTCCCAACCACGCCAGCGCCCGCCCGAGATCGAACAGGTCGGGCAGCGGGACGACAAGAGGCGGGTCGGGCTCGCGGAGCGGCACAACCTTCCTCTCCCTCAGGGAGTAGCCGAGAGCGAATCGAGGGTCATGCGACCCTACAGGGTCGACGACGTTGACGAGGCTCGTAATACGTTGCTGCCCGTCCACAACCCACAGGGCGTCCAGCATCTGCCTGGCCTCGATACCCAGGGCGCCGATCCGCAAACGCTCGGCCCTGGCCTCGCGCTTCCAAAGGAGCAGGCTGCCAATGGGGTACCCACGGAGCACCGAGTCAACAAGATTGAGAACATCTCGCCTCTCCCACCGGAACGACCGCTGGAACTGCGGCACTCTCAGCCGCCCAGCCTTCACGAGGTCCCGCAGCCCCGCGATGCTGTAGCTCTGGCTGGTTGAGAGCGCCTGCGCTTCGTCCATGCGTCAATTATGCCGGGTGCCGCCGACACGCTCGGAGAACGCTCTCGAGACGGCACGGTTGACCCCTCAGCACTCCACGACGTTGACGGCCAGCCCGCCGCGGGAGGTCTCCTTGTACTTGGCGAGCATGTCCTCGCCGGTCTGGCGCATGGTCTCGATGACGGTGTCCAGGGACACGGTGTGTCGCCCCTCGCCCCACAGCGCCATGCGGGCGGCGTTGATGGCCTTGACGGCCGCCACCGCGTTGCGCTCGATGCAGGGGATCTGCACGAGCCCGCCCACCGGGTCGCAGGTGAGCCCCAGGTTGTGCTCCATGGCGATCTCGGCGGCGTTCTCCACCTGCGCGGGCGTCCCGCCGAGCGCCTCCGCCAGCCCGGCCGCCGCCATGGACGACGCCGAGCCCACCTCGCCCTGGCAGCCCACCTCCGCCCCGGCGATCGAGGCGTTGGTCTTGATGAGCGCGCCCACGGCGGTCGCGGCGAGCAGGTAGCGGCGCGCCCCGTCGTCGTCGGCCCCGGGGATGAAGCGCTCGTAGTAGGCCAGGACGGCGGGGACGATCCCCGCGGCCCCGTTGGTCGGGGCGGTGACCACGCGCCGCCCGGCAGCGTTCTCCTCGTTGACGGCCAGGGCGAACAGGTCCACCCAGTCCATGCCACGCAGCGGGTCGGCCATGGTGAAGGCGGCGGCCGGCCCGGTGGACTGGGCGAGCAGCCGCTCGTGCAGTGCCTTGGCCCGACGCCGCACCCCCAGTCCCCCAGGCAGCGTGCCGTCGGCGGCCAGGCCGGCCTCGATGCAGGCGGTCATGGTCTCGCGCAGCCGGTCAAGGTAGGCGAGCACCTCCTCGCGCGGCCGGGCCGAGACCTCGTTGGCCATGACCGCCTCGGAGACGCGCAGCCCCTCGCGCTCGCAGACCTCCAGGAGCTCGGCGCCCGAGGAGAACGGGTAGGGCGCCGGGGTGGCGTGCATCTCGGCTGAGGCGGCGGTCGCCAGGGCCCGGATCGACGGCGCGCCGGGGGCTCCGGCGTCCTCCATGACGAAACCGCCGCCCACCGAGTAGTAGGTGCGGCGCAGCACCTCCTCGCCAGCGGCGCAGTAGGCGGTAACGGTCAGCGCGTTCGTGTGGTACGGCAGGACCCGGCCGGGCAGGAAGCGGATGTCCGTGGCCGGGTCGAAGGGCAGGGCCCCGACGCCATCGACGACGAGCTCGCCGGCCGCGGCCACATCCTCGTGCAGGCCCCGGCAGATCTCGGGCGGCACGGTCTCGGGCTCGTAGCCGGCCAGTCCCATGACGACGGCACGGTCGGTGGCGTGGCCGCGGCCGGTCGCGCCGAGCGACCCGTAGAGCTCGACGACCAGATGGGTGACGGGCCCGTCCGGGCGTCCCTCCGGGGCCAGCCGCCCCGCCGCGGCCCTCCGCCCGGGCTCACGCGCTCCGACGACGGCGTCGGCCAGCTCGCCGGCGAAGGCACGCCCGGCGCGCATGGGCCCGACCGTGTGGGAGGAGGAGGGCCCGATGCCAATGCGCATGAGATCGAAGACGCTCAGCGGGCGCGACGCTCGCTGCGCCGTGATCTCACCTGCCAGCAGGGCCGCCGGGGTGGCAGCGTCCAGACCGGTGGGGACGGGCGTCGTGTCGAGGCCGTTGTCGGCGGACAGAGCCGAGATCGTTGACGGCGTGGGCAGGGCGAGCGGTCGGTCACTCACAGCCTCGACCTGCTCGGCCCCCGCGAGGTCGCGAATGGTCATGACGCCATGATGCACCAGTGCGAGCCGGTATGGTGGCCTCGTGCTTGCGGTTCCTCCCACCCCAGATCGTCCCGCAAATGTTGACGCGCCCCCCGGCGCGCTCGTCGTGCGCCAGTTCTTCGCGCACCTGTCCTCTGAGCCGCAGATCTTCACCGCGGCGTTCATGATCGGCCGCGCCCCCGTCTGCGCCGTCATCGTCTCGCACCCGAGGGTGTCGCGCGAGCATCTCATGGTGGAGCCGACGCCGGTCGGCTGGCGCGCGACCTGTGCAGCGGGCCGCAGCATGCTCATTGACGGCCGCTGGGCGACGTCGGCGATCCTGACGCGGGAGACGCGCATCCAGCTGGTCGACCAGTTCGGACCGCTCATCTCCCTGACCCCTACCGGCGGCGCGCTCGGGCCAGGCGGCGCTCCCGTCGGTGTCATTCCCGCTGCCCCGCCCGGGCCGCCCGCCAGCGTCGCCCCCACCGGTATTCCCGGCCCGCCCGGGCCGCCCACCGGATTCCCTCCCACCGCCGCCGTTCCTGCCAGCGCCGGCCCGCCCGCCAATGGCGTTTCCGTCGGCCCGCCCGGGCCGCCCACCGGCGGCCTCCCCGCCAGCGCAGCCAGCGCCGAGCCGCCCGAGCCGCCCGGGCCGCCCACCGGTGCCAGCCCGCCCGGGCCGCCCACCGGTGCCAGCCCACCCGGGCCGCCCACCGGCGGCCTCCCCGCCAGCGCCGCCAGTGCACCTAGCGCCGCCAGCACTGTCATGCTCGGGTCCGGCGGCGCTAGCACGTCCGGGCCGCCCGGACCCACCGGCGTCACCTCCGCCGGCGGCGCCGCGAGCGGGGATCTTGCCGCAACAGGCGAGGTCACGATCAGTGGGTCGGGGACGATCGGTCGGCGTCCGGACAACTCCTTCATCGTCAACGATCCCACGATGTCGGGGCGGCACGCGCGCGTGGACGTGACCCCGCAGGGCGCGGTCGTCACGGATCTCGGGTCGACCAATGGGACATTCGTCAGCGGCCAGCGGGTCGATCGCTATGTTGTGACCGAGCCGACGGTGTTCGGCATGGGATCGACATTCGTCCAGGTCGACCCCAATGGCAAGTGCAGCATTCCCGTACCCGTCAATAGCGGTGAGCTGGTGGGTAAGGATCTGACGTTCAGTGTCAATGATGGCAGGCTGCGTCTGCTGGACGGGGTCTCGTTCAAGCTGCCGGGCAATGAGCTGCTGGCGGTGGTGGGTCCCTCGGGGGCGGGCAAGTCGACGCTGCTCAAGGCGCTGACCGGTGAGCAGAAGGCGCAGGCGGGGCAGGTGCTGTTCGACGGGCTGGACGTCTACGAGCACTATCCGGTGATGCGCAACAAGATCGGCGTGGTGCCGCAGAACGACGTGATCCACTCGGCGCTGACGGTGCGGCAGACCCTGGAGTACGCCGCCGAGCTGCGCTTCGCCAAGGACGTGTCCCGGGCGGAGCGGCGCGGGCGCATCGACGAGGTGCTGGAGGACCTGGACCTGAGCGAGCACGTGGGCAAGCGGGTCAAGAGGCTCTCGGGGGGCCAGCGCAAGCGGGTCTCCACGGCGATCGAGCTGCTGACCCGCCCGAGCCTGCTGTTCCTGGACGAGCCGACCTCGGGGCTGGACCCGCAGCTGGACCGCGACGTGATGGAGCTGCTGGCGACCCTGGCGCACGGGACGCGTCCGGGCGACACGGGGCGCACGGTGATGGTGGTGACCCACAACGAGAACCACATCGACCGGGCGGACAAGGTGCTGATCCTGGCGGCGGGGGGCAGGCCGGTGTACTTCGGCTCCCCGCGCCTGGTGGTCCCCTACTTCCGCGAGCGCCTGGCCGAGCTGCGGGCCGCCGGGCAGCTGGTGGTGCGCGCGCCGCGGGGCGGGTTCCCCGACCCCGGGCAGATCGAGGGGTTCGCCGACGTGTACGCGCTGATCCGCAACCACACCGACGTGCTGCGCGCCCACCTGGAGGCGGTCGAGCCGTCCACGCGGCGCGGGGACGGGCGGCGCATCCCCACCGCGCTGTCGGCCTCCCGCCCCAAGGCCCCCCAGCAGTCCGCCGCCCGGCAGGTCTCCACCCTGGTGCGCCGCCACGCGCGCATCATCGCCGCCGACCCCTCCTACCTCGCCTTCATGCTCGTCCTGCCCGTCATCATGGGCCTGCTCACCAAAGTCATATCCGGC
>NZ_JONS01000066.1 GCF_000711965.1 Actinomyces israelii DSM 43320
AGGCGGGCAGGCCCAGCCTTGTGCGCGCCTCGGCGTCCAGGCCGGCGGCCCACTGCCCGATGGCCAGCAGGCTGCGCGCTCCGGACAGCACGGCCCCCACCGCCACGGCCAGGATCACCTCCAGCCGGTGCCTCATTCCCCGGGCGCACCTGGGATCGGGCACGGTGGACAAGACCTGCATCAGGCTCGGCTGGCGCCCAGCAATGTTGATAGGGGAAGATGGCATAGCGGCGCGGCTCCTGACGACGAAAGGGTGCGTAGGACACACCCATCGTCACCCCAGGAACCGCGCCGCACCCCCACCAACACACCCACGACTACGCCGACCCCCTGGGGCCGTGTCCAAGCCGGGGGGCGACGCGTCAAGGTCCGCAAGGATAAGGTGACGGCCCGGAAGGTGGACGAGTTGCTGAACTCTGCCGCTCGCTTTGTCCGGGCCGTCGGCGTCCGCAGTGACTTCGGGCCTGTGTCTGGAGCGGAAGTTCAAGGACGACGGCGGTGCAGACGTGAGCGACCGCCCTGGTCGGAGTGGCTCGGGCCACCGCGGATCGCCTCGAAGGCGTACTCGTCGATGTCGAAGGTGGTCAGGACCAGGACCCTGGGCTCGGAAGCGTCGACGATGCGGCGGGACGCCTCGACCCCGTCCATCCGCGGCATCCGCACGTCCATGAGGACGACATCAGCCTCCACCCCGGCCGGCAGCTCGATAGCGGTGGGGCTGTAGTCGGCCTGCGGTCCCGTTTCAAGGGTGCTGCCGTGGGAGGCGACCCTCTCGCGTGTTCCCACCAGGCCGTGGTCGGGCAAACGGGTCGGGACTCTGGGTGATCGGCCGAGCCGGGTGCAGAGGCTGGGCCCGGCATGCTGTCGGAGTCGGGCCCGGCTGCCCCTGAGCCGTCGTCGAGTGCCCGCTTCGAGGATATGAGGACGGCGGGGGCGGGTGGGGTTGCTCCGCGGAGCGGGGGACGTCGCCGGGCCGGGCCGATCTCAACGCGGAAGCGACCGGTCTCGGTGGAGGGGGCGGGTGTGATCAGGGGTGCTGGACGGCGAGGGTGACGTGTGTGTGTCCGGGGTAGGTCGGATCGGGGCGCGACCGCTGGAAGGTCACGGTCATGCCCAGGCGGGTGCAGGCATTGGCGATCCAGGACGACGCGATCAGCTGGGACTGCGGGATGCTGAGGTCCGTGTCCCAGTGAAGGGCCGGCTGACGGCGGCTCTCGAGCGCTGTGTGCTCCACCGGACGGACGACGGGCGAATCGGCGGCCCCGACAAGGGATGTGGCTGCACGTCGGACCTCTTGCGTCGAGATGATCAGAAGACCGCCCGGGGCCAGATGGTCGCCCGCCAGCTTGAGCACATTGCAGCGTTGAGCGGCGTCGAAGAGGGCGAGGCCGGCAGACGGGATGTGGATGGCTTTGAAGTCCTCGGGAAAGCAGAAGTTCCGCATGTCCGCCAGTCGCAGCTCGACGCGTGCGGCGACGTCGGCGCGCGCCGGTGTGGACGGGACGAGCCGCTCGGCCATGTTGGCCAGGTTCTCCGGATCGGTGTCCGCTGCGAGAACCCGGTGCTCGGCCGCCGCAAGCAGGAAGGGTGTGCGGGGCCTGCCGCAGCTGAACTCGAGGATGCGCTGCTCGTCCAGATTTGTCGGACAGGCCCGGGAGAGGACGTCGAGCACGCTCTCGATCTCGAAGTGGTCGCGTGCGGCGAAGGAGTGGGAACCTGTTGCGCTTGAGACCGGGCGCAGCGGTGCGGCGTCAATGACGGGGGAATTCCATGGGAACTTCAACAGCATGCTTCCGGGAGGGTGAGGAGAGGGTGCCGTGTGGGTGGAGTTCGTTTGGAGTGAACTCCACCCACACGGGCAGGGACCCTCAGGGATGGCCAGGGACCTTACGGGGATTTTCAGGGGCCTTCAGGGAGGCCAGGGACTTTTCAGGGAGACTCAGGGGCAGTTCAGGGAGGTTCAGGGACCAGGGACGCTCAGGGAAGTCAGGAACGCCCAGGGATTCTCGGGGATCAGGGACGGCTTATTAAATTCAGAAACGGGGAACGAAAATTCTCCAATTGAAGAGCCAACGGGCACTTGAAGGGGAAGAGTACATGTAACGCCGCCCTTGTTCTCTATGAGGAATCCTGACAGGGATAATCATGCACGGGCCGCCAAGGGTGCACATCCTCCGATCGTCTCATCCGATCGGAGGAAGGTCAGACAAGTCCGTTGCGTAGGGCGTAGACGACCGCGCCGACCCGGTCCTGGACGCCGAGCTTGGCGATGATCGCGGAGACGTGCGTCTTGACGGTCGTCTCGCTCAGGTGCAGCCGGGTGGCGATCTGCCGGTTGGACAGCGCCTCGACCATGAGGACCAGCACCTCGGACTCCCGCGGGGACAGGGTGACGCCCGGCGGCAGGGCCTCCGAGGCGTCGGGAGAGGTGGCCGCGGGCGTGGTGGGTGCGGACCAGCCGCCGATAATGGCCGAGGAGGCCGGGGACAGGACGGTGTTGCCGGCGGCGACATTGCGGATGGTGTCCGCCAGGGTCTCCACCCGGTCCTCCTTGGCAATGAAGCCGCGCACTCCCGCCGCCAGGGCGCGGTTGAGCACGCCGTCGGCCACGAAGGTCGTCAGAATGAGAATGGCGATGTCGGGCCGCTCCCTGTGAAGCATCTCCGCCAGGGTCATGCCGTCCAGGCGCGGCATCTGCACATCCAGGAGCAGGACCTGGATCTCCGGCGCCTCCGGCGAGCGCAGCAGGGCGAGAGTCTCCCGGCCGTCGCAGGCGGTCCAGACGACCCGGATGTCGTCGGTGGTGGCGAGGAGCTCGGTGAGGGTGCTGCGGACCAGGGCGTCGTCGTCGGCCAGGCCCACGCTGATCATGAGTCACCTCCGGGAAGAGGGGTCCGCGTGCTGGCGACCGGGACCGTGGCGGTCACGATCCAGGCGCCGTCGTCGGCCAGCGTGGTCAGCTCGCCCCCGATCGCCGTCAGGCGCTCGCGCATGCCGAGCACGCCTGAGCCGGAGTGCGGCAGGTCGCCCGGGGTCGTGCGGATCCGGTTGGTGGAGACCAGGCGTATGGCCTCGGGCCCCAGCCGCAGCGTCAGGGTCACGGGTGCGCTCGGCTCGGCGTGGCGGACGACATTGGCGCCCATCTCGCGCGCGACCCGGGACAGGGTGGAGGCCTGGGACCGCGTGGGGGAGGCGGTCCCGCGGCACTGGTAGGTGACGTCGAATCCGGAAGCGGCAATGTCGTCGCTCACGGCGCGCACCGCGGCCCCGAGGTCGGTGACGACGTGCCCGAGCCCGGTGGCGTGGGTGACGTCGAGGGCGAGCTCGGGGGCCGCCCGCCGCAGGGTGCGCAGCAGAAGGCGCAGCTCGTGAAGGGCGTCGGCGGCCGTCGTCTCCAGAGCGGCGAACTCCTGACGGGCGGCCTCCGGATAGGACGCGTCCGCGGCGGCGCGCTGGGCCCGCAGGGCCGTCTGGGACATGGAGTAGGCGATGAGGTCGTGCATCTCGCGCGAGATCTCCAGCCGCAGCTCCTCCAGGCGCTCCTCCGCGCGGCGGGCCTCAGCCAGGCGGGACTGCTCGCTCGCCCGCACCGTGGCGCCCATGGGGATGAAGAGGAGCCCCATTGTGGTGTAGAACACCAGGCCCACGAAGTCGTTGAGGGCAATGGTGTCGCCGGCTTGCCGTTGGAGGGATAGGAAGTTGGCGACGATTGCGACGGCGAAAGCCGCGCCCGCATAGCCTGTCGGAAGAAAGCGTCCCGCGAAGAAGAAAAAGGCGAGCTGGGTCAGCATCATGTCCGTGGCGTAGGTGTTCGGCAGGGCGAGCAGGAGGAACCAGCAGATAAGGTAGGCGGACATGCCCCATACGGGCCGCAGCGGAAGCAGAATGAGGATGATGAGCGCCGCGACCATAAAGGCCAGATCAATGGCGTGGAGGCTGCCGCGGAGTTCGGATGTACTGATATTCAGCGCAATGTTAGCGACGCCGACGAGGGCGCCGATTCCCACATTGATTGGGCGGTTGGTCAGGTGGGGGAGGCTGAGGCGCCAGCGGGGAGCAGGGGAGGAGAGCCCATGCAAGGTTGTGCTCATGGTGCCCTTAATCATAGGAAGTTGCTGTCACCTCGATACCATAGCAAGGGCACGCAAGGGGGAGTGGTAGCGACAAGCCGCGTCATCATCTACAGATCTCCTGCTCGCTGGAGGCGCTGCAGGCTCAGCCAGCCCACGGGGATGGGGGCCCAGAAGGTGACCAGGCGGTAGACGATCGCGGCCGACAGCGCCACCCCGCTCGGGATGCCGGCGGTCACGAGCCCGGCCGTCAGCGCGATCTCAACCGGACCGATACCGCCCGGCGACGGGACCACCGAGCCGACCGTATTGGAGGCCAGGTAGGTGATGGCCAGGACCGAGAAGGGGAGCGTGTAGCCGAAGGCCCACAGGCTCGCGCTGAAGGAGAGGACATAGCTCAGGCTCAGCAGGAAGGTCCCGCCCACGCCCAGCGCCAGGCGCAGCGGGTTCGACATGATCCACACCAGACGCGGCCACACCTGGCGATAGGTCGGCTCGACCTTCCCCCACACCCAGGTGCGCACCCGCGGTATGAACAGTGCCGAGCCGATGACCGCCACCAGCATGACAGCGCCCAGAACGAGCCAGACCGAGGGCAGGGTCAGGCCGGTGGACTGGCCGGTCATCGCCGCCAGGACAATGAGCAGCACAATCGTCACCAGGAACTGGACGACCTGGACGAGCGCGACGGTGGCGACGGAGATGGGAGTGGGCACGCCCTTGCGGTTCAGGAACCGCAGGTTGAGAGCGGCGCCGCCGACACCGGCGGGGGCCACCAGGGCGACCACCGAGCCGGCCAGATGCACCTCGGTGGATCTCCACACGCTCAGGCGCACCGGGCTGAAGGCGACCAGGGCGAGTGCCGCGCCGATATAGGTCGCCAGGGAGAAGGCGAGCGCCGCGAGGATCCACCACACATTGGCCGTGGCCACGGCGGCGCTGATCTGCTCGAAGTTCAGGCGCGCCAGCAGCGTCCACAGGGCCACAAGGCCGACGATCGCCATGATCACGGTCCGCGGGGAGAACCGGGCGAGCCTGGCCGGCTCGGCGTGGGCCGTGGGGGTCAGGTCCACCAGGGCGTCGCGCAGCTCCTGGAGGAGGCGGCCGCGCCGTCCCAGGGCGTCGCGGGTGGACGCGGGCAGGACGACGCGCTGAAGCATCGGCGCGATGGAGGCGAGCTGCGGGGTGGTCAGCGAGCGGGAGGCGGCGGCGATGGCCCGGTCGACGCCGACGACGGAGGCCGTCAGGGCGAGGGCCTGGGCCAGGTCCATGCGGCGCGACAGCTCGGAGGAGATCGTCTCGCCGGAGTCCCAGTCCAGGAGCCAGACGCGGCTGGCGGAGTCGACGACCACGGTGGAGGAGTCGATGGCGCGGTGGGCCAGGCCCGCGGCGTGAGCCCGGCCCAGCTGGTCCCACAGCTGGCCCAGGATGTCATTGGAGACCGAGCCGAGGGAGCCCAGGGCGCGGGCGCCGACGACGTGATCGGTCACCAGCAGGACGGACTCATCGGCCTCGGCCATGCCGAACGGCGCGGGCGTGCGCACATGGGCGCGCCGGGCCTCCAGGGCCATGAGCGCGGCGTGCTCGGCCGCGGAGCGCACCGACAGGCCCTGCTCGGAGGACAGCCCCTTAATGCGGATGCGGTCCCACAGGGTGGAGATGAAGCCCGCCACCTGGCGGTCGGTGTCGAGAACGGTGACGTCGTAGCGGGTGCCGTTGGCGTCCCATACGGCATAGAGCCGATGCACCGAGGGCCGGCCCTCGGTCAGCGCCTCCGAGGACGCCTCGGCCAGGACCGCCGTTGGATCGACGTCGTCGGCCCTCACGATTGTCGCCGTCTCCTCCGGGAGCAGCGCGGCCGCCGGCTCGTCGGATCCGGCGGACTCGTCCGGCTCGTCGAGGTGCTCGAACAGGTTGGGCGAGGAGTCCGCCCAGCCGTCGTCGAGCTTGGGCATGGTGGCCGGCATGGTCAGCGGGTTCTCCCGCACCTGCTCGGTGTAGCCCAGCGGGGTATCGGTCTCGATCGTCCAGGCGCTCGCCTCGGGGGCCGGGTCCATGCGCACCACCCGCACGGCGTCGATGCTGGCGCGGCGCAGGGCCCGCACGAGCGCGACGCCGTGGGCGCGCCGGTCCTCCACGCCGAAGGCATAGCGGACCACCAGGCCCGGCAGGCGGCCCAGCAGCACGGACAGGACCGCGCCGGGCAGGGTCAGCGCGCCGCGCAGGACCGCCAGTCCGACAATGATCCACACGGCGGTCCAGCCGTAGCGCACCGTCTGGGAGGTTCGTCGCTCGCCTGCCCCGGTGAGCAGGCCCGACAGGATGGCGAAGACCGTGGAGATGCCGACCTGGGCGGTGCCCGAGGCGGTGACCGTCAGCCCGGCGACAATGGTGGTGGGGCCCCAGGTGGCCACGACGACGAGAGCCGCCCAGGACAGGATAAAGCCGCCCATGGCGCCCAGGAGGGCCTCCCCGGTGGTGCGCCAGGAGCGGCGCAGGAGGTTGGACAGGATGACGGCCACGGGTACCGCGAAGGTCGCCAGGCCCTCGATGGTCTGCAGGGGGAAGACGAGGATCTGGCGCAGGACGACGGCGAGGGCGTTGCGCACGTCGAGGGTGACCGCGGTGGTCGTCGCGTGCGCGTAGGCGGCCAGGATGAACATGGAGGCGGCGCCGACGGTGGTCATGGCGAGGTCGAGCAGATCCTCGGTGCGGCGCAGGCGGTGGGGCGCAGCGTCCACCAGGAGGGTGGATGAGCGCGGAGAGGGCGTGGCCTGCGGGGCCGGTCGCTTGGGGGCGGAGGCGAGGCCGATCCGGGGGATGCCGACGGGCGAGGTCACCGGCGCCGAAGGTATCGTGGCGGCGGCGTCCTGCGAGCCTGGAGACAGATCGGATGTCATGCTACGAGTCTAAGGGTGGTTTCATGGGCTCCGCCTCACTCGCGGGTATGACCTCAGTGGAGTGAGGTATAAGTAGAGGAGCGGCTTCAAGGACAGGGGTGCGGGGAGGGTACGTGCAGTATAGACCCTTGAGGCCTTCAAGCGGATGTTACCACTGTCGCATACGGTTCATGGATGCGAGCGCGCATAGTGTCTGCTCGCGTCTGCGCGGGCCGGTGAGGGGCCTGGGCCGCTGTTCCCGCTCGAGGCCCGCGCCGGACTCCCTGGCGCGACGGGCCGGCGGCCGTATGAGGAGAAATCTCTCACAGGGGCGGTGGTGGGAGTGCGACGCCGGCTCCGCAGGGCGGGCAGGGGCGGGCGGACCGTGCGCCCCTTTCGCCGAGATCGGTCGATCTCGGCGAAAGCGGGCGGAGGGGGCTGGCGGTGCGAGGAGCGGGTGGGGCGGACGGTGGTCCTGGGCGTATCGGCAGTGGCACGATGGGGGTGCGCGGCGCCTCCGGCGCGGGTGGGACTCCGCTCCGCGCGCCTCACGCACCGCCCCGGAACCCGACCGCCTCAGCGAAAGCCCCGCCGCCGCTCACGACCGCAGTGAGAGGTCCTCGCCGGTGAATAGGAAGAAAATATGGTTGAGATCTGTCGCAGGTGCGCAGTGCTGGCGCTGATGGTGATCGTTGTTGTTGGAGGTCTCGGCGGGGGTCCGGCGGCTCGCGCCGAGGATGAGGGCGGCGCTGGTGAGGACATCAAGGCCGGCAGCTTCAATATCCTGACATATCGTGACAAGAACAACGTGTCGCCGACGTCGTGGCACGAGCCCGACAACCGGTCAAAAATGATACCAGAGATCATCAGGGACAACGATTGGGACGTCGTCGGCCTTCAAGAGGTGGGGACCGCCTTCGCGCGCGACGACGGTTCCATGACGCCCAGCCAGATCGAGGACCTGAGGGACTCCGCGAACTTGTCAGCATATGATTTCGCGGCGACCGACAGGGAGGGCTGCAACTTCTCCTTGTGGGACGCGAAGCCGAAGAACTGGACGCAGCCGATCGCCTACAAGCGGGACAAGTTCGAGCCGGTCGCGCAGGGGTGCTTCGTGATGTCTGAGACGCCGAACGACTTTTCTGCGTCGAGCTTCGGGTGGCCGCGCAACGTTGCGAGCTGGCTCAGGCTGAGGAGCAGGGCCACAGGCGAGGAGCTCTACATGTTCAATGCGCATGTGGCCGCGAATATAGGTCCGATGGGCGGGGGCGGGAAGAAAGTATCGCAGAAGAGGTATCGCAACCATCAGGTCGACCAGGCGAGGGCTCTTCTCTCGCAGATCAGGAGCATCAACACCGAGCGGCTTCCCATGATACTGACCGGAGACTTCAACTCGACCCTCGAGACGACCCCGGTATCGGCGGCGAAGACGGTTGTCGATTCGGGGATGTTCGTTGACGCGTACAGCAGCGCGGAGACGGTCCTGGCGGACGGGGGAACCTGGAACGGGCTGGTTGAAGGCGATAAGCACGACAAGATAGACCATATTTTTGTGGGGGACGAGATCGCCCCCACCGTCTCGAGCTACGCCGTCGTTCCGACGATGAGGAAGGACGCCGACGGGACACTGCACTTTGCCTCCGACCACAACGCCGTTTCGGCGCAGGTCATTCTTCGGTGGCCGCAACCATCGGCTCCCGATCCGCAGGGAGCCGACCAGGGGCCGGCCGTCGTCGTGCCCTCGGGCGCAGCAGGCGGGTACGCGCACGGCTGGTTGGGCGCCATCAGCCTGATCGGCGCCCTGGCCGTGGTTGCACAGGTCTTATTCGTGAAGAAGTCGGTGGGAAAGGGGCGACATCAACGATAGTCCCCAGAGCTCGGGGACGGTCCGCGCCCGGGCGAGGTGCAGCTGTCACAGCTCCTCCGCCCAGGTGCCGGCGGACCTCTGGACCGCGTCCATGACGTTGAGGGTCCTGGTCATGGTCTCGGCGCCGGACGGGACCGATCTCGGTGCGGAAGTGAACCGATCTCGGCGAAGGGGGCGGGGACGGGCGAGCTCGGCCCGATCAGCGGGTGCGCGGGGCTACGCACCGGCCCGGCGCAGGCGCAGGGAGTTGGTCACCACGATGACGCTGGAGGTCGCCATGGCGGCCCCGGCGATCATCGGGTTGAGCAGCCCGGCGGCCGCCAGCGGGATCGCCGCCACGTTGTAGGCGAAGGCCCAGAACAGGTTCTGCCTGATCGTGCGCAGCGTCGCCCGGCTGATGCGGATCGCCGCGACCACCGCGTCCAGGTCGGCGCGCACGAGCGTGATGTCGGCGGCCTCGATGGCCACGTCCGTGCCCGAGCCCATCGCGAAGCCCAGGCCGCGGGTGCCCGCCTGCGCCAGGGCCGCCGCGTCGTTGACGCCGTCGCCGACCATGCCGACAACGTGCCCGCGTTCCTGCAGCTCGGCGACGACGTCGCGCTTGCCGCCCGGCAGGACGTCGGCGCGCACGTCCTCGGCCGCGATCCCGACCTCCGCGGCCACGTGCGCCGCAGCACGGGCATTGTCCCCGGTCAGCAGGATCGGCCGCACCCCCAGCGCCCGCAGCTCGGCGACGGCGGCGCGCGAGCTCGGGCGCACCGTGTCGCGCACCGCCAGCACGGCGACTGCGGCCGGGGTCGCGCCGGTGCTGCCACCTCGGTCGGCGCCGTCCTCGACGGCTCCGTTCTCGCCGGCCCCACTGGGGTGCGGGGCGGCCGCGAGCACGACGGCGGTGGCGCCGGAGGCCTGGGAGGCCGCCACGGCGTCGTCCAGCACCTCGGGGATCGCTATGCCGCGCTCGGCGATCCAGGCCGGACGGCCGACGGCGACCTCGCGGCCCTCCACGCGCCCGGTCACGCCCCGGCCCTCGTGGTTGGCGAAGTCCTCCACGCGGGGCAGCGGGGTGCCCGTCCCGGCGTCGGCCCGGGCGGCCTCGGCGGTGCTGTCGGCGTCGGCGCCGGCGTCCGCCCCGCCGGCCCGGGCCCCGGCCGCGGCCCGGGCGGCCCGCGTAATGGCGGCGGCCACCGGGTGCTCGCTGGCCGCCTCGAGCGCGCCCGCCAGGCGCAACGCCTCGGAGCGGGTGGCGCCGCCCGCCACCGTGACGGCGCCGTCGTCGTCCGCCTCCAGGCTCATGCGGCCCTGGGTGAGCGTGCCGGTCTTGTCCAGCACGATCGTGTCCAGGGCGCGGGTGGACTCCAGCACCTCGGGGCCCTTGATGACGACGCCGAGCCGGGCCGCGCGCCCCGAGCCCACCAGCAGGGCAGTGGGCGTGGCCAGGCCCAGCGCGCACGGGCAGGCGATGACGAGCACGGCGACGGCCGCCGTGAGCGCGGGCTGCGGCGGGTAGCCGAGTCCGAGCCACACGGCGAAGGTCGCGGCCGACACGATGAGGACGGCGGGCACGAACACGCCCGAGATGCGGTCGGCCAGGCGCTGCACCGGGGCCTTGCCCGCCTGGGCGGCCGTGACCATCGCCCCGATGCGGGCCAGGGTCGTGCCCGCCCCGACGGCGGTGGCCCGCACCAGCAGCGATCCGGAGGTGTTGACGCACCCGCCGGTGACGACGTCGCCGACCCCGACCTCCACGGGCACCGACTCGCCGGTGAGCATGGAGGCGTCCACGGCCGAGCGGCCCTCGACGACCACACCGTCGGTGGCGATCTTCTCCCCGGGCCGCACGGCCAGCAGGTCGCCCGCCGCCAGGGCGTCGACGCTCACGCGCTCCTCGGTGCGGGTGGCCTCGGGCAGGGGGGCGCCGTCGTCGTCCAGGACATCGACCGCGTCGGTGGAGCCCGACGGCGAGGCCAGGCGCACCCGGGTGGCCTCCTTGGCGCCGAGCTCGAGCAGGGCGCGCAGGGCGTCGCCGGAGCGGTACCTGGCGCGGGCCTCGGCGTAGCGGCCGGCCAGGAGGAAGGTGGTGACCCAGGCGGCCGACTCGAAGTACATGTGGGCCGCCTGGCCCTGGTGGCGCGGCATGAGCTCCATGGTCATGCGCATGCCGACCTCGCCCGCGCCGCCCCAGATGAGCGCCCACAGGCTCCAGCCGGTGGCGGCGATGACGCCCAGGGACACGAGCGTGTCCATGGTGAAGGCGCCGTGGCGCAGGGCGCGGGCGGCGGCCCGGTGGAAGGGCCAGGCGCCCCAGGTCGCCACCGGCAGCGCCATGAGGGCGACGGTCCACTGCCAGCCGGGCAGTTGGAGGGCCGGGATCATGGAGATCACCATGACGGGGACGGACAGGACGAGGCTGTAGACCAGGCGCAGCCGCAGCTCCGCGGCCCGGGCGGCCTGGGAGGCGCCGATGCGCGGGGGCGCGGGGGCTGCGGGTGCGGGGACCGCCTGGGGCGTCGGGGTTGTGGCCCGGGCGGGGGCCTGCGCGGCATCGGGCTCGCCGGGGGCCGGTGCGGCTCTGAGCCCGCCGGGCGCCGCGGCGGGGGCGGGGCCGGCCTTGAGCCGGGCTGTGTAGCCGGCGCGGGCGACGGCGGCGATGAGCTCCTCGTCGGAGACCGGCGCGGCGAGCTCGATGCGGGCGGACTCGGTGGCGAGGTTGACCGAGGCGCTCACGCCGTCGAGCTTGGAGAGCTTCTTCTCCACGCGCGCCACGCACGACGCGCAGGTCATGCCCCCCACCGCCAGGTCGACGGTGCCCGCGGGGGCGGTGGCGATGTCGGTGAGCGGCGGTCCGCTGGACTGGCTCATGGTGGATCGGACTCCTGGACTCGGGTGCTGGGCCCGGGCGCACCCGGGCAAGGGACGGGCCGGTCGCGGCGCGTGCTGCGCGCGTCCCGGCCCGTCGTCGGGTCGTTGGGCGAGGCGGGTGCCGGCTGGGGTCAGGCCACGTCGCGTTCGACGGCGTCGAGGCTGTAGTCGCCGGCCTCATCGATGGCCTCGGCCAGGGCGGCGTCGTCCAGGACGACGTCGGAGACCACGGTGGCCACCGACTGGCCGCCCTTGCTCAGGACGACGGAGACGTTCTTGACGCCGTCAAGGGCCTTGAGTTCCTCGGTGACGTGGGCGACGCAGTGGTCGCAGGTCAGGCCCGAGAGCTTGAGGGTGGTGGTGCGGTCGGTGCCGTCGGCGGTGAACTCGGACATGGTTGTGCTCCTTGGGTTGTGCGTTCAGGACCGCACGAGGCGGGCGATCGCGTCGGAGGCCTCGCGGATCTTGGCCTGGCCCTCGGCGTCGGAAGACTGGGCGGCGTGAATGACGCAGTGGCTCATGTGGTCCTCGAGCAGGCCGAGGCTGACGGCCTGGAGGGCCTTGGTGGCCGCGGCGACCTGGGTGAGGACGTCGATGCAGTACGTGTCCTGCTCGACCATGCGGGAGATGCCGCGAATCTGGCCCTCAATGCGGCGCAGCCGCTTGAGGTAGTCGTCCTTGGTGCCTGTGTAGCCGGCCATCCGCGTCTCACTTCCTCCCCGGCTTCTGCCCGATACGTCGAGGTGCTCGCAACGATACCCCCAGGGGGTAGGGGTGTCAATAGGGTGAGCTGGGCGGCGTCGTGTGTCGGTTCGGCGGCAGGGCGGGGGCCGGGCGGCGGTGCGTGTTGACTCGGCCGTGGTTGAGGTCGGGACGTGCAGCCCGAGCCGGGGTCGGGACCGGCCGTATGGCCCGGATTGAGGCCGAGGCGTGCGACGCGACGGTCCGGTAGGGCCGGTTCCCGAGTGGTTGCGCCTGGTGGTGGCGGGCTCGCGGCCCCAGTGGCTCCCGCGGGCGCGATCGCTGAGGGCCACGTCCGGCGGCGGGCCTGCGGCCTGTTCTGCGAGGCGCGGTTCGGATGGTGTGGCGCGGCACCTGCACATGGGAGAGAAGGGCTTCGTCGGAGTGGGCGCTGGCTTTCCGCATGGTCCTGAGGTTCTCCAGATTCCGTCAAGACGAGCTGACGCGTTCCCATGTGCGCATTAGGGGGTCTGTGCACATGGGAGTACGACAACCTATCTTGACGGCGATATAGAAACCCCGAAATTCCGGGGAAAAGTCGGTCCTGCGTCATTGAGGCCCCGCTCTCCCATGTGCAGCTCTCCGCCCCGCCCCGGAATCGTCGGCCCCGATCCTGTGATGCGACTGCCAGACGGGCGGCGCACAGTTAAAAATCTTGTCCTGTGGTCAATCGACGGTACCGACGAGGGGTGTGATCGCGCCGTCAGCGGGCCGACGCGCCCCCCAACCCTGAGGCACTCGGCGTCGCCGACCTTCGAGCTGGACCGGTCTCGGCGAAGGCGACAGCGGGGGTTGCGAGGGGTTGCGGGAGGGCGCTCCGTCTGGGTGCCCGCGTGGAGCGCGCGGGAACATGAACGCACCTTCACGCGACGAACCTCCGTTGACGTCGGGGCCCGCCGCCCGTCATCGGCCCGGGGTCGCTCATGCGGGTCGGTGATCACGAGGGACGTCCCGCCTCCGGGGGTCCCTCGCGGTCATGGGGCTCTGGTTTGAACGCGGGGGCTCTGACCGAGCGGGCAGGGGACCTGCTGCCCGGCACCGGCTTATCAGAGCCTGTCGAGACCCTGGGGCTCCTTGAGCTGGCCTTCTCCTAGCCGAGAGGCGACCGCCTGCGCACTTTCGCGGCGACCAGCACGGCTGCACTCGATGAGAATCTGCGCGACGTCGCGGTTCTGCGATGCGGGCGGAGCGCAGTGCGGTGCTGAGAGCGCGTGGGAGCGTCACCTTGCGGGGGCGCTAGTGCCTGTTGGGTGCTTCGAACCGATCTCGGTGCGGAAGTGAACCGATCTTGGTGAAGGGGGCGGGTGGGGAGGCTCGGGGGGTGCTCCTATGTGGTGTGTCAAGCGGTGGTGGGTAGCTGTGCTGCTGGTTGGGGGTCGTAGAGGGCTCCGTCTCGGATCATGGCGTTCAGGGTCGGGATGCGGCGGTGGGCCAGGGCGAGGACGGCTTGGCCCGGACGTTTGCCTTGGTCTCGTTTGCGCTGGTAGCAGGCGCGGCTGATGGGGTCGGATCTGAGGGAGGCGAAGGCGGAGCCGAACATGGCTCTCTTGAGTCTTTTGTTTCCGGCGTGGGAGACGCCTCTCGCCCTTGATCGAGGACCCCGGCCTCCTGGTCACCGGTGCCAGGCCGGCGTAGGAGGCCAGCTGGGCCCCGGTGGCGGGGGTCTTGCCCAGGGTCTCGGCCAGGAGGACGGCGGCGGCCGGGACCCCGATGCCGGGCATGGAGGCCAGGACCGGGCAAGAGAGGGTGGGCCTCCACCAGGGCCTCGACACGGCCGGCGATATCAGCCCTTTGGGCGTGCAAGGCGATGAGCCGGCGGGCCAGGTGGGGCAGGACCGCCCCGGCGGCATCAGTGCCTGCCACCGTCACGGTC
>NZ_JONS01000067.1 GCF_000711965.1 Actinomyces israelii DSM 43320
ATCCGGCCGGCTCCTCCGACTTCCGCGCCCCCGGCCGGCGCAGCGGGGCCGATGCCTCAGCCCGGCGCGTCCCGCGTCGCGCCCCCGCCCGGCGCTCCGAACTCTGCGGGTCCTGCTGGCGCACCTCGCGTCGTGCCGCCTCCCGGCGCGGCCCGGCCCGCGGGAGCGCCGCCCCTGGTCAGCGCGCCCGGCGGGTACGGCGTCGTCCCCGTCCCGGATGCGAGCGGGTACCCGGGCGCGGGCGGCCACTCGGGCGCGGGCGGATACGGCGGCCCGGGTGCCAGCGGCCCGGGACCCGCAGATCGTGCCGGCGCGGGCGATCCGGCGGGCTCGCCCCGAAAGGCCGACCTGGAGTGGTGGGAGCGTCTGGGGGCGCGCCTGCGGTCCTGGCGCGCCCTGGTGGTGCTGCGCCGGATCCAGGCGGTCGTCGTGTGGGCGTCCTTGCCGGTGATCCTGGTCGCCCTGATGGTCAACGAGACGCTGCGCATCAGTCTCGGGGCGTGGCTGGGGACCATGTGGGTGGTGTTCGCCTGGTTCTGGATGGCACGCACCAAGTCGGTCTCGTGGCGGCTGATCTCGGGAGTCTTCGCCGCCTCAATGCCGTGGGCGGGCGCCGTCGGCCTGCTGTCCCTGCGACTGGTGGCCGCCGCCGGCGTCAGCGCGAAGACGCCTGCGGCGACCATCGTGGTGGCGGGGGTCGCGGAGGAGCTGTGCAAGCTGGCGCCCCTGGCGGTCCTGGCGCTGGCGGCGCCGGGGAGGATGCGCCGTCTGCTGGTGTGCGACTGGCTGATACTGGGCGTGGCCGCCGGCGCGGGTTTCGCGGCGGTGGAGGAGATACTGCGGAGGATCGCGTACCTGTCCGCGCCGAGCACCCCCGGCCTGATGCTGGCCACGGCGCTGTGCCCGCCCGGGGCGAGCCAGATGCTGAAGTGCCTGGGGCTGCCCACGTTCGGCCTCTCGCCGTTCTCCGGCTCCTTCCCGACCGCGCTGTCCTACAGCGGCCACGCGATGGTGACGGGGATGGTGGCCGCGTGCATCGGCCTGGGGCGGCACCTGTGGTGGCGCTGCGGCAGCCGAGCCGGAGGCGGCGGCGCGGGCGCCGTCGTCGGCCGGGTCCTCTCTCCGCTGGTGCCGCTGCTGGCCCTGTGGGTGGCGATCGTGGACCACCTCGCGTGCAACGCGTCGCCCCGTACGCAGGCGTGGGGCGAGACCGGCGGCAAGGCGCCCTGGCCGCTGGTGGACATCACCAGCACGCTGACCGGCAGCGGGCAGGGCCGGGGCTGGCTGGTGCTGCTCCTGCTGGTGGTGGGGGCGGTGCTGGACGCCCGGGTGCTGTGCTATGGCGGGTACGACGACGGGCTGCTCGACGACCTGGGCGTGTGCGAGGGGCGCGTCGGCGGTGGCGCGATCGGCGCCTGGCGGTGGAGGGTACTGGCCCGCCTGCCCCGGTCGGGGGTGGGTCGGTGGACCGCCGACGTCGTCGACGCCCTCGTCCTCCCCTGGCTGGAGTGGCGCCTGGTGGTCCGGGCGGCCGGGGAGGGCAAGGTGCTGAATCGGTTCCGGCTCCCGATCTGCACGGTGGTGGGTCTGCGTCGGGAGCGGGACGCGGCCGCCCGGACCGTGCTGGATCCCGGACGCCAGTACCGGTGGGTCGTGCGGGTCCTGGCCACGCTGGCGGTGCTGGCCGGTGTTCTGGTGCTGATGCAGGTCCCGACCATCACCCATGATCTCAACAGGCAGCTGGCTCCTCACCTGGGAGGGGGCTGGCTGGCCGGGGTCCTGGACATGCTGGGGGACCTCTGGGACTCGCTGTCGCCCATGGAGCAGGGGCTGCTCATGCTGGCGGCCGGGGCTTTGGTGGTGTTCTCCGGTGGGGGCCTGGGGTTGGCCTTCGATGTGGGCCTGGGGCTGGCGATGCTCAGCTCGGCGCACGATGCGGCCCGGTTCGTGCGCGATCCCCAGGGGACGGTCGCCCGCTACCTGTCCTCGCACACCCCCGGGGAGATCGCCCTGGACGTCGCGACGTGGATCGCCACCATGGTCGCGGGAGGCGGGGTGAGTGCAGCTGGCGGCACCCTGCGCTACGGCGTCGAGGCCGCCCGGGAGTCCCGCCGGTGGCGCCGGGCGAAGGAGGCCTTCGAAGAGGCGGCCGAGGAGGCGGCCGAGGAGGCGGCCCAGCGCCCGGTCGGGCGGCGGCCCGCCTACGCCTATGCTGATCCCCGCAGGACCCCGCACCCCCACCGGGGCGCACCCGACGACGGCGTCATGCGACGCTCCTCCCAGGGAGGCAGCGGACCGCGCCGCCGCGCACAGCCCGAGCCGAGGCCCGAGGCCGACCCGCGCGCCGGCGTCGACCGAGGTGACAACCGGGACTACAAAGGCCAGTTCACCGATGGCAACAAAGGAGCTCACACCTATGACTTCGCCGAGTGGCAGGTACGAGAAAACTACCGTAGACTGGCGGAAAAACGAGGGCATCCATTGCGGGAGTTGCTTGCCGAAAAGAGACTGGCACAGGTCAAGGGCTCCAGCCACGGGCGCTACTACGACGGACTCGCCCAGAGAGACGACGGCACCTGGGTCGGAATCGAGGCCAAGTACGGAACTTCGCCTTACCCGAAAGAACAGAGAGCTTTCGACGCGCTCGTATCCCCGGACAACCCAGCCACCGCCACTCTCGGCGACGGGAGAGTCATCAAGATCACCGGAGTATACGTCGAGCGGATCAAGGAATAATTCCCCGAACCGGCTCGCGACAAGGAGAGGTACATGAGAAGATTAGCCACATGGATAATCAGTTCAGAAACAGGGCACTCGGACATCTTTACCCTTCCACAGACTCCGAAGAATATTGCCGACGAGTTCGCACACGATTTGACATATCCCACCTTTTTGGACGGGCAAGATTATTTCGCCTTGGGCGTGTGGGCTCTTCCGGAGGGCTGTGATTTCCCCGACGACGTTCCCGAGGCCGAGCAGAGCAATTTCTATATGCAGGCGGGGGGCTCCAACCGGGGTATGACGATCGAGGTGCGCGTCCCGGACCCTGTGAGCGGGTACGCGCACTACGTGGTGGCCCGCGAGCCCGTCAAGGACCCGGACGCGTGGGTGCCGCTGAGCTGGAATAACGGGGGCGACGAGCCCTTCACCACCCACGTCCACCCCGAGGAGGTCTTCACCGGCCAGCAGGCCGTCCCCGTCTTCCGCGCCTACATCCTCACCGGCCAGATCCCACCACCCACCCTCCTGCGCCGCATCACCATCTAGAACCAGGTAAGCCCGGCGCTCGTGCGGCCACGACCCGCCCGACGCGGCGCAACAGCCCGTTGGCGGAGGCCGCCCGAGTGCGGACATGTGACTCAAGGGGCGATCCGCGCCCACGCGCTGCGAGGTGGCCTCACACGGATCCACCCGAACGGAAGCGCTCCCGCGGGCTGGAATGCCACATCCCCGGGCGCACGCACTGCGCCGGACGACCATGACGCGTGCTGGTGGTGCGCAACGGTCCTGGCCCGCTCCAACGGCGCCCTGCAAAAGTCCGCTCTCGGTCCTGCCCGGCAGGCGGCGGCCCAGCGTGCCCGCTCTGTCTGCGCGGACCAGGGCGCACCGCGCGAAGCGAGTACGGGCAACAATGCCAGCGAACCAGTGAGCGTCACAGACGAAGACACACCGGACCCGCAAGCGCGTCCGACAATGCCGGCGAACCGGTGGGCGTTACGCCTGCGAGACCGATGATTGCGCCGTCTTCGAATGGGCAGGGCGCCCGGGTAGACGTTACGAGTGCGAGGCCGGCGAACAGCCAGTGAGCGCCCAGTCGGTGCACCAGGCTGTCGATCCTCGCTCACGTCGGTCCAGCCCGCGCAGGCATTTCCTCTTCTCCGCAATCCGTGCGACCCCGGCTCGCGCCACGTAAGGACACATGACGGGGCAAAATGCGCCTGCCACGGGTCGGCATCCTCAAGAGGGCCGCCTCGCCCGCGCGAGGCGCCGAACAGGTCCGAGCCGGGGCCGCCGGTCACCACGGGGGCCGCCTCGCCCGCGCGAGGCGCTCAAGACACCGCCTGCACGCCTCGCAGCCCGGACCGTGCCAGGATGCCTCTCATGACCGAGACCACCCCCACCGGGCCCGTCGAACCCACCAGGCCCGCTAGACCCGCGCCACCCGCCTCATCACTCACGCCGGCCTCCACAGCCTCCACAGCAGCCCCGGCCACGCCAGCCGCCGCACCCGCCCGACCACATGCGCCTGACACGACCACACCGGACACACCAGCCCCCCTGACCACGGACATCCTGGGAGAGCCGTGGGTGGCCCGGCGCATCGACGTCGTCCCCGATGAGGACGCGGCTCCCGGAGCGGACCACGCCGTCCTGGTCCACCAGCGCGGGGCCATTCCTGCCGTTCCCGCCACTCCTGCCGGCACCGCAGGGACGCCGCGCCACAAGCGGGCCGTGCTCTACCTCCACGGCCGCAACGACTACTTCTTCCAGACCCACCTGGCCGACGCCTTCCTGTCGGCCGGCTACGAGTTCTACGCTCTGGACCTGCGCACCTGCGGGCGGGCGGGCGTGGGCCACCCCTCGCCGCACGACGTGCGCGATCTGCGCGTCCACGACGAGGAGATCGGCGAGGCGCTGCGAATCATCCGCTCCGAGCACGGGCACGACGTCGTCGTCCTCAACGGCCACTCCACAGGCGGGCTGCAGGCGGTCATCTGGGCGGCGGACCACCCCGGCAGCGTGGAGGCTGTCACGCTCAACTCCCCCTGGCTGCAGCTGAACGCCTCCGGGCTCATGCGCTCCTACGGGTCGGCCTACGTCGACGTGCTCTCGCGCCGCCGCCCGGAGCGGGTCATCGACAACCCGGCGGAGGTCAGGGCCCGCAAGCGCCTGGCCGCCAGGGCCGCGAGCCCGGGAGGCGCGCAGGGCACGGTCCCCAGCGCCGGGACCGCGGTGGGGACCGACCCCGAGACGGCCGAGCCGGACCTGTACGTGCGGTCCCTGCACCGGCGCTGGGGCGGCGAGTGGGACTGGGACCTGAGGCTCAAGCCCTCGCCGTCCTTCCCGGTGCGCGCGGGGTTCCTGGCGGGGATCCGCCGGCTCCAGCGGGAGGTGCGCCACGGGCTGGGCATCAGGGTGCCCGTGCTCGTGTGCTGCTCGACGGCGTCGAACGGCCCCGAGGCCAGTGACGAGGAGGCTCGCCACAGCGACGTCGTGCTGTCGGTGGAGCAGATCGTCGAGCGCGCGGCCTTCCTCGGGACCGACGTCACCATCCGGCAGATCCCGGGCGGGGTGCACGACCTGGCGCTCTCGCCCCCACCGGCGCGCGAGGAGTACTTGGCGACCGTGACCGGGTGGCTGGCCGGCCGCCTGGGACTGGCCGAGCGCCTGAGGCAGACCGGGCGCCTGAGGTAGAGGCGGGTGGCGGCCTGTCGGCGGAGGCCCAGGCGGCACAGGCGGGCAGCCCAGCAGCGGGGCGGCCCGCGGCCTGCCCCAGCGGCCCGGCCCCCGCCCTCTCAGCGCCGCCGCTGCGCCGACAGCTCCGCCAGCGCCGGAACGAGGGCGTCGCACACGCGCTCGACGACCTCCAGGGTCTTGACGAAGTCCTCCATCGTCCCGTACCAGGGGTCGGGCACGTCCAGCCCGTGGTGCGTGCGGGCACCGACGGCGGCCCAGTGCCGCTCGTCCCCGGCGACGGCCGGGTCGAGCTCGCGGAACATGCGGATGCGGTCGGCGTCGACGCCGAGGCGCTCGGCTCGGCGCAGCAGCTCGCGGCGGTGGGCCGAGGTCATGGCCAGCACCAGGTCGGCGCCGGCGAGCTCGGCGTCGCCGATCCGGTGGGCGGCGTGGTCGCGGATGGCGACGGCGGCCGCGCGCGCAGCGGCGTCGCCCCCGGAGCCGTAGCCGCGCTCGGCCAGAAGACGGCGCGCGCGGCGGTCGATGGGGTTGCCGTGCTCCTCGTCGGAGACCCCGGCGGAGGTCACGACGACGCCGGTGGGCCCGCAGGCGGGGACGCCGGTCGCGGCGAGGCGGTCGATGAGCACCACCTCGGCCATGGCCGAGCGGCAGATGTTGCCGGTGCAGACCATGGAGATCGCGTAGGGGAGGTCGGGGTCGTGGGGCGCAGGCAGGTCGGAGGGCGCGATGGTGGTGGGCATGCGGGCCAGGGTCTCGCTCATGGAGCGGGTCTGGCAAGCCGGGCCCGGCCTTCAACAGGGAGTCATCCTGAGCTCTTTCATCGGCGCCCCGGCCGCGATTGCCCTCACCGGTCCTGCTCCGGACAGACTGGAAGATGCCTCCAGCCCCTACCCGGGAGAGCGACAGGCCGGCCCGACTCCTCGTCGTCGCCTACCGACGAGCGCCCGCGCACGGTGGAACTACCGAACCGGAGAGCTCGGGACCACCATAATCTCGTGGCAGTTGAGAGGACGTGCAGCGCCGAGAAGCACTATCCGATTGCGGACGGCCTGCACGCGCCGCACAACCGGTCCTGCTCCTCGAACGCTTTGATAAAGCATGGGATAGGCCGGGGAGGCTGTTGATCTGATAGGGGTCCGGCGCGCGACGGGCAGATGCTGGAGGTCCTCATTCACCGTCGCCGACCCGGCACCATATGCCTGCTCCACGTTCTGTACCTGCGTCCTACAACCTGGAAACGGGACACATGGCACCGGCCGCTCGCCCAAGCGACAGGTCCGTCTGCCGGAAGACCCGGACGCAGCGCTTCAGGCCCGCATCGATGCCGAGCAGCGCACAGCCAGCGAGATCATGCGCGACGCCCTCACGCAGTACCTCGCATCCTGAACCGGCCCGCGCAGCCGGCCCTGCTGGGGCGCAGCATCCTAGCACGGGCGCCCGACTCGCTTACTACGCTCCTTTGCCCCTTACTACGCTCCTTCTTCTCGTACAGTAAGGAACAAAGGAGCGTAGTAAGCGCCGGGACACTAGATGAGCGACTCCGGGGGTGCTGGTTCTGTCCGGTCCTCGTGGCCGTGCCGCCGGGGAGCATCTCTTTCGTTGGACCGTCCCGGGTTTGCTGGAAGCAGCGAGGTCATGGAGGGCGCTGTAGAGCGCAGCCTCAACCACCACCGGGCACCATCGCGCTCCCGCCACATGTGGCTCGCCGGCCGTGTGGACCGCCGCACGCATCGCCGACATCGGCCGCTGACTCGAACGATCTTCATGACAGGGTCTGGAGCGGCTCTGGCGTCTGGTGGTGCGGCCGGTTGGCGGCCGTAGGTTCGTGGCTGTGGTCGCGGGCGGTGCCAACCGGGAGGGCACGTT
The DNA here is from genome assembly GCF_000711965.1 of Actinomyces israelii DSM 43320. GTDB lineage: Bacteria > Actinomycetota > Actinomycetes > Actinomycetales > Actinomycetaceae > Actinomyces > Actinomyces israelii. The sequence continues at coordinate 7,285 of NZ_JONS01000067.1, forward strand.
GGCGGGGTTGCACATGGGAGGAGAGGGCCTTCGTGGGGTGAGTGCGGTGTTTCGTTGAGATTCTGCGGATCTTCGAGGATCGTCACGACTGGTTGGCGCGCTCCCATGTGCGCGCAGGGGGTCTGCGCACATGGGAGCGCGCCAACCAGTCGTGACGGGCACTCGAGAGCCGCGGGATCACGCGGAAAACTCGCGCCCGCCCCAGCGAGCTCCTCCCCTCCCATGTGCAGCCCGCTCCTCCGGCCGAGCCGCCGCGCGCCGTCGGCGCCGACCAGCCCCAACGACTTCCGCAACAGGGCTCAGATGTGTGATTCCGGAGGCGCGGGGCGCGCGGGCGGGGAGCCTCAACGTCAACGGAGGGTTCGCAGCGTGAACGTACCTTATCTCCCATCCTTCTGACCTCTACCCCCAGAAGGATGGGAGAAAGGTACGTTCATGTGGGATGGGAAAGGCACGTTCACGTTCCGACGCACTCCGGCCCGCTCCACGCGGGCACCAGGGCGCCGCACCCGTCCCGCGCCCAGCCCGGAATCAATCATCTAGGCTCGGTCCGTGACCCGCTCCTCCGCAGAATCCGCCGGGCCCGTTGAGCCCGGCGAGACCCGCCCCAACGCCGCCCGCCCCGCCACCGCCGTCGACACCATCGCCGAGCGCTACGTCGCGCACCTGGCCGACCTCTCCCCGGAGTTCGCCGTCTACAACGGCCTGCCCGGTCGCCGCGGCGAGCTCGACGACTACTCCCCCGAGGGCCTGACCGCCCTGAGCGAGCTCGACCGCTTGACCCTGCGCGAGCTGGAGGCCGCCGCCCCCGCCGACGACGTCGACCGCGTCACCGTCGCCGCCATGCGCGAGCGCCTCACAGTGGGCGTGGAGCTCGCCGACGCCGGCGAGAGACTGCGCAGCCTCAACAACATCGCCTCCCCGGTGCAGTCGCTGCGCGACGGCTTCGACAACCTGCCCACCGGCACCGAGGAGGACTGGGCGGACTTCGCCTCCGCCCTGCGCGATGTCCCACGAGCGCTGACCCAGTACGCCCAGAGCCTGCGCCTGGCGCTCGCCCGCGGCGACGTCGCGGCGCGCCGCCAGGTCGAGGCCGCCATCTCCCAGGCCCGCGACCAGGCCGCGCAGGCCACGAGCTCCTACACGGCGCTCATCGACGGCGCCGCCACCGCCAACGGCGCACCGATCCCGGCGCCCCTGGCCGAGGAGCTGCGCACCGCCGCCGCCACCGCCCGGGAGGGCTTCTCCCGGATCGCGGACGTGCTGGTCGCCGAGATCCTGCCGCACGCCGGCGACCGCGACGCCGTGGGCCGCGAGCGCTACGAGCGCTTCAGCCGGGACTTCCTGGGCGCCGTCGTCGACCTGGACGAGACCTACGAGTGGGGCCGGGAGCGCCTGGCCGCCATCGACGCCGAGCAGCGGGCGATCGCCGAGCGGCTCTACGGGCCCGGGGTGGGCGTGCGCGAGGCCCTGGACCGGCTCAACGCCGACCCCGCGCGCACGGTCCACGGAACGCGGGCGCTGCAGGAGTGGATGCAGGCCACCTCCGACGCGGCGATGGCGGCCCTCGACGGCGTCCACTTCGACATCCCCGCCCCGCTGCGCACCCTGGAGTGCCGCATCGCGCCGTCGTCCACCGGCGGCATCTACTACACCGGCCCGAGCGACGACTTCTCCCGACCGGGCCGCATGTGGTGGTCGGTGCCGGCGGGCACAGAGGACTTCGCCACCTGGCAGGAGCGCACCACCGTCTTCCACGAGGGCGTGCCCGGCCACCACCTGCAGGTCGGCATGCAGACCCACCTGCGCGACGAGCTCAACTCCTGGCGCCGCCTGGCCTGCTGGGTGAGCGGGCACGGCGAGGGCTGGGCCCTGTACGCCGAGAAGCTCATGGCGGACCTGGGGTTCCAGGACGACCCGGGCGACCGCATGGGCATGCTCGACTCCCAACGGCTGCGCGCGGCCCGGGTCGTTCTCGACATCGGGGTGCACCTGGGCAAGGAGCGGCCGGCCGAGCTGGCGGACCTGCCCGGCGTGGGCGAGGGCGTCTGGGATGCGGGCAGCGCCTGGGCGTTCCTGCGGCACAACGTGGCGATGGACGAGCCCTTCCTGCGCTTCGAGCTGGACCGCTACCTGGGGTGGCCGGGGCAGGCGCCGTCCTACGCGGTGGGCCAGCGGCTGTGGGAGAAGGCGCGGGACGGCGCGCTCGCGGGCGGGACGAGCCTGAAGGACTTCCACACCCGGGCGCTGCGCCTGGGCAGCGTGGGGCTGGACGTCCTGCGCGGGGCCCTCGCCTGACTGGGCCCCGCGGCGGCGGACCCGCGGCCCCCTCTTCGCCGAGATCGGTCGTATTCCGGCTCGAGATCGGTTCAGTCCCAGAAGTGCTCGACGTCGACGGCGCCGCCGGTGGCCTCGAAGTCGGCGCGCGCGGCGGCGCGGAAGTCGGCGTCGTGCAGCCAGTCCAGAGCGACCGCCGCCAGCCCGTAGGCGCCGTCGACGGCGGCCGCGTCCCCGGTCGGCGAGCCGGCGGCCCGCGCCATCTCGCGGGTGTGGAGGGCGACGTCGGCGCGGTCGGTGACCCTGATGAGCGGGTGGATACCGGGCACGCGCTGGGAGACGTTGCCGAAGTCGGTGCCCGCCGCGATCGTCTCGGGCACGACGCCGAAGGGCAGCGGGTCGCGGCCGCGCTCGCGCTGGGAGCGGACCCAGGCGGCGGTCAGCGGCCCGTTGGCGCGCACCGGCATCTCATTGGTGTAGGACGGGGTGATGATCTCCAGGCCGGTGCCGGTCATGAGCGCGGCGCCGCGCAGGACGTCCTCCACGCGCCCCACCAGGTCCTTGAGGGTCTCGGGGTACTTCGAGCGCACGAAGAGGTTCAGCTCGGCGCGCTCGGGAATGACGTTGGGGACCCGGCCGCCATCGACGACGACGGCGTGGAGCCGGTCCATGGGCAGGATCTGCTGGCGCAGCAGGCCGATCCCGTTCAGGACGAGGGCGGCCGCGTCCAGGGCGTTGCGCCCCATGAAGGGCTGGGAGGCGGCGTGGGCGGGCACGCCGGTGAAGACGGCGCGGATACGGCGCACGCCCAGCCAGGTCTGGTCGGCGACGTCGTGGGCGTAGGAGTGGGTCTGGATGGCGGCGTCGACGCCGTCGAGCATGCCGGCCAGGGCCAGGCGCTCCTTGGCGGTGTCGGGCTCCTCGGCCGGAGTCGTCTGGAGGACGACGCGGCCGGGCAGGGCGTCCTCCGCGCGCCGCGCGAGGGCCGCCAGGGCCAGGAAGGCGCCCACGGAGCTGGCGCACATGACGTTGTGGCCGCAGGCGTGGCCGATTCCGGGCAGCGCGTCGTACTCGGCGAGAATGGCGATGGTGGGGGCGCCGGAGACGGCGTCCGGACCGGCGCCGTCCGGGGCGCCGGGACTGTCGTCGTCCGGGGCGCCCGGGCCGATCGCCGCGCGCAGGGCCGTGTCCATGCCGTAGACCCCGACCTCGGCCTCCAGGCCGTGGGCGCGCAGGATGTCGGCGACCGCGGCCACAGCGTGGTGCTCGCGGTAGCCGACCTCCGGGTGGGCGTGGATGTCGTGGGAGAGGGCGACGATCTGCGGGGCGAGCCCGGCGACGACGTCGGCCAGCGCCTCGCGCAGAGCAGCCGGGGCGCCGTCGTCCTCCCCCAGGGCGGCGGCGGGGGCCGCAGCCCCGGCGCGCGCGGCAGCCTCGGCGGCCATCCGCTCCTGAACAGCACGACAGGGCTCAGTGGGACGGGAAAGATCACGCATGGGGCCATCATGCCCCTCGGCGGGCGGCGCCGCTGCGCACGGGCGGCGCCGGGAGCCGCCGCTCAGGTGCTCAGCCTCTTGCTCGCGCCCCGCTGGGTCATGCCCAGGATGTCGCCGATCTGCTGCCAGGAGCGCCCGCTGTCCCGGGCGCGCGCGACGGCCGCGTCGAGGTCGGCCTCGGCCGCGGCCAGGCGGAGCTGGGCCAGCGTGATGTCCATGAGGCAGGGGTCGCTCGTCCACGCCGCCACGTCGGGGCCCTGCCCGTCATTGGTCTGCTCGACCTCCCGGAGCATCTCCTTGACGCTTCGCACGGTCATCGCCTCCTGGAGTACTTCGATCGAGCTCTCATCGCGTGGAACACCTGGCCCGCCTCGTCGACCGCGACCTCGAGGAGGTCGCCGAGCCGGTCCGAGCCGAGAACCATGACATAGCCGTCGTGGTAGTGCATCTCGCGGGGATGGGAGAGCGCCTGCTCAATGTCCTCGCGATGGACGCCGTGCCTGAAGGCTCTCCGCTGATACCCCATTCGGTCACTGTAGTTGTCAAAACGTTATATCGGCGGAGCCTCGCCGCTTTCCGGCACCGGACAGGCTCACGCCGCCCCGCGTCGTCAGCCGCGGCGGGGCCGGGGCGCCCCCGGCCTCATACCCGGGGGTGGGCCCGGCGCCGCTCGGCGCGGGCGCGCCACACCCCCAGGGTGGCGGCGGGACCGATCGGCCCCAGCCCGCCCAGGGAGTCGTCCACCAGCACGGGCACGCCCTCGAGCCGGTCGGGCACGAACTCGCGCCCCCGCGTCACCACTAGGCGCAGGTCGCGCAGGACCGCCAGGTCCTCGCGCGGGTCGCCCGCGACCGCAATGAGGTCGGCCTCGAAGCCCTCCGCCAGCACCCCGGTCACGCCCGCGCACCCGATGGCGGCGGCCGCCCGAGACGTCGCCGCGAGAATCACCTCAGCGCGCGGCAGCCCCGCCCACTCCAGCGCCTCGAGGCCGCCGACGTAGCCGCGCTGCGGAACCGCGGGGATCCCGGCGTCGTGCCCGACGACGATCCGCACCCCGTGCTCCCACAGCCGGCGCACGGGCGGGGCGTAGGAGTCGTCGCGCCGGAGCATCCGCGGCATGTCGGCGGTCATGGTGCACTCGACATACACGCCGGTGCGCGCTATCTCGTCGGCCAGGGCCGCATCGAACTCGCTGTGGCCGCGGTCGGTGATGAAGGAGGCGTGGGCGACGAGATCGACGCCTGCGCGCACCGCCCGCTCAATGCCCTGGGTCCCGTGGGCGTGCGCGGCCGTCCACTTGCCCAGACGGTGCGCCTCGGCGAAGAGCACCTGAAGCTCGTCCTGGCTGAACTGGGCGAACCAGGGCGCCGACCCGCCCGTCATGAAGCCGCCAGTGGCCATCACCTTGATGGTGTCGACCCCCATCTTGTGGTGGCGGCGGACCTCGTGGCGGATCTGGTCGATGGAGTCGACCTCCGCGCCGGCGTGGTGGGAGTGCCCGCCGGTGGTGGTGATCTGCGGCCCGGAGGCGATAATGCGCGGGCCCCGCACGTCCCCGTTGTCAATGGCGTCGCGCACGGCCACATCGACGTAGTGCCGCGCCCCCAGGGACTGGGCGCTGGTGACGCCGACGCTGAGCAGCTCGCGTGCCGAGCGCACGGCGTTGAGGGTGAGGCGGGCGACCTCGTGGGGCCCGTAGTCGGGGTACTCGACGGCGGTGCCGGATGTGGGCAGGTGGTCGTGGGTCTCGATGAGCCCGGGCATGAGGGTGGAGCCGGGCAGGTCGAGGCGCACGATCCGCTCTGGGTCGGCAACGGCCAGGTCGGCCCGGGAGGACGGATGGGCCAGGTGGGCCTCCGCCTCGGCGGCGGTGCCCGCGAACAGAATGCGCTTGCGGCCCAGGAGCACCGCTCCTCCGCGGCCGGCGCGCCGGGCGTCCTCGGCCGGGCCTGCGCCCTCGCCGTGGGGTCCGACAGCGGGGATGTCGCCTATGACCTCAAGAGTGCCGGGCGCCTCACCGCGGCGTCCCGTGATGAGGCGGTCGGCGGTCACCAGGACGGTGGAGCGGCCGTCGAGGCGCTCACCGCCGTCGGTGGGAGGGGTGATCCACCCGGTGGTCTCGCCGGGCGCAGGGAGGGGGTGGTCGGTCATGGCGCCAGGATCGCAGGTTCTCGCGCCTCCGGCCCTGTCTGCTCGCTCTCCCCGGAGCCAGTCGTCTGGGCCGGTTCTGGGACAAAACGCGTTCTGGGGCGCCGGCGAGGGGGCTCGGGCGGTGTGCCGGGCGGAAAAGGTGGCTCCTACGCACTTTTAGCTGCCCGTACCACCCCGTCCGCGCCACAAAACCGCGGAAACATGCCGATCCTCACCGCACCCGGGAACGGTGAGCGCCTTAAAAGCGCGTAGGAGCCACCTTTTCCTGTCAGGGCCGGTCTTCAGGAGGCCGTGGAGAACCGGCTGGACAGCCGCCCGACGGCCACCCGGCCCCGCGAACCGGTCTCGGTGCGGAAGCGAACCGGTCTCGAGCCGGAACACGACCGATCTCGACGAGACAGGCCGGCAGGGACCGCGAGCGGGCCGCACGTCCGGACGCCCGGACGGAACACACGACGAGCTCCCCTCGACGCCGAGCACGCCCGGCTGCCACCTCGGCGTTAATCATCCAGCGCACGTAGGCCG
>NZ_JONS01000068.1 GCF_000711965.1 Actinomyces israelii DSM 43320
CCCACCCTCTCTTGCCCGGTCCTGGCCTCCATGCCCGGCATCGGGGTCCCGGCCGCCGCCGTCCTCCTGGCCGAGACCCTGGGCAAGACCCCCGCCACCGGGGCCCAGCCGGCCTCCTACGCCGGCCTGGCACCGGTGACCAGGAGGCCGGGGTCCTCGATCAAGGGCGAGAGGCGTCTCCCACGCCGGAAACAAAAGACTCAAGAGAGCCATGTTCGGCTCCGCCTTCGCCTCCCTCAGATCCGACCCCATCAGCCGCGCCTACTACCAGCGCAAACGAGACCAAGGCAAACGTCCGGGCCAAGCCGTCCTCGCCCTGGCCCACCGCCGCATCCTGACCCTGAACGCCATGATCCGAGACGGAGCCCTCTACGACCCCCAACCAGCAGCACAGCTACCCACCACCGCTTGACACACCACATAGGGGCACCCCCCCCGGCCCTCCCCGTCGGGCCCGCGCGAGCAGGGCGCCGCGCCCCGCGCCGCCCGCACCCGCCGCATGCCCGCGCCCTGCGCCTGGCCGCCCGCACCCGCCGCATGCCCGCAGGCACACGCGGACGGCCGCTCAAGGTGCCGCAGGGCTCCACAGGGTGGCCCGTGCGGCGCCCTCCACAGGGCTCGAGGGGCCTGAGTGCGCGGGGCCGGCCCGCCCGCCTACGGTGGTGGCACGCCTCGACGTCGAGGCCATACACCGCGCGGCGCCTCGGCGCCCTCACGAAAGGCCCCCACTATGCCCGTCTTCTCCGTTGACACCCAGGCCGTGGCCGACACGGCCGCCCGCACCCGCACCCGCATCGCCACGATCCAGACCGAGACCGACGGCCTCAAGGGGGACATCGCCCTGCTGCAGTCCTCGTGGACCGGCGGCGCCTCGGACTCCATGGCCGCCTGCGCCGCCGACTGGCACGTGACGGCCATCCAGGTCCAGTCGAGCCTGGACCTCATCAGCCAGGCCCTCGACCAGGCGGCCGTCTCCTACGACGACGCCGAGACCACCAACACCACGCGCTTCGGCCAGGGCCAGGCCGCCATGTGAGCCCGTCCGGCGACAACGGCGGGCCGCCCGCCTGCCCGCGCAGGGGACGGCCCGCCGTCGAAGGCACTGCCGCGGCACCGACGATGCCGGCGACGCCGCGCGCATCATGTCATCGGCAGATGGTACATTAAGTGTCGGATATCACAGATCCCCGACCGCGTCGAGGTGGCCTGCCAGTGAACAGTGGCATCTATTCAAGTGGAAGCAGCGGAGAAGAATCGGCCCGGGCGGTCACCCGGATCGGCAGGCTGCTGCAAGATACGGAGCAGCGGGTTGAAGACGCTCGTCGTTTAGGCGACCGATTGGCCACGATCCGCCAGACCCGCACCTCAAGAGATCGGGCTGTAACTGTGACGGTGGATGTCTCGGGCAGGCTCATCGATCTCCGGCTGCGTGACGCCGTGGCGCACATGAGCCCGGCCGCACTGGCCTCCACGATCCTCACCTGCGTCAACAAGGCCCATGAATCGGCAAGGAAACGGGCCTCCGCCCTGGCGTCCGAGGTCTGGGGAGAGGACTCCGACCTCACGCAGCGGATGCGGCAGTCCTACACGCCGCCTCCGGACGACGCCGGCGAGATCCGGAACCGTCATGCCCCGCAGAACGACAGGTACGCGTCGGGGATGATCATTGGTCCCGATTGGTGGCCAGGATCCTCTCGCAACAAGTGACCGCGCATGCCGCGTGCCCGGCTGGTGCAAACACTGTTCGAGGTCGGTGCTCTCACCCGCGCACGCGTCCGGCCGGTCACGGTCGCGTGCGGGGTGCGGCCATGAGCCTGCTTGACGCCGGGCTCTCGCCCCCGATGTCGGTCACGGTCGCGTGCGGGGCGCGGGGCTGCGTCCGCGCGCAGGGCGGGTGTCCGTCAGAATGACATTAGGGCGCCCCGACTCCGTGCACCTCGGAGGAATCCTTGCAATCATGCGGTTCTTCATTCGTGCTTCGGCGCCTCGGGCAGCCAATGTCATTCTGATGGACAACTGTCCGGTCCGCCTCGCGCTGGAGCGTGAGCAGACGCCCGCCGCCTTCCGACCCTGGAGGCCCTCGCCGCCCCCTCTTCGCCGCGATCGGTCGTATTCCAGCCCGAGATCGGTTCCAAGGGGCTCAGCGGGCCCCGCCGGCGGGCCCCCATCAGTCCTCCGGGACCCTCAGGAGGCCCCGGGAGCCGGGAGAGCTCGGCCCCAAGAGCTCGAAGAGATTACCGATGGAGCCGAACCATCCGGCGTCTGCGAACTATTTATCCAGGGCCACGCCGGGATCAAGGACCAGATTGAACTTCCAGCCCCCCCTCCCCCCGCCACGCGCCCTCCAAAATCAATAGGAATAATAGGCGGGGGAGACGCTTTCAACCATGTGACAGTCCCCAGTCCATCGAAATGAGCGCTCTCCCCCAGACGAAGATCCGCAGTCTCCTCTGGCCCACCGCGCGGGTACCATATCGCAGTGATGACCCACTCGTGATTCACCGACCGCAAATCCTCTGCGCTGAACATCCCACCACTCTTCGTACGAGGCGCGGGAAGAGTACCTCCCATGAAGAGAGTCTCCCCCTGCTCAATCCCGGGGGGCAGGGACACCGAGCGCTTCAACGGATGCGTCCACCACAGGCGCCCCAGCAAAACCGCCGCGCAGAACAGCACAAGAACCAGGACGACAATCATAATCCCCCGTCTGCCTTCATTCCCTGATTCACTCGCATGCCCAGCATCTCCCCGCTCCGTCACCAGTACGTACTGCCGTCCGATGCGCATTCTGACACCCTTCGCCTCAGTACGGACTGCCTATGTCCGTGCGGTTGAAGTACCTCTCATAGTCCTCACGGGTTATCCGTATGAGACCATTGTTGTTCTGATTATTCGCCTTAATCTCCGCATCATTGCGCCCCCAAGGGTTCTTGAGCGTCACATAATCATCGTCGATATCGACTACAGTGTATTCGTGCCCGAAATTCTTGCCATTACCTCGATAATTCCCCCCAACTAAACGGTAATTTCCCTCTTTATCGCCGCCGTCTATTGCACCATTATTGTTGGTATCGACTACAGCCCGCACAACGGCCCCGCCTTTTCCGCTGAAGCCCCCGCCCGCAGTTCCCGCCACAACCGGCTTCCCGTCTTTTACGGCCTGTTCGATCTCATCCCACTCGGCGCTGGTGTATTCATGGTCGTCCCACCACGGCCAGCCCGCGAACCCGGAACCGCCGTGGGTATCGATATGATAGGCGTCCTGGCCCGAGATATGCTCCATGGCCTCCTCGCCATGGCCCCCGTTATCAAGATCTCTGTTCCCGACGTGGGTGCCGTAGGCGCGCTCATAGATATCCAGAAGACTGGACTCGCCCTGCAGTCCGTTGTCGTACTGGGTCCGCACCTCGACCTTCACCTCCTTGTCGCCGTCATACAGCTTGACGACGAACGCGCCCTGACCGTCGGCCGCGGTACCGTCCCACCACACGTGGTCACTCAGGAACTGCTGCCCCTCCGGCGTCTCCGAATAGGCCTGCAACGACGCCAGGAGATAGCAGTCGCCAATGCCGCCCTGATGGGGATCCCCCCACCCCCGCGCGCCACTCGCCTGCTCCTTGAGGCGACCCATCTCCTCATCGGTATAAGCGGTCCGGCCCTTGGTCTCCTCAGTCTCTCTGCCGATCAACCAGCTCCACCATCCATTATCGCTCGGCTTGTCCTTCTCCGGCGAACCCGCGTTGGCCCCTGAAGCACCGCCACCCGGGCTGCCCAGCGCGGCCGCAGCCCGGGCGGCCGCCAGATCCACCTCGGCCCGCAAACTCGCCCAGGCCCCCGCGATGGCGGACATCGCCCCCACTGCCGCACCGGCCTTCGACGGATTCCCCACAGCCTCCAGAAGAACTCGTCCCGCCTGCTCGCGCAGCGCCGCCGCCGCATGAATCGCCGACTCCAGCACCCCGGCATAGTCATCCAGCGCACTCGCGCCCTGACTCAAGCAGCCCACGCCCGCTTCCAAGCCGGACTCAAGACTGCCGGCCGCAGTGGAGAAAGCGGCGGCCGCTTCGCCCTGCCACGACGGCACCGCACCACGCGCCGCGCCGCTCAGACCAACGGCCTCCTCAACAGTCCTGGCGCCAGAGCGCCATGACTCGGCAACCTCGCGCACCCCGCCCGGGTCCCCCTCGATCTGGCCGACCAACACACCGCCGAGCGCCTCGGCCGTCGTCGTCATCGCAGCCCCTCCCAACCGGTCCCGCCGGCAGCCGCCCCCGCAGCCGCACCGAGCTGAAGACGCCCCGCCCCGGCGCCCAATGAGCCGCCCAGCGCCCGCGCGCCCGCGGCCGACTGCTCATCGACCGCCTCGAAACCGCGCATGGCGGAGCCCAGCCCGTCAACGATCCCATCGGCCCTCGCCTCACCGGCCCGAAGCTCGTCCTCGCAATTCGAGCAGAAGGCAGCCGCAGCAGAAGCCAGTACCGCCGCCCCGAACACCCCCTGACTGCCCCGGTCCAGATGGACGCCGCCCAGCGCCACAGCGCACTGATCCATCCGCGACCGCGCCACGGCCAGCTCCCCGCCAGCAACTCGCAGTACCACTGCGGACCCTCTCGCAACCCACCGCATACGGCGACTCACCCGGATACACGATATGTGAAATGTACCACGTATAAGTTTCGGCGTCAGCGGTTTGCGCCTTCCTTCTTCGGGCGGCCAAGGCATCCCTGCCCGTCGCCCGGCCAAGCGTCCCTACCCGCACACAACGGCGGCGGGCCGTCCCCGCCCGGGGAACGGCCCGCCGCAATATCCGGCTGCCCGCGGGAGCCCCGGCCCAACCGGCTTAAGAAGCGGCCGGGCCGGCGCCCACCGAGGTCAGCGGATCAGTACATGCCGCCCATCTCGTCGCCACCGCCGGCGGCCGGCGGGGCCGGGGGCTCCGGCTTGTCCGCGACGACGGCCTCGGTGGTCAGGAACAGGCCCGCGATGGAGGCCGCGTTCTGCAGGGCGGAGCGGGTCACCTTGACCGGGTCGGCGATGCCGGCGGCCAGGAGGTTGACATACTCGCCGGTGGCGGCGTTCAGGCCCTCGCCGGTGGGCAGGTTGCGGACGCGGTCCACGACGACGCCGCCCTCGAAGCCGGCGTTGACGGCGATCTGCTTGAGCGGGGACTCCAGGGCGACCTTGACGATCGCGGCACCGGTGGCCTCGTCGTCGTCGAGCTCCAGGCCGGACAGGGCGGCCTCGCCGGCCTGGAGGAGGGACACGCCGCCACCGGCGACAATGCCCTCCTCGACGGCGGCCTTGGCGTTGCGCACGGCGTCCTCGATGCGGTGCTTGCGCTCCTTGAGCTCCACCTCGGTGGCGGCGCCGGACTTCAGGACGGCGACACCGCCGGCGAGCTTGGCGAGGCGCTCGGAGAGCTTCTCGCGGTCGTACTCGGAGTCGGAGTTCTCGATCTCGCCGCGGATCTGGGCGACGCGGGCCTCGATGGCGTCCTTGTCGCCGGCGCCCTCGACGATCGTGGTCTCGTCCTTGGTGACGACGACCTTGCGGGCCTGGCCCAGGTCCTCCAGGGTGGCGTTCTCCAGCTTCAGGCCCACGGTCTCGGAGATGACGGTGCCGCCGGTCAGGATCGCCATGTCCTGCAGCATCGCCTTGCGGCGGTCGCCGAAGCCGGGGGCCTTGACGGCCACGGACTTGAAGGTGCCGCGGATGCGGTTGACCACCAGGGTGGCCAGGGCCTCGGCCTCGACGTCCTCGGCGATGATCGCCAGCGGCTTGCCGGACTGCATGACCTTCTCCAGCAGGGGCAGCAGGTCCTTGACGTTGGAGATCTTGGACTCGACCAGCAGGACGTAGGTGTCCTCCAGGACGGCCTCCTGGCGGTCGGCGTCGGTGACGAAGTAGGGGGAGATGAAGCCCTTGTCGAAGCGCATGCCCTCGGTGACCTCGAGCTCGAGGCCGAAGGTGTTGGACTCCTCGACGGTGATGACGCCGTCGTGGCCGACCTTCTCCAGGGCCTCGGCGATGAACTCGCCGATCTGCTCGTCGGCGGCGGAGATCGAGGCGGTCGCCGCGATCTCCTCCTGGGTCTCGACCTCCTTGGCGTCGGCCAGCAGGCGCTCGACGACGGCCGCGACGGCCTTGTCGATGCCGCGGCGCACGGCGATCGGGTTGGCGCCGGCCGCGACGTTGCGCAGGCCCTCGCGCACGAGCGCCTGGGCGAGCACGGTGGCGGTGGTGGTGCCGTCGCCGGCGACGTCGTCGGTCTTCTTGGCGACCTCCTTGACGAGCTCGGCGCCGATCTTCTCGTAGGGGTCCTCCAGCTCGATCTCCTTGGCGATGGTGACGCCGTCGTTGGTGATCGAGGGGGCGCCCCACTTCTTGTCGAGCACGACGTTGCGGCCCTTGGGGCCGAGGGTGACCTTGACGGTGTCGGCGAGGGTGTTCAGGCCGCGCTCCATGCCGCGGCGGGCCTCCTCGTCGAAGGCGATAATCTTGGGCATTGCTGCTCCTTAGCGTGACGGGTGGCCGTGCGGTGCCCGCGACGGACGAGTCGGCCCCCGGCGTTCACGTCACGCCCGGACCCGACCCTCACCTTGCGGCCTGGGTCGTTCACACGCGGCCATCGGGCGGTTATCACTCAACAGCCCCGAGTGCTAACCGCAATGCTGGCACTCGGGGCCGTCGAGTGCAAGGCGCACGGGTTCGCCCTCGGCGGGATCGGGCACAGCACTGCACGGCGTCGAGCGCCCCTGAGCCCGCCGGGAACCGATCTCGACGCGGAAGTGAGCCGACATCGTGCCGGAATACGACCGACCGCGACGAAGGAGGCTGCGGCCGAGGGGCGGGGCCGGCACGACTGCGGCCCGTGGCCCCGGGCGATCCCCGGGGCCACGGGCCCGCATCGTCAAGAGGCCGCTCAACCGCGGGCGTTCCCATGAACCCGCGGGAGGGCCTTCCTTCTTCGCCGGAGCGAGGACCCGGGCTCCCTTAGACCCGAGCCGGCTCTCGTCGGCGGTCCGTCATCGGGCTCCCCAACCCTCGGGACCGCTTCCGTCCAGCGGCGAGCACTATGCAACCCCACGCTCCTGGGAATGCACCGGAGCATCCCCTGTGAGGTTCCTGAGAATCGGGGACTGCGGTGCGCGGCCGAGCGCCCGCCGCCTCTAGGCCGACAGGCCCGCATCCACGGCGGCCAGAATGACCAGCGCGCAGGTCCAGGCCAGGGGCGCCGGACCGGCCGGGGCGCCGTCGTCGTCGACCTTCTCCGCCAGCGCACCCGCCGCCGTGCGGTGCCCGTCCAGCCAGTCCAGGAGCCGCTCGGCCTCCTGCGACATCCCCAGCGCGACCGCCGACCACGCCAGCAGCGCCGTCTCGGGCGTCCACGAGACGCCGTCGTCGCGCCAGGACGTGCCCGGCCCCACTCCCCCGCCGCCCCGGCGCATGCGGACGACGGCGCTGGCGCGCACCGGCCGCGTCCCCGCCAGCGCCGCCGTGAATGGCGGGCCGACCAGTGCGATCGCGGCGTCGACGTCGTCGTCGCGCACGTGACGGCCCCAGCCGGGGGCGAAGGCCCGCTCCATGGCGGCGCGCACCGCTCTCGCCCGCGCGGCCGACCGCCCCGCCGACGCGCCGACGTCCATGCCCGCCTGCTCCAGGCCGGCCGCCGCCTCCAGGCCGAGGAGCACCGGGGCCGCCACGCCCAGGGTGAGGGTCCGCTCGCGGGTCTCCCAGTAGTCGGGGGAGGCGGCGGGCAGGTGCGACGGCGTGTCGGTCAGGGCCAGCAGGTTCCCGACGGCGCGCGCCGCGGCCGCCCCGCAGGCCTCTTCGAGCTCGTCGGCCCCCGCCCCCTCAGCCAGGGCCCGCCTCGCGGCCCACAGCATCCAGCCGGCCCCGTCTGACTGGGCGGGGCGGGCATCGGGCACGCCGCCGGAAGCCGTGTAGCGCGCCTCGAAGCCGCCGTCGGGCCGCTGCAGGCCGGCCAGGTGCGCCAGGACGCCGAGCGCCTCGCCGTGCAGGCCCACGGCGGAGAAGGCCGCCGCTGCGAAGGAGGCGTCGCGCGGCCAGGTGTAGCGCCAGCCGCCCACGGGCCCGGCGACGACGGCCCCGGGCGGGAAGCGGGTCGGGCCCTCGCCGCCGCCACCTCCCAGAATCGGGCCGGTCAGGGCGAGCAGGTCGGTCAGCGCCGACTCGGACAGATCCGCCCATCGGCCGCCCGGGAGGCGGGCGCCGTTGCGCCGCTGCAGCGCTGCGGCCGCCATTGCGCCCCGAGCGAACGCAGCCACGCGGGTTCCCGGCACATAGGCGGCGGTGCGCCCGGGCGGCAGGGCGCGCAGAACGCCGTCGTCCTCGACGACCACCCCCTCCGACAGGAGGACGGCCGGAGGGCGCCTCCACGAGCGCGCGCCGACGGCGGCGCAGGCCACAACGGCCGCACCCGTGGCGGGCACCAGCACGGATGCGCGCAGAAGGTCGCGGCGGGCGGGCGAGCCGGGGGCTCCCCTCACCCCTGGTCGTCGTGGTAGTCGTCGCGCAGGACGACGGTGATCGGGCTGGAGTCGGAGGCGGTGACCTCGGCGGACTCCACGACGTTGGACACGCCCAGGGCGTCGGCCACGGCCTTGGCGGTCGCGGCGTTCTCCGAGGCCGCGTAGAAGACCGTGGTGGTGGCCGGGTCGTCCTCCGTGTACACCCCGTCGGCCACCACGACGGAGGTGAAGCCCGCGTTCTCGAGCCTGCCGCCCGTGCGGCCGGCCAGGCCGGTGATGTCGGTGCCGTTGTGCACAGTGACGCCCGTGGTCAGGTCAGCGTTACCCGAGGACGTCGGCTCAGGGGTACCGTCCCCGCCGGTCGATGGGCTGCCGCCGGCGTCGGCGGCAGCCTCGGAGGTGGCGGGGGCGGCATTGGCCGAGCCGCTGGCGGAGCCTCCGGAGGACTGCGCGGCCCCGTGCTTGAGCAGGGCGACCGCGCCCCATGCCACGAGCGGCACGACAATGAGCACCACCAGCAACGGGATCCAGCTGCGCCACGCGGGCACCTGAGCACGGTGCACGCCCACGGGAGCAGGCCCGTCGGCGTCCGCGGCGTCGAACTCGTCGTCGGGGAACTGGTAGTCGCTCATCCCGTGAGAATAGCGGGCAACCGTCCCCGCGCGCGGGCGACCCGCGGAACCTACCGGGCGGGCAGCGTGCAGACGGGTTGCGGATGGGTTGCGGGTGAGTTGCGGACGGGCTGCGAGCGGACTGCGAACAGGCGATAGGCTTACGGGATGAACGACCCCAAGCCCCTGTCCGAGATCGTCCACCCCTCGTGGGTAGAGGCCCTGTCGCCCGTCGAGCAGACCATCCACGAGATCGGCGCCCGCCTGCGAGAGGAGATCGCGGCGGGACACGGGTACCTGCCGGCGGGGACCGACGTGCTGCGCGCCTTCACCTACCCGATGCAGGAGGTCAAGGTCCTCATCGTCGGGCAGGACCCCTACCCCACCCCCGGGCACCCGATGGGCCTGAGCTTCTCGGTGCAGCCCGGCGTCAAGCCCCCGCGCAGCCTGGAGAACATCTTCGCCGAGATGGTCAGCGACCTGGGCGTGGACCGCCCGACGTCGGGGGACCTCACGCCCTGGTCGCGCCAGGGGGTCATGCTGCTCAACCGAGTCCTGACGGTGCGCCCCGGCGCGCCCGCCTCGCACCGGGGCTGGGGGTGGGAGGCCGTGACCCAGCGGGCGATCGAGGCACTGGTCGAGTGCCCGGAGCCGCTGGTCGCCATCCTGTGGGGCCGCCCGGCGCAGTCGCTGACCCCGATGCTGGGCACGACGCCGATCATCGCCTCGCCGCACCCCTCCCCACTGAGCGCCTCGCGCGGCTTCTTCGGATCCAGGCCCTTCAGCCGGGCCAACGAGGAGCTGGTCCGGATGGGCGCGCAGCCCGTGGACTGGCGCCTGCCCTGACGTGCCCCGACGCGCGGCGCGCCGCCGCGGGCGCGCCGCGCGTCGAGATAGACATTTTCGGATGAGGTAGACGGTTCGCCGTCTACCTCATCCGAAAATGTCTATCTCGACGGGGACGAGCAGTTGAGCAGGCGTCAGCCGGCGCGATGCTGGTGCATGCGGGTGCCCGGGCCGATCTGGCCCGTGGAGGACAGCGACTCGATGACTCCGGGCTCGCCGACTCCGGGGTCGGGGACGTAGCCGGTGACGGTGTCCACGCCCAGGTCGAGCAGGAGCGGGTGCATGGGCGTGGAGGGGCCCACCAGCACCGTGTGCGCGCCGCCGCCGACCGCCAGATCGATCAGGCGGGGAGCCGACTTGTTGACGAAGCTCGATGAGGAGACGAAGACGTAGTCGGCCTCGGGCAGCAGGTACTCGCAGGCCGTGTCCGGGTAGTCGCCCGGCTCGGGGAAGCGCTCGAGGATCTGCAGGTCGGCGGCCTTCCACAGCGCGCCGCGGGCGAAGGGGAAGTGGCCGATGATCGCGGCGACCCGGCCCTCGACGGCGTCGGCGTAGGGGTCGAAGACCTCGCGCCAGGTCGCTCCCGCACCGGTGGGCACAAATCCCTGTCCGGCGGCGACCTCGGCGTGGGAGTACCACGAGTTGATCGCGGCCAGCCCGACGCTCGCCTCGGCCAGGTTCCAGCTCTTCGTCAGGGCCGCGACATCGCGGATGGGACGGCCGGCGTCCGGGGTGTCGGCGGAGAGCGCCGGGCGGCTCGTCCCCGGTGTGGACCAGGCCGAGCCAATGCCGCCGGCGGAGTTGACGACCCGGGTCCACCGGGTGCCGCGATCGGAGGCGGTGACGGTCACGTCCTCGGGAAGGTCCTCGATGAGGGCGTCGTAAATGTCCCAGGGGCTGGTCACGGGCGATCTCCTTATGGCAGGCGGTTCCTGTTCTCTAGCGGATGAGAGGCACCTTACCCTGCACGCCTCCGCCCTGAGCACACCCTCAGACGGCCAGCCCCTCCCCGCCCCCTCGTCCCCCGCTCCCGCCGCCGCCTCAGCGTGGAGCCGTGTATCGGACTCGAACCGATGACCTGCTGTTTACAAGACAGCTGCTCTACCAACTGAGCTAACACGGCATTGCGGGTGAGCCTACAGGGTCAACCGGCCGGAGGACGAGTCCGGATCAGCCCCGCCTCGGGTTCGCCCCACGACTCCCCGGGGCCCGCAGGCTCCCACGACTCTCCAGCGCCCCGGCGCCCGGGACGCCCCGACCCGGGCTCAGGCCGAGCCATCGTCCCAGCGCTGCGCCCCGCAGTCGTCACCCTCCAATGAGCTTGGTCAGGCTGTCGGCCGAGGACAACTTGCTGAGATCGACCGTCTCGCCGTCGAGCATGATGGTTGGCGTCCCCTTCAGGCCCTTGTCAGTAAAGGCACTGGTTCCGAGGTCGGTCCACTTGGCGTACACCCTGTCGGTGATCGTGTTCTTGAGCTGGGCGGTCACATCTCCGTCCACACCCGTCTTCTCGGCAACCGAGACGAGCGTCGCCACCGTCTGCCGCGAGCCGTCCCTGGCCTGAACCATCGAGACGAACTCCTCGAAGACCGCATTGTGGTATGCCAGCACCTTATCCGAGTCCTTATCCATAACGAGGCCCACGGCATTCATCACCAGGTCAGTCCAGTCCTGATTGAGAATCTTGCAGGGGTGCAGGACAAGAGTGATTTTGCCGTCGTCGAGCAACGTGGAGATCTCGTCTGCATGGAGAGCGTCGAACTCGGCGCAGTGGGGGCAGGCGTAGTCGAAGAAAACATCGAGCACGGCAGCGCCCTCATTGGTGGTATCAATAACCGAGTTCTTGCCGTAGGTCCACGCACCGTCGTCAGACCGTACAAGGTACGGGATGCCCTGGCTGTTGACGGCCAGCTTCCTCCTCTTCTTCAGCACGCTGGCGGTCACGAGCCCGGCAGCGCCCCCGACGACGGCCACGGCGCCCGCCCCGATCAGGACCCGGCGCGTGACCTTCGCGCGGCGCTCCCGCTTCTCCTGCTCCAGGCGAAGCGCCTGGGCCTTGGCGCGAGCGGCCTCGCGACGCTCGGCCTTGGTCGGACGGGGTGTGTTCGAGGCCACGGAGGACTCCTCAGATCGGCTGCAGGACCGCTGGACGCCCACAAGCTTCAACAGTCCACTGACGACAGGACACTGAGTATTCTGCCTGCCAATCGGCCGACAAGCACTGCGCGAGCACTGCGTCCTGCCTCACGCCCCCGCCGCCCGTCGGCTCTCGGTGGAAAAGCCCATCAGCCCTTGGAGGAGAAGAAGGGGGAGAGCCAGGCGGGAGGAAGCACCCCCATCATGTGAAGGATCACCAGGCCAAGGGCGACGGCGAGCAGGACGGCGGTGGCGATGACGGGCCCGCCCCCGTCACCCAGGACGGCCTCGACCAGGCGCGCCCCGCCCCGCCGCGTCGGCGTCCCCCACGGCGCCAGCCAGGCGATGAGCGCCAGCAGCGCGACCGCGACGTACAGGACCGCGCCCGAACGGTGATACAGGTGCCAGTCCTCCAAGATGGTGGGGCTGCTGTCGTCCGCCCCGACCGCCCTCGCGCCGAGAATCCAGACGGCGCCGAAGACCAGAACCGCCGGAATGAGCGCGAAGACGCCGGCCACGAGCGACCGCAGCAGGTACCAGGGAGTTCCCGCCCACATGCGCGCGTTGTCCCCGGCCGACACGCGGCCGGTCTCCAGCCTGTGCCAGCGCCGCGCGTCCTCGGCCCGCCCCACGGTCCCCGCCAGCACCAGGACCACCGCGAAAACAATGATCTCCCACCCGGGGACCAGGACTGCCAGCGCCACCATGAGCGCGAACACGGCAAGAATCACAACCGGGTGACGGCGCGGCTCGCGCGCCCACGACGGCAGGGAGGAGACCGGGCTCGGGGCGGAGGGCTGGGCACCGGCGGGCCGGGCAGGGGCCGGCGACGGCGCCGGCATCGGAGCGGGAGTCGGGGCCGGGCGGGGAGCCGGACGCGGCGGCCCGGGCTGGACCGGGTGCACGCCCGCGCCGCTGCCCGGCGCGTACGCCGCCGGGGCCGCGGCTGCTCGCACCCCGGTCGACGGCGTTGCCGGCCGCCCTCCCTCCGGCTGAAAGCTGGGGGACGCGCTGACGGGGGCCGACGCCGATGCCGCCGAAGGCACCGAGGCGCCGCCGGCGGGCGTACCGAGGTACCCGTAGGCGCCGGGCCTCTGCCCCGCACCGGCGGGGCCGTCGGGGCCGGGCCTGTAGCCGCCGGAAGACGTGCCGGGAGCGGGCCCGTAACCGCCCGATGGGGCGCCCTGGCCACTCCCGTAGCCGCCGGCGGGG
>NZ_JONS01000069.1 GCF_000711965.1 Actinomyces israelii DSM 43320
TCCGCCGACTGCTCCGCACCGACCTCGGAGTCCACGGACTCCGGGTGGTCCTTCCTCCATTTCTTGACCCAGTTTCCCACCGTCTGAGGAACCAGGCCGTAGGACCTCGCCACCTCGGCTATTGTCCGGTCCTTCTCCACGACCTCAAGGACGACCTGCTCCTTGAGCTCACTGCTGAATCTCTGTGCCGACATAATCAGATTATACCTCATCTCTCAAAACAGTACTCTTTCCACCACTGTCCAAGAAACACCAGGCACCTCAAACCAGGACCACCTCCGGGGCTATACCTTACGAGGGAGACACTACGAGCGTTGGCCGCCACAATCTCTGAGAAGCTCCGGGGCCGTACGTACGAGGGAGACGCCATCCCCTACAAGCCCCGACCCACCCCAGACGAACAATCCCACAACCAGACCTTGTTCTGTTCGTGCTGCAGTATTTGGGAAAACTTATCGTATCCGCGTGAGGTCGAGTTGACCGGGTTTTCCGAAGCCCCTCCTGATTGCCTTCGGTAAAATGTTCCTGTATACTGGCCTCGGTGACCGAGTCGCGTACGTGAGTGCTGCCTTGTTGAGATAGTTTTTGTCACCATCGACCCACATGGTATCTTCATTGCGTATGGATAAGTAAGGAGGGATCACCATGGCAAGCCAGGGATCGCATGTTACCGCACTTGTGCGCACCCACGCCTCGGGTGACGAAGAGGCTTTCTATGCCGTAGCCCTCCAGGCGGCGGCACGCGAGGCCCGCCAAGGTCATCATCATCTTGCGGCCGATATTAAAAAGGCGGTCGAGTCCTCGAGAGAGAGCCGACGGACTCAGTTCGCCAAAGTGACAAGGCTGCCTCGTTCCCAGAATGACGTCACCGACCTCATAGAGGTCTCTTATCCTCAGGTGTCCCTGCGCGACCTCGTCATCGCCCCCGATCTTGCCGCGCAGGTCGTGCAGGTTATCCAGGAGCAGAGGCAACGAGCGGTGCTGGCCGAGCACGGATTTACTCCCATGCACCGACTGCTACTCGAAGGTCCTCCCGGTACCGGCAAGACCATGACGGCATCTGTGATCTCCTCCGAGCTTTCCCTGCCTATGTGCACAGTTCGTCTTGACGGACTCCTCAGCAAATTCATGGGGGAGACGGCGTCGAAACTGCGGACGATCTTTGAGATCGTCGCTTCCCAGCGTGCGGTCTATCTTTTTGATGAGTTCGACGCGCTTGGCGGAGATAGGGGAGGTAATGACGTCGGAGAGGCTCGGCGTATTCTCAATACCTTCCTCATGTTCCTAGAAGACGCTGGTTCCGATTCTATCGTCATTGCGGCCACCAACCATCGTTCCATTTTGGACCGAGCGTTGTTCAGGCGGTTCGATGCGGTTCTCACCTACTCCTTGCCGGACGCTCAGCAGGCACAGTCAGTTATTCGTAAGCGTCTAGGTTCCCTGGTGAAGGGAGTAAGGCTGGGTGGGCTGGTATCGTTCACCGAGGGGCTTAGTCATGCCGACCTTGTCAAGGCGGCGGAGTCTGCTGCCAAGAGCGCACTCATGCGCGGAGATACTGCTGTGACCCGCAAGGACGTTGAAACAGCTCTTTCGGCACGTCGATTGGCGAGCCTAAGGTAAGGTGAGCAGTATGCTGAGGTACGACAACCGTGAACATCTTTACGTACAGAACCGTGTTGATCGAAAAGGCTTTGCTGGACACGGAGGAGGAACTCAAAGCGTCAGACCAGTGTGCCGGTATCCGCATGGCAATCGTCTTCTAGGAGAAGCCAAAACAGTCTTTGCGGCCGCAGATACCGTCCGCGGTCAGGCATGCTTGGATGAGTCTCTACGCGCTAACGGCGTAATCCTGGTCCTTGAAGGTTGGGGTGCTGGTTTCAACCTCGGACTTAATTCTTTAACAAGAACGGCAAGAGGTGGGCATGCTCCGAGGGTGCCTCAGTGGCTTCTTCTGTCTGCCCGTCCCGCGACAGACGAGCATCCGGAGACCGCCACCATCTGGGTGGCTGATAAGTTTCGGTCAAAATTTCTCAAACTTTTTGAAGACTATCTCAACAAAGAGCGAGCGAAAACAGGTAAACCGTGCAACAATGCACTTGTCGCTAATATTTCACGAATTCGAGATGCGTTTTTGAAGGATCTGTGGACCTCCGGGGGTGACCCTGAACGTGACAAGTCTACTTGGTGGGAGCTCTGGCTCGACATCGGAAGAGGGAAGCCAGATCTTCTTGACAAGGTTTTGAAAGCCTATCGCCTGGAGAGACTCGATAGGCAAACGCAGATCGGCACCTCTCGTATTACCTATGTCCGTGCCACGTGGAAGCAGCTCGAATTGCTATTGGTCACGGATCTGCCGCTCACCGAGATCCGCAAGCCGTCGTTTATGCTTAACACTATTGAGGATCTCAGTGACGACGAAAAAATGGAGTACGTTCTCGATCTGGCGAGCCGAGTGCGCCCAGCCCTTGCGGATGCGCCTGTAGTCTGTCACCTTGACACCGGTATATTTCGTGAGCATCGGCTCCTTTCTGGTTCAGTGTCGAGCTCTGATCTGTACAGTCTTGGAAATTTCTCTGATGGGATCGATCGTGCAGGCCATGGTACGTCTATGGCTGGTATTGCGCTCTACGGAGACCACTTGGATGCACTCCTGACAGGAACCCAACAGGTAGATCTACGACATCGTTTGGAATCGGTGCGAATTCTGGACGGGAGAAAACGGTCGACTTCTCAGCCGAGCACCCCTCGAGATAACGCAAGCGCTACCATCCAGGCAGTATCTTTGCCAGAGACTGTGATGCTACGACAACGTGTGTACTGCATGCCGGTCAGCGCTGAGTCTGATGCGGATCCGGGTCAGCCGACACTGTGGTCGGCCGCTATAGATGCCCTTGCTGCGGGCACAGATGTCGTCGTCGATGACGACACAGTAAGTCTTATCTCAGAACCAGATGCTGACGCCTCCCGTCTTATTGTCATTTCTGCTGCGAACGTTGGTAACTACGTGGATGACTATCTAGCCAACTCAGACATTTCGTGTATCGAAGACCCTGGTCAGTCTTGGAACGCCTTGACAGTTGGCGCCTATACTGATATGGATTGGTCGCCAGTTGATCCTACATATCGAGGCTACCGACCTCTTGCTGTCCGCGGTGACCTCTCCCCGCATAGCCGTACCTCCATGCTCTTTGGGACCAGCTCCTGGCCGATAAAGCCGGAGATCTGCATGGAGGGAGGTAACGCTCTCACTGACGGCAAGGGTCTAATCGAGGACAGTCACCCTCTTCTGTCTCTGCGCTCAACAGGCATTAATAGTGATGTCGCGCTTACCTCTGCCAATGCAACGAGCGCTGCGACTGCCCAGGCAGCTCGTCTTGCTGCTCTCGTCATGGACCGATACCCCTCATACTGGCCCGAGACAGTTCGAGGTCTTCTTGTTCACGAGGCTCAGTGGACCAAGGCGATGCAGGATCGAATTGATGCTTGCGGCCGAAAGAAGCGGAAAGTGGTGCAACTGCTCCGCCGGTACGGCTGGGGCGTTCCCACTGAAGATTCTGTACTCCACTCTTCCTCTGATGCGGTCACCATGATAGTTCAGGACGAGTTCAACCCCTTCGATGAGGACTGGACGATGCGAGAGCTTCGCCTGCATGCCCTTCCCTGGCCACGAGAGGTGCTTCAAGATCTCGGGGC
Source organism: Actinomyces israelii DSM 43320 (assembly GCF_000711965.1). Classification (GTDB taxonomy): domain Bacteria; phylum Actinomycetota; class Actinomycetes; order Actinomycetales; family Actinomycetaceae; genus Actinomyces; species Actinomyces israelii. The sequence continues at coordinate 3,694 of NZ_JONS01000069.1, forward strand.
AAATGATGTGTGCCTGCGTATCGCGCTCTCCTACTTCATCGAACCCTCTGCCACGCGGCGCGGCTGGAAGGGAAGGTACACCTACCGATCTCACGGGTTGCGTTTTGATCTTCAAGGACCTACCGAGAATTCAGAAGAGTTTTTTGCGAGGATTAATCGACAAGCGCAAAACGAGGAAGACGGAGCAGATTTTGTGAGGCCGCATTACTCGCGGCGCTGGCTCCTTGGCGAGAAGGCACGGAACTGTGGCTCTCTCCATCAGGACCAGTGGACAGGCGCGGGGGTTGAGCTTGCTACGTGTGACCACGTGGCGGTCTATCCCGTTGGAGGATGGTGGAAAAACAATCGTCGTCAGGACAGACGGGACCTGCCCGTGAGGTATGCACTCCTGATCTCCCTGAGGACTCGTGCACAGGATGTGGACCTCTACACCCCAATCGCGACGCAGCTTGAGATCCCCGTGTCTGCAGTCCAGATCGAAATTTAAAATGCAGTGAGGGTGCGCCGTCATAAATAAGAGCCTCGAGCCAGCGGCACCGGCGCCCAGGTAGGCAGATATGAATTCACGAACCGGTCCACCCGGACCTCCGGAGACTATGCACGGGCCTGGTGGGGTCGGGCGTCCGATTCTGTCGCAATCTGAGGATCAGAGCCGACCCCACCCCGTTCTCACCTTTGTACACCCAATGTCTGTGCAGGTCAGAGGCCTGGGTCCCGACACGGCAGGGAGTGCCCATCGTTCTGATCCTCAGATTGCGACACGCACACGGAAACGGGTTAGCGGACAGGTGACAGACTATCCAAAAAATTGGATAAAACTGTTCGGGTGCGTGTCGAGAGGCCGCGACAGACGCCCCCACCACCTGGATCCACGCCAGAAGACACCACGGACACCCTTTCCGGGTATCGACATCGGGTGCCACCCGGGCCTGCGGGCACCGCGGTCACCTGGTTTCCTACAACCAGTCTGTTCGACGCCCAGGTCAGGGACCGAGCACCAGGGGGCCTCCTGCTCCCGTAATCAGTTTCACTCCACTTGCGCTATACCGATCAGCGAGTCCACGAACAGGTCGATATCCTCTGTCGGTGAGGGGTAGGGCACATGGGGCGTGCGGGCCGCCGAGCTGGCCGGGCGGTGAGGCGGGTCGGCGCGCAGGCCGGGACGGGAACCCGTGTCGCCCTGCTGCGACCGACCGGGACGGGTTGGCCCCTATGCACCTCAGGCAACCCCTGGGATCATCCCCGCGCGTGCAGGGTTAGCGGGTTGGCTCCTGCGCGCCTCAGGCGACCCGGCCCGGGCGGGGTCTGTCACGTCGTGCGCCGCCAGCCGGGAGCCGTGGTGCTCGCGTGCTGCACCGGTCGGGCTACCCGACCGGGCTGGCCGGGCTCATGACCGCAGCCGTGAGGTCGCGCAGGAGCCGGGCGTAGGTGTCGCGCACCCGGGCGGGGTCCTCGGAGTCCAGCCAGTCGGCGAGCAGCTCGGTAATGCCCGCGGCGGCGAAGCGGGCGCGCAGCCGGGTCTGCGCCGCATGAGGTCCGGGTAGCCGGGCGAGGATCCGCTCCGCCAGCACGTCGACGGACGCATGGTGCGTGATCGCCGGGGCGGCGCCCGTGTTGCGCAGGGCACGCACGAGGTTGCGGTCGCCCCAGATGCGGTCGAGGAACCGGCCGAGCGAGACCTGGAGGTCGGCGTCGGGGGCGTCGGCGTCAAGGGCGAGGGCCGCCTGCTGGTGCTCCCGCAGCCGCTCGGCGACGGCCCGGCCGACGAGGTCGTCCAGGGAGGCGTAGTGCTGGTAGAAGGTGGGCCTAGTCACATTGGCCCGTCTGCACACCTCGGTAATGGTGATGCGCCCGGCCGGGCTGGTACGCAGCAGGTCGATGACGGCACCGGTCAGGGCCCGTCTGGATTGCGCGACGCGCTCGGTCGTGTCCACTGCCACAGACTGGCACGCTGATTTACGTTCGTCAAGTACTTTACATTTGTAAACATGTTGTCGAGACAGATGCTCAAGGAGTCAGGACGAGGCACGCACGGGAGCGCGGGTGCGCCCCCGGACCGTCACCCCGGGCGCGTCGTGGGGCTGGTGGCCGCCGGGGCCCTGGTCTCGGCGCTGGCCCAGTCGTTGTTCGTGCCCGTGCTGCCCACGCTCCCGGCGCAGCTGGGCACCAGTGCCAGCACGACGCAGTGGCTCGTCACCTCCACCGTGCTCGCCGGCGCCGTCGCCGTGCCGCTGTTCGGCCGGCTGGGGGACCTGTACGGCAAGCGGCGCATGCTGCTCGTGAGCCTGGCGACCATGGTGGTCGGTTCCCTCATGACCGCGATGAGCAGCAGCATCGGCTGGCTCATCGTCGGCCGGACCGTCCAGGGGCTGGCCGCGGGCACGGTGCCCCTGGGGATCTCGCTCGTCGCCGCCGTCGTCCCGGCCGAGCGGCAGGCCTCGGGTGTCGCGCTCATCAGCGGCATGCTCGGCGTCGGCGGGGCGCTGGGCCTGCCCATGGCCGGCGTCATCTGCCAGTACGTGGACTACCACGTGCTGTTCTGGATCACCTTCGCGGTGGCCCTGACGGCCTTCCTCGGCATCCTGGCCGGGGTCCGGGAGGCGCCGGCCCAGGCGTCCGGGCACCTGGACGTGCGCGGCGCGGTCCTGCTCTCCCTGACGCTCCTGGCCCTGCTCGTTCCGCTGTCGGAGGCCGGCGTGTGGGGGTGGGGAAGCCCGCTCACGCTGGGGCTCCTGTTGCTGTCGGTGGTGCTGGGGGCCGCGTTCGGGTGGGCGCAGCTGCGCACCGATCAGCCGCTGGTGGACGTCACGACCCTGGTGCGCCGCCCGATCCTGCTGGCCGACCTGGCCTCCGTGCTCATCGGCTTCTCCATGTTCGGCTCGATCCTGGGCACGTCCTCCTACGTTCAGGCCCCCGCCGCCACGGGCTACGGGTTCGGGGGCTCAGTGGCCCTCGCCGGGCTGACCCTGCTCCCCGCCGGCCTGGCCATGCTGGTGTGCGCGCCCGTCGCGGCGCGGATGATCGCCCGCATCGGTGCCGGCGGCACGCTCGCCGTGGGCTCGCTGGTCACCGCCCTCGGTTGGGGGATGCGCATTGTGCTCACCTCCACGCTCGCCTGGGTCACGGCGGGCACGACCATGGTGGGCGCTGGCGTCGGCCTGTGCTTCGCCGCCCTGCCGGCCGTGATCAACGCGAACGCGCCGCGCGAGCAGAACGCGGCGGCCAACGGCCTCAACGCCCTGGCCCGCTCCCTGGGGATCTCGGTGGTGACGGCGCTGTGCGGCTCGATCCTGGCCACGCTGGTGACCACGGTGGGCTCCGCGACCCTGCCCGCGCTCGCCGCCTACCGGTGGATCTTCGCGATCTGCGGCGGGGGCGCCCTGGCCGCCGCCGTCATGGCGCTCGGCATCAGGGGCGCCGAGAGGGCGCTCTGAGGGCCTCGACGCAGGGCCGCGGAGTCGCGGGCCCGCCGGCCCCGCCGCCGTCTTCCGGCCGCTGCACCGGGGCGGCCGGGGCCGACTCGCCGGCGCTATGTCGTCACGGCGTCACGGCGCAGTCCGGTGCGGCCCGGGCCAGTCAGACGTCGAGGGTGAGCAGCCGGCACCCCACCAGGCGGGCGAGGAACACGTACATGGCGTCGTAGGCGGTCATAGTGTGGCGCTGCGCCCACACCTCGGTGAGGATGTCGATCACGGGGACCTGCTCCACTCCCAGCTGCGCGAGCTCCTCGAACCCCGCAGGACCTGCTCCTCGGTGAGGTGGCCGCCCAGGGACAGGCCCCGGAAGACCGAGGCGGCATCGGCCGTCAGGTGCTGCGGAGCGAGCAGGGCGTGGTCGCCCAACAGCGCCGCGGCCCTGCCTCCCCGCCGCGTGCCCAGCAGCACCTCGACGGCGGTGGCGGCCGAGCGTCGAGATAGACATTTTCGTACGAGGTAGACGGTGACACCGCCGATCTCGTACGAAAATGTCTATCTCGACGGGGTGCGGTGGCCGGGACAGGCGGTGCGCCGGGACAGGCGGGCGGCGGGGTGCCGGCCGGGGCAGCGCCTCGCGGGCTACTTCTTCTCCGGCTTCCCCGACTGCGCCTGCACCAGCACCGCGACCGTGCGCGCCGGGACGTTCACCGTCCCGGTGGACCGGTCGAAGCCAGTGCGCTTGACGACGTCGTCGGCCCCCCTCGCCTGGATGGGGGAGAGGCGGAAGTCCCGGCCCGCCAGCTCGCCCAGGCACTGGGTGAGCGTGTGCCCGGTGGCGTTGAAGACCACGAGCACGCCGTCCAGGGACGGATCGACGTCGCGTCCGACGGTGTCGTCGATGAGCATGACGATAATGCCCGGCGGCGCCGCGAAGCCCGAGCCCGGGAAGCTCAGCTTGGTCTGGATGAGGCCGGTGTCCCCGAGGCTGAACAGGGGCGTGGAGGAGCGCAGCCTCAGCAGGTCCAGGGCCTGGGCGCGGGCCGCCGCGATCTCGTCGGGCGAGGGCCGCAGCCAGGCGTCCGCCAGCAGCGGCCCCTGAATGGACCAGGCGGCCTCATTCTGCCTGGCGGGCGGCAGCCCCCGGCCGAACCCGTTGTGCTGCCCCGAGAAGTCGATGGCGTTGAACCAGTCCCCGGAGTTGTAGGAGTTCCGGTCCAGGGACTTGCTGCGCAGCAGCTCGGTGCCCGCGCACCAGAAGGCCGGCGACTGCCCCAGCGTCACCGTGGCCAGGCACACGGTGTTCATCCGCACCCGGTCCACCACCGGCATCCCCCGCGGCAGCTTGTAGGCCAGCAGGTCGTAGAGGGTCTCGTTGTCGTGGGCGTCCACGTAGTTGACGTTCTCCTGCGGGACCGAGGCGTAGGCGGCCGGGGCGTCGTTGTGGATGAGGTCGGCGCCCCGGCGCACCGAGCCGTCCGAGATCGTCATGACGTAGTCCCTCAGGTTGCCCGCCAGCCCCAGCCGCACCAGGTCGGTGCGGTGCGCCAGGTCCGCCGACTGGTCGCCCCAGCCGCGCGGGTCGAGCCCGCTGGACTGGGTGAGCAGGCCCGTGCCGAAGCCCTGGAAGATGCGGTGGTCGGGATCGAAGGGCGCCCCGCCGTGGACGGCGTCACGCAGACGGTCGTTGAACACGCCGATCCCGGTGCCGCCCAGCTGCCCCTGGACCGCCTGGACGAACAGGGCGTTGTTCGCGACCTCCCCGAAGTTCCAGCCCTCCCCGTACAGGTAGAGCGAGGCTCCGTCTACGCCGTCGTCGGCCATGGTGAGCCGGTCCAGGGCCGCGCGCACGCGCTCCATGACGGCCCGCGGATGGTGCCCCATGAGGTCGAAGCGGAAGCCGTCCACCCGGTACCACCTGGCCCAGCGCACCACCGAGTCGATCATGAGGCGCGCGCACATGGCGTTCTCGGTGGCGGTGTTGGCGCAGCAGGTCGAGCTCGTCACCGTCCCGACGGCGTCGAGGCGGTGGTAGTAGCCGGGCACCACCCTGTCCAGGACGCTGAAGGGGTCCTGACCGCAGGCCGCCGTGTGGTTGTAGACCTGGTCGAGCACCACCTGGTAGCCCAGGGCGTGCAGGGCGCCCACCATCCGGCGGAACTCGACCACGCGCGCCCCGCCGTCCTGGTGCCCCTCGGTGGCGTAGGAGCCCTCCGGCGCCCCCCAGTGGAGGGGGTCGTACCCCCAGTTGTAGGCGTCGCGATCGGCCACCGCGGCCACGGCCGCCTGCTGGTCGGCGGACGCGGGGCCTGCCGCCTCCGGGATCCGCGGGGCGCGCTGGGCGGAGCGGTCCTCCGGGATGGTGGCGATGTCGAAGGTGGGCAGCAGGTGGATGGTGTTCATGCCCGCCTCCGCCAGGTCCGCCAGGTGGCGCACCCCGGCGGAGTCCTCCACCGTGAAGGCCCGGTAGGTGCCGCGCAGGGCGGCCGGGACGCTCCGGTCCGCGGCCGAGAAGTCCCGCACGTGCAGCTCGTAGATGGTGCGGGCGGAGTCGTTGCGCACCCGCGGGGCGGGCGTGGCGGCCCACTGGGCGGGGGCCAGGCGCGGATCGGACAGGTCGACGGCGACCGACCGCGTGGAGCCCGTCGTCAGCGCCGTCGAGTAGGGGTCGGTGACGATGTTGGTCTCCACCTTCCGGGTGGAGGGCACGTAGACCTCCACCTCCCACAGGTACTGGCAGCCGACGCCGATGGCCCCCTCCGCGTTGGGCACGCTCCAGCGGCCGTCGTCGCCGCGGACGGCGGGGGTGCGCACGGGCGGGCCGGGCACCTCTGGCACGGCCCCCAGTGGGTCGCCGGTCTCCCAGGTCAGGAGGGTGACTGCCCTGGCGGTGGGCGCCCACAGGGCGAAGGAGGGGCGGCCGGGGCCGTCATCGACGGCGTGGAAGGCGACGCCCAGCTCGGCGCGGGAGGCGGCCTCGGCGTAGAGGCGGTCCAGGAGGATGGCGGTCTGCACGCCGGTCAAGGCGTCCAGGTGCCCCGGGTCGTCGGGGCCGCCGCCTGAGTTGCCCGGGCCGCCCTCGCCGTCGGGCCCGCCTGAGCCGCCATCCGCGTACTGGGCCACCGCGACCTGGCCGGTCAGGGCCGCGGCGACGGCGTCGTCGTCGAGCAGGGCGGTGCCGTCGTCGTCGGTCAGGCTCAGGGCGATGTAGCCCTCCAGGTGGGGGTGGGCGTCCAGGACGTCCCGGGGCAGGTTGCCGACGATGCGCAGCGGCGTGATCGTGGGGGCGGGCAGGCCGTCGGCGCCCAGGATGCGGCCGTGCACGGCCGCCGCGCCGCCGTCGGGGGCGGTGATCAGCCGCAGGGTCAGGCCGGCGCCGGGGACGGGCTCGCCCGAGGCGGACACGACGCTCTCGCGGCCCGTCCCCCGGGGGAGCAGGGACAGCGGCCAGGCCAGGAGGTCGGGGGCCACCCAGTAGGCGCGCTGCTCCTCGCTGCCGACGACGGCGGGGAAGGCCGACGTGGCCTCGAGCCTGCAGGTGAGCGTGTAGGTGAAGGTCATGGTGCGGTCCTACCGGGGCGACCGGGGCGGGGCCGCTCAGGACAGGTCGGCGTAGGCCAGCGGCACGTCGGCGACCGCCTGGGCGATGGGGGTGTCGCCGTCGCGGAAGGGGATGACCCTGCCGATGCTGGCGGGCTCGGCGAGCACCGCCGCGATGACGCGGGCGACGTTGGCGCGAGAGGTGGGCGCGCCGGCGTCGGACTCGACGCGCCCCACGGTGATGGCGCCGGTGGGCGCATCCAGCGTCAGCCGGCCGGGGCCGAGGATCGTCCAGTCCAGGCCGGTGGACTGCAGGTGGCGGTCCGCGGCGATCTTGGCGATCGCGTAGGCGCGGATCGGGTGGTCGGCGGGCACCTCGCCGTAGGCGCCGATGAAGGAGACCATGACGTAGCGGCGCACCCCGGCGGCGGCCGCGGCCTCCATGGAGCGGATCGCGGCGGCGCGGTCGACGGCGTCGGTGCGCTGCGGCCCACCCCTGCCGGCGGCCCCGGCGGACCAGACGACGGCGTCGGCGCCAGCCAGGGCCCGGGTGAGTTCGTCGGTGCCGGCGTCCTCCACGGACAGGACCAGGGGGGTGGCGCCGGTGGCGGTGATGTCGTCGGCCTGTGCGGGGTCGCGGATGATGGAGACGACCTCGTGGCCGGCGGCCACGAGCAGCGGGGCGATCAGGAGGGCGACCTTGCCGTGGCCGCCGATGATGGCGATACGAGACATGCATTGACTGTACTCAACGGCCTCCGGGTCCCTCTACGGTCCTATGCCGAGCGCGGAACCGGGCCCGGGCGGGCGCTGCGGCCGCCGGCACGGCAGCAGTCATGTCGAAGAGCGCGGAACCGGGCCCGGGCGGGCGCTGCGGTTGAGCGGGCGGGGTCGGGCGTGCGCTTACTACGCTCATTTGTTCCTTCCTGTACGGCTCTACATGGCGTAGTAAGGGACAAACGGGCGTAGTAAACGGGATCGAGCGACGACGGCGGGCCGGTGGCGAGGGCGGGCCGGCCGTGGTTGACTGTGGACGCGCCGAGCCTCGGGCAGTACCTGTTCGACACCTGTTTCGGCTGTCTGCTCGACGCCGTCGCCGCCCGCCGGGAGTCTCTTGTCGCCCGCGCGGTTGTGAGAATCATGCCCGCCCGTACTTCCGTGGATGAGTCTTTATGTCTAGTGTTATGTCTAGTGTTGTCGGTCTGCTGATTTTCTGGATCATATGCGTCGGTGTGCCCGTCGCTCTTGTCGCGGCGATATCGGTGGTGCTGCGGCGGGCCGGTTATGTCGGCGGGCCGAGCTGGCTGCTGTACCTGGCCTGCGGGCTGTTCATGGTGTCATGGTTCCTGCCGTCGCCGCTGATCGAGGGGCGGGACACCAGCTTCACCACCCATTTCGTGGGGGGCGGTATGTTCGCGGGAGTCCTGTGGTGCTATCTGAAGCTGTCGCTCGGGTGGCGGGGGCGCTGGCCGGTCGAGGCGTTCTCGGTGTTCGCCCTGGTGTCGGCTCTCGGTTGCATTAATGAGCTGTTCGAGCTCGGCATAGTGGAGATCGGCTTGTCGCGTCTCACTCTGGACGATACGAACTGGGACATCCTGGCCAACTCGCTGGGCGCCCTCGTGGTCTATATCGCGTATCTGCTTGTCGACTTGCGGGGAAATCATCGCAAAAGCCCCTGAGGTGCCTGGTGTTTCTTGGACAGTGGTGGAAAGAGTACTGTTTTGAGAGATGAGGTATAATCTGATTATGTCGGCACAGAGATTCGGTAGTGAGCTCAAGGAGCAGGTCGTCCTTGAGGTCGTGGAGAAGGACCGGACAATAGCCGAGGTGGCGAGGTCCTACGGCCTGGTTCCTCAGACGGTGGGAAACTGGGTCAAGAAATGGAGGAAGGACCACCCGGAGTCCGTGGACTCCGAGGTCGGTGCGGAGCAGTCGGCGGAGAACAGGAGGCTGCGTGCCGAGCTGCGGGAGGCCAGGATGGAGATCGACTTCCTGAAAAAAGCGGCTTCCTTCTTCGCGCAGGAGTCCCG
>NZ_JONS01000070.1 GCF_000711965.1 Actinomyces israelii DSM 43320
GCGCCGCCGTCTCTTGTCGGGATCGGTTCGCCTCCGGTGCGGGGTCGGTTGTGCCGGTGCGGCGCGGTGGGGTGCTCTCAGGGTTTTGCCAGGTGTGGTGGGGGTGAGTCTCCAGGGTGGTCGGGTTACATGGTTGCTGCCGCCGGACGGGGCGGGTCATGAGGGTTGGGGAACCCGGTGAGGGGCCTGCTTGCGAGAGCCGCCAGGGTCTAAGGGAGCCCTGGTGGGTCGTTCCGGCGAAGGGGGCTCGACCGGCCGGGAGTGGGAACCCGGCTCGGCGGTCTCGATGACGAGGGCCCGTGGGCCGGGACGCCACCCCGGCCCACGGGCCGCGGTCGTCCCGGGCGCGCGGGGTCCGCGCCGCCACCGCCGCTCGCACTGCCGCCCCGCGCGAGAGGGAATGACCTTAGAGTGGTGCTCGTGACTGCCTCCGCCCGATCTCGCCTCGTCTCCGGCCACTGGTCCCGCGCGACCGCGGGGCTGCTCACCCGTGACCACCGCCTCGAGGTCCCGCTCGACCGCTCCGGCGCCGGCGACCGTCTGCCGGGCGGCGCCGCCGCCATCACCGTCTACACCCGGGAGATCTGCCTGGCCGAGTCCGCCGCCGTCGACCCGCTGGCCAAGCCGCCGCTGGTCTTCCTTCAGGGAGGACCGGGCTGTGAGGCCCCGCGCCCGTCGGCCGACGCCGGCCTGGGCTGGCTCGGCGCGCTCCTGGAGCACCACCGGGTCCTTCTGGTGGACCAGCGCGGCACGGGCCTGTCCACGGCCATCGACCGGCCCGACGCCGGGGGAGGGCCGGTGGCCACGGCCCGCCTGCTCACGCACGTGCGCGCCGACGAGATCGTCGAGGACTGCGAGGACCTGCGCCGGGGACTGGGCATTGAGCGGTGGAGCCTGCTGGGGCAGTCCTTCGGCGGCTTCTGCGTCACGCGCTACCTGTCCGCCCACCCCGAGTCGGTCGGCACCGCCTTCCTCACCGGGGGCCTGCCCGCCGTCGGCCGCAGCATCGACGAGGTCTACGCCCTGACCTACGCGGCCATGAGGAGGCGCAGCGAGGACTTCTACGCCCGCTACCCGGCCGACCGCGATCGCATGGCCGCGCTCATGCGGGCCGCCGGGCGCGGCGAGGTGCGCACCAGCCGCGGCGACGCCGTCGGCCCCGAGCGGCTGCGCGGGCTCGGCTCGATGCTGGGGGCCAGCGGGGGACTGGACCGCCTGCACCACCTCCTGGAGCGCGAGCCGGGCTCCTGGGCCTTTTGCTGCGACCTGGCCGACGCCCTGCCGTTCGGCGGCCGCAACCCGCTGTACGCCGTCGTCCACGAGTCCTGCTGGGCCGACGGCGGCGTCACCGCCTGGGCCGCGGACCGGGCGCGCCCCGCGGACTTCGACGACCCGACCCTGCTGACCGGCGAGCACGTCGGGCGCGACGTCTTCGAGGAGGACCCCACCCTGCGGCCGTGGCTTGAGGTCGCCGAGGCGCTCGCCGCCCACGAGTGGGGGAGCCTCTACGACGCCGACGCCCTGCGCGCCGCGGACGTGCCCGGGGCCGCGGCCGTCTACGTCCACGACGTCTACGTCCCCATGGAGACCTCACTGGCCACCGCCGCCCTCATGCCGCGGCTGCGGACCTGGGTGACCAGCGAGTACGAGCACGACGGCTCGCGCGCCAGCGGGGGAGCCGTCTTCCGCAGGCTGCGGGACCTCGCCGACGGCGTCGTCGTGCGCTGAGCCCTCCGGGACCCCTCGCGGCCCCTGCGGGCCCGACGGGCTCAGATGTAGATGGTCGGGTCCATCATGAGCTCGGGGTCGGTGCGCGGGTCGCGCACGCGGGCGGGCACGCCCACGCCCACGTGATCGGCCGGCAGGTTCTTCACCAGGACCGCGTTGGCGCCGATCTTGGCGTTGTCCTGCACCGTCACCGGGCCGAGCACCTTGGCGCCCGCGCCGATCTGCACGTTGTTGCCGATGGTGGGGTGCCGCTTGCCGGGGTTCATCGAGACCCCGCCCAGGGTGACCCCGTGGAACATGAGGACGTCGTCGCCGACCTCGGCGGTCTCCCCGATGACCACGCCCATGCCGTGGTCGATGAAGAACCGGTTGCCGATCCTGGCCGCGGGGTGGATCTCGATCCCGGTGACGTTGCGCGCCGCCTGGGACAGGGCGCGGGCGGCGAACTTGTGGCCCGAGTGCCACAGCCTGTGCGCCGCGCGGTGCGCCCACAGGGCGTGCACGCCGGGGTAGAGCACGGCCACCTCGAGGCTGGAGCGCGCGGCGGGGTCTCGTCTGCGGGCCGTGGCCAGGTCCTCCTTGGCCAGCGTCCACAGCGAACGGTTCGGTTTGTGCATGGTGCTCCTCAGTGTTGGGCTCGGCGCCGGGCGGCACTGCCCGGAAGTCGGTCGAGAGCCGGCGGCCCGGGCGCCGCCGGCGGGGCAACGCCGACGGCGGCGCCCCTGTTCCCGGGGCGCCGCCGTCGGTCGGCCCGCCTCAGGGGGTGGCGGAGGCCGACGGGCGGGGACTCGCGTCGCGCAGCCGGTCGGCCCAGCAGGCTCAGTTGAGGTACTCGGAGTACAGCGGGGTCGACAGGTAGCGCTCACCGGTGTCGGGCAGCACGACGACGATCGTCTTGCCCTCGAGCTCGGGGCGCCGGGCGAGGATGTCCGCGGCGGCCAGGGCCGCGCCCGAGGAGATGCCCACCAGGAGGCCCTCCTCGGCGGCGGCGCGGCGGGCGTAGACGATGGCGTCGTCCGACGGGACGTGCAGCAGCTCGTCCCAGATGCCCTGGTCGAGAACCTCGGGGACGACGTTCGGGCCCAGCCCCTGGATCTTGTGCGGGGCGGCGCGGCCCTCGCCCAGCAGCGGGGACTCCGCGGGCTCCACGCCGAAGATCTTGACGCCGGGGCGCTCCTCGCGCAGGACCTGGCCGACGCCGGTGAGGGTGCCGCCGGTGCCGATGCCGGCCACGAAGGCGTCGAAGTCGCCGGCCTGCTCCAGGAGCTCGCGCGCCGTGGTCTCGCGGTGGACCCGGGGGTTGGCCGGGTTGGTGAACTGGGAGGCCAGGACTGAGTTGGGGGTGGCGGCCTGGATCTCCTCGGCGCGCTTGACCGCGCCGGCGACGCCGCCCTCGGTGGTGAGCACCAGCTCGGCGCCGAAGGCGCGCATAATCGCCCGGCGCTCCTTCGACATGGTCTCCGGCATGGTGATGATGACCTTGTAGCCCAGGGCCGCGCCGACCATGGCCAGGCCGACGCCCGTGTTGCCGCTGGTCGCCTCGATGATCGTGCCGCCCGGCTTGAGGTCGCCGGAGGCCTCGGCGGCGCGCACGATCGACAGGGCGATGCGGTCCTTGACGCTGCCGGCCGGCTCGAAGGCCTCGACCTTGGCCACAACCGTGGCGGGGCCGGAGACGACGCGGTTGATGCGCACCAGCGGGGTGCCGCCGACGGCCTCGGTGATGTTGGACAGGTAAGCCATGTAAGCCATGGTGCTTCTTTCTCGTGGTGTCCCGCCGGGGCGGGCCCGGCCGTGTGCGAGTGCTGCGGCCGATAAGACTGGTGGACGGGCCGGCGGGCCCGGGGCGCCGGATGGGGCGCGAGGTCGATTGACGGTTCGCGGCCGTCGGTGGAGGAGGGGGACCCGTCAGGCGCGCCGGTCACGCGAAGAGCCTCGCCGGGGTGCCGCCTCATAGCGCCGGGCATGCGCGCAGCGACGCGCGCACAGTGTCGTGGCCAGGCGCCCTATCGACACTGAAGACACTGGGAGCACTGACAGCAGGAGGACATCTCGCGCATGATGCCGTTGGCCATCATGGGGTCCTCCTCTCGTGTCCGGCTGGCCGCCTCAAGGGGCTCGCCGCCTGCGGCGCAGACAGTATTGCGGTGGTGCCCATGGGTGTCAAGGTGTCCGGGCGTCACTGCGCGCGACCCGGGCCGCGCGGGTCACGCGGGCAGCTCGACGACGCGGACCCCGGCGCTGTGGGGCGCGGCGGCCCCCGCCGTCGTCGCGGCCAGGAGCTCGGCGAGGCCGGTGGAGTCGGGGGAGCCGGTGGCCAGGAGGAGGACCGCGTGAGTCGCGCCCCAGACGGTCTCCTCGACGGTGAGGTCGTGCCCCCCGCGCGTGCTGGCCGCGCGCAGCTCCGCCTCGATCCGACCGGCGTCGGCCACCGGGATCCGCACGTCCCACAGGTGGCGGGTCGCCAGGCGGACCCGCCTGGCCGCGGCCAGGGCGCGCGCGGTCGCCTCCGAGTAGGCGCGCACGAGGCCGCCGGTGCCCAGGAGGGTCCCGCCGAAGTACCTGGTGACGACGACGGCGGTCGCGGTCAGGCCCGTGGCCCGCAGCGCCTCGAGCATGGGCCGGCCGGCCGTGCCCGGGGGCTCGCCGTCGTCGTTGGACCGCTCGACCGGCAGGGCGCCCGGGCTGGGGACGGTGTAGGCCGAGCAGTGGTGCCGGGCGTCCGGGTAGCGGCTGCGCACCGCGGCGATGAGGGCCCGCGCCTCCTCCTCGTCGTCCGCGCGCAGGGCGCGGGCCAGGAAGTGGGAGCGCTTGACCTCCAGGTCGATCTCGGGCTGCTCGCCCCGGGCCAGGGTGAGCGGCGAGCCGGACGAGCGGGACGAGTCCGAGGCGCCTGCGGAGGCGCCGTCGGCCGCGGGCGTGGTGGCGGGCATGGGGCCATCCTGACATGCGGGGCGGACGGGGCGCCGCGTGAGGCGCCCGTGGCCGATGAGGGCGGCCGGGACTGATCTCACACGTCTGCCGGGTCGCCCGGGCTGGAACAGGCTCGGGCGATGCCGTTATGGTGTCCCTCAGCCCAGTTTTGGACGGATCCGATGATCCCAGACTTTTGAGAGGAGCGGGCTCATGGCAGTGCCGAAGCGGAAGATGTCCCGCAGCAACACCCGCAACCGCCGCTCGCAGTGGAAGGCCAAGCTGCCCGAGCTCAACACCATCCGCGTCGCGGGGCGCGAGATCTCCGTGCCCCGCCGGCTGGTGAGGGCCTACAAGAGCGGACTCCTGGAGTACTGAGGTTACCGAGGTTACCGGGGTCCTTTAACCGGGCCGACGCGGTCAGCCGTCGTCGGCCTGTTCATGCGGGTGTAGCTCAATGGTAGAGCCTCTGCCTTCCAAGCAGATTGCGCGGGTTCGATTCCCGTCACCCGCTCGTTGATCGAGCCGGGCCGCCTCCGGCTTCCGGCGGCCCGGCTCGTTTCTCACGGGGTGTGGCGCAGCTTGGTAGCGCGCCTGCTTTGGGTGCAGGAGATCGCGGGTTCAAATCCCGCCACCCCGACCAAACACTCGACACTCAAACCCACGTCATGGTCGTCCCATGACGTGGGTTTTTGTATGGAAACCGGGGTGTTTTGGCTCGTTGTGAGCTGTGCGATCGACAGTGCAGGTCTTGGTAGAACGCGCTCTGGGATGGCCGATGGCATGTCAGATGTCCAGGACTTCGAAGGGGGGAATGGCGAGGGCTGATTCGACGCGTTCAGCCAAGGCGCCATCGACCTGGCCCAAGTGCTCAATGTCGGGGTACACGACCATCGTCTTGTCGCCCGCGACCCAGAAGTCACGATCCCACGTCTCGGGGTGGGACCACAGGTTCTCCTGGCCTGCGGCCCAGTCGGGCAGCTTCCGCTGGATCTTGGTGGCGACAGCCAGCTGGTTCTTGGCGGTCTGGTAGACGGTGTCGATGCGGGTCCCCTCGGGGGCTGGTTGACTGACGCGGACCAGGCGTCGCCCCATGAAGGTGACCCTGTGGTCTACGCCGTCAGTGCGCAGCGCGAGTTCGATCTCCTCGTAGCCCGCGCCCGCTCGTTGGTGCTTCTTCACGTAGTCGCGGAGCGCCTCCGCGACAGCCGCCGACAGCCCACCAGCGATCTCGCTAGCTTCGGTGAACAGGCTCACGTCGTCTTCCGCGACATACACGTTTCTACTGGGCATGATCATAACTATACGCATATTTGTGACGCTCGTCAAGCCCACCCACATACCTGACTCGTGCCACTTTAGTGCCCTGGGAGCTGGACGGCTGTGATGATGTCGGCGGCTTCGGCGGTGATCTGGGGTTGGGCGGTGACGGTGTGCCCGGCGATGGTGACCTCCACGCTCTGCAGCGGCTGGAGCGCGTGGATGATGCGCTTGATGGACATGCCGGTGGTGTCCTGCAGGTGGCGGGCGACGGCCAGGGCGGCCATGACCGTGGTCAGGTGGACCTCGATGGAGTCACGCTGGTGGTGGAAGACCGGGCGGGCCCGCAGGTCGTGCTTGGACATGTGCCACGACTGCTCGACGTGCCACAGGGAGCGGCAGGAGGCCATCACCTCGCCCGCTCCCATCCGGGGGCGGTCATGTTGGTCACGTACCCCTTGAGGCCGGCCCCGGCGCGAGCCCGGGCCAGGGCGGCCTCGTCCAGGGCCAGGTCGCCGCGCGAGCCGGCGACGAACCTGGGGCGGCGGGAGGAGGCGTCCCCGTCGATGACGGCCCTGGCCTTGTTCTCCTGCGCCGTCAAGGTGGCGTTGTCGCGGGCGAACCGCTTCGCGCTGTAGTGCCACACCACCCGCCAGTGCTCGGGATCGTCCTGGGGGACCACGGGGGCCGATCGCGCCTCTTGGAGCGCCCCGTTACGCTCTTGACGCCTCTTTTGGCGGTGGTGGTCTCGATGAGCTGGCCGTCGGTGTAAGCATCACCGTGGAAGTGGGTGTGCTCGGCCAGGTCGTAGGGCGCCTTCGTGGTCTTCGAGCCCACGATAGGGCTGGGCCGACCAAACACTCGACACTCAAACCCACGTCCTGAGAGACCTCAGACGTGGGTTTTTGGGCTGAAAGCGGCTTGTTCCGGACTGTTTTTGGTGGTTTGGGGCCACGAGGTCGGCTCGGCGGCTGCGTGGCGGGGCTGGTGCTTGCGACCTCGTGACCCCATGCAGCCCGGCAGTCCAGGGCTCCCGGCACTTCCAACGCAGGTGGGACGCGCTGGGACCTCACTGGAAGCGCGCCGAGCACCGGCGCGCCGCAGGCGCGGTGATGAAGCTCGTCCGTATGCGGACATGCGGACGACTTCGTCATTCTCGTGCACGGGCTGCGCGGCGATGCCCGGGCACTGCGGGTGCGAGGCCGCAGGTGCTCTTCCCCACAGGGCTGCGCCCGCCGGCAGGAGAAGACCCGTCCGACCCGCATCGATGAGGGGTGGGCGACTTCCTCGGATGGCGCGTCCGGTGCCGTAAGAAGAACGGGGACCGGCGGCAGAACCCGGGTCCACACCCACCCATCGAGGAAGTCGCTGTCCTCGATCAAGGACAAGATCCGGACACTGAACCGCAGAACACGGCACCGCGCACTCAGCAGACCTGCTCAAGCAGGTCAACCCCGCGATCAGCCGATGGTGCGCCCTGCTTCCACCACGGGGCGTCCAAGCGCACGTTCTCCTACGTCGCCCACTTCGTTTTCCGGCGGATCGTGGCTGGGCGAGCAGGCCCCACCCAGGGTGAACAAACGCACTGTCGTACGCCGGTTCCTCCCCGGCCGGGAGATCCGCGACGACGGGATCGGGCCCTTCCGAGCCAGACGCGCCCCCGTGACCCGCTACCGCTGCCGAGGGACCCGCCTCCCCAGCCCTTGAGGGCCGGGCACAACAGCATGAACCGGACGGAGGGCCGGACGCTCAGGAACGGGCACGCCAGGCTCGGAGGACGGCCGGCGGAGACCCATCCCACCCAACAGGCAGAGCACCGTCGACCGACCCTGCGCCTGCACCCGCACCCGGGAAGGGGCCTGACCTGTCTGGCCACCGTCCCCGGGCTGTTCCACATCCAGGAAGGTCGCGGGTTATGCTATGGCGGACAACATGCGCACATCCCTGATCCGCGAGGCAATCGACATGGCAGCCCGCAACCGCCCCCACACGACAGAGAAGACGATCCATCCCGCCCCCCGGGCCACGGCGCCCCAGCACACCTCCACCCAGTCCCGCCGACCACCTGGCGAACCACGGCGTCCGCACTCCAGGAGGGAAGAACCGCGGTGCGCCGAGCGGGCACCCGGGCCGAGTCGTGGGCGCCCGCCCTCAAGGAACGAGAACGAGTAGGGCGCACGCCGATGGTCCACCACCGCAAGAGGCAAGGCCATCAACGACGCCGCCCCCAGGATCGAGCCCGGCACACGATCAGAAACGATCCCACTCCGTCCTGAGGTGCAAGACTCCCAACGAGGTTGAGGAGGACACCACCGTACAAGACAAGCAGCCTGACAACCAGGCTTTCAGGCCTGTCCGCGAAACACCACGCAGTTCATTCGTATATCTGCACAACCAGGAAGCACCGAGGAGCCCTGTATGTCTCGTTCACTCCACCTGCTCAGCTGTCTGTCTCGTTTCCCTTCCCGCCCGTTGCGGTGTCATCGAGTTTTCCGCATCAAACTTCTGAGCAGTATCATGGTGTTGCTGGTCGCGTTGTATGTGGGCCCTGCTGCGTATTCGGCGGAGCTTCCCGGTGGTGAGTACGTGGCGCTGGGGGACTCCTACGCCTCGGGTTTCGGGGTCTCCCCGTATGAGTCGGGCACCGACGTCGACGGCGGCAACGAATGCAAGCGCTCCACCGCCGCCTACCCCCAGCTGGTGGGCCAGAGAATCGGCCGCACCCCGGCCTTCCACGCCTGCTCCGGGGCCCGCACGGGTGACCTCTACCAGGCCAAGACCGCCTGGGACGAACCCGCCCAGCTCGATGCCCTCAGCCAGTCCACTGGCGTGGTGACCCTGTCCATCGGCGGCAACGACGCCGGTTTCGCCCAGGTACTCGGCGACTGCATCGGCGGTTGGAGGATCCTGCCCTTCATCACCTGCAGCGGGGACAAGCAGATAACCGATCGGGTTGATTCCGCCATCGACGCCCTGGGCGGCACCGGCGAGCAGGACGGCATCCACAGCTACGAGCAGATCATGGGCGATATCGCCTCGCGCGCCCCCAACGCGACAGTGGTGGCCGTGGGCTACCCGAGCTTCTACTCCTCCCAAGGAAGGGTTGGCGGGATCATCCCCGGACGCTGCGAGGGCGTCAAGAAAGTCGACCAGCGCTGGATCACAGCCAAGACCAACGAGCTCAACACCGCCCTCAAGGCCGCCGCCCTGCGCCACGGCTATACCTTCGCCGACCCCGCCGGCTCCTTCGCCGGGCACGAGCTGTGCGGCCCAAGCGGCTCCTGGTTCTACGGGCTGTTCTCCGATGGCCGTTTCCACCCCACGGCCGACGGGCAGACAGCCCTGGCCGGCACCGTCGTCGACGCCCTGGGAACAGGGGCGGCCCAGGGGGCGTTCGCGCTCCCGGTCATGGCCGCCGCCGCTACCGCCCAAGCCGACAATGCCCGACCCGAGGCCGACCCGGTCATTACTCGCGACGGCGACCAGCTCACCCTGGACGCCTCTGACTCCACCGACTCTGACGGGGCCGTGGTCGGCGTCGACTGGTACATCGAGCGTGCCGATGGCACTGAGGAGGTGCTGAGCGGGACCCGGGCCAGCGTGACGATCCCCGCCGATGAGGCGGTCTCCGTCACCGCCGTCGTCACCGATGACCAGGGCAAGGAGGATTTCGCCACCACAGTCTTCCCCGCCTCCTAGACCAGGATCCGCCCCTCGGCGCCGCGACGCTGGCCTGGCCCGCCGCCGACGTCCTGGGCGTGCACCGCACCTACACGGGCAGCGTCGAGCGCGGCGAACGCAACCTCACCCTGCAAACCCTGGAACGCATCGCCGAGGAGCTCGACGTGAATGCGCGGGAGCTGCCGGCGCCGGGGGAGTAGGTCCTTCCTCGGCCAGGCTGGGTGATGCGCTGCGATGGGGGAGTAAGTCCCCTGCCCTGCTCCTTGAGGCTGGAGTCCTGGGATGAGAGTCGCCACAATGGGCCTATCTGGCCTATCTTTAGATCTGGCTCCCCATCCGCCGCATCACTTCTTGCAGCGCAGCCTCATCGCCATAGAACGCCGCGGCGCAGGCGTGTTGGTTCCGCTCGGCGGTGATGTGCTGCCATTTGCGGGTCCCAACCGGAGCGGTTGGCTGGCAAGGACAGGAATAGCCGGATGGTTCGGCCGTTACTCTCGCGGAAGGGATGGATGGCGTTGAGTTTGGAGCTGACCAGGAGGGCCGGCAGGAGGGAGATGGGCCCCGTCGGTGGTCACGCGGCAGGTCCGATGAACGCTCCTGCGATGATCCCACCGATAGGTGCGACCCATGCGGCGGGGATCTGGAAGGTCGGCATGGACGTCGACCTGGGCTTCTCGGCCCTCATCCCGGTGAGATCCGTGAGGTCGTACATGGCGGCCAGCAGTCATGAGGCGGCCACCGCGCTTCTTGTTCCGTCCCCATTTTGCGACCGCTGCGATGATGGCCACAAGGCCTATGCAGGCGAGGATCTTGAAGAGTCCGTCGACTCCGGTGATCGACTCTATAAATCCCAGAAAGTCGTTCCATAGGGTGATGAGGTCGGGTTGAGACATGATGGGGGCTCCTCCCGCTGCGCACTGGGCTGGTCTTTGTGCACATGCGGATCGCGTCCTGTGGGGCTTTGAGAGCGCGTACGGAGCGGACGACTCGGGGTCGTGTCTGGCTGTGTTCGGGCTGGTGCGCAGGGCTTGGAGGGCGTTGTGGACGGCGTGTGTGAGCTCGTGCTCTGCGGTGGGGAGTCGGCGTTCGGTGTCATACTCTCGTTCCGTGCGGGGCGACGGGGCGATGCTCGCCCGGGTGCTGGAGGACATCTGGGCGCCGCCTACCGGGGGTGGGGTGCTCTGACCCGTTCGCACGTCCCAGGTACGCACCCCACAGCCCTGGGCCCGCTGCCTTTGAGCTGAGCGTGTCCGCGTCCCGCAGTCGGGTCTCCTCCTTGGTGCTCAGCGCGTACTCGCCCGCTGTGGGCAGCCACCACGCCCACGGCAGGGGAAGGCCTGCGACCGTGGTCGCCCCCGCCCGCAGCTCGCCCGGAGTGGGTGACGGCGCCTCCGATCCCAGCGTGCAGTACGGCGCACCCAGGCCCTGCCCGACGGCGACCGCCACCTCCTCGGCCGCCGTCAGCGCGCGCTCGACCCGGGCCCGGTCGTCGCGGCCGGGAGCGTTGAGGGGGCGCTTCAGAGGAAGCCCTCTACGCTGGTCTGAAGGACGCGCGCCTCCGGCGCGTCCACGGTCGTGACCTGCACCTGCCCGAGGACCTCGGACCGATACCACGCTGTGACCACTTCGAACCCGCGCTCTGCCGCGTCCTGGATCGCCTGGGCCGGTGACCCGGCCTGCAGCGCCCGCGCCCGGGGTGCCGCCCCGAACCGGTCGGTGGGCGCCCCCAGAGGCACGGTCTCGACCTCACCGTCGAACACGCAGCCTACCTCCACCAGGACCGGCGCCGCCGCCAGGTGGGCGCTGTGGCGCCCGCCGGCCACCGGGCAGCCCAGGACCGATATCGGCCCCACCAGGGCACGGGACGGTGAGTCGGCCGGGGACGATGCCGGCCCTGGCCGGGCCCGCCAGGTGCTCCTCCTGGCGCGCACGACACCTGGCGACGAGCTCGGGTAGGGCCTGACGGAACGCCTCAACGGTCGGTGAGGCCAGGGATGAGCCCATTGTCGGGCGCCTGCCCGCGCGAGTCTGCGCCAGGACCTGGCGCTGCTCCTGGGCCTCTGGGACCAGCCGCGCCTCCTCGTCGTCGAGCTCCTCGCCCAGGCCGCCCAGCAGCACCAGCGCCGTCTCCCAGCACTCCAGGGCGGCTTCCGGCCCGCCGTCGTCAGGACCCGTAGCGCCGCGTACCCGACTCCCAGGACGCTGCAGGCCTCGTAGTCCAGAAGGTATGAGCTGTCGCAGAAGGCCTCTGGGAAAGCGGCCAGGCGGTAGTCGAGGTCGTTGACCGCCCGCTCGGGAAGATCCCGGGCACCCTGCCCCACCAGCTGCCACATGTCGGCCAGCAGGTCGGCGTAGCCCCGCGGGTCGCTGCGCGTCGCCAACCCCGCGAACAGCGGCGACAGGCGCGTCGCGCAGGCCAGAGCCGCCGCGGCGAGGTCGGCATGGTCCAGGCCCTCAAGATCGGGCCTGACTCATGACGCTTAGTGTGCCGGGGGTGGGGTGCTCAGGGCGGTGAGGATGTCGTTAGCGGCGTCGGTCAGACGCGGTGCGGCTGCGAGGTGGTGGCCGTTGAGGTTGATGGTGACCTCCTGCAGGCTGCGTAGCTCGCGCACGATCCTGGCGATGCTGATCCCGGTGGCGTCCTGGAGGTAGCGGGCTACGGCCAGGGCGGCCATCACCACGGTCAGGTGCGCCT
>NZ_JONS01000071.1 GCF_000711965.1 Actinomyces israelii DSM 43320
CACGTAGCAGCCTGGATCCAAGGCCACTGGGGAATAGAGAACCGCCTCCACTGGGTCCGCGACGTCACCTTCGACGAGGACCGCCACCAACTGCCCACAACCACCACCGCCCGAGCCATGGCCACACTCAGGAACACCGCCATCAGCCTCATCCGCCTCACCAGCCCCGACCACCCCAGCCGACAACGCCGAAAAAGCAGCATCGCCTCCACCTGCCGCTACTGGGCAACCCACCCCCACCAAACCCTCCAACAACTCACACAACAACCCACCCCATAACAACGCCGACCCCCTGGCTCTTCGGAGCCGCGAGCATTGTCGTCAACGTTGCGATCGACGGTGTGCCGCAGCCTCTTGACGCCGTCTTCATGCTGGTCGCCCTGGTGCTGGTCGCCCTCATCCCGCTGCGGCCGGTGGTGGGGCTGGTGGCCTACCAGCTGTGCTGGGTCGTTCTGTTCCTGGTGCCGGGCTCCCACGCCACGGACATGCTCATCGCCAACGGCGCCTTCTTCCTGTTCCTGGGCCGCTTTCTGCCGGTGTGGCCGGCGGTGTCCTTCCTCCTGATGAACATCCTGGTTGATGTCGTGTCCGTGCTGGTGCCATCGCCGGGGGCGGATGGCGCCGTCCATGTCGGCGGCCTGCTCTCCAACCTGTTCATGGGCGTGCTGCTGCTGCCGGTGGGTGCCGTCCTGCGCGCGCTCGAGGCCGCCCGACGCAGGGAGGTCCGCCGGGCCGGCGAGCGGCTGGAGGAGATGCGCCTGGAGATCGCGCGGGAGATGCATGACCTCGTCGCCTACTCCATGTCGCAGACCGCCCTGCGGGCCCGCAGGGCGGCGACCGACGCCTCGTACTCGCCCGAGGCCCGCGAGGAGTTCGCCGCGGTGGTCTCCACGGCCTGCGACGCCCTCCACGAGCTGCGCCTGCTGCTGCGCGCCCTGCGCCAGACGGCCCCGCGCAGGAGGCGGAGGCGACGGCCGCGGCCGGCCTGGGCCACGTCGTCGTGGACCTCGATGCCGCCGTCCAGGCGGTGAGCGACGACGTCGCCGCCGCGGGATTCGACGTCGTCTTCCGCCGTGTCGGCCAGGACGCCCCCAGCCGGCTCCAGGCGACCACCCTGTCCCGTGCGGCCCGCGAGATGGGGGCCAACATCGTCCGCCACGCCGACCGCGCCCGTCCCGTCACCCTGACACTGACCCTCGGCCCCGACGTGATCCGCCTGGTGTCCACCAACGGCATCGCCGAGGACGCCCCCCGGCTCCCCCGCTCCGGCACCGGCATCGTGGGGATGCGCGAGCGCCTCGCAGCGATCGAGGGGACCCTGACCACCCTGGCCGAGGACGGCGCCTGGATGGTCGCCGCCACCATCCCGCTCGACCCGCCCCGCCCCACCCCGTTGGAGAGGATCCCATGATCAACGTCGGACTCGCCGACGACGACGCCCTCGTCCGCCGCACCCTCACTGACACTCTCACCACCACCGAGGACATACGCGTCGCCTGGGCCGCCCGGGACGGACAGGAGGTCCTCAGCCTGCTGGGCTCGGAGGACCCCGCCGTCGAGGTCCTCCTCCTCGACATCCAGATGCCCCGCCCCGACGGCATCGAGCTGGCGGAGACCCTCCACACCGAGCGCCCCGAGCTCGGCGTGCTGATCCTGACCACGTTCATCGCCGACACCGTCCTGGAACGCGCTCTGGCCGCCGGAGTAAGAGGATTCCTCGCCAAGGAGGACCCGATCACCACCCTGGCCGACACGATCCGCCACGTCGCCAGCGGCAACACGGTCCTGTCCCCCAGCTCATCAGCGATCATCGGCCGACGAGCGAGCCCTCCCACACCCAGAGCGCCAACCACCACCCCCACACCAGGAGCCCTGCCCCCGGGCGTCACGCTCTCCCCCCGCGAGCTGGAGGTGCTCGCACTCATGGCCGAGGCGCTGTCCAACAAGCAGATCGCCCGCCGCCTGGGAGTCAGCCAGGCCACCGTCAAGACACACGTGTCAGCCCTGATCGCCAAGCTCGGAGTCCAGGACCGCGTAGGCGCCGTCGTCCACGCCCTGCGCAACAGGCTCGTCTGACCAGCTCAACCCATCAGCCCACCCAGTCGCCCGATACACCCGCGCCCCGCAAGGAGAAACCTGGACACCGCCAGAAACAACAACCCGTAGAAAGGCACCGACATGCTCCACCCCACCTGCGACTACCTGTGGAACCCGTGGAAGTGGATCTTCGGCTGACTCCCAGCACGTCCCCAGTAGAACACCATGCCCGTCCCCGATAGCTCCATCCCGCCGCTGCACCGGGGCGCCGGGGCCCGCCGCCACCACCAGCTCCGGCTGCGAGACCGCACGGAGGTGGCGGCGGCCCTGGAGGGCCTGGCCGACCTGACCGGCCCCGGCCTGGCCGACCTGCGCGTCCTGGAGCTCGCCTGCGGCTCCGGCCGCCTCACCCTGCCTCTGGCCACAGCGGGCCACCGGGTGCTCGCCACCGACATCGACCCGCAGGCCCTGGAGCACCTCTCAGCCGGTCTCGCCCGCCACACCCGGGCCGCCGCACGTATCGAGCTGCGCACGGCCGATATGACCGCCTTCTCCTTCGAAGAGTCGTTCAAAGCCGTCTGCCTGTCCACGAGCTCGATCACCCAGCCGGCGCCCTCACAGCGCCGCCGCGTCCTCGAGCTCGCCGCCGGCCACCTGGCACCCGGCGGCGCCCTCATTATCTGCACCGAGTACCTGCTCAACGAGGCCCCCGCCACGGCGTCGTACTCCCCGGAGCACGGCATCCGGCTCCACGACGAGGCCGACCAGGACCGCCGCCACCTCACCCTGACCTGGGGCCAGGAGCGCTACGCCTCCGACCTCTTCGTGGTTCCGCCCTCATGGATCTCCCACGCCTGCAAGGACCTGGGACTGACCGTCACCTACCGCCACTCCCGCCCCGACCCGGCCCTGGCGGGCCGGGCCAACGCCGTCATCACCGCGCTCAAGCCCCAGTAAGCGCTCAAGGCTCGGTAAGCGGTCAGTCCCTGGCAGGCGCCCAGGCCCGGGCCTCGGGCAACGGAGACGCGCCAGCGCCCAGAGCCGGTGGGTTCGGGGGAATCCGCGCCTCAGACGGAGGCGCGCCGGCGCACCGAGTGCACCCACCAGGCGACACCCAGCGCCACCAGCCACAGCGGCGAGAGGGCCACGGCCAGCCGGGTGTCCCTTCCCTGCGTCAGCGTCCAGGTCACGAAGACGAAGAACACCAGGGCCCCCCACGCCGAGGTCCGCCCGCCGGGCATGCGGAAGGCGCCCGCCCTGTGCAGCTCGGGGCGCAGGGCGCGGAAGCGCAGGTAGGAGACGATAATGACGCACCACACCAGGATGAACAGCACGCTGGCCACCGTCGTGACCGCCACGAAGGCCCTCATGATCGAGGATGACATGTACAGCAGCGGGATCGAGGTCAGCAGCGCCGCGCAGGTGACGAGCAGCGCCGGGCCGGGCACGCTGCGCGCCGTCAGCCTGCGGAAGACCCGCGGGGCGTGCTCGGCCCACGAGAGCCCGAACAGCATCCTGGACGTGGAGTAGATGCCGGAGTTCGCGCTCGACGCCGCGGCCGTGAGCACCACGAAGTTGACCGCGCCCGCGGCCACCCCGAGCCCGGCCAGGGCGAACATGGACACGAACGGGCTCGACTCCGCCGGCACCTCCCACCACGGCGTGACGGCCATAATGGCCGCGAGCGCTCCCAGGTAGAAGATGACAATGCGCACCGGGATCGCGTTGACGGCCTTGGGCAGGGTGATCTCCGGGTCCTTGGCCTCCGCGGCGGCGGTACCCACCAGCTCGGTGCCCAGGAAGGAGAACACGGCGATCTGGAAGGCCCCGACGAACCCGTGGAACCCGTTGGGGAACAGGTCCCCGCCGTTCCACAGGTTCGCCAGGGAGGCCTGCGCGCCCTCCGGCGAGCGGAACCCGATCGCCACCATCACGACCCCGATCGCCATCAGGGCGAGAATGGCGACGATCTTAATGATGGAGAACCAGAACTCGATCTCGCCGAAGGCCTGCACGGTGGTGAGGTTCAGCCCCAGCAGCAGCGTCACCGTGGCCACCGGCGCCACCCACAGCGGCAGGCCGGGCAGCCAGAAGCTGATGTAGGCCGTGATGGCGATGACCTCGGCGATCGCCGTCACCAGCCAGCAGACGTAGTAGGTCCACCCGGTGAAGAACCCGGCCCAGGGGCCGATGAGGTCGTGGGCGACGTCCGCGAAGGACTTGTACTCCAGGTTGGACAGCAGGACCTCGCCCAGGGCCCGCATGACGAGGAAGAGGACCCCGCCGATAATCGCGTAGACGACGAGCACTCCGGGGCCGGCCTTCGAGATCGCCTGGCCGGAGCCCATGAAGAGCCCCGTGCCTATAGCGCCCCCGATCGCGATGAGCTGGATGTGCCTGTTGGTGAGCCGTCGTTGCAGCTGGTGGTCCTGAGCGATCTGCTCGGCCATAGGGATCTCCTCGGGATGGACGGACGCGGGCAGCCTACCCGCGTGCGATGGCGCCCGTGTTTCGTCGGTCCAGATGGCCTCCGATAGGCTCAGAGGTGATGATCACTCCTCGTCCCTTCGGACAGACCGCCCGCGACGCCGCCACCCGCCGGCTGTCCGCCGCCCTGGATCGCCTGCCCGCCGCCCTCGTCGTCGTCGTGGGCGCGTGGGTCCTCATCGCCTACTCCGTGGGCCAGTGGCGGTCCCTGACGGTGCCGAGCTGGGACCTGGCGATCTTCGCCGAGCTCGCCAAGGACTATGCCCACGGCCAGGCCCCGATCGTGTCGATCAAGGGCGACGGCTACAACCTCCTGGGCGACCACTTCCACCCGATCCTCGTGCTGCTCGGCCCCGTCTGGCGCCTGTTCCCCACGCCGCTGGCGCTGCTGGTGGTCCAGGACCTGCTCCTGGCTGTGTCGGCCTGGCCGCTCACCCGCCTGGCCACGCGCCTGACGAGACGGTCGGTCGCGACCGCGCTGGGCCTGTTCTACGTCCTGTCCTGGGGCATCCAGGGCGCAGTTCAGGCGCAGTTCCACGAGATCGCCTTCGCAGTGCCGGCCCTGGCGTGGGCCTCGGTCGCCTTCGTCGAGCGGCGCTGGCGGGCGTGCGCGCTGTGGCTGGCGCCGCTGGTGCTGGTCAAGGAGGACATGGGGCTGACCCTCGTCATGGCGGGCGGCGCCATGGCCCTGCGCGGCTGGCAGGACGCGCGCGCGGGCCGGCCCGACGACGACGGCGGGTGGGCGCGGTGGCTCCCCGGCCGGTCCGCGCAGCTTTCCGGCCGGTCCGCGAGGACCCGGGCCGGCATGCCGACCGCGGTGCGGGTGGGCGCGTACGTGGCCCTGTTCGGCCTACTGGCCTTCGTCCTAACGGTGTTCGTCATCGTGCCGCTGCTGAGCCCGACCGGCGCCTGGCAGTACGGGCTCAACGGCAACGCCGCCGACGGCATGCCGACCGTCCCGAACCACGGCAACCTGCTCGACCGGCTGTTCTCCCCGCAGGTCAAGGTCGCCACGCTGTTCATGCTGGTGTGCACCGCCGGCGGGATCGGCCTGGCCTCGCCGTGGATGACGCTGGTGCTGCCGACCCTGGGATGGCGCTTCCTGGCGGACAAGGAGACGTACTGGGAGTGGAGGTACTGGCACTACAACGCCGTGCTCATCCCCATCGCGCTGGGGGCGCTGCTCGACGTCGTCGCCCGGCTGCGCGAGCGCCGGGCCCGGCGAGCCGGCGAGCCGGCCGAGAAGCCGACGGAGGCCACTGGGGCCACCGAGCCGGCCGGCCCGACTGGCCCCGCCACTCACGCCGGCCCGACCGACCCCGCAGGCCCCACGGCTCCCGGCAACCTAGCCGGCTCCGCTGACCCCGCCGGCGCGGCCAACCCGGCCGGCCCCGCCGGCTGGCTGGCCGCGCCCGTGTGGGCCCGCTGGGTCGTCGCCGTCGGCGTGGTGATCCCACTGATCGCCGGCGTCAAGACCGCCTCCCACCTGCCCCTGTGGACCATGAAGGACCGCGCCGCCCAGTCCACCCGCTGGGACGCCGCCCAGCAGGTGATCGACACCATCCCCGAGGGGGCGAGCGTGGAGACGGACCTGACGCTGCTGGCCTACCTCGTGCCCAAGGCGGACGTGTCCTGGGTGGGCGCCTCCCACGAGGCCAAGGACTACGTCGTCATCGACTCCCGCTCCACGGCCTGGGGCGGCCGGATCCCGCGGGACGCCGCCCAGTGGGCCGCGCAGAACCGGCACGCCGCCTACCAGCTCGTGCTCGACGTCGACGGCTTCCAGGTGGCCAAGCGTGTCGGGTGATCCCCGGAGGCCGCAGGACCGGCCCGGCCGGGCCCTGGTCGCCGTCGGGCTGGGCGGGGCGGCCGGCACGCTGGCGCGCGCGGGCCTGGAGGCGACCTGGCCCCACGACGCCGCCCACCTGCCGGCGGCGACCCTGACCGTCAACCTCCTCGGCGCGCTCCTGCTGGGCGCCCTGACCGGGTTCCTGGCCGCCGCCGGCCCCGACGAGGGCGGCCGCAGGCTGGTGCGGCTCGCCGCCGGCACCGGCCTCATGGGCGGCCTGACCACGCACTCCACCTACATCCTGGAGGTCGCCGGCCTGTTCCGGCACGGACGCGCGGCCCTGGCGGCCGCCTACCTGCTGGGCTCGCTCGCGGCCGGAGTCGCGGCCGCGGCCGCCGGCCTGGTCCTGGGCGGGCGGCTGGGGCGGGGCCGCCGGGCCGGGCGGCCACCGCGACCGCCCCGACGGGAGGCCGCCTCATGACCGCGGCGGTCTGGGCGGGGCTCGCGGTCGGCGGCGGCCTGGGCGCGATCGCGCGCTTCACCGTGGACGGGCGCGTGAGTGCCGCCGTGGCCCGACGCCGGGCGGCGCGCACCGGCCCGCCGCGGCGCGACGCGCGATGGGCCGCCGTCGTCCCGCTGGGCACGATCGCCGTCAACCTGACGGCCTGCTTCCTGCTGGGCCTGCTGGCCGGGCTGACCGAGGGCGCGCCGTCGTTGCCGTCGCAGCTCTACACGGTGGCGGGCACGGGCTTCCTGGGCGGCTACTCGACCTTCTCGACGGCGAGCCTGGAGGGCGCCCGCCTGCTCCTGGACGGCCGCGGCGGCGGAGCCCTGGCGCACGCGCTGGCCCTGACGGCGGGCACGCTGGCGGCGGCCGCCGTCGGCCTGTGGCTCGGGTCGGCTCTGCGGCCGGTTCTGCCATGACGGGCATGACGGGTCCTTGTCCCCATCACACGCGCACGCCCGTCGTGGAAGAATCGCCCCGGAACCTTCCCATGCGTCCTTAATTCGAGCAGAGAGCCGGGCATGACTCCTTTTATGTGGTGCGCCGTCATCGGTTGCGGAATCCTGGCGCTGTCCCTGGTGCTCGACGGACTGTTCGACGGTCTCGGCCTCGACGACACCGGCTTCGACGGCGCCCTGCCGGTCATCGCGACGGCCCTGGGCGTCTTCGGGGCCGCGGGCGCCGGCGTGCAGGCCATGACCGGTCAGATGGCGGGCCGGCACATGGCGACGGCGGTGCTCATCGGCGTGCCCCTGGCGGCGGCGCTGGTCGCGGGCGCGGGCACGCGGGCCCTGTGGGTGCGGATGCGGCGATCCATGCCCCGCAACGCCGTCCCGCTGACGCCGGGCGAGCTGGTCGGCACGGAGGTGCGGATCATGTGGTGGAAGGACGGCCGCGGCGAGGTCATCGCCAGCTCGCGCGGCCACCAGCTCACCCTGGAGGCCCGCTCCGAGGAGCCCCTGCGCGCCGGGTCCACCGCCGTCGTCCTGGAGGCGGCCGACGACGTCCTGGTCGTCACCTCCCTGGCCCTCGACGCATGAGGCGCGCCAGTCCACCCAACACCCGTCCGCTACGTCACATACACAAGGAGACCATATGATGCTCTACGCGATCATCGCGCTAGTCGTCCTGGCTGTCCTGCTGGGACTCTACATGCTCTCAAGGGTCGTCGTCGTGCCCTCCAACCTGACCGGTCTGGTCGCCGGGTCCACCCGCAACGGCGAGATCAAGATCATCCGGCCCGGCGGACGCGACTTCGTCCTGCCGATCATTCAGTCGATCCAGTACCTGCCCTTCACCCAGAACACGATCGGCTTCCGGGTCACCGCCGAGGACGAGAACAAGATCAACGTCAACGTCTCGGCCGTGGCCGCCGTCAAGGTCGGCGACTCCGACGAGCAGGTGCGCGCCGCCGCCAAGCGCTTCCTCGGCAAGCCGAACACCGACCAGGCGATCGCCGACTCCGCCCGCAACGCGCTCATCGGCTCGCTGCGCTCGATCGTAGGCCACATGACGATCACCGACCTGATCTCGGACCGCGACGCCCTCCAGCAGAACGTCTTCGACGACGCCAAGTCCGTCATGGCCAACATGGGCCTGGAGATCGACGTCCTGCAGATCTCCGAGATCACCGACGAGGGCGGCTACATCGAGTCCCTGGGCGTGCCCGAGCAGCAGCGCGTGGAGAAGGACGCGCGCATCGCCCGCGCCAACGCCGAACGGGAGGCCAAGGACGCCGAGGTCACCTCGCGCCAGCAGATCGCCGAGCGCGAGCGCGACCTGTCGCTGCGCCAGGCCCAGCTCAAGGCCGAGACCGACAAGGCCCAGGCCGAGGCGGACTCCTCCGGCCCGCTGGCGCGCGCCGCCAAGGAGCGCGAGATCGCTATTATCGAGCAGGAGGCCGCCCAGGCCAAGGCCGCCCTGACCGAGCGCGAGCTCGACTCCACGGTGCGCAAGCCCGCCGACGCCGCCCGCTACCAGCGCGAGCAGGAGGCCGAGGCCGCCAAGGTCGAGTCCATCCGCAGGGCCGAGGCCGAGGCCGAGCGCACGCGCCTGGACGCCCAGGCCCAGGCCCAGGCGACCGTCGCCCGCGCGGAGGCCGAGGCCCGCGCCACCGCGGCCCGCGCCAAGGCCGAGGCCGAGGCGATCGCCGCCCGCGGTCGCGCCGAGGCCGACGCGGTGCAGGCCGCCGGTGAGGCCGAGGCGAAGGCCATGAGCGACAAGGCTGACGCCCTGGCCAAGTACGGGCAGGCCGCCACCCAGCAGATGGTACTGGACAAGGCCCCCGAGATCGCGCGCGCACTGGCCGAGCCGCTGGGGTCGGTCAAGGACCTGTCGATCATCTCCACCGACGGCGCCTCCGCCCTGCCTAGGGCGGTGGCCGGCAATGTCGAGCAGCTCGATGCCGTCATGCGCTCGCTGACCGGCTCGGGCCTGACCGACATGGTCAGCCGCTTCATGGACGACAGGGCCGACAAGGGCGACAGGGCCGACAGGGCTGACAGGGCCGACGGCGCCGTCAGGCGGTCGCACCGGGCCTGAGGCGCCCGGGCCTGCCCCGCGCCCGGGCCTGAGGCGCCCGGGCCTGCTTGTCGAGATAGACATTTTCGGATGAGGCAGACGGTGTCGCCGTCTGCCTCATCCGAAAATGTCTATCTCGACGCGGAGAGAGGCGGGACGGCAAGCCGGCGGAACGGGCGATCGGTGCGGCGGCGCACGACGTCTGACAGACTGCCGTCCATGTCGATCAAGCCCCCCGCCGACCCGTCCACCAGCCTCGGCCTCACCCCGAAGCAGTCGGGCCAGCGCGCGATCATCGTCCTGCTCCTCGTCATCGCGCTCCTCCTGGCCGTGGTCGCGGGCCTCCTGCTGACCCGCCGGCTGGCGCCGGCCGCGACCACGGCGTCGGCGAGCCCTACCCGGGCCCGGGAGCAGGCGAGCTCGGCCGCACCTCAGCAGGCGGGGCAGGCGCCGTCGGCGCAGGAGACCTCCGCCCCCTCGCTGACCGATCCGCAGGCGCTGGAGGTCGTTCACGGCGAGGTCGCGCGCAAGGCCGACGACCCCCGCGCCAAGGGCAAGACGGATGCGCCGGTGGTCATGGTCATCTACTCCGACTTCGCCTGCCCCTACTGCACGATGTTCGCCCAGGAGGTGGAGCCAGCCCTGGCCGACCTGGTCGAGGACGGCACCCTGCGCATCGAGTGGCGCGACCTCGCCCAGATCACCGAGACCTCCCCGCTGGCCGCCCAGGCCGGGATCGCCGCCGGCGAGCAGGGCAGGTTCTGGGAGTTCCACGACGCCGTCTACGCCGCCGCGGACCCCCAGGGCCACCCGGAGTACACCGAGGACTCCCTCGTGGACCTCGCCAAGCAGGCGGGCGTGCCCGACCTCGATCGCTTCCGCACCGACATGAACGACGCCGCCACCGCCAAGGCGGTCACCGACGCGAAGCAGCACGCCTACGACATCGGCATCCAGGGCACGCCCTTCATGATCGTCAACGACGCGGTCGTCAGCGGGTACCGCCCGGCCGACTACATGCGGGCCACGATCGCCGAGCAGGCGGCCAGGGCCTCCTGACCCGTCCGCCCCGCCCGCTCCTTCCACCCTCGCTTTCCCGCCCGCCCCTTCTCGCCGCCCCTCTTTTCGCCGAGATCGGTCGTATTCCGGCTCGAGATCGGTTCACTTCCGCACCGAGATCGGTCGGCGGCTCGGGGCGCGGCTTCGACGTCGTGCGCACAGGTCGCCGTCGGGGATAGAGACTCGGCATCCGCCTCTGGGATAATTGATCGGTCTCATCACCTTGCCGGCGAGGATGTCGGCAGCACCCCAAGGAGCAACGATGGCACTGAGTATCGGCGTGGACGTAGGCGGCACCAAGATCGCGGCGGGGGTGGTCGATGAGGACGGCGCGGTCCTGGCCACCGTGCGCCGGGACTCCCCCGCCACCAGCCGCGAGGCCATCTTCGAGACCATTGCCGCGGTCGCGGGCGAGCTCGCCGCCCAGTACGACGCCCCCACCATCGGCGTCGGCGCAGCCGGCTTCACCTCCTCGGACCGCAACACCATGGTCCACGGCACAAACCTCGACTGGACCGGCGCGCGCATCGCCGACGAGGTCGGCAGACGCACCGGCAAGCGCGTCGTCGTCGAGAATGACGCCAACGCCGCGGGCTGGGCCGAGGCCCGCTTCGGCGCCGGGGCAGGCAAGGCCAACGTCCTGGTCGTCACCCTGGGCACCGGCGTGGGCGGCGCCATCATTATCAACGGCCGGCTGGTGCGCGGCGCCGCCGGCTTCGCGGCCGAGATCGGCCACATCAACGTCGTGCCCGACGGGCGCCCCTGCGGCTGCGGCCTGCGCGGCTGCCTGGAGCGCTACGGCTCGGGCACCGCCCTGGGTGTCAACGGCTGGGAGCTGGCCAAGTTCCGCCCCGACTACGCGGCGCGCATTATCGAGCTGTCCGGCGGCGACCCGAACAGGATCTCCGGCAAGGCGGTCACCGCCGCCGCCCGCGAGGGCGACCCCGCGGCCCTGGAGTGCTACGCCCGCCTGGGCGGCGCTCTGGGCTCGGGCCTGGCCGACCTGTGCGCCGTGCTGGACCCCGAGATTATGATCCTCACCGGCGGCCTGACCGAGGCCGGGGACATCCTGCTCACGCCCGTGCGCGAGGGCCTCGATGCGCACCTGACGGCGCGCGCCCACCGCCCCGCCATTCCGGTAGTCATCTCCGGCTCCGGCCAGAAGGCGGGCCTCATCGGCGCCGCGGACCTCGCCCGGCAGGACTGACGACGGCGGTGCCCGCCGGCGCTGCACAGCTGATCCCCTGGGTGGCCGGACCTCGTCGACGAGCGAGCGCAGCGCATCCCCGGTCTCCCGGCACGCCCGGGGCAGCGACCGGCGCGGTCATCCCAACCCGCCCCGCCGTACCGGTCTCCCGGCACGCCTGGGGTGGCCCCGCGTGCCCGCAGCATCCGTGCGCCTGAGGCGGGCGGGGCAGACGGACGCCCGACTGCACGGCCGGGCGCCGGGTCAAGGGATGTCAACCGTTCGTTCGCGACTCGCTCCGGTCAGAACCGCGGAATCATGCGGAAAACAGGTTTCAGTGAACGGCGATGCATCCCTCCCATGTGCGCAGACCCCCCTGTGCGCACATGGGAGCCGGTCAGCCGGCCCTGGCGCACCCCCAGAAACCGCGGAGTCTCAAGGAAAAGTGGCTCCCGCCCCGCACGGTCCCTTTCCTCCCATGTGCAACTCGCGCGAGAGGGGCCCGCCCTCGCGCAAGACACGCACCCACAGCCGCGAACCAGGGCCGCGAGCCTGCTGACCGGGCACCGAACATCGAAC
>NZ_JONS01000072.1 GCF_000711965.1 Actinomyces israelii DSM 43320
CTGAAAGCGGTCTTTCAGGCTGCTTGTCTTACTGCTCGGTGCTCCTGGTCGACCTCGCCCTGCGTCCTGTGCCCCAGGGCGGAGTGGAGTCGTTTCTGATCGTGTGTACCGGGGTCGACCTGGGAGGCAGTATCCCGGATGGCCTTGCTTCTTGCGGTGGTGGACCATCTGGTAGACCCTCTCGTTCCTTCAGGGTCGCGCCCGCCAGCTTCCGCCCAGGCACCCGCCCAGCACACCCCGGTCCTTCCCGCCCGGAGGGCGAGTGCCGTAGCTCTCCAGGTGGTCGCCGAGCTGGGCGGAGGTGTACTGGCACCCCCGGTCCGGGGTGGGAGGATCGTCTCCCCCTGTCGTGTACGGGCACCTGCGGGCCGCCATATCGATCGCCTCGCACACCAGGGGCCGGTGCCGCGTGCTGTCGCCCCAGTGGCGTACCCGACTGCTTTCCTCGTGCAGCAGCCGGCAACGGTCGCCAGGCAGATCGAGCACCTCCCAGGTGCGGATACAGGTGGGTGTCGCCCACCCACCTGCTCTCCCGGCTGGCCGGCGGCGGGAGCCCGCGCCGGGCCAGGTCGGGGCGCGGGCCCAGGGCCCGGCAGCGGGGGCGGTGGCGCCGGGACCTTTCGGCGTGGCTGTGCGGCCACCAGGCCCTGCTCACGCACGGGCGGGTGCGCACCGCCTCCGGGGGGTTGTCTCAACGCCCCTGCGGGCCCCGGCGGCGTGAGTACGGCGGTACCCGTAGGTGCCGCGGGAGCTGTTGAGGACCCACTCGATCAAGGCGCTGAGCTCTTTCCTGCGTCGCACGGTTCTTGACGGCTCCCGGCCCAGCCAGGCGTAGTACCCGGACCTGGATACTCTCAGACAGCGGCACATCATGGTGATCGGGTAGCTTCCTGTCTACCGCGGTGGACGCAGCGCGTACCGGGCGCCTACCGGGACCCTCTGCGCGTAGAAAGGAAGCCGCTTTTCTCGGAGCTCGATCTCCATCCTGGCCTCTCGCAGCCAGGCGCGCAGCCTCCTGCTCTCCGCCTCCTGTTCGGAGGATGCCTCCGCGTCGACAGGCTCCGGGTGGTCCTTCCGCCATCTCCTGACCCAGCTCCCCACCGCCTCAAGGAACCAGCCCGTAGGACCCCGCCACCTCCGCGATAGTCCGGTCCTTCTCCACGACCTCAAGGACCACCTGCTCCTTGAGCTCACTGCCGAGTCTCTGTACCGACATAATCAGATTCCACCCCCGTCTCTCAAAAACAGCACTCTCTCCATCACTGTCGGAGAAACACCAAGCACTCCACGGAACCGAGTTCGCCCTCTGCGCTCTCCGTGCGGCGTGCCTGGGAAGACGGGCTGGCACCCGCTGACCGCCAGCGCCCTTCCGGCCCGACGGCGCATGCCCGATGCCGCCCGGTATCGCCGGTCCGAACCGATCGCGACGCGGAAGCGAACCGATCTCGAACCGGAATACGACTGATCTCGACGGCGCCGGGCGCCCGTGTCACACGGTGCGGCGCAGGATGACCGAGTCCCAGCCGGCCAGGCGCTCGGGCGCGCCCGTCCCCGAGCCGCCGGCCCCCTCGGCCGGCAGCGAGGCGACCAGCACCCGCTCGGCGTCGGCCCACTCCCCCAGGTCGAGCCCCTCGGCCGCGAGGCGGCGCCGCAGCGCAAAGCCCTCCCCCATCTCCAGGCCCTCGCGCGCGCACGAGGCCAGCAGCAGGAGCTGCTCGCGCTCACCGTCGACGCCCACGAACTCGCGCAGGACCGTCCAGGACCCCGCGTCGTCGGCGTCGAGCAGACGGAAGGTGCCCAGCGCCACGGCGTCGTCGCTGTGCCGCAGGGCGATGAGGGCCCGGTAGTGCTCGAAGACCGATCCCGGCTCGCCCACCTGGCTCGCGGCGTTGATCTCGGTGTAGTTGGGAGTCACGTCGATCCACGGCCTGCCCGTGGTGAAGCCCGCCTGCGGGCCCGCGTCCCACTGGACGGGGGTGCGGGCGTTGTCGCGCGAGTTGACCGGCAGGCTCGCCAGCACCGCCTGGGGGTTGTCGCCCGCACCCACCCGCTCGTGGTAGTGGTTGATGGTCTCCAGGTCCCGGTAGGAGCCGATGCCGCTGAAGACCGTGTTGGTCTGGCCGATCTCCTCGCCCTGGTAGACGTAGGGCGTGCCGCGGTGCATGTGGAGGATCGAGGCGAGGGTCTTGGCGCTGGTCGCCCGCCAGGCGGGGTCGTCGTCGCCGTACCGGGAGACGGCGCGGGGCTGGTCGTGGTTGTCCCAGTAGCTGGAGTTCCATCCCCTCTCCTCGGTGATACGTCCGGCCTCGTCCGTGGCAGGGGCGAGGGCCTTCTGCCAGGCGGCGAGGTTCTTCTTCAGGACGATGCGGTCGAGGGGCCTGGGGTCGAACTTGCCGCCCGGGCCGCTGGTCAGGCTCACGTGCTCGAACTGGAAGACCATGTCGAGCTCGGCCCGCGCCGGGTCGGTGTAGCGCGGCGCCTCTGCCAGGGTGACTCCCGGCATCTCCCCGACGGTGAGGATATGGCCCTCCCGCGGCGCGAAGACCGTCTCGTTCATCTCGTGGAGGAACTCGTGGATGCGGGGGCCGTTGGCCACCAGGGAGGCGCCGTCGCCGTACAGGTCGCCATCGCGCCTGAGGCCGTCGGCCAGCGGGTAGGTCTTGGAGATGAAGTTGATGACGTCCATGCGGAAGCCGTCGACGCCGCGGTCCAGCCACCGCCCCATCATCTCGTAGACGGCACGGCGGACGTCCTCGTTCTCCCAGTTCAGGTCGGGCTGCTTGGCGGAGAACAGGTGAAGGTAGAACTCGCCGCTGCCCTCGTCCCACGCCCAGGCGGAGCCGGAGAAGAAGGAGCCCCAGTTCGTGGGCTCGGTGCCGGGCCGGCCGGGCTCCAGTCCGGGGACCCGGCGGGCGGGGCGCCAGATGTACCAGTCGCGCCTGGCGTCGTCCCTGGAGGAGCGGGAGGCGCGGAACCACTCGTGCTCGTCGCTGGTGTGGTTGACCACCAGGTCCATCACTAGGCGCATGCCGCGCGCGTGAAGTCCCGCGATGAGCGCGTCGAGGTCGGCCAGGCTCCCGAAGAGCGGGTCGATGTCCTCGTAGTCGGAGATGTCGTAGCCGTTGTCGTCCTGCGGCGAGCGGTAGACGGGGCTCAGCCACACGACGTCGACGCCGAGCGCGTCGAGGTGGTCCAGGCGGGCGGTGATGCCGGGGATGTCGCCGACACCGTCGGCATCGGTGTCCTGGAAGGAGCGCGGGTAGACCTGGTAGACGACGGCGCGCCGCCACCAGTCGGCGTCGTCCCCGACGTGGCGGGACGAGAGAACGAGGGATGGGTAGCTCATGGTGCTGACCCTACGGGATGGGAACGGGCGGCACGTCGAGGACGACGACAGTACCGTGTGCGG
This sequence comes from Actinomyces israelii DSM 43320, assembly GCF_000711965.1. Lineage (GTDB taxonomy): Bacteria > Actinomycetota > Actinomycetes > Actinomycetales > Actinomycetaceae > Actinomyces > Actinomyces israelii. The sequence continues at coordinate 3,410 of NZ_JONS01000072.1, forward strand.
GTGCGACGCCAGCACGGGACAGATCCCGACGCGGCGGCCCGAGCCGCATCGGGCACAATGCGGCCATGGCAGGCACGCGACCGCATCCCCCCGACTCCCGCGACCCCGGCCCGTGGGCCGGGCTCAGCGACACCCAGCGGGCGATCGTCCTGACCCTGCTGCGCCACGGGCGCATGACCCGGCCCGAGATCATGAGGCTGGTCGGCATCTCCCCCGGCTCGATCACGCGACTGACCACGCCGCTGATCGACTCCGGTCTCCTCACCGCCCACTCCGAGCGCCTGGCCAGCACGGGTCGTCCCCAGTCCCCCCTCGAGGTGCGCGCCGACGCGGAGACCATGATCGGGGTGAACCTGTCGGGCGACGCCCTGACCGCCGTGCTCGCCGACCTGCACCTGGACGTCCTGGCCACGGCGCGGCGCACGCTGCCCGACCACACCCCTGCCGACGCCGTCGCGGCGCTGGCCGACGCCGCGCAAGAGCTGACGCGCTCCCGACCGGACGCTCCCGCCCCGTCCTGCGCGGGAGTGAGTCTGGGAGGGGCCACCGCCGCGGGGCGCACGGTCGTCGACGCTGTGTTCCTGGGCTGGAACCGGATCCCCCTGGCCGATCTCGTCGAGGCGCGGCTGCACATCCCGACGACCATCGGCAACGACCTGGTGGCGATCACCCTGCAGGAGGCCTGGTTCGGGGCGGGGCGCGACCACGACCGCCTGGCCCTGATCACAGTGGGCGCCGGCATCGGCTTCGGCCTGGTCTCGCACGGCGAGGTCATCACGACGCCGGACGCCGAGCTCGGCCTCATGGGCAAGATCCCGGTCCCCGACGGCGGCCGGCCGGCGGCCGCGCTCCCGGCGACGGACTGCCTGACCAACGCGATCATCGAGCGCGCATGGACCGAGCTGGGCCGGCCCCCGACGCCCGCGGCCGGGATCGTGGAGCTGGCGAGAGGGGGCGAGGCCGACGCGGTCGCGATCTGCTCGTCCTATGCGCGGCGCACTGGCCGCCTCATCGCCATGGCGGCCGCCTTCACCCTGCCCGACATCGTCGTGGTGGCGGGCGAGCGCGCCGAGGTCGCGGCCCTGTTCGAGGACCAGGTCATGGTCGGCGTGGCGTCGGCCAGACGCCCCGGCGCGGCCCCCGTCAACATGGTGGTGCGCGAGCACGACCGCATCAGCTGGGCGCGGGGGGCCGCAGCCCTGGCACTGAGGGCGCGGGCCGAGGGCCGCCTGTAGAGCCCGGCCCCCACCGGCCCGCCGGTCGGCCCTGTCGGACAGCCGTCACCGCCCGTCGGGCATATCGTCTGCACCGTCCGTCCCATCGCTCAGAGGCGCCTCGCGGCAGGCGCGTGATCAGAAAAGGTTGACGTCCATGCCCTCTCCTCTCTCCGCCGGCTCCGCGGAGCCCCGTCCTGCGCCCGCCCGGCCGGAGGCGGTCGTCCGGGTGGGCGACCACGCCCGCTTCACCGTCCTGACCGACCGGCTCATCCGCATGGAGAGCTCCGGGTCGGGCAAGTTCACCGACGCCGCCACCCAGCTGGTCGTCTCCCGCGACCTGGGCGAGGCCCCCGCCTTCGACGTGCGCCGCGGCGAGGACCGCGTGGAGATCCTCACCGAGCACCTCCACCTGACCTATCAGCCCTCGCGAGGGTTCTCCCGCTCGGGGCTGAGCGTGACCATGCGCACCGCCGTTGTCAACCTGCACGGCGGAACCTGGCGGTTCGGGGACGAGTGGGACCCCGACGAGACCTTCCCGACCAACCTGGGCGGCACCTGCCGCACCCTGGACGACGTCGACGGCCAGGCGCGGCTGGGCCCCGGGATCCTCTCTTTGACCGGACTGGCCGTCATCGACGACTCCGCCTCCCTGCTCCTCCAGGAGGACCAGTGGGTCAGACCGCGCCCGAGCGCGAGCCCCGTGGACGGCTCCTCCCCGGACCACGACCTGTACCTGTTCGGCTACGGGCAGGACTACCGCCGGGCGCTGCGGGACTTCTTCCGCCTGACCGGCCCCACTCCGCTGATCCCGCGGGCGCTCCTGGGCAACTGGTGGAGCCGCTACCACCGCTACACCGAGGAGTCCTACCTCGCCCTCATGGACCGCTTCGCGGCCGAGGGGCTGCCCTTCTCGGTAGCGGTGCTCGACATGGACTGGCACCTGGTGGACATCGACCCGGCGATCGGCAACGGGTGGACCGGCTACACCTGGGACCCCGATCTCTTCCCCGACCCCGGGCGCTTCCTGGACGCCCTGCACTCCCGCGGCATGCAGGTGACCCTCAACCTCCACCCCGCCGCCGGCGTCCGCCGCCACGAGGCCGCCTACGCCCCCATGATGCGCCGGCTCGGCAGGGACCCGGCCTCGGGCGAGGCCATCGCCTTCAACATCGGTGACAAGGACTTCACCGACGCCTACCTGGAGCTCGCCCACCACCCTCTGGAGGACGACGGCGTCGACTTCTGGTGGCTGGACTGGCAGCAGGGCGGCGACACCGACATCCCGGGCCTGGACCCGCTGTGGATGCTCAACCACGTCCACTACCTGGACTCCGGGCGAGAGCGCACCCGCACCGGGCCGGACGGCCGGGTGGAGCGCTACCGCCGCCGCCCCGTCACCTTCTCCCGCTTCGCCGACGCCTCCAGCCACCGCACGCCCGTCGGCTTCTCCGGGGACACCATCACCACCTGGGACTCCCTGCGCTTCCAGCCCGAGTTCACGGCCACCGCCGCCAACATCGGCTACTACTGGTGGTCCAACGACATCGGCGGGCACATGCTCGGCCGCCACGACGACGAGATGGCGGCCCGGTGGGTCCAGCTCGGCTGCTTCTCGCCCATCAACCGCCTCCACTCCACGAGCTCGGTGTTCAGCTCCAAGGAGCCGTGGCGGTACGGCCGCGACGCCCGCGCCACCATGGAGGCCCACCTGCGGCTGCGCCACCGCCTCGTGCCCTACCTGTACACCTGGGCGCGCCGCGCCCACACCGAGGGCGTCGCCCCGGTGCGCCCCGTCTACCACGACGAGCCCCGGGCGGCGGGCGCCTACTCCAACCGCGCCGAGTTCCTCTTCGGGGACCTGCTCGTCGTGCCCATGGTCCACAAGGCCGACCCGGTCAGCGCCCTGGCCCAGGAGCGGGCGTGGCTGCCCCGGGGCACCTGGTTCGACCTGCCCACCGGGCGGCGCTACGAGGCGGCGGCCGAGGACGGGCGGACGCTCACCGTCTCCCGGCCCCTGGACCGCCTGCCGGTCCTGGCCCGCGCCGGGAGCATCATCGTCGGCGCCGGGGACATCGGCGAGGCCGCCGGGAACAATCCCCGCCGCCTGTCGGTCCTCATCATTCCGGGCGCCGACGGCGAGCTCGTGCTGGAGGAGGACGACGGCTCGCCCGCCCCAGGGCCGGACGCCGTCGTGCGCACCCGCTTCTCGCTGGTCTGGGACGAGCGCTCCGCCACGGCCCGCCTGACGATCGCCCAGGAGGGGCCCGACGGCGTCGTCCCCGCCGAGCGCGAGATCACGGTCCGCCTCCTGTCCGCGGGCGGCGAGAGGCTGCGCGCACGCGTGAGCGGAGCCGGCAGAACCGCCGGCGCGCGCCGGGAGCCGGTGATCACCCGCCGGGAGGCCGACGGCTTCACCCTGGGCGCGGGCACCGATGTCGCCCTGGGGGTCGTCCGCCCCGCCGACGGCGTCGAGCTGGCGCTCACCGGGGTGCGCACCGCCCCGCCGTCGCCGGCCGAGGAGGTCCTCTCCATCCTCGAGCCCGTCCGGATCGCCTACGGGGCCAAGGACGCCGCATGGCGGGTCGTGACCTCGGGGGCGCGGGGCGGGGCGCTCCTGGGGGGCCTGCGGGCAGCCGGTCTTCCCGACGACGTGCTGGCGGCCGTCGCCGAAATCGCCTGAGACCGCCGCGCGATCTTCCGGGGCGCCGGGCGGGCGCACGGCACAATGAGGGCATGAGCACTTCGACGCCCTCCTCCGCCGGCCCGCTGGCCGGCCGCACCGTCGTCGTCACCGGGGTGAGTCGGCGCGCGGGCATCGGCCACGCCGTCGCCTGCCGGGCCGCCGACCTCGGCGCCTCGCTCGCGTGCCACCACTTCTCCCCTCACGACGCCGAGCAGCCCTGGGGCGCCGACTCCGTGGAGGCGACGCTCGAGTCCGTGCGCAGCCACCTGACCGAGGGGGCTCAGCTGGTCGATATCGAGGCCGACTTCCGCGACCCCGAGATCCCGCGGGTCGTCATCGACTATGCGGCCTGGGCTCTCGGCGGCGTCGACGCCCTCGTGTGCAACCAGGCGTCATCGGGGCACGACGGCGCCCTGGAGCAGATCGACGCGGGCGACCTCGACCACCACTGGGCGGTCGATGCGCGCGCCTCCCTGCTGCTCGTGCAGGCCTACGCCCAGCACTTCGCCAATCGTCGTGAGACCGACCCGGACGGGACGGACGAGGGCGCCCCGGCCCTGCCGGGCTCGGCCGTGCTCATGACCTCCGGGCAGGGCCTGGGCCCCATGCCCGAGGAGATCGCCTACTGCACCGCCAAGGCGGCCCTGGCCGGAATCACCCCCTCGCTCGCCGCGGGGCTCGCCGGGCGCGGGATCCGTCTCAACACGGTCAACCCCGGCCCGGTGGACACCGGCTACATGGACGCCCAGACGCTGCGTGCTCTTGACGCCAGGTTCCCGCGCGGGCGCACGGCCCGGCCCGACGACGCCGCCCGCCTCATCTGCTGGCTGCTCACCGACGAGGCCTCCTGGGTGACCGGTCAGGTGATCAGCACTGAAGGCGGGTTCCGGCGCTGAGCGGGCCGGGCGTCGGCATCACTGCTTGAGCCCGCCGGCCGCCAGGCCGGCGACAATGCGCCGCTGGAAGAGCAGCACCATGATCACCAGCGGCAGAGTCATAATGACGCCCGCAGCCATCTGCGAGCCGAAGGGCGTGTTGAACTGCGAGGCTCCGGTGAACTTCGACAGCAGCACGGTCGCTGGCTGCATGGCGGGATTGTTGATCATTGTGACGGCGACGAGGAACTCGTTCCAGGCGCCGATGAAGATAATGATGGCGGTGGTGAAGATTCCGGGCGCGGCGATCGGGAGGATGACCTTGCGGAAGGCCTGGCCCGGGGTGCAGCCATCGACCATGGCCGACTGCTCCAGCTCCTGGGGCATCTGCCTGAAGAAGCTGGTCAGGTTCCACACGGCCAGCGGCAGCGAGAACGACAGGTCGGGGATGATCATCGCCTGATAGGTGTTGATCCACTGCCAGTCGGAGAAGTTCTTCAGCAGCGGCACGATGATCGCCACCAGCGGGAACATCGACGTGGCCAGCACGACGAGCAGCAGCGCGCCCTTGCCGCGGAAGTCGAGGCGGGCCAGCGCGTAGGAAGCGAAGGTCGCGACCGCCAGCGCCACAATGGTGACGGTGACCGACACGACCAGGGAGTTGACCAGCCCCTGACCGAAGCTGTTCTTGGCCGAGAACACGGCCTCGTAGTTCTCCAGGGAAGGGTGGCGCGGCCACCAGCTGTTCTCGAAGATCTCCTGGTCCGGCCTCAGGGAGGAGACGATCATCCAGTAGAAGGGCGCCAGGCAGTAGATGACGATGAAGCCGATGCCGACGGTCGCCCAGACGCCGGACCACGGAGTCTTCTTCCTGGTGCTCCGCACGACGGCGGCCGGGGCGGAGTCGGGTTTGATGCTCATGACTGGCTCCCGGTGTCGGAGGAATAGGTGGGGTGAGCGGCTGAGGAGGCGGCCTCGGCGGCCGTTCTCGGGCGCCGCCTGGGCAGGAAGACGGTGGCGGGCAGCCTGCCGCCCTTCCTCCTCTTCCTCTCCACGCTCGCGCCGAGGTCGGTGCCGGTGATCTTGACGAAGGCGAAGGCGAAGATGAAGACGTACAGGAAGAGGATGAGGGCGTACGCGGCAGCCGACCCGTACCGGAGGTTGGAGGCCTCGTCCTGGACGAGCATGGAGATCGTCTCCACCGAGCCCTTGCGCGGTCCGATGAGGATGTAGGGCAGGTCGAACATGCGCAGGGCGTCGAGGGCGCGGAAGAGGACGGCGACGGCGAGCGCGGGCTTGACCAGCGGCAGGGTGATGCTGGTGAAGCGCCTCCAGGCGTTCGCGCCGTCGATCTTGGCGGCCTCGTAGACCTCGTCCGGGATGACCTGGAGCCCGGCGAGAGTGAGCAGCCCGATGTAGGGGGCGGTCTTCCACACGTCGGCGATAATGATCGCCGTCTTGGCCGAGGCGTTTCCCGAGGCCCACATAATGGGCTGGCCGAGGATCGCGTTGGCGACGCCGTTCTGGTTGAAGATCCATCCCCACAGGATGGCGGAGACGGCGGTGGGGATGGCCCACGGCACCAGGATGGCGGCGCGCACGAAGCCGCGCCCGCGCATCGCCTTGTGCATAATGAGCGCCATGGCGACGCCCAGGACCGTCTCCAGGACGACGGTGACCACGCCGAAGAGCGTCGTGTTCCAGGCGGCGGTCCAGAAGCGGTCTCCCGCGGAGGTGAAGATGTCGGCGTAGTTCTTCAGGCCGACGAAGGGGGCGACCTTGGAGACGAAGCCGGTCTCCTCGTCCAGGCCCGCCTTGCCGTACAGGGACTGCTGCAGGGACTGGAGGATGGGGATGATGATGACGACCGTCAGGACGACGATCGTGGGGGTCAGGAGTATCCAGGCCAGGCGAGACTGAGCCCTGCTGGACTTGGACCGCCGGTTTACGAGTCCCGGCGAGTGCGACGACGTTGTGCTCATGGGTTTCCCTCGTACCAAAGCTCTTACTGGCTCTCGCCAGCCCTCACCGCGCGCCGGCGGCCATCGGGTGCGGACGCCCGTCCCGGTCGGCCGCCGGTGGCTCCGCCCCGTGAGCGGGGCGGAGCCACCGGGGTGAGGGCCAGGCGTTCAGCCCTGGATGTTGTTCAGGGCGCTCTCGAGACCGGTAATGGCGTCCTGGGCCGTGGTCTTCTGCTGGATCGCCGGGTAGATGGCGTCCTGGATCGCCGCGGTCACGTCGCCGTAGGAGACCTCTCTGGGCCGGCCCTTGGCGGCATCGAGGGAGGCGCGCAGAGTGGTCAGGTACGGGAACTTCTTGAGCAGGTCCGCGTCCTCGTACAGGGAGCCGAGGATGGGGGCGAGGGTCTGGGTCTCGAGGGCGTAGCGCTCGGAGTCCTCGGAGATCCACCACTTGACGAACTTCAGCGCCGTGGCCTTGTTCTTCGAGTAGGCCGAGATTCCGCAGTTGTGCCCGCCCAGGGTGGGCACGAAGCTCTTGCCGTCAATGGTCGGCAGCGCGGCGACGCCGAACTTCTCCTCGCCGAGAGCCTTGAGGTTGTTGTCGTACTGATAGGGCCACTGGCGGTAGAAGAGCAGCTCGCCGGCCTCGAAGGCGTTGCGGCCGTCCTCCTCCTTCCACTCCAGGGCCTTCGTGGGAATGTAGCCGTCCTTGAAGCCGTCCATGAGGTTCTGCAGACCCTTGACGGCCTCGGGGGAGTTAATGGTGACGGCGTTGGAGTCGTCGTAGAAGGCGCCGCCGGCGGTGTGGATGAACTCCGAGGAGCAGCACGTCAGGCCCTCGTACTTGGCGAACTGGCCGCCGAAGCCGCCGATGCTCTCATGGCCGGAGACCTTGCGCACGGCGTCGATGGCGGACTTGACCTCGTCCCAGGTGGTGGGCACCTTGACGCCCGCCTCGGCAAGGAAGTCCTTGCGGTAGAACATGATCGGGGAGTCGGTCACGAAGGGCACCGCGAAGAGCTTGTCGCGGTAGATGCCGGTGCTCCACACCGACTCAATAATGTCGTCGTTCTTGAGCTCGTCGATGGGCAGCTCGAGGATCCACTGGTTGGCCGCGAACTCCGCCACCCAGACATTGTCTACGGAGATGACGTCGTAGGCATCGGACTGGGTCTGGGCGTTGTTGATAAGGGACTGGCGCTGCTGATCCGCCTCGGCGGAGAGCTCAATGAGGGTGACCTGCTCGTCCGGGTTGTCGGCGTTCCACGCGTCGATGCGCTCCTGCACCTTGCCGTCGGAGTTGTCCTTGCCCTGGACCCAGGTGATCGGGCCCGTGCCGGAGAAGTCAGCAGTGGTGTCACCCCCCCCCCGGCCATTCGAGCAGGCTGCGGCGGCGCCGAGAGCCGCGGCCAGGGCGGAGCCCTGGATGAACCGACGCCGTGGAAGCGAAGCAGTCATCTGTAGTTTCCTCCTTGAAACGCTGTAAACGCGCATGACGGACGGGTGGTGGTGGGGAGATCCGCAGTCGGACGAGGTGTCGAGGGCAACGTTAGGCCGGAGGGCGTCGGGCAGGCGCCCGATCATCCGTACCGTTATCAATTCGTTATCTT
>NZ_JONS01000073.1 GCF_000711965.1 Actinomyces israelii DSM 43320
GCCCGGGACGACCGCGGCCCGTGGGCCGGGGTGGCGTCCCGGCCCACGGGCCCTCGTCATCGAGACCGCCGAGCCGGGTTCCCACTCCCGGCCGGTCGAGCCCCCTTCGCCGGAACGACCCACCAGGGCTCCCTTAGACCCTGGCGGCTCTCGCAAGCAGGCCCCTCACCGGGTTCCCCAACCCTCATGACCCGCCCCGTCCGGCGGCAGCAACCATGTAACCCGACCACCCTGGAGACTCACCCCCACCACACCTGGCAAAACCCTGAGAGCACCCCACCGCGCCGCACCGGCACAACCGACCCCGCACCGGAGGCGAACCGATCCCGACAAGAGACGGCGGCGCGAGAAGCGCAGGAGGACGAGAAGCAGCGGGAGGGACGTCAGGGATCAGCCGCGGAGCCGTCCACGGGATCGCCCGCGGAGTCCACAGGGCCGGCTCGGGCGGCGGAGGTGGTCGTGCGCGCGACGCCCAGCACCCGCACGCCCACGGACACCTCCACGACAACGTCCTCCTCGACTACGGTGCACGCCCTCACCTCGGCGCCGTTGGCCCGCGCCACACGGCCCGCCACCTCGCACGGGTCTCCCGGGGCGAGGACCGAGGACAGCGCCGTCGCCCCGCCCAGCGCCGCCAGGTCGGCCGCGGTCCGAGCCCGCCCGGCGGCCGCCTGCGCCTGGATCAGGCCCGAGACGCCGAGCGCGGCCGCGAGCAGGACCGCAATGACGCCCACGACCAGCACCGTGCCCGAGCCGCGCTCGCCTGCGGCCGCGACCCGCACCGCCCGGCCCCACCCGTGCAGCGCCTGCGCGACTTGCGCCCTCATGGCCCGCTCGGCTCGGTGTAGGCGCAGGCCGTGCTGCGCGCCGTGAGCCCAAGGCCTCCCAGCGGGCCCGGCACCGGTCGGCTCACGTGCACGCAGGTCAGCTCGCCGCGGTCGACGCCGACGCTCACCTCTCCCCCGGCCCGCACGGCCTCCCCCTCGACGTCGTCGGAGCCGATGGCGGCCTGCCGTGCCGCCACCCGGGCGGCGTCCGTCACGCGCAGCTGGGTGACGCCGGCGCTCACGGCGGACAGCACGAGCAGCAGCACGAGGACGACGGCGGGCAGGGCCACGGCGATCTCCGCAGTGACCATGCCCGCCTGACCGGGCGCGGCGGGTCGCGGAGCCGCCCCCGCTGGACGGGAGCGGTCCGCTCTCCGCGCCATCATGCGTCAGCCCGCCGAGAGCGCGGACTCGATCAGGCCCTGCAGGACGCTCTGCAAGGAGCCCGAGCGGATGATGGCGAGCAGGAGGCCGGCGAAGGCGGCCGCCGCCAGGGTGCCGATGGCGTACTCGGCGGTGGCCATGCCGGCCTCGCCGCGGGCGTCCTCCGTGCCGTCCGGAGCGAGGCGCTCCGCACCGTGCGGGTGCGCGAGGGCCCAGGCGTCGCGCACGGTGTTCCAGATGTGCTTCATATGGTTCTCCTCGGGGTAGAGGGGCCCGACCGGCCGACGGCGCGCACACCGGCCGGCCGAGCCTCGCGGGCACCGTGCCCGCGTCACCAGGGTCGGGCACGGGTGCTTCCGCGCGCACGTGGGCCCTTCGAGCCCTGTGGGCGGAGCGTGCGTGAGCCGTCCTGTGGGGCCCGGCGGACGCTCCACGACGGCGGTGGGACGGCGGTGGGACGGCGGGGTGCGCGCCGCGCACGTCGCGCGCCGGGCGCCCCTCACGCTCCGCCGATGAGCTCGCGGATCTCCTGGGCGGTGAGCCGGGCCCGGCTCGCGCCGCCCGCCCCGGCGCCCCCAGGACCTCCAGGACCCCCGGCGTCGTCCGCGGAGCCCTCGACCACGCGGTCGAAGAGCTCGGCCTTCTTCTCCTTGAGGGCCATCACCTTCTCCTCGATGGTCCCGGCGGACACGAGCCGGTAGACCATGACCGACTTGTCCTGGCCGATGCGGTGCGTACGATCGACCGCCTGCTCCTCGGCCTGCGGGTTCCACCACGGATCGAGCAGGAAGACGTAGTCGGCCTCCGTCAGAGTCAGACCGAAGCCTCCCGCCTTGAGCGAGATGAGGAAGACGTCGGCCCGCCCGACGCGGAAGGCGTCGATAACCTCCTGACGGTTCGTGGTCGTCCCGTCGAGGTAGGCGGTGCGCATCCCGTCGGCCTCCAGCGCCTCGCGCACCCCGGTGAGGTAGCGCGTGAACTGGCTGAAGACCAGCGCCCTGTGCCCCTCGGCGACGACCGGGCGCAGCGTCTCCAGCAGCACCTCGACCTTCGCCGTCGGCCTGCGCCTGCGGCCGCCCCCGCTGACCCGGCGGGACCCGGCGCCGCCCCGCGGCACCTCCACCAGCGCCGGGTCGAGCGCCATCTGGCGCAGGATCGTCAGGGACTTCAGAGCGGTGAAGCGTGCCTGCGCCGTGTCCTCCTCCAGCAGGCCCAGGACCTTCTGCCGCTCGCGGGAAAGCCGCCGGTCGTAGGCGCGCCGGTGCCCCGCCTCCAGCTCGACGGACAGGATCTGCTCGCTCTTGTCCGGCAGGTCGGCGGCGACGTCCTCCTTGGTGCGGCGCAGCAGGAAGGGCCGGATCCGTGCGCGCAGCGCCGCCAGGGCGTCGTCGTCGCCGTGCTCGACGGGGCGCCGGTAGACCCTGGCGAAGCGGTCGGGCCCGGGCAGCAGGCCGGGCGCCGTGATCGACAGCAGGCTCCACAGGTCCATGAGCGAGTTCTCCAGCGGCGTACCGGTAATGGCGACGGTCGACGGCGTGCGCAGGCTCCGGACCGCCTTGTAGGTGACGGCGGTGTGGTTCTTGACGAACTGGGCCTCGTCGAGCACGACCCACGACCAGTCGACGCCGGTGAAGTCCTCCTCGAGCCGCGCGATTGTGTAGCTGGTGACCACCATGTCGGCGTCGGCCACGATCTCGCCCAGCTCCTCGTCGCGCTTGGCGCGGGTGCGGGTGACGGCTCGCACCCGCAACTCGGGGCAGAAGCGCGCGGCCTGCTCCACCCAGGCGCCCACGACGCTCGTGGGCGCCACCACCAGCACCGGCCCGCTCTCCTCGGGAACGACGGCGGAGGCCGCGGAACCGCCGGAGTCCGCGGGGCCGGCGGAGGTCTCAGACCCGGCGGCCCTGCCCTCCATCATTCGCTGCACGACGGCGAGCACCTGGACCGTCTTGCCCAGGCCCATGTCGTCGGCCAGCACCCCTCCGAGCCCGGTGGACTGCAGCAGCGCGAGCCACCGGTAGCCGTCGAGCTGGTAGGGGCGCAGGGTGGCGCGCAGTCCGGCCGGCGCGGGCACGTCGAGGGCTGAGGCGGCCCCGGCCCCCGGCTCAGCCCCGCCGTCGGATCCCGGCTCGGCGCCGGCTCCCGCCGCGCCGCTCCCGACACCGCCGACGCCCGCCTCGGCGGCGGCCGCCACCGCCAGCAGCCGCTCGACGCCCTCACGCCAGCGCTGCGTCGCCTCCCCGACGACGCCGAGCCTGACGAGCTCGGCGTACAGCCCCGCCTGGAACGGGGTGACAGACAGGTCCCCGGCGCTGCGGGCCTCCGGGTCGCGCAGGTCGCGGCCCTCCTCCATGAGCCGGGCCAGGCGCACGATCTCGGGCCGGTCCGCCAGGCTCACCCACCTGCCGGAGTCGAGCAGGACCTCCTCGGCGCCCGTGGCGACCGCCGTCATGAGACGGGCGACGGGGACGTCCTCCTGCCCGACCCTGACGCGCACCTGCAGGGAGAACCAGTCGAGCCGCTCGCCGTCCTCGGCGACGTCGGTGGTGATGAGCGGGGCCTCCTCGGCCTCGTGGTAGTCGGGCACCTCGCCCGCCACCTCCACGACGGCGCCGTCGACCTGCTCCAGCACGGGCAGGGCCTGCGCGACGAGCCTGGCGGTGGCCATCCCCTCGAAGACCCTGCGCTGCCACAGGGGCCCGTGCGCCTGCGCCAAGGGCAGGCACTCGTTGACGATGCGGCGCACCAGGCGGTCCTCGGCGGCGTGGTCGCGCATGGCGGGCGCGGCGGTCCCGGAGGGCGGAACGGCTCCGGCGGTTCCGGCGGCCCCGGAGGACGCCGCGGTCCTCGGCGAGACGGCCCCGGGCGCACCGGCCCACTGCGACCACTCCAGGGGCCCCGGGCCGTCAAGCACCTCCGTGAGGTCGTCAACGGCCGCCTCGCCCCGGTTCTCGCCGCTCGACGTCACGTACCGGATGGACCAGGCAGTCTCGGCGCGGTGCCTGGCGGCGTCCACGCCGACGTGCAGCACGGCGACGGGCTCGCCCGTCTCCGGCAGGTGCATCGCAGGATCCAGGTCGATGATCGGGACGGCGGCCGCGAGCCTGCCCAGGTGCTTGCTCTCGAAGCGCTCCACGTCGGCGGCCGGGATCGTGAGGCGCTCGTTGCGCCTCAGGATCCTGCCCAGGACCTCGCCGGGCAGCGGGTCCAGCGGCATGAGGTTGAGGACGCCGTCGTTCCCGGTCAGGGCGTAGCCGTGGGTCGGGTCGCCGAGCGGGCGGGGCTTGGGGGCGCGGCCCTCCCCGGTGGCGAGCCCCTCGACCCCTGACAGGTCGATCGAGGGCGAGATGCGGGCGGTGCCGTCCTCGTGGCGCCTGACGCCGACGCCCACGCGCAGGCCGCGCAGGATCCTCACCTCGTTGCCGCCCCGCTGCGCCGTGGTCAGCGTGACGCCGGCCTTCACGCCGCGGCGCAGGACGTCCCACACGCGGGCGGGCATCGCCTCCAGGGGGATGCGGGAGTCGCTGTAGTAGAAGTAGCCGTCGGGGTCCATGGACGCCAGGTCCTCCAGGCAGTCCAGGGCCTCGGGGGCGACCCGCCCCTCCAGGTCCCCGCTGAAGACGGCTCTCCAGGAGATGCCCTGCTTGACCCACCCGCGCTTGCCCGCGAGCAGCGGGAGCAGGCCCAGCCGTCCGGTCCGGTAGCCGCCAGAGTCCTGCGCGGAGATCTCGATCGCGACCGCGCGCCGCGAGGTCTTCCGGGTGCGCAGCATATAGGTCAGGCGGCGCTCCCAGTCCGCGTCCCCCGGCAGGGCGTCGGCGGCGGTGGCCCGGCGCCGGGCGGTCAGGATCAGGGCCACCGTGTGCTTGCAGCTGCTCCCCACGGGGCACGAGCAGCTCCCCCGCCAGTCGATGTGCTCACCCCTCGACTTGGAGAAGACCATGGTCTGGTAGACCTGGCCCCGCGAGCCGCGGACCTCGGCGGCGACGATCTCGCCGTTGCCCGACACCGAGAGGTTGGAGACCCGGCGCGTCTCCGCATACCTGCGCCCGCGCCCGAAGGCGGCCGAGCCCGTCTTCGCGGAGATCTGGGCGTCGGTCACGCGGGCGGGCCAGTCGTCGGAAGTGATGTCTCGGGCCATAGGGGGACCTTACGGGCAGGGTGCGACACGCCGCGACGCCGGTCGGGCGGGGCGCGTCGCCCGGGCGGGGCCCGCAGCGGGGCGGTCACCCCGTCTCAAGACCGCGCCACCCGTCCCGGTCCTTCGGTCGGCCTTCGCCTACTCCTCGCCCGCACTGCCATCCGCACCGCCGCCCGTTCCCCCGCGGCGAGCCTCCTGGCGCAGCTCGCGCAGCTGTTCGCGCTCACGACGCCGCTGAGCGCGGTCCTGCGCCCACAGCACGGCACGGCGCTGGCGGGCCTCCTCGCGCTCGAGCCTGAGCTGGCGGCGCATCTGCTGGCGCCAGTTCGACCGCTCCGCCTCGATCTGCTTCAGGCGCTCGGCCAGACGGCGCGCCTCCGACTCCGACAGGCCGTGGTGGTGGAAGAGGATGTCGCGGCCGCGGCGCGGCAGGCCGTTGACGGGCGTCGACGGCGAGTCGGTGGGGGACGGGCCCGCAGGACCGGCAGCCGGCGCCGCGGAACCGGCTGGCCGCGCGGCGCCGTCGTCGGCCGGACGCGGCCCCAGCCCGGCGGGCCGGCGCGGCTCGCTGACGAGCATCTCGCCGGTGTCGCCCGAGGCCTCGATCAGGCCGTGCCCGTGCCGCTCGCGCGGCCCCTGGACGACGGCGAGGGCCTCGACGGCGGGGGCGTGATCGTCCTCGGAGGACAGGGCCAGCCCGAGGGTGGGCATGACCAGCACGCTGACGGCGCCCGCCAGCACGAGCGTGGAGGCGAAGGAGGAGCTCATGGCGTCGGCGCTCACCGCCACCTGGGTGACCGCCACGATGATCGGCAGGGCGGTGGTGGAGTAGACGGCGATCTGCAGGGACTGGCGCATGGAGTAGGCGCGCGAGCCGTTGCGGCGCCGCTCCAGGCGGGAGGCGACCCACACGGGCAGGCCCCGCACGAGCACGAGCATGAGGAGGAAGGCGCCGATGGTCGCCAGCGACTGCTCCGACATGGTCAGCTCGATCCCCATGCCGGAGACGACGAAGAAGATCGGGATGAAGAAGCCGTAGGCGAGCCCGTCGAGCTTCTCCTCGAACTGGCGGTTGCCGTCGGGCAGGGCGTAGCGCAGGATGAATCCGGCGGCGAATGCCCCCAGGACGACGTCGAGGTCGAAGACCTCCGCGAGCGTGCACAGGCCCACCAGCAGCAGGACCGTGATGCGCACGGTGGTCTGCGCCGTCGTCGTGCCGCCCAGGCGGATCACCTCGATGAGGCGGCGGCCGGCGCGGCGCACCCGGTCGGTGAAGCGCACGATGAGGAAGGTGACGGCGCCGAAGACCAGGAGGATCGCCAGGCTCGCCCAGGTCGAGCGCGACCCCAGCAGGAGCGCCATGAGGATGACGGGGCCGACCTCGCCGACGGCGCCGTGGTTGAGGATGGCCGCGCCCACCGCCGTGGGCAGCAGCCCCCGCTCGCGCAGGATCGGCAGGATCGTGCCGATGGCCGTGGAGGTCATGGCGATGGCAATGGCGATGCCGTTGGCGGAGAAGACCCCGCCGGACACGCCGACGGCGGCGACCGCCGCGAAGGCCAGGCCGAGCGAGCCGGCCCAGGCGACCATGGCGTGGCGGCCGCCGGAGCCGCGCAGCTCGTTGACGTCGATCTCGTAGCCCGCCATGAGGAAGAGGAAGGCGACGCCGAGCTCCTTGAGGAAGGCGATGTCCTGGCCCTCGTGGGCGATGCCGAGGCCGCTGGGGCCGATGAGGACGCCGCCGGCGATGAGCAGCACGGTCTCGGGCAGCAGGCGCTTAGGGACGCTCCAGGAGATGAGTGGGGCGATGAAGGAGACCGCCACAATGCACAGCAGGGAGACGAAGACCGCGCTCACGTCCGCTCCTTTCCTCGGCGACAGGGACTCGGCGACCAGTAGCGGCCGGCGGTGGGGATGATACCCAGGGCCCGACGGCGGGGCGCGCCGGCGCCGCCGTGCTGCCCCTGTGATGCCCCTGTGCGTCGAGATAGACATTTTCGTACGAGGTAGACGGTGTCACCGCCAATCTCGTACGACAATGTCTATCTCGACGGGATGGGCGCGAGGGACGGGCGCAGCGCGGGGCGGCGGGGCGCGACGACGCGCTCAGGGCTCCGGGAAGGCCAGGAGGCCGAGGCCGCCCCTGAAGTCCATAGGAAGATACGTGACGATCCGCACTTCTCGGCGCGAACGCCTCGGGCAAGTCGACGCTGCTCTCGGCCGCGAGCATGCTGAGCGGGGCCGTCAGCGAGCCCGGCCTGCTGCTCTACCACCCTCATGTCACGGCCGCGATCGAGCGCCCGACCGCCTACGACGTCAACTTCGTGACCGACGGCGTCCGGTACCACTACGAGGTCGAGGCCGCGGCCTGGGGCATCCGCTCGGAGTCGCTGCACACCTTCCCCAAGGGCACTGCCCGCCACCTGTTCACCCGGACGCAGGCCGACGACAAGGCCCCGATCGAGGTCAAGACCGGCTCCGCCCTCAAGGGCCCCACCGCGGAGGTGAAGCGCCTGCTGACCCCCACCGACCTCATGCTCGCGGTGGCGGCGCGCTACCGCCACACCACCCTCCGACCGGTCGCACAGGGACTCCGAGCCGGAAGCACCGTCGTCAAAGTCCTTCGGGAAGAGTCCGATCAGCAGCTCTGGCTCCAGTGGGTGATATCCCGCATGGTCGAGGACCCCTCGAAGTGGAGTGCGATCATCCGCGCCCTCGCGGGGACCGCGGACCTCGGCATTACCGGCGTCGAGGTCCGGGAGAGGGAGATCCCGCCGGAGGTCCTCGGGCGGATCCGGGCAATGCTCGCCGCGGGCACGGGTGATGACGAGCTGCGGGAGATCCCCGAGGAGGCCGTCCCTCCGGTCTCCCGGTCCCTCGTCTTCACCCACGTCGACGGCGATAGTCCGCCCTTCGAGCTCGGCCTGGGCGCTCAGAGCGCCGGCACGATCACCTGGCTCGCGACGGCGGCCCCGGCGATCGAGACACTCGCCCGCGGCAGTCTCCTTGTTGTGGACGAGCTCGACGCCAGCCTCCACCCCTCGCTCACCGCCGCGCTCGTCACCATGTTCAAGGACCCGGACCTCAACCGCACGGGAGCGCAGATCCTGTTCTCCACCCATGACGCGACGCTCCTGGGCAACTCCCCGGCGCGCCTGCTCGAGCCGGGCGAGGTCTGGTTCTGCGAGAAGGACGGCGGCTCCAGCGAAGTGTTCCCGCTGTCTGACTTCGACTCCCGTCCGGGCAACAACGAGCAGAAGCGCTACCTCGCCGGCAGGTTCGGCGCGCTGCCCGACGTAGACCTCTCCCGCCTGCTCGCCCGCGACATTCTGGGCGCGGCCGCCCGCCGGGAGAAAGGAGAGGAAGAGCCTGCCTGACGACTTCCCGTTCGACGCCTTCACCCGGGCCTGCCCGAGCTCCCGGCTGCCCGGCATCGCCCTGCCCGAGCTCAACACGCAGGGGCCGTGCCCGTCGACGACGATGCCGCACCTGTTGAAGCGCCTGGGTCTCACCACCGGCCGTGCGGCGAGATAGACATTTTCGGATGAGGTAGACGGTGTCACCGCCAATCTCGTACGACAATGTCTATCTCGACGGGGTGGGCGCGAGGGGCGGGCGCAGCGCGGGGCGACGCGTAGCGGCGGCGGGGCGCGACGGCGCGCTCAGGGCTCCGGGAAGGTCGGGAAGAGCTCGGCGGGGACCAGCTCGATCAGGGCGGGGCCGCCCTCGTCGTCGGCCTGGGGGGCGAGGCAGAGCTCGAGCCAGTCCAGGAAGCGCAGTGGTTCGCGGGTCGTGGGGTGGGCGAGCGGGAGAATGCCGCAGTCGTTGGCGAGGTCGAAGTACCACACGGTCCCGACCACCTCGGGATCGACGGCCGCGACCACCAGGATCGCGTTCATCCCGCAGCCCTCCGTGCA
The DNA here is from genome assembly GCF_000711965.1 of Actinomyces israelii DSM 43320. Classification (GTDB taxonomy): domain Bacteria; phylum Actinomycetota; class Actinomycetes; order Actinomycetales; family Actinomycetaceae; genus Actinomyces; species Actinomyces israelii. The sequence goes on from NZ_JONS01000073.1 coordinate 9,270, forward strand.
CAGGGGGATCCATCCGCGGTCGACCTCGCCGCGTTCGAGGGCCTCCCAGTAGGGGCCCTCGTCCGCGGGGTCGCAGACCAGGGGGCGGGCGAAGGTGTAGGGGAAGGGCGCGCTCGGGTCGAGGTCGTCAAGGCCACCGAAGTCGTCGTCCGTGTCCGGGGCGCCGAGCCCGCACAGCCCGTAGAAGGGCTGGCCGCCGGAGCCCGCGACGCGGGTGATGAAGGCGCGGTAGTCCGCGGGAAGCGTAATTCCCCACTCGTGCTCGTAGGCGGCCACCCGTCCCTCGTCCAGCGGAGGCCGCCATGTGACCTCATTGCGGAAGGGGTGTCCGGCACCCCCGGGCGGCGGGCTCGCGATCTTGCCGGCCACGCGCTGAAGGTCGTCGTCGAGACTCATGGGCCATGATACAGACGCCTCTGCTGGAAGGCGCCGGGCCGGGCGGTGCCGGCAGCGCGGCCGGCGCCAGCGGCAGCTCGCCACGTTCCGGCCGGACGAACCGCCCGGCGCCCCCGGGCAGCCGCCCGCCGGCGCCGGCGCCGTCCGTCAGATCCTGCCGCCCGCGTCCTGCCGCTCGGCCTCCTTCAGGGCGGCCTCGAGGGCGGGCAGGATGCCGCGGGTGCTCAGCCTCCACTTCCACCTCCGGGTGCTGAGCCGCCGCAGCGCCCGCTGGTACAGCTCATCGGGCGACGACCACTCGGGGCTGGTGGCGCGGACGTCGGCCATGAGCGCGACCAGCTCGCGCGGGTGGATCTCGGCAATGGAGCCCACATGGTCCAGGGCCTTGAGACGGTAGGGCGCCGCCACCTGCATCGCATCCCGGCTCCGCCACACGAAGTCGTACTCGTCGATGTAGGCGAAGGAGTCCCCCAGGAGGCCGCGCACCCGGGCCTCCTGCGCGGCATTGGGCCGCGGCAGGCCGAAGGCGCCGCAGACCTTCATAATGAGCCGGTGCCGGGCGATCGGCGACTCGACGTCGCAGATGCTCCGCGCCACCTCGACGACCAGGGCCCGCGCCCCCTCATCATTGTTGGCCGCGCGGTCCAGGATCTCCGTCGGGAGCTCGCGCTGGGGCCGCCACTGGCGGTAGCCGGCCGGGCCGAGCGGTGCGGCCGCGACGGCGCCCTCCGGCGTCGGCGCCCCCTCCGGCGTCTCCGAGGCCTCCGGTGTCTGCGCAGACGGCTCCTGGAGCGGGAACGGCCCCCCGGCGGCCTCGACGAGCCGGGCGACGACGGCGTCGGGGTCGGCGACCCACTCGGGCGTCCAGACGCGCTCGATACGCTCCCACCCCATGTTGCCCAGGACGTCGACCGGCAGCAGGTCGCGGTCCGTCGTGCTCCTGCGCCCGTCCCATCCCGGCCCGTCCAGAAGGACGGCGACCCTGGGCCGATCCGGATTCCCGGCCTGCCTCGGCTGGCCGGCCCCCGGGGCGGCGAGCACGAGGTCGATCTCGAAGGACGAGTGGCCCACCCCGACGCTCACCGCCAGGCCCGCCTCGCGCAGCCGCTCGGCGATCTCGTTGCGGTGCAGGTCCACCGCGCTGTGGGAGGCCGGAAGCGCCCGCGGCGCACCCCCGCCGCGGGCCTGCTCCAGGTAGGCGCGCAGGTCCCGCACCCCCTGGTGGGCCGAGCGCTCGACGTGCAGGTCCTCCGGGTCGAAGCTCGAGAACACCACGATCTGGCACCGCGCCCGGGTGATGGCGACATTGAGCCGACGCTCCCCGCCGGCGTGGCCGAGCGAGCCGAAGCTGAGCGGGACGTCGCCGCGCTCATTGGCCGAGAAGGTCAGCGAGAACAGGATCGCGTCCCGCTCCTCGCCCTGCGCGTTCTCCAG
>NZ_JONS01000074.1 GCF_000711965.1 Actinomyces israelii DSM 43320
TGCCGGCGACGGGGACTCGGCGCCCGGGCCCGGTGAGGCCGGGGGTGCGGACGTTGAGTCCGAGGAGTCCGAGCCTGCTGAGGGTGCTGAGGCCGGGGTCTCGGAGGAGCCGGAGGCTTCTGAGGAGGAGCCCGACGGCGGTGCGCCTGCCGCTGAGTCGGATGACGCCGGCTCGGTCGAAGCCGACGCGGATACCGAGGCCGAGTCCGGTGACGTCGAGCCTGCTGAGCCTGCCGGCGGCGAGGACTCGAGGGAGCCGGGGGCTTCCGAGGGAGAGCCTGACGTCGAGGCCGTCGCTGACTTTGAGGCCGTCGAGTCGGATGACGCCGGCTCGGTCGAGGCTGAGGTCTCCGAGCCTGCCGACGACGGGGACTCGGCGCCCGAGCCCGTTGAGGGTGCTGAGGCTGAGGTCTCGGAGGAGCCGGAGGTTTCTGAGGAGGAGCCCGACGGCGGTGCGCCTGCCGCTGAGTCGGATGACGCCGGTTCGGTGGAGGCCGACGCTGCCGAGCCTGCCGAGCCTGCCGGCGACGAGGGCTCGGCGCCCGAGTCCGCTGAGGCTGAACCGGAGGCTGAGGAGGCTGAATCCGAGGAGCCCGCTGGGCCCGCCGACGCTGAGCCGGAAGCTGAGAAGGCCGAATCCGAGCCCGTTGACGCCGAGCCGGGGGCCGAGGCTCCCGACGTCGAGGCCGAGGCCGGTGAGGCCGAGACGACGGATGTCGTGGCCACACCGATGGCCGACACCCTTGCAGCCATGTCTGCGCGTACCCCAGCAGAGGCGGCCTCGGACGAGGCATCCGAGGTCGAGACCGCTGGCTCCAAAACCGCCGGGCCTGAGGCCTCCAGACCGAGGTCCTTCACACCCGCTGGCTCCGAGCCCGCAGAACCCGAGGTCTCCGAGCCCGCAGAGGGCGCGTCTGCTGCCGAGGGCCCGTCCGAGGCTGCCTCGGCGACCGCCGCCAGCTCCGCTCTCACCGGGATCATGGCAGTCCTCGCCAAGATCAAGGCTGTGCCGACGGGTCTGCCGCACAGGCGCAGGCTGAACCGCGGCGTGCTCGCAGGAATCATCGGTGCGGGCCTGCTCGTCCTGGTCTGGGGAGGCGCCGCCATCGCCGCCACCCAGCACGTCTTCGCCGGATCGACGGTCTCCGGCGTCGACGTCGGAGACATGAGCCCCGACGAGGCCCGCCAGGTCGTGGCTGACCAGATCGGCGCCGAGCTCGCGCAGCCCGTCACCCTCAGTGCCAACGACTCCACCGACACGCTCGTGCCGGCCGACTCCGGAGTGAGCGTCGACGCTGCCGCCAGCATCAACCGGCTGATCGACCCCACCATCAACCCGGTCACGCTCATCAAACGTCTGAGCGGTACCAGTGTTGACGCCGTCACCACCGTCGACTCTGATGCGCTCACCAACGCCCTCAACGCCCGGCTCGGCACGCTTGCCACCGGCACGGCCGACGCCGTCGTCACCCTCGAAGGCACCACCCCCGTGGTGACCCCGGGCACAGACGGAACCGGCATGGACGTCGATGCCTCCGTCAAGGCCCTGAGTGCCGGCTGGCCCCTCGGCCAGGAGGAGATCGCCATGGTCGAGGGCACCGCGAGGCCCGCCATCACCGATGACGACGCTGAGGCCTTCGTCGACTCCGTGCTCACCCCCCTGCTCTCCGACAGCCTCACCGTCACGGCCGCCGACACGAGCGTGGAGAAGACCGCCGCCACCAAGCAGGTCGTCCTCTCGCCCGAACAGATCGCCGACCTGACCACCATCTCCACGGACGACGGCGAGCTCTCCGCCGTCCTGGACTCTCAGCGGCTCCACGACACGATCATCGACGCCATGGGCGGGATCGAGACCGCGCCCACGAACGCCGGATGGACCATCGACGGCTCAGCGGAGAGCGCCGCCGGCGCCAAGCCGCAGTACGTGGCCCCATCCCCCGGGGAGGGCATCGACATGGACGCCCTGACCCAGCAGCTCGTGGAGGCCGGCACCACCGGCACCGCCTCGGCCGACAGGACCGTGGCTCTCACCATGATCACCACCCAGCCGGAGATCACCACGCCCGAGAAGGACTGGGGCATTACCGAGGTCACCGGCGAGTTCGCCACCCCCTTCAACTCGGAGCCCGGACGCGATCAGAACCTCATCCGCGGCGCCGAGCAGATGAACGGCCAGATCGTCATGCCCGGGGAGACCTTCTCCGTCGAGCAGGCGCTCGGCCCGGTCGACTACGAGCACGGCTTCACCGATGCCGGCGTCATCTCGAACGGCCAGCACGTCGACGCGCTGGGCGGCGGCCTGTCCCAGATCGGCACCACCATGTTCAACGTCGGCTTCGAGGCCGGCATGGACGACATCGAGCACCATCCGCACTCCTACTACTTCGACCGGTACCCGGCGGGGCGCGAGGCGACGCTCTGGACAGGTCAGAAGGACGTCAAGTTCGCCAACTCCACGCCGTACGCGGCACTCATCCAGGCCTGGGTCGCCGACGGCGAGGTCCACACCCGCATCTGGTCCACGCACTACTACGACGTGTCCATCACCAGCTCGGAGCGCTACAACTACCGGCCCGTCCAGACGATCACCCGTCCGGCGGGCGCGGGGTGCCAGGCGTACTCCGGCGGCAACCCGGGCTTCGACATCACCGTCACCCGCACCCGCACGGCCCCGGACAAGGCCATGCCCGACGACGTCCTGACCACCACCTACGACGCGGACAACAACATCGCCTGCGGGAAGTCGGGAAAGTCCTAGCGGAGGCGCCGCCCCGGCACTACGCTCCGCGCGAGCCAGCGACACGCTGGAAAACCTAGTCCCCAAAAAGGTACAGATAGCAATACCATAACATTTTGATCTCGCTGCCGTCTCGCCGGGCGTGCCCTTGCGCCGCCCACTAGGCTTGTCAAGGCTATGGAGCATCGTTTCCCCTTCCCATGAGGAGAACGCATATGACTGTGACGACGCCGGACCGTTCCGTCGTGAACACCTCGGCCCCCCCGACGGAGACGAGGTCCGGGCGCCGCCGCGCCTCTGCTGATGCTGACGCACAGGGCCGCCACCGCGCCGCCGCCTCGGCGGAGGCCGGGGCGACGACAGGGCGCCGCACCGCGCCGTCGGCCGTTCCCGCCTCCGAGGCCGGGTTCCAGTCCTACTCCATGTTCTCAGGGTCGCGCCCCGCCAACGCCGTCCCGGTCTATCGCAGCGCCGCCAGTCACGGCGCGGGATCCCAGCCCGGTGCCGCGGGCGCCCCCCGCCCGTCGACGTCGGGCGGGGGGCACTCCCGCGCCCCTCGGCAGGCCTCTTCCCCGGGGCGGGGGATGCGCCCCGCCCCGGCCACGAGCCCCGGATCCCAACGACCGGCCGCCGCCCCCGGCAGAGCCGCCCCGACGCCGCACAGGCGTCCGGCCGAGCCCGGGGGCGCCGAGCCGCCGACCGGGCGCCCGGCCTCCGGTCGGCGGCCCGCGGCCTCGTCCCGCCGCGCCTCAGAACCGCCCACAATGCCTTCCCCCACGGGCCCGACGCCGGTTCTGCCGCCGAGTCCGCCCGCGGAAGCGCACCTGTCCACCGCCGAGGCCGAGCTCAGCGCCCTGCTGCTCGGCGGGACGCCGACCGGCTCCATCGACGTGAGCTCGCAGGCGGGACATCAGAGGGGGCGAGCCTCCTCGACCGCGCGCCCCGGGGCGCCGGCAACGGCGCGCTCCGGGTCCCCCATCGTGGCGCGCCCCGGGGACCCGAACGCCGGCGCTGCGGACAGCTCCCGAGTCGCTTCTCCTCCTGCGGCCTCCGTCCGCCGGGCGGCCTCCGCTCCCCATGCGGCCTCTGCGGCGACCTCCGGCGGACGCGCGCGATCCGCCGAGCCCCCGGTGCGATCCGCCGGCTCCCCGACGCGCTCCGCGATGGCGACGCCGTCCAGGGCGTCTGCGGCCTCGGCGGCCAGCGGAGCCCCCGCGCCGTCGGCCTCCTCCGCGCCCGGGGCGGTGAGGCGCCGCCCCGTTTTCGCGCCGGGCAGCCCGTCGGCGTCGTCCGCCGGAACCACCGGCCCGGTGGGCATCCTTCCCTCACCGGCCACAGCAGACGCCCCGGAGGGCACGGCGACCTATCGGGTGGTCGTCGCCAACCAGCAGGTCGCCGTCACAGCCGCCCATGAGGCGCCGGGCGCAGGTCGTGGCGCGGCGGGACCTCCGGCCTCGGCGCCGGCTCGGGCCGCGGCTCCCGGCCGCCCAGGATCGGGCAGCAGCAGGGCGCCCGCCCCGATTCGGGCGAGGACCCGGTCCACCGCGCTCCCGTCCGCCTCTCCGACCCCGGGGGTCCCTGCTTCGGCGGCGCCGGGCGCGCCGGCCAGGACTGCGCCCGGGCGGCCCGCGGCCGCCGCCTCCGCGCCGTCGTCGGAGACCGCCTCCCAGCCGGCGGTCCCCGCACGCGCCTCCTCCGCCTCGGGCGCCCAGGGTCGCGAGGTGTGGTCGAGGGAGGAGAACCTCGCCTGGGTCACGCTCTCCAAGAGCGCGCCCGGGGAGCAGCAGGTCCACTCCCCCTATCGCCGAGACGCAGTGGCGGCAGGTAGACGGCGGGGGATCCCGACGGCGGTGAAGGTCGCTGCGATCCTTGCACTGGTCCTGCTGATCGTGCTTGCGGGCCTGATCTGGGTCGCGCCCATGCTGCTCGGCCCGGACTTCTCGCTGTCGCACATCGTCGGCTCGCTGCTGGGAGAGGCGTCGGCGGGCGTGGCCGCCCCGCCGGGACTCCTGGCGTAGGTCCTGTCGTCGAAGGTCGTTTGACTCGGCGGTCGACGCCAGCGGTGTGCAGCGGGGCCGCGGGCGCTTGGAGGCACGAGAGGGATGGCGCGACCGCGACGCATGCCGCTGGGCCCGTATCCAGGCGCGGACGGAGGGGAAACCAGCTGGCCGCGGCCTAGCCCCACGCCCCGGAAGACCTCGCGCGCTGGACGCTGAACGAGACGCCGCCGTCGCTCGGCCCGCAACACCCCGGAGAAACTCCGGAGGAGTCGGCTCCCGGCCCTCCGGCTGGATTCGGTTCCTCGCCCATCACCAAATAAACCGCGGGAGCACCCCGCATTCCCGTGCTCAGGGCCACGGTTCCGGCCTCTTGGGCGAGGTGGGGACGTGGGGCAATATTGTGGACATGGCTGCGTCGCCGCCCGTGCGACGCGTTCCAGAGAAGAGGAATCCACCCATGACCTACGTCATCGCCCAGCCATGTGTCGACGTCAAGGACCGCGCATGTGTGGACGAGTGTCCGGTCGACTGCATCTACGAGGGCGAACGGACCCTCTACATCAACGCCGACGAGTGTGTTGACTGCGGCGCCTGCGAGCCCGTGTGCCCCACCGAGGCGATCTTCTACGAGGACGACGTCCCCGAGGAGTGGGAGGACTACACGCGGGCCAATATCGACTTCTTCGAGCTCGAGGGCCTGGGCTCCCCGGGCGGTGCCCAGAAGACCGGCCCCCAGCCCTACGACGACCCCATGGTTGCGGCCCTGCCTCCGCAGAACGCCGACTACCGGGAGGCCAACGGGCTCGACTGACCCGAACGGCGCGCGGCACCCAGCCGATGGCCCGCCGTCGGGGCACCGTTGGGAGACAATCGGGTGCGTGACTGACGTGACCGACTCGCCCTCCGCCCGCGCCTCTCGCCCCGTCCTGCCGCGCCCGCCCGCCCTGCCGGACTTCCCCTGGGACTCCCTGAGGCCCTACCGCGCCCTCGCCGCAGCACACCCGGACGGCGTCGTCGATCTCGCCATCGGCACTCCTGTTGACGACTCGCCCGATGTGGCCCGCGCCGCCCTGGCCGCGGCCTCCAACGCGCCCGGGTACCCGGCCGCCGTCGGCACGCCGGCCGTCCGCCGGGCCATCATCGCCTGGATGGAGCGCCGGCGCGGGGTGCGCGGCCTGACCGACGACGCCGTCATCCCCACCATCGGCTCCAAGGAGTCGGTGGCGCTCCTCGCGCTGCAGCTCGGGGCCGGGCCCGGCGATGTCGTCGTCCACCCGCGCGCCGCCTACCCCACCTACGACGTCGGGGCGCGTCTGGCCGGCGCCACGCCCGTGCCCGTCGACACCGATGCCGACCCCGACACCTGGGAGCTGCCCGCCGGCCCGGATGGCGCCCCCGCCGCGCCGGTCATTGTGTGGCTCAACAGCCCCGGCAACCCCGACGGCCACGTTCTGGGCGTAGAGCAGCTGGCGCGCATCGTCGCCTGGGCGCGCCACCGCGGGGCCGTCGTCGTCGCCGACGAGTGCTATGCCGAGCTCGGCTGGGCCGAGCCGTGGGCCTTCGAGGGCGTGCCGAGCCTGCTGGACGCGCGCGTGACCGGCCGCGCCGACGGCGGTGAGACTGATCCGACCGGGCTCATCGCCCTGTACTCCCTGTCCAAGCAGTCAAACCTGGCCGGCTACCGGGCCGCCTTCCTGGCCGGCGACCCCGAGCTCGTCAAGGCGGTGACCGAGGTGCGCAAGCACTCCGGCCTGCTCGTGCCCGCCCCCGTCCAGGCGGCCATGGTCGCCGCCCTCGGCGACGACGCCCATGTGGCGGCCCAGCGGGAGACCTACCGACGTCGTCGGGAGGCCCTCCTGGAGGCCACGGCCGCCGTGGGCCTGGTCAATGACCCGGCCTCGGTCGCCGGCCTCTACCTGTGGCTGAGCGGGCCCGCGTCCATGAGCGCCTTCGACCTGGTGGGGGCCTTCGCCGAGCTGGGGATCGTCGTCGCCCCCGGGGACTTCTACGGCGAGGCGGGCGCCGGGCGGGTGCGCATGAGCCTGACCGACACCGACGAGCGCGTGGCCGCCGCCTGCGAGCGCCTGCGCTCGCCCGGGGCCCGGAGGCTCTTCGCCTGAGCGGGCCGCCGGCTCGCGCCCTTCCTCCTTCGCCGAGATCGGTCGAGTTCCGCACCGAGATCGGTTCATGCACAATTCTTTCAGGAACCCGTCAAGAACCCGCCGGGCGCGGCGCGTTGAGCGATCCGCACGGGAGGCCGTCATTGTGCGGAAAGGTGCCCCTGGGCGAGTTCTTCGGAGTTCTTTTGAGCCCGCGGTCAGTGTCGCCCGGCTGCGCCGGGCGCCTTTCGGCCGCCCGGCGCAGACCGCGGGGCCGCCCGGCGGTGCGCCCGCAGTTCGGCACGCGTCAATGTCGCGGGCGGGGAGCCCGTAGAGTTGGCCGAGGACCAGGGCCCGCCCGCGGTGGGCCAGGGTGCGGCAGCGCCGACGTCGTCAGCCTTAGGAGGCACTATGACCGACACGACCATCGACCCCAACGACCTGGACGTCCCGGGCGAGCTCACCGTCGGGGAGACGGGCCTGGAGCTGCCGCGCATCCACGCCACCGAGGGATCCGACGGGCTGGGCGTGGGCAGGCTGCTGCGCTCCACCGGGATGGTCACCCTCGACCCGGGCTTCACCAACACCGCCTCGTGCACCTCGGACATCACCTACATCGACGGCGCCGCCGGCGTCCTGCGCTACCGCGGCTACCCGATCGCCGAGCTCGCCAAGTCCTCGACCTTCCTGGAGGTCGCCTACCTGCTCATTAACGGCGAGCTGCCCGACGCCAGGACCTTCGAGCGCTTCGAGCGCCGCATCGGCCGTCACCGCCTCCTCCACGAGGACTTCCGCAGCTTCTTCACCTCCTTCCCCTCCTCCGGCCACCCCATGGCGATCCTCCAGGCGGGCATCGCCGGGCTGGCCACCTACTACGAGGACACCCTCAACCCGCACGACCCCTACGAGCGCGAGCTCGCCACGGTGCTGCTCCTGAGCAAGCTGCCGACCATGATCTCCTACATCGCCCGTCGCGCCATCGGCCTGCCGCTGCTCTACCCGGACTCCAAGCGGGGCTACGTCGAGGACTTCCTCAACATGACCTTCGGCATGCCCGACCAGAGCTACGAGATCGACCCCGCCGTCATCAGGGCGCTGGACATGCTGCTCATCCTGCACGCCGACCACGAGCAGAACTGCTCCACGTCCACCGTGCGCCTGGTCGGCTCCGCGGACGCCAATATGTACGCCTCGGTGGCGGCCGGCGTCGGGGCGCTGTCGGGGCCGCTGCACGGCGGTGCCAACGAGGCCGTTCTGCGCATGCTCGACACCATCCAGGCCGAGGGCATGACGACGACCGAGTTCGTCCGCAGGGTCAAGAACAAGGAGGGCGGGGTGCGTCTGATGGGCTTCGGCCACCGCGTCTACAAGAACTACGACCCGCGCGCCGCCATCGTCAAGGAAACCGCCCACGACGTCCTGACCCGCTTGGGCAGCGAGGACGGCGACCGCAAGCTCGAGATCGCCATGGAGCTGGAGGATGTGGCGCTGTCCGACGAGTACTTCATCTCCCGCAGCCTGTACCCGAACGTCGATTTCTACACGGGCCTGATCTACCAGGCCATGGGCTTCCCGGCGAAGATGTTCACGCCGCTGTTCGCCCTGGGGCGCCTGCCCGGCTGGATCGCCCAGTACCGCGAGATGATCGCCGACCCGGCCAAGCGCATCGGCCGTCCGCGCCAGGTCTACACCGGGGAGGTCGAGCGGCACTACATCGCCATGCGCCGCCGCAAGCACGCCGCCGAGTACCCCGGCACCCGCGTGGGCGAGATGAGCCTGGACCACGTCAACAAGGTCTGAGGGCATCATACAGGCCTCGGTCTCACTCTCGGGGTCGCCTGGACCACGTCAACAAGGTCTGAGGGCCGGCCCTGCGGCGGAGCGGGCCTGCGCCGTGGCCCTCTCTCAGGCGTAGGACCGGGGATCGAGACTGCCCATGAAGTGTCTTCGCGTCATCGAGACCGTCCAGAGACGGCGGTTGGTCTTGATGTTGCCGCGCGTCCAGCCCGCTGCTGGGTCGTACCATTTCGCGGCCTCGACCTTCGCGCCCGCTGTCGCAGCGGCCGCGTCGAGCGCAGGGGCCAGATCAGTGTCGCGGGAGGCGAGAACGACGACGTCATAGGCGCGGGAGCGGGCCAACTCTACCAGGGTGAGCGCGCACAGGACGTCTACGCCCTTCTCCTGCCGAGAACTGCGTACCGGCACTCGGCTCCCGTCCACGTAGTCCCATGAGTACTTCAGCGGACGCAGCGTCACGTTAACCACTCTGTGGTGGCCCTGTTCCCAGGCGGCGCGCTGTTCCTGGTTCCGCCGGTAGGCATCGGGGTCGTCCTCTGGGATCGGTAGGCCGCGGAACACCTCGACTCGTGAGACCGATACCTGGCGTGCGTCGTCGTTCGTCGCGTTGCGGGCCTGAGCGAGCTGGCACGCGAAACGGTAGGGCTCGACAAGGGCCTCTTCGGGCGGGCGTCCAGGCAGAAACAGCTTCGCTGCTGTCAAGTGGACGTTCTGGTAGTCGACTACGACTGCCATCGTGAGGGTCATGACAACTCCACAAAGTAGACCCCGCCAGTCCCGGAGGACGACGGGGAGTTATGAGCGAATAGTAGGAGCGCTCCGGGCGACCGGTCAAGCAGCAGGGGGTGGGCCGAGAGCCGGCCCATGTCACTGTTTCTCACGGTGAGGGCAGGCTAAACTCCCGCCCATGAGCGACAAGCCCGCCTCCGACGTTCCCCTCCCGTACGCCGACCGCCCCATCGCCACAGCACCCGGCCACTGGGTCCTCGCCCGCGCGGGCAAGCGCGTCCTGCGCCCCGGCGGCGCCGCCCTGACCGCCGACATGCTCGCCCACGCCGGGCTGGCGGACGCCGACGTCGTGGAGATGGCCCCCGGCCTGGGCCGCACCGCCGCCGAGATCGTCGCCGCCGGCCCAGCCTCCTACACCGCGATCGACCGTGACCCGCAGGCCGCGGCCCGGGTGGCCGCCGTCGTCGGGGAGCGCGGCACCGTCCGTCAGGGCGAGGCGGCCGACACCGGCCTGCCCGACGCCAGCGCCGACGTCGTCGTGGGAGAGGCCATGCTCACCATGCAGGGGGACAAGGGCAAGGCGGCCATTGTCACCGAGGCCGCCCGCGTCCTGAGGTCCGGGGGCCGCTACGCGATCCACGAGCTCGGCGTCGCCCCCGACGACATCGACGAGGAGTACTACACCCGGCTGCGTCGCGACCTGGCCCGCGCCATCCACGTCAACGCCCGCCCCATGACCGCCGCCGCCTGGCGCCAGCTCATGGAGGACGCCGGGCTGGAGGTCGACTGGGTCGGCACCGCCCCCATGGCGCTGCTCAAGATGAGCCGTAACCTGCGCGACGAGGGGCTGGGCGGCGCGCTGAGGATCGTCCGCAACGTCATGCGGGACAAGGAGCTGCGCGCCCGCATCCTCCAGATGCGCTCCGTGTTCACCCGCTACCAGAAGGACATGGTGGGCATCGCCGTCGTCGCCCACAAGCCCTGAGCCGCCGAGTCCTGAGCTGCGACCCGGCCAGCCGGCCCTGCGCGAGGCGGACGAGATCATCGCCCGCGGCACCTCGCGCTTCTCCTCCCGTGATGAGCTCTACGCCGCGCTGGGGCTCTGACACGGATGCTCGAGCCCGAGCTCAGCCCGGCGTCCACGCGGGATGTGGGGCCGCTCGGGCGCTGGCGGCCCGGCTCGCCCCGCCCTCAGTCGTCCCGGCCGCGGCCGATCAGCCCGGTGCGCAGCACCTCCCGGTTGACGCGCGCGATCGCCTCCAGCGGGATGCCCGCGGGGCAGGCGGGCACGCACTCGCCGTAGACCGAGCACGGCCCGAAGGCCTCGTCCAGGACGCGGGCCATGTCGGCAAATACGCCACAGGCGCCGGCGATGACCCCGAGGAGGACGAGCGTGGGAATACTCACGATGTGGAAAAGCCTGCCGATGGGCAGC
>NZ_JONS01000075.1 GCF_000711965.1 Actinomyces israelii DSM 43320
GCGCCGTGCCCGCCCCGAGCCGGAGCAGAGCCCCGGCTCAGGCTGCGACCCAGCGCCGTGCCCGCCCCGAGCCGGAGCAGAGCCCCGGCTCAGGCCTTGAAGCGCGGGAAGGCGGCGGCGCCGGCGTAGACGGCGTCCTCACCCAGGGCGTCCTCGATGCGCAGGAGCTGGTTGTACTTGTTGATACGCTCGCCGCGGGCCGGGGCGCCGGTCTTGATCTGGCCGGAGTTGGTGGCCACCGCGAGGTCGGCGATGGTGACGTCCTCGGTCTCGCCGGAGCGGTGCGAGGTCATCGTCTTGTAGCCGGCGCGGTGCGCCATCTCGACGGCCTCGAGGGTCTCGGTCAGCGAGCCGATCTGGTTGACCTTGACCAGCAGGGCGTTGGCGGCGCCCATGCCGATGCCCTTGGCGAGGCGCTCGGGGTTGGTGACGAAGAAGTCGTCGCCGACGATCTGGACCTTGTCGCCGATCTCCTCGGTGAGGGCCTTCCAGTGCTCCCACTCGTCCTCGGACAGGGGGTCCTCGATGGAGACGATCGGGAAGTCCTTGATGAGCTGCTCGTAGTACTTGACCATGTAGTCGTTGTCGCGGGCCTCGCCCTCGAACTTGTACGTCTTGGTCTTGTCGTCGAAGAACTCGCTGGAGGCGACGTCCATGGCCAGGCCCACGTCCTTGCCGGGCTTGTAGCCGGCCTTCTCAATGGCCTCGACGATGAGCTCCAGGGCCTCGCGGTTGGAGTCGAGGTTGGGGGCGAAGCCGCCCTCGTCGCCCAGGCCGGTGGACAGGCCGCGCTCCTTCACGACGGCCTTGAGGGTGTGGTAGACCTCGGCGCCCATGCGCAGAGCCTCGCGGAACGTGCTGGCGCCGATGGGGGCGATCATGAACTCCTGGATGTCCACGTTGGAGTCCGCGTGGGAGCCGCCGTTCATGATGTTCATCATCGGGACGGGCAGCACGTGGGCGTTCGGGCCGCCGATGTACTGGAAGAGGTTGAGATCGGCGGAGACGGCGGAGGCCTGAGCGGCGGCCAGCGAGACGCCGAGGATGGCGTTGGCGCCGAGCTTGCCCTTGTTGGGGGTGCCGTCGAGCTCGATCATGAGGCGGTCGAGACCGCGCTGGTCGGCGGCGTCGAAGCCGATGACCTTGGGGGCGATAATGTCGTTGACGTTGGCGACGGCCTTCTCGACGCCCTTGCCGCCGTAGCGGGACTTGTCGCCGTCGCGCAGCTCGACGGCCTCAAAGGCGCCGGTGGAGGCGCCTGAGGGGACGGCTGCGCGAGCGGAGGCGCCGTCCTCAAGCAGGATCTCGACCTCGAGGGTCGGGTTGCCACGGGAGTCGAGGATCTCGCGGGCTTTAACTGTCTCGATGAGGGCCACTTGGTGCTCCTTGTTCTGTGATCGATCTGAGGTGATCCGGACGCAAGGTTCAGCCTACCGGTCGCCGTCCGTCACTTCGAGGGCGTTGGTCCCCATTTACCGGACTGTTCACGCCCGGCGAGCACCAGGCCGACGCCGTCGAGCGCGGCGGGCGGGCACCAGAGGGCGCCCGACGGCGTCAGGAGGAGCGCGAGCCGCCCAGGGTGGGAGCCGCGGCGCTGCTCGGGACGAGCCAGTCACCCTGCTTGAGGGTGTACCGCGGCGAGGCCTTGCCGGCCAGCGACGCCTGCACGGCCCTGGCGGCCTCCGCGGCGGGCTGGAGCTGAGGGTTCCGATTCGCCGAGCTCAGCGCCTGACTGATGAGCGCGGAGCGCGCGACGTCAATGCTGACCCGGGAGTAGGAGCGATCATCGGGCTGACCAGAAGCAGCCGCGACCGTCTGGACGATGGCCTCCTGGGCGTCGTCGTCGGTCACGGTGAGGCCGTACTCCTCGGCGACCCCCTCAAGCGGCTGCAGGTTGACGAGGCTTGCCAGGACCACATCGGCGCTCATGCCCGGGACCTTGGAGAGCTCTGCAGCCGCGGTCTGGACGTCGCTCTCGGACACGGAGATGGTGTGGGTCGTGCCGCCGGCGTCCGCGTAGGTTCCGACGTACGCCTTGCCCGGGTGGTCGGAGCACCCCGCGAGCGCCCCTGCGGCCAGTGCCGCAGCGGCGGCTGCGGCGAGGAGACGTGCGGCGCGCGAAACGGGCTGGGTCACTGTGGGCTCCCTGTCGTGGGCTGGCGGGTGTCGGCGGACTGCCGGAGGCCTGTCACAGCCTCCGGGCGGGACCTGCGGTCCGGGTCCATGGTAGCCCGGCAGCCGGGGTTTCTGACGTCGCGTCCCGCATTCGCGCCCGCGCCGGACGCCTGCACCGAATGCCCGTGCCGGCCCTGCTCCGGCCGCCCGCACCGGCCGCGACCGATCTCGGTGCGGAAGTGAACCGATCTCGACACGGAACTCGACCGATCTCGGCGAAGGGAGCACCGGGCAAGCGAAGGGGCGCGCGAAGGGGCGGGCGGCTTGTCGTCCGAACGGTCGGCCCCGGCCGTAGACGCTTGCGACAGCGCCAGCAGGGTCACACTATAGATAACATGGACGTATTGCAGTGCTTGTCAGTTCGTAAGCGAACTGCTTCCAGCCTATAACGACTGCCCGGAAAAGTCAGAGGAGGCACGACCACGAAGAAAGCCAAGGCGCTCGGCGCGATCGCCGGTCTCGCGATCATCGGAGCCGCAGTCACAGCCGGAGCCGCATATGCCGATGGACAGAACTACGGCACCTCCTGGGAAAGTGGATTCTTCGGAGCCAAGGTGAACGGCTATGTCCAGATACAGGCCTCATACGATGACGACGGACTTCACGCGTGGAAAGGCTGCCACACTTTCACACGCCCGGCCGGTCCCACCCTGAACACAGGCCGGCTATGCACTGACCCCGCCTCAGGCTCCAACGACTCCAATATCTACTCGCGCACCGACTGGGTGTGGGACTCGCCGCTATGGGGAGACGACTACGTCACTTCCTACCACTGGAGCATTGACTACTTCTGATCCAATGCCCTGAATTTGCGCGCAGAGCCCCGCACCAAACTTGTATATTATGATGTCTATTGCGACGCCCGCGAACCGACGCCATAAGCACCGCCAGCGCACCCAAGATCGCAATAACCACATAGTTTCGCCGATTGAATTTACTTACGATCTCCCGATAGACGGGCTTCTAGCTGTCGCCTATGGGATTCTCGTCGCTTTTCTCGCAATTGCACTCATGTGGTGGACAGACAACAGGTCCGAGATCACTTACGGAATGAGCGGGCCAATGACCACAATCACGTTGATGAATAGCGGCCGCTCCGTCACTGAGGAGCAGCAGACGGACGCCGCACGCGAGTTACGCACATTCCTCTCCGAGAATGACATCAGTATGATCAAGGTCTCGAATGGCGATGGCCCTCCGGCCCTCGTGGTCTTCGACCCAGGCCACAAGATCGGTTGGACCAACTCACTCGATGCCGCCAGCAGTACTGCAGACCCGGCGCCCGGGGTGTACACCATTACCGGATCCTACTCGGACAGAACGTGGACATCCTCGGGGCAGGCTCCGCTCGCGCCACAGGGACTCGACGTGCTCGGCAGTATTGAAGTTCCCGGCTTAACGCCATCGAACAGCAATCTCCAATTCGTTGAGACTCCCGGAGCCGCCCCTCTCGGCACAGGAACGATGTACCTGGGAACGACGAACCCGGACACGGTAGCTCACATCATTAAGTTGTCGGAGGCGCAGGGACCACGCCTACAAAGTATCAAGCAGAGGTCAGCGCCGCCAACTTCCCTGATCTACAACGCGCCAGTTGCGATCTCAGCGATATTTGTGTCCTTAGGGCTTGCCTGCATCATGGCGTCTCTCGTCCTAAGGATGCCTGAGCAGCGCAAGGAAATCGGGTTGCGTGTGCTGGTTGGCGCCACCGGACTGGCCTTACTCCGCGACCGCGCCCGCCGGGAGTTGGTCCCCGTCATCGCCGGAACTGTGCTGGGCGCGGGAGTCGCGCTGGCGACTACGTCACTCATCGCCTCAAGCGCTCCCGATGATCGAGAAGTGGGTGTACTGACGTTCGGGGCGCTGGCGGGGGGAATGTTCATGTGGCTGGTTCGCCAAGCGATTTTCGCGACTCTCTTGCCCTTCTACCTCAGGAAGATCCTCTCATGATCCGCACGGAGATATCGGGTGGAATGCGGACCGCATGGCGCCACCGACGGAGCGCTGTGGGTGTCGCGCTCATGGTCACCGCCGTATGTGCGATCTTCACCGTGGCACTGTCGGACGTTATTACGGAGACATCGGTAATTATCGGGGCTAGGCACCTTCGCGAGCGCGACGCGGTAACGTTTACACCCTATTATGGCATAAGTCCGCTTTCCTTGGATCTAAGTACTGAAATAATGGAAAAACTCGGCGAGAGGATCGACAACGAAACAGCGTACACCGCTATCCTCAACAGTGTGGAAGTTGGTGACCATTCGTTCGCCGGAGGTAACCGGACCGTCGTCCTCATTGGAAACTCGGCACAGGCAGCATTATCCGGGGTCGAGGTATGCTCGCCGGCACCGTGCGCCATGGTCGGAGAGAACATTAAGAATGAGTTCGACGGTCCGCTCTACATTGGCGGCCAGACCGTCCCCGTTGTAGCGCGCACCCCCTCGACGGCCACGCTTTTTGATCCGAATGCCACAGGAATCGACCTGGGTTCCACGGTCCTCATCAACCTCCCTACGAGCAGCCTCGACCATCTGCATAACGAGGAGCGGGTGGAGGCGGTGAGCAGAACTGTCCTGTTCGCCCCCACGGATGACGAGGTCGCGCAGTTCGCAAGCGACGTAAATGACGAAGACCTTACCCTCGTCCCCCACCGCATCGCCGCCGACCAGCCGGAGCGCTACAGGGACATTATGACCAGGGCCGGACTGTACGGGCTCAGCCTGCTGGCGCTGACCGTGCTCATCCTGTTCGCGTACAGCACTTCGGTCAGGTCAACGCTCCGCCAGGAGAGGGCAGAGTTTCTCCTCCGCCACCAGTACGGCGCCACCACCGCCGAGATACGCGTGCGGGTCGCCGTCTTCCTTGCCTCCACCATGCTCGTGCTGCCGACATGCGCAATCCTCTTCTTCTCCCTTGCGGGGCCGCCGATCACAACCGCCGCGGCCGCAGCCGAGGTCGCACTGGTAGTGATCTACCTCGCACTCTTGGCGCAGACGACGCGCAGGATATCCAGGACCTTCTCCAGCACTGGCAGCAGACGGCGAAGAGACAGATGAATGAGCAACCTTGAACGGCAACATGATGAAAGAAGCGCTATGGCGCATGTCCTCGAGCTGCATGACATCAGCGTCGACTACCGCCGCGGCCGGAGCACCGTGCACGCGCTGCGCTCCGCGTCGCTGTCGGTGGATGAGGGCGAGTCGGTGGCGGTCATGGGGCCGTCAGGGTGCGGGAAGTCCACCCTGCTCGGCGTTCTCGGGCTGACGATCCGGCCCGACGGCGGCACCCTGCTCATCGACTCCGGGCGCGCGCCGACTGGGCGCACGCCCAGGGCGCGCGCCCGGAACCGTCTGATCGGCATGATCCCGCAGGACTACGCCGTCGTCGATCATTTGACCGCGCTGGCGAACATCTCGCTCCCCCTGGAGTACGCCCGCCCGCGCGTCGGCCGGCGAGAGAGGAAAGAGCGGGCGAGAAAGGCGCTGTCCGACGTCGGGATCGAGTGGGCCGGCACCCAGAGGCCGTCGCAGCTGTCCGGAGGGGAGCGTCAGCGGGTGGCCGTGGCGCGGGCGCTGGTCAATCATCCGCGATGCATACTCGCCGATGAGCCGACCGCCTCGCTGGACTCGCAGACCGCCCAGGACATCACGTCGCTGCTTGTCTCGCAGGCGCATCGGGCCGGCGGCTGCCTGGTCATCGCCACGCACGACCCCCGGGTCGCGAGCGGCTGCGACCGCGTGCTGACCATGACCGACGGGAGCCTGACGGCTTGAAGGCGCGCCCCGGCGCATCCTCGTCCGTCGAGATAGACATTTTCGTACGAGGTAGACGGTGACACCGTCTACCTCGTACGAAAATGTCTATCTCGACGGGGGCGCCGCACGCCCGCAGGCAGACCGCCCCGGAGGCGCGGGTAGTCATATGACGCCCCGACGGGCGAGCACCGCCACCGCCTCCGCGCGGGAGCCGACCCCGAGCTTCTTGTAGGCCCGGCGCGCATAGGTCTTCACCGTGGTCTCCGACACGGACATCCGATGAGCCACTGACTGAGTCGTCATTCCCTGCGCGTACAGATCAATCGCGCGGCGCTCCCTGTCGCTGAGAAGGGCGCTGAGGGGCCTCGCCACAGAAGAGTCGGCAGCCCCCAGCGCCTCCGCAGCCCCGCCGTCGCCGTCATCGGTCTCCTTTGATGGCGCCGGCATCGCAGCCGCACGCCGCAGCGCCTGCCGTATCGCCCCTCCGCCCAGCAGCAGCGCCGCCTTGGGCACTACGACCCGGGGCTCACCCCCATCCTCGGGACGCGGCGCCTGGCGGTCCAACGCACCGGAGGCGGACATTGCGACAACCGCCGCTCCGGCCTGAGACGCCTCCTTCTCCAGCGGAGCGGATTCCTCCGAGCGATCGGACACGGTATCGACCAGGATCACGTCGGGCGTCGGCTCGTCCGCAGCAAGATGGCGAAGAGCCGCCCGGCGGCTGCGCACCGACCACAGCAGGCGGATCCTCTCCGACGAGCGCTGCACCAGGTCCCGCAGGGCGTAGAGCACGAGCGGGTCGTAATCCACGACACCCAGACTGAGCACACTCATGGCAAACAGGCTACCGCCCAGCGGACCGCTGTGGGAGCAGCGGGCCCCGCGGATGGGCGGCGGACGCGGGCGTGCTACCCTCCCACCATGAGAGGCGAACGATCGTTAGCCGCCGAGGGCTCCCGGCCCCGCCGCACGACCTCCCGCGCGCGCCGCGCCTCCCGGGACACCCGCGAGGCCCTGCTGGACGCCGCCCTCGACCAGTTCTCCCGCAAGGGGTTCGGCGGCACCTCGATCCGCGACCTCGCCGGGGCGGTCGGCATCCGGGAGAGCTCGGTCTACAAGCACTTCTCCTCCAAGCAGGTCATCCTCGACGCCCTCATCGAGCGGGCCGACGAGCGCCTGGGCGCGGCGGCCGCCGACCTCGGCACGACCACCGCCGCGGGCGCCGACGCAGCCGCCGCCTACGAGGCCGCGAGCGAGGAGTCGCTGCTGGCGATCGCGCGCGGCATGCTCGACGTCGTCCTCCACGACCCCCAGCTCGCGCTCCTGCGCCGCCTCCTGACCGTCGAGCAGTACCGCGAGGCCGACGCCGCCGCCCGCTACCACGACTACTTCATCGTCCGGCCCCTGGCCCTCCAGACCGACCTCTTCCGCTCCCTGCTCGCCACCGGCGACTTCCGCGAGGGCCTGGACCCCGAGCAGGTCGCCCTGGCGTTCTTCGGGCCGGTCCACCTGCTCATCGGGCTCGCGGAGAGCGACGAGCGACGAGCCGACGCCCTCCTGGCCGGCCACATCCGGCACTTCCGGCGCACGCACCTGAGGAAGGTGTGATGCGGCTGTACCGCAGGACGATCAGGGCGCTGTACGCGGCGGCCTTCATCGGCGGGGGCGTCTGCCACTTCCTCCTCGGCAGGCTGATGCCGGACAGCTATGCGGCCTTCGCCGGCACCGCGCTGCTGCCCTGGCTGAGCAACCTGTGGCGCTCCTTCGTCATGCCGAACATCGGCCGGCTCACCATCGCCCTGGGCCTGTTCGAGATCGCCTGCGGCGCCGGCATTCTGCGCAGGCGCACGGCCGCCCTCTCCGCCTGGGCGATGCTCGGCTTCCTGGCACTCGTCACCGTCCTGGGCTACGGGTGGCCCGCCGCGTCGCCGGTCGAGGACCTGCTGAAGAACCGTCTGAGCACCCTGGTCATGGCGGGCCTGCTGCTGCCCCTGCTCACAACCGGCCGCGGGCGCCCGGCCCCCGGGCCGCGGGCCGGCGGCGGCGGTACGGTTCGACCGTGAGCGGACGCGGAGCGGCGGGTGCGGTCGCATGGATAGAGCGCCATCAGGTGCCCCTCTACCTTGCGGCCCTGGCGCTCGGGGCGACGACGGGCCTGGCTCTGCCGGCGGCCGCGGGCGCCCTTGAGCCCGTCATCAACCCAGTCCTGGTCGCGCTGCTGTACGCGACCTTCCTCGGCGTGCCCCTGACGCGTCTGCACGCCGCCCTCACCGGCGCCCGTTTCGTGGCGGCGCTCCTGGTCGTCAACTTCATCCTGGCGCCGCTGGTGGTGGCGGTCCTGTCCCGCCAGGTCGCCGACTCCCCCGCCCTTCTTATAGGACTCCTGCTCGTCCTCCTGGCGCCCTGCGTCGACTACGTCATGGTCTTCACCCGGATCGCGGGCGGCGCCTGGGAGCGCATCCTGGCGGCATCCCCGGTGCTCATGCTCGTCCAGACCCTCCTCCTGCCGGTGTGGCTGGTCGTCCTCGCGGGCCCTGGGGCCGCGTCCGTAAGCCGGCGGCCGTTCGCAGCGGCCTTCGTCCTCATGATCGCCCTGCCGCTGGGGCTGTCGGCGCTCACCCAGCGGGCCTCGGCCCGCCACCGCCTGGCGGCCCGGGTCGAGAGGGGGGCGACGGCGCTCATGGTCCCGCTCATGATGGCCACCCTGGCCGTGGTCGTCGCCTCTCAGATCTCCGAGGTTGCCTCCCACCTGGGCACTCTCGTGCGCGTCATCCCGCTCTACCTTCTCTTCGCCGCGATCATGCCGGCGGTGGGGAACGCCGTCGGGCGCCTGGCGCGTCAGGACGCGGGGTCCCGCCTGGCCCTGGCCTTCTCCGGCACCACCCGCAACTCCCTGGTGGTCCTGCCCCTGGCGCTCGCGCTCCCGGACGCCCTGGTGCCGGTCGTCGTCGTCACCCAGACGCTCGTGGAGCTCCTCGTCATGGTGGTCTATGCGCGGCTGCTGCCCCGTCTCATCCGCGACCCGTAGGCCGGGAACCAAAGGCCCCTGCCGCCGCACCGGCATCGTTACGATATAGAACATGCTTGAGCTCGACTACGCATTCTTGGCCGATTTCGCCACGATCCAGGACGGTACACTCACTGTTGTGGGGGCATCATTCACCCGGATGGTCGTCACCGAGTATCCGACCTTTGCGCTTCTGGGGGTCGCAGGCCGCATCCGATGCGACGAGCCCGATCGGAACACGATCAACGTGACGCTGAGGATCACCTCCCCAGGAGCGGAGCCGACGACCATCGAGGCCGTCAACGCGCTGGATGCTTCTGAGAAGGCAAATCATCCGTACGACAAGCATCGGCGAGGCATCGTCTTCGCCGTCCAGGTCAACCTTCCCGTCTTGGAGGAAGGAACCTACACCGTCGAGATCGACCTTGATGAGACTGACGGTGTTGACCGCACCCTCAAGTTCGAGGTACTCCGTCCTCAGGACGAGGAGTGAGCTGTGGCGATCTCCGTCTTCGATGTCCTGGCACGCCCTGGAACGGGCACGCCAACGCGGCATCGACACCTCCCGGATAGAGGACGCCGTCAACGATCCGGCCAGCCAGATGCCCGCCGATGGGCCGGGCAAGCGCAAGTACGTCGGACGCCCACACAAGGACAGGACTCAGCTCGTCGTCATCGCCTCCGATTCCTCCCAGCCCCACCGGGTGTGTCACAACCGTCACGTGCTACTACCGCTCGCAGTCCTGAGAGGGCGGTCTATGGTGGAGTCCCCGCGAAGGAGACGACCAAGATGAAGAGTCGCACGATCACCGTCGATACGTCGGTCGGAGCCTGCTACATCGCGCTCTCGGACTGTCCCGTTACTCGAACCGAGGAGTTCTCGGACGACGTTCTCGTCGATCTCAACGAGTACGGCGTCGCCGTCGGCATCGAGATCCTCGATCTCAACGCGCAGCTCCCTCTCACTGACTTATGCCGCCAGCTACACATCCATTCCAGCGATGAGCCCTACCTCGTCAAGCTCCTGCCGAACCTGAGGTACTCCCTCCGGTTCACGCTCCGCTCGGCTCCGGACTCGACGATTGCCGCACGCACCCTCGACCCCTCGAGGCTCGCCACTGTCTGACCCACAATCAACAGCAGCCGGACCAGATGCGGCGCGCCCGACATCAACGGTGGTCTGCAACGCGCAGATACGTTCACGTTCCGACGCGCTCCGCCCGGGCGCCCGGCTGTCAGCCTCCTCCCGGGGCCGGAGAACCTGACTCATGACGCTTAGTGTGCCGGGGGTGGGGTGCTCAGGGCGGTGAGGATGTCGTTAGCGGCGTCGGTCAGACGCGGTGCGGCTGCGAGGTGGTGGCCGTTGAGG
>NZ_JONS01000076.1 GCF_000711965.1 Actinomyces israelii DSM 43320
CCGCCATTCCGACAGCCACTCACGTACCGTCCCCTCGGCCCGCTCGACCATCTCCGCGATAATATCCAGGCCAACGCCGCGGGCAGCGCACACAACCGCCCCCGCCCTCAATTCTCACCAGCCTGTAGGTGTCCGAACGCCTCCTCCACCTGATGAGGATGCCCCTCTCCTCGTCCGTCATGCCGATCCGCATGAGGCTGTCCTATGCCAGGTGCTCCGCAGACGCCAACCAGGAATCCCGCAGCAGCCGCCCCAGAATGCCATTTTGTTTAATTCCAGCCATAGAACGCGGCGATCACCAGCAGGGCGCCGATGTCGTCGATGACGGCGAAGGCCAGGAGGAAGGCGCGCAGGCGGGGAGCCCTCCTGGGGCCGACGAGGGCGAGCATCCCCAGAGCGAAGGCAGTGTCCGTGGAGATGACCGATCCCCAGGCGTTCGCGCCGTCGGCCCCGTGGGCGATCCCCAGGTAGACGATCGTCGGGACCACGAGGCCTCCGATCGCGGCGGCGGCCGGAAGGAGGGCGCGGCCGGGCAGCCGCAGCTCGCCGAGAGTGAGGTCGCGGCGCACGTCGAGGCCCACCATGAAGAAGAAGGCGGTCATGAGGCCCTCATCCACCCAGCCGTGGAGGCTGAGCTCCACGCTGAACGGGCCAATGGCAAGGGCGGCGGGCGTGTCCCAGAAGCTGTGGTAGCTGTGCCCGATATTGGCCCAGACCAGGGCCAGGGCGGTCGCGACAGCCAGTGCGAGTGCCGCGTAGGTCTCGTTGGTCTGCAGGTCGCGCCGACGGCGGCGCCGGCGCAACCAGGCGTCAACATTCTCGGTCACGATCGCGGGTGTGCTCACACGTATCCTTCCGGATGAATGGACGGCATGGCTGCGCCGCTACTCGCCGTCGAGCGTACGCCCTGATACCAGCGCAAAGGAGCTCCCGCCTCAGAACGTTCAGAACGTGCGGACTCCCGGCTCCACCTCCGGGTCGTGGTTGGCAATGAGACCCAGGCAGCGCGGATCGTGCTCCACGCGGCGCACCCAGGCCAGGGAGCGCTCGGCCTGGGCGGCACTGACGACGACGCTGGGGCGCAGTCCCTGATCGAAGGACGGCCGACCGTAGCCGGCGTCCGAGGTCAGCAGGTGGAACGCCCGGCCGTCGTCCCGCCCGGGAGCGTCCACGCCTTCGACCCGCCCCTGGCTGTGAGGCCCGCACTCATTCCCGCGCACAATGGTGGCGCACAGCCCGCGCGAGTGCCCGGGGACCGCGACCATGACCAGGCTGCCGTCGCCGAAAACGTCATAGCCAGCACCGTACGGCCCCACGGGCGTGTTCCACGAGAATGTCCGCAGATCGACGCCGTCCCACTCGTGAGGCAGGTACATGGGACGGGACGCCCGCACGCCCTCGGCCTCGGGCCGGGAGACGAGAATCCGAGGCGCCTCCCCGACCAGCCGCAGGCCATCGGCGTGGTCGCAGTGGAGGTGGCTCATGAGGACCAGGTCCAGGTCCCGGGGCCGGATGCCGCGCTCCTCCAGCTGCTCGTCGATGGCCTGACCGTCGGGCAGGTCCGCCTTGTTGACGGGGTACTGGTGGCGAAGGTTGGCGATCTGGCCCAGGCGGCCGCGGTTGACCGGGTGCCAGCCGGTGTCGATGAGAGTCAGGCCGCGGCTGTTCTCGATCAGGTAGGCGCTGACCGGGGCCGTCACGAGGTCGCCGCGGCCGCGGAGGATGTGCGTCCAGGACAGTGGGGGTCTGCAGGCCGGTGGTAGGGCAGCGTCCTGTCCACGATCACGCCGCCGGTGTGGAGAATCTCCAGGGTGGTGCTCATGACGGGCCCTCACAGCCCCTCGGGGTGGGACCAGTCGATCGGGACCGGGACGACGCCGGTGAAGGCACTGGTGATGTCGTCCGCAGCGAAGGTGACGCCCTGGCCAGCCGGGTCCAGGGCCCACCGGAGGAGACGGGGAGCGCCGTCGTCGGCCGTGGGGTCCACCTGGACGGTCGTGATCGAGCAGTTCGCCATGGGGGCCATGCCGTAGACCTCGAACCCGATCCAGCGGCTCATCATGCTCATGATCGTCATGCCGTGGGAGACGACGAGGACCTCCTCCTCATCGTCGTCCCGGCCGGCCCCGACGGCGGCGCGCAGGTCCGCGATGATCCGGCTCAGGGCGCCGTCGATGTCGGAGAGGTAGTCGACGGCGCTGATGCCCCCGGGCGCGCCGGGGTGGGTGCCGGAGATGACCTCGGGGAGGAATCCGGCGGTCGGCAGGGCGGCGAGCATCTCCTCGTCGGGACCGCCGTCGTAGATGCCGTAGTTGTACTCGCGCAACCCGACGAGGTTGACGGGGACGATGTCGGGGTGGGGCGCCAGGAGGATGCCGGCGGTCTCCTGGACACGGCCCTGGGGACTGAGGTAGGCGCGGGTCAGCGGCGCCTCCGCCAGGAAGTCCCTGCAGACCTCGGTGCCTCGGCGGCCCTCGGCGGTGAGCGGGGAGTCGGCGGCGCCCTGCGTGCGACGCTGCTCGTTGAGGATGGTGCGACCGTGCCGCACGAAGTGGATCTTCGCCATGTGCTCATCGTATGGCAGAGCCGATCGGTGAGCCGCCCGTCGAAGACCGCTCCTATGCTGGGCCCATGACTCACTCGACCTCCTCCCTGGCGGACAGGGCCCCTCGCGGCACCCTCACGAAGGGCAGGCTCAGCCCCGACCGGCACGTGCCCGGCTCGATCCCCCGTCCCGAGTACATGTTCCACGACGGCCCCGAGCATGTGACCGCCTCCGACATCAAGGACACGGAGACGGTCGAGCGGATCCGCCGCGCAGGGCGCGTCGCGGCTCGCGCCCTGGCCGAGGCCGCGGCGGCCATCGCCCCCGGGGTCACCACCGACGAGCTCGACCGGATCGCCCACGAGTACATGTGCGACCACGGCGCCTACCCCTCCTGCCTGGGGTACATGGGCTTCCCCAAGTCGATCTGCACCTCGGTCAATGAGGTCATCTGCCACGGCATCCCGGACTCGACCCTCCTGAAGGAGGGCGACCTGATCAACCTGGACGTGACCGCCTACCTCGACGGCGTTCACGGCGACACGAACGCGACCTTCCCGGTCGGCCGGGTCGATCCGGAGACGGCCGCGCTCATCGAGCGCACGCGCACCGCCATGGAGCGCGGTATCAGGGCCGTGCGGCCCGGACGCGAGGTCAATGTCATCGGACGCGTCATTGAGAAGTATGCCAAGCGCTTCGACTACGGCGTCGTACGGGACTACACCGGCCACGGAGTGGGAGAGGCGTTCCACTCCGGCCTCATCATCCCCCACTACGACGCCGCCCCCCTGTATGCCGACGTCATGGAGGTCGGCATGGTCTTCACCATCGAGCCCATGCTCACCCTGGGCACCGAGGAGTGGACGCAGTGGGATGACGGCTGGACAGTGGTGACGAAGGACCGCTCCCGCACCGCCCAGTTCGAGCACACTCTCGTGGTGACGGAGAACGGTGCGGAGGTGCTCACCCTGCCATAGCCTCCCTCCTCAGATTCCCCGATGCGCCCGGCGCCCCGGGCCGCCTCGTCCGCCTGCCGAGGGGCAGAGCTTCCCGGCGCCCTGTGCGCCTCCGGGAGAACGACAAGGCTCGCGCCGTGTACATTCGTCCTCAGGACGACACACGTCGCACCGACGCCCCATCATCCGACCGTCCCGGAGGTTCCTTATGGCACTTCGATTCAACCCGCCGCCGAACTGGCCTGCGCCCCCGGAGGGATTCAACCCTCCCGCGGGGTGGCAGCCCGACCCCGCCTGGGGCCCGGCCCCGGAGGGATGGCAGTTGTGGGTCGAGGACTCCGTGCCCGGCGGCGGCTCCGGCCCCCAGACGTCGTCAGAGGCAGACGCCGCATGGGCCCCGACGCAGGCGGTCCCCTCCAGCTCGTCGTCGCCGGTGGCGGACCCGACCGGGCAGTCGGCTTCCGCGCCGTCGGGCGACTACGCCGCCTCGGGTCCCGTCGTCGGCTCGGGACCGGCCCCTGTCGTCGGCTCGGGTCCGGGCGCGTCCCCGTACGCCCCCGGCATGAACTACGCCCAGGCGCCGACGCCCTACCACAACCAGGGAATGCCCGCCCCGGGCGGTCCCGTCCAGGGGGCTCCCGGCGGGCTGCCGCAGGGACCGGGCTGGCAGCCCGTTAATGTCGCCGCTCAGGGCGGCTCCAAGTCCATCATCCAGCAGTGGTGGTTCTGGCTCATTATCGGCCTGCTTGTGATCGCGCTGGTCGGAGGCGGTCTCTACGCGATCCTGCGCAACGGCAACGACAGCGACAGCGACAACAATGGCGGCGGTGGCACCACGACGTCCGCCACACCGGACGCCGGCGCCGTCGGAACATCGGAGAAGAATCCGTACCCGCCCAGTCAGACCGTGACCGTCCAGGCGGGCAGCACCTACACCAACGGCTCGGATGCGTCGGTCGACGTCACCTTCGGGGTCGTCAACTGGGACGCCACCCAGCAGTTCAGGAGCGTCACCGCGAAGGTCCTGTGGACGGAACCGCCGAGTGACAAGGTTTACATCCGTGTGCCGGTGACCGTGACCTACCACGGCTCGGGACAGCTCGGCGACTTCGACGTGCACATCAGCTACGTCCGGAACGGCAACACGACCGATGCTGTGCTCTCAATCGCCGATGACGAGTACCGCGAGCAGAACATGCCCCATGACGGCGGCAGCGCAACAGGCTACGCCACCTTCCTGGTAACCAGGGAGGAGGCCCAGTCGAAGGAAGGCGTATGGACCGTCTCGGGCCTGTCCAACTACGACGACCAGTACATCAAGGTGAGGAACGAGAACTGACCCGTCAGTCGGCGGATCGGCTGACCGAGTGATCCTCCGCCTCGCATGAGGGTGCCCACCAGGCCCACCTGGTGGGCACCCTCACGAGAGCGGCCCTGGCGCGCAGGGGCGGACGAGCCGACCTGTACGCCGGGTTCTGTTGCCGCCGACCGTTGCCGGTGTGGCGGTGGCGACCATCTATCTTGGCCCGCCGTTGCCGGCGGGCTCACGCGACCTACCCGCAGGCTCGGGCGAGCAGCCCTCGGGCGCCTGCTGTGCGGTCTTGCTCCGAGCGGGGTTTACCCAGCCGCCGCAGTCGCCTGCGGCGCTGGTGGGCTCTTACCCCACCGTTTCACCCTTACCGGCCGGTCACCCGGCAGGCGGTCTGTTCTCTGTGGCACTGTCCCGCGGGTCACCCCGGGTGGCTGTTAGCCACCGCCCTGCTCTGTGGAGCCCGGACGTTCCTCGATCCGCGGGTGGCCCCGCGGCACCGCGGCCGCCCGGTCGGCTCGTCCGCAGGACGCACTCTATCCCCTCCCCGGCCGGCTCGCCCGCCGACCGGGCCCGCCCCACAGCGCGCGGGTCACTCCTCCATGCGCACGAGAATGACGTCGTTAGCCTCGGCGTGGATGACGGCGTCCTGCGGTGCGGCAGCGATCCGGGCGTGCTCGGCGGGGCCGATCTCGACGGCGCCCTCGACCCGCCGGCCGTACAGGGCGATCGCACCGATGCCGCCGGTCGCCTCCCGGGCGGCCTCGTACTCGGCCAGCAGAGCGGCGTCGATTGTGCCGGCCAGGTCGGCCCGCCGCTCACGGACCTGCTTGATCTCGCCGTCGAGACGGACGAACTCGGCGTCGCGGGTGGAGGTGAGCTCACGGCCGGCGGCGCGGATCTCCTGCTCCTGGGCGGCGAGGCGGTCGGCTTCCGCCTGGGCGGCCTCCTGGGCCTCCATGGCCGCGATCTGGGTGTCCTCCAGGATGCTCTGGCGTCGGCCGAGCTGGTCGATCTCGCCCTGGATGGCGCCGAGGTCGCGGGCGGCTGCGGCTCCCGAGGAGAGCCGCTCCCGCAGAATCGCGGCTCGGCGCACCACCTGTCCTACCTCGCCCTCGGCGCGGGCGACATCTGCCTTGGCGTCGGCCAGGGCCCCGGCGGCGACGGCGGCATCGCGCCGGTTGTCCCGCAGCCGCCTGACGGTGGCCTCGATTCGGCTCAGGACAGGCAGATGGGCCCGCTCATGGGTGAGGCGGGCGAGGCGGGAGTCAAGACTCTGCAGGTCGATGAGACGACGCTGCTGGCGAAGAGGGGCACTCGTCACTGCTGTGGTCCTTCACTGGCTGGGTATCGAGTTCTGCGCGGTCCGGGCGCGCGCCTGAGATCCCGTGCTCAGACGCAGGGCCCACGGGTCGGTGACGACCTCGGACACGTATGTGGTGAGTCTACGTCCCCCCGCTGCGCCGGCCCGCTCCAGACGGGCCGCGAGCGGCGGCAGACCGACCCACTCGGTGGCCCAGTGGGTGCCGCACAGCAGGTAGGGGCGTCCGGCCTCCAGGTGCTCCGACGCCGGGTGGTGGCGCAGGTCGGCGGTGAGGAAGGCGTCGGCGCCGGCGTCGCGCGCGGCGCCGAGCAGGGAGTCTCCGGCGCCGCCGGACACGGCGACGGTCTCCACGGTCGCGTCGAGGTCCCCGCCGACGAGCAGGCCGGGTGCGGAGTCGGGAAGCGCGTCGGCGACGGCGTCAGCCAGGTCGCGCAGTCGGACGGGGACCTGGAGGCTGCCGACGCGCCCGATGCCCTGGGTCGGGTCAAGCGGGTTGGGCTCCAGCGGCGTCGTGTCGAGCAGGCCGACGGCGGCGGCGAGGGCGGCGGCGACGCCCCCGTGGGCGGCGTCGAGGCTCGTGTGGGCGTTGGCCAGGGCGATACCGTTGCGAATGAGCCGGTGCACGCAGCGGCCCTTGGGGTCGGCGGCGGAAACCTGGTCAGTACCGCGCAGGTAAAGAGGGTGGTGGGTGATCACCATATCGACACCGCGCTCAATGGCCTCATCGACGACGACGGCGACCGGGTCGACGGCCAGAAGGACGGAGGCGACGGGTTCGGCCGGGTCGCCGCAAATGAGCTGGTTGGAGTCCCAGGGCTCGGCGAGCTCGGGCGGAGCGGCGGCGCGCAGCATGGAGACGACGTCGGCCACGCTCAGGGGCGCGGACTCAGCGGCGGGGGCGATTTCGGTCTGGTTCATGGGTGAAGGCTAGACTCATCCGGGGCCGGTCGGCACCGTTCTAAATTAACCGACTGCTAACCGCCAAGATTGAGCGAAATATCATGAAAGGGTAACGGGAGCCCCGCTCATCTCTTACTCTGTAGATATGCGTCGAGGACTCAAGTCTCAAAAAGCGGATCTGCGCATGTTCCTCGCTGAGCATCGCGCAGTGGTCACCCCAGCCATGGCGGGCCTGCCCACCAAGGGCCTGCCGCGCCGTGTGCCCGGGCTCCGCCGCGATGAGATCGCTCGGCTGCTCGGCGTCGCCACCGACTACTACACGGACCTTGAGAAGGGCCTGCTGCCCTCGGGGCCGGAGCCGTCGCTGCAGGATCTTCTCAGTGATGTGCTCGCACTGAGTCCGGCCGATCGCCAGCGCCTCAACCTTCTGCTCAGTGCGGCGTATCCCGACGCCGGTGCTGCGACGGACCAGCAGGCCGTTGTCGCACCGCCCGTCCAGCAGGCGAGCCCCTCCGGGGCCGGACGGATGGCGGGGCACGGCGGCGCGGTGTCGGCACCGACCCGGCAGCTCCTGGACTCCTTCGACATGCCGGCCTACCTGCGCAGCCGGTCGCTCGACCTGGTGGCCGTCAACAGGCCGGCTCGTCTTCTGTACGCGCCCGTGCTGGAGTGGGCGGGCACCCAGAAGAAGACGGTGAACCTGCTCGAGTTCGCCTTCTTCGACCAGGAGGCGGCCCAGAGCTTCTGGCCCGACTGGGGCGATGTGATCACGCGCGCGGTGGCGGACCTGCGAGGGGCGCTTCAGGACTACCCGGACGATCCCGATCTCATTGGCGTCGTCGGTACGCTGAGCGCCCGCAGCCGCCTGTTCTGCCGGCTGTGGATCGATCAGGACCTGCCGCCGCGCTCCTCCCAGGGCGAGGAGCGGATCTTCCACTCCCTCATCGGAGATGTCACGGTCCCCTTCCGCATGCTCGCTGAGGACGACGGCGCGCAGGTCGTCGTCATCACGCCGCCCACCGGCTCGCCCGCTCACGAGGCCATGCAGCGCCTGCGCGCCTGGGCGGCAGCCGGCTGAGACGCACAGCCCCACAGCCCGGGCCTCAACCGTCGTCGAGCAGAGAGGGCGGGGCGCCGTGCCGACCGGGCGGGCCGAAACGGCGCGACGGCTCAATCCTTGCGGGTGGTTGTGCCGTCGCCGAAGAAGTCCTTCGTGATCCGGTAGGTGCTCGACGCCCCGAATCCGCTGGCCGAGGCGGTACCGGAGGTACCGTTGTTCGACGGGCCCGCCACCGTGTATCCTCTGACATAATACCCGTCCCCGGTATAGCCCACACTTCCGAGGCGCCCGCCGACCGGGGCGGCTTCTCCTTGCTGAGGACAGTGAGCAGGACGACGACAGCCGGCATCAACCAAAGACCTGCGACGATGACCTGTCTTTGGTACTGGAGCCAGTCGACACCGGCGGCCCTCAGGATCATAAGTATGGCCGGAATTAAACAAAATGGCATTCTGGGGCAACTGCTGCGGGATTCCTGGTTGGCGTCTGCGGAGCACCT
>NZ_JONS01000077.1 GCF_000711965.1 Actinomyces israelii DSM 43320
AGAACCCCGGCGACTACGAGACCACCCCCTACCACCCCGCCCTCCACACCCTCGGCCTGACCCCACTACTCGACACCATCCCACCCTTCTAAAACACACCCACACCACCAACCCGCTGGCGGGCACCGGTGGACCAGGACCAAGAAAGAGACGGGCCAGCAGCTGCCTGACTCGCTCAGAAGGCCGCCCTGCTGGGCTCCACCGTGGGCTTGCGCTCGTTGCCCGGCCCACGGTCCGCGCCGGGACCCGGCGGCCGGGTCCGGTCGAGGGGCGGCGGGTCCTCAGGCGCGGGCGACGCCCCGGGACGGTGATCCGGTGGCGTCGTCGGCTCTCCGCCGGGCCAGCGAGAAGGTCCCGACAGCCCGGTCAAGCTGATTCCTCGGGTCAGTGCGTTCCAGGCGTCGTCGTCGAAGGCGCCCTGCGGACAGACCTCGACCGCCGACAGCGCCACGTCGTCGGCCGACCAGACTCGAACGAAGGACTTCCCGGCGGCGTCCGAGCCGTCCACCTTCGCGGTGAAGGAACTGACGATCCCGGCATAGGGCTCACCGCCGTTCAGGCCGGTGAGCCGAGCCCGGCCGGTACCGGCGTACGACTGGTACCCCGTACCCAGACCGTCCGCCCGCGCCTCGGACAAGGACTGGTCGTCGCCGTCAGGGACGACCGGCTGCAGGCCGGAGGCGACCTCCGCGCGTACGGAGCACCCAGTTGCCGGCGAGGACCAGGAGCGCTCGGCCACGGTGCTCCCGCCGGCGGGGGAGGGGGATGCGGAGGCGGCGTAGCCGTCGAGCTCGGGGAAGGAGACGGCGACGGCCGAGGCGAGCGCCGGCACGGAGGGTGCTGCCGCGGCGTCGCCGGCCGCCGTCGAGACGGGCGAGGAACGGGCGTCCGGATCCGTTCGGCAGGATACCCCGCAGGTTGCTACGGCGGCCGCGGCAACCAGCGCCAGTGCGCGACGAACGGCTGTTGCGAACGCCCTTGGGGTGATGGGGCGCATAACAAGCAGCCTACCGTCGGGAGCCGGTCAGTATGCGAGAAAAGCCGCTTACCGCCGTGAGCGCGGCTGTAGGCTGCGGCCATGTCTGAGACCGCGGCCGCCGCTCCCACGCCCAGCTCCCTCGAGACGCCTCTGGCCCGTGCCGCCGCCGTCGCCGTCCCCCCCGCCGACGAGCTCGCCGGCCGCTTCCCCCTGACCCCCAACCCCGACGCCGCCAGTGACGCGCAGCGCGCGCAGGCCCTGACCGACCTCCACTTCGGGAGCGTGTTCTCCGACCACATGGCGCACGCCCGCTGGACGCGCGGCGTGGGCTGGGCCGGCCACGCGGTCACGGCCTACAGGGACCTCACGCTGTCCCCCGCCGCCGCCGTCCTGCACTACGGGCAGGAGATCTTCGAGGGAATCAAGGCCTACCGGCACGCCGACGGCAGCATCTGGACCTTCCGACCCCGCTACAACGCGGCCCGGCTCAATGTCTCCGCCCGCCGCCTGGCGCTGCCCGAGCTGCCCGAGGAGGACTTCGTCGCCTCCCTGGTGGACCTGGTGCGCGCCGACGTCCAGTGGGTCCCCGCCGGTCGGGGCGAGTCCCTCTACCTGCGTCCCTTCGCCTTCGCCTCCGCGGCATTCCTGGGGGTGCGCGCCGCGGACGTCGTGGACTACTACGTCATCGCCTCGCCCTCGGGCGCCTACTTCACCGGAGGCCTGAAGCCCATCAGCATCTGGGTCACCCAGAACCACCACCGCGCCGGGCGCGGCGGCACCGGCTTCGCCAAGACCGGCGGCAACTACGCCTCCTCGCTGCTGCCTCAGGAGGAGGCCGCGGCCAAGGGCTGCGACCAGGTCTGCTTCCTCGACGACGTCACCGAGCGCAATCTCGAAGAGCTCGGCGGCATGAACATCATGGTCGTTGACGACGACGGGACGGTGCGCACCCCCCACCTGACCGGCACGATCCTGGAGGGCAGCACCCGTTCGGCGATCATCCGACTGCTCACCGACGCCGGTCGCCGGGTCGTGGAGGACACCATCGCCCTGGAGGGCCTGCTGGAGGACATCGAGTCCGGGAAGGTCCGCGAGGTGTTCGCCTGCGGGACGGCCGCCGTCGTCGTGCCTCTAGGGCGTCTCAAGGGGGAGGGCTTCGAGGTGACCATTGAGGGCAGCGAGGTCACCAGCGAGATCCACGACCGCCTCACCGGCATCCAGTACGGAGCCTACGAGGACCCGTACGGCTGGATGTACAGGCTCGCCTGAGCAGGGCCCTGCCGGCGCAGGGGCAATACGTAACCTGATTGATGTGTGTCGGCACGCGAGGCTGATTCTAGAGCCGCGCGAGCAGGTGGTTGCATAGCGCCATGACTGACACCGCCCTGCGTCATCCCTCCCCATCGGCCACGACGCCCCTGGAACCCGACGATCCCCCCATGTCGGGTGCTGGGGACGACGCCCCTACGCGCCGGTCCAGACGCCTCTGGAAGATCGGGCTGCTCTCGGTGCTGGGCCTGGTGCTGCTCCTGGTTCTGGGGACTGTGGCCGTCGGCCTGTGGGTCAGGCACACGCTGGGCAGCAGCGTGGAAACCTTCGCCGACCCGTTCGCGGGCCTGCCGACGCGCGCCCCGCAGCAGGCGGTCGAGAAGGGACAGGAGCCCGCAACGAACTTCCTGGTGCTCGGCTCGGACTCGCGCATCAGCGCGGGCGACCCCTCTCAGTGGCAGGTCGGCGCTCAGCGCACCGATGCGATCATGATCGTGCAGGTCAGCGGGGACCGGCAGAAGGTGTCGGTCATGTCCATTCCGCGCGACTCCTGGGTCGACATCCCCGGCCATGGGCCGGCCAAGATCAACGCGGCGTACTCCTACGGCGGACCGGCTTTGACGATTCAGACCGTCGAACAGCTCACCGGAATCCGCATCAATCACTTCATCGTGGCCGACTTCGAGTCCTTCAAGACCCTGACCGATGAGATCGGGGGCGTGACCATTAATCTGAAGAACCCGCAGACCCTGGCAGGAACCGAGTTCAGTGCGGGTGCCCAGATGCTCAACGGCGAGCAGGCCCTCGCCTACACGCGCGAGCGCAAGACGCTGCCGGGCGGCGACTTCGACAGGATCAACCGGCAGCAGGCGTGGATGCGGGCGATCGTGTTCCAGGTCTTCAACGGCGACACCCTATCCGACCCGACGAAGCTGTACTCCTTCCTTCACGCGGTCACCAGCACCATGGCGGTCGACGAGGGCTTTACCATTGATGAGATGCAGAATCTCGCGCTGGGGGTGCGGGGCGTGCGGTCCAGGGACATCAAGTTCATGACCGTGCCGACTGCAGGGACCGACATGTCCCATGACGGACAATCCATTGTCAACCTCGATCCAGATGCGGACGCCCTGCTCTTTGAGGCCTTCGCGACTGACGCCGTCGAGGAGTACATGGAGTCCCATCCCGGTGCCGTCGAGCTGTTGCCGGCCACGGTGAACTGACGCGGAGTCCCTTACGCGAATGCGTCTGGCCCCGAGCCGGCGCCCTACAAGGAACGACAAATGACTGACAATGATCTGGGGCGACCTGGGAGCGCGAGGAGGACTCCTCGTGTGGCTCTGATGACGCTGCACAGTGTCGGGGACTACGGCACGGCGCTGCAGGCGCTCGCGAC
The DNA here is from genome assembly GCF_000711965.1 of Actinomyces israelii DSM 43320. Lineage (GTDB taxonomy): Bacteria > Actinomycetota > Actinomycetes > Actinomycetales > Actinomycetaceae > Actinomyces > Actinomyces israelii. The sequence continues at coordinate 3,645 of NZ_JONS01000077.1, forward strand.
CCAGGGCCTCATTGAGAAGGCCGGGGCGCGGTGCTCCGTCGTCGACTTCCGTCGTGAAGGGGCGGGGGACGGCGCCGCGAGCTATTTCTCCGGAAGTCGATACGCCCACATTCCTCTGGCGACTCGGGCGCACGCCGTGCTTCGAGGGCGCGATGCGCGGCGGCGGTCGTCGGTGTTCCGCGACTTTCTCAAGAGAAGACTTCACCTGACGCCCGAGCGCTACTGCTCATTCGATGACCTCCGTCGCTTTCCGGCTGACGACTATGACGTGTGCTGCGTGGGGGCGGGTCAGGTGTGGAACATTGAACGCAACCGAGACAACCGCCCGTTCTACCTGTCGTTCCTGCCGCAGGAGGCCCGCCGATTCTCCTTCGCCTCGTCCACTGGAACGCCTGTGCTTCCGAAGAGCGAGGAGCGTCGCGCGCGAAGGGCGCTGTCTCGCTTCAGCGGCCTGTCCGTCAGAGAGGCCAGGGCGTATGACTACCTCATGTCGCTCGGCCTTCAGGTCGAGCAGCACGTGGATCCCACGCTCGCCGCTCCCGCCGGCTACTGGCGCAGGATCGCGTCTGCGCCCATTGTGGAGCGGCCGTACATCGCCGTCCACCAGCTCACTCGCAACCCGCTGCTCGTGAGTGCGGCCACCCGCATGGCGAGGAGGACCGGACTGCCTGTGGTGAGGATCGACTACTGGTCGACCATGCGCATGTTCACTGCGAAGCATTATGTGGCTCCTTCTGTAGAGGACTTCCTCAGCCTGATAAAGAACGCCTCGTTCGTGGTCACCGACTCATTTTACGTAGTTGCTCTCTCGCACATATTTGAGACGCAGTTCGCCGCTGTCCCGCCGCCTCGCTGCAGTGGACTTATTGTGTCGACCCTGCATCTTCTGGGAACGGACCGCAACCTTGTCGGCTCGATCGACCGCGTTGACGATATTGCGCTTCGCTGGGGAGCGCTCTCCTATGATCGCGAGCGCCTCGCGCATGAGCGCCGTCGCGCCCTGTCGTATATTCGCTCGCAGGTGTCGCGTCAGTGAGGCGAGCGAGTCCGCAATTCGGCCCTGCGGGGGGGCTCAGGCCGAACCGTCTTGGGTGATAACCACCCGCAGCGTCTTGAACAGGATCCGGATGTCCATGGACAACGACCAGTTCTCCACGTAGAACAGGTCGAAACGGAGCGCCTCCTCCCAGGGCAGCGAGGACCGCCCGTTGACCTGCCACAGACCGGTGATCCCCGGCTTGGTCAGAAGGCGGCGGGACGCGACGTCGTCGTAGAGCTCCACCTCGGCGGGAACCTGCGGCCTGGGGCCGACCAGGCTCATCGTCCCCTGGAGAACATTGAACAGCTGTGGAAGCTCGTCAAGGGAGGCGCGCCTCAGGAACCGCCCGATCCGGGTGATCCGCGGGTCGTTGTCGATCTTGAACAGCGGCCTGTCCGCCGTGCCCTGCCGGGCCAGCAGAGCAGTGAGCTCGGCGTCGGCGTTGACACGCATGGTGCGGAACTTCCATATGCGGAACTCGCGTCCCCTGAGCCCCACGCGCGTCTGCCGGAAGAGCGCCGGACCGTGGTCCCCGACCCGGATGAGCGCCGGGATCACGATCCACAGCGGTGCGAGCGCGGCAATGAGCGTCGTGGACACGAGAATATCGAACAGCCGCTTCGCCAGGAGGCCGACCCCGTCCAGACGGGGAACCTGGATCTCAATCAGCGAGATTCCGTCGACCGGGCGCAGGTGAAGACGCGGCCCGGCTACGTCGAGCATGGACGGGACCATCACGAGCCTGCTGGTCGGCCCCAGCATCCAGCTGATCCGCCGGATGCGGGAGGGGTTCAACCCGGATTCCCGAGCGATGATGAGCGTGATGCCCTCGGCTCCGCTGACTCTCCGGGGCAGACAGGCGGTGTCGCCGATCAGGAGGGAGGACAGCCCGGTCTCAGGGCCGACGGCATCTGCATCGGACAGGAAGACGCCCACGACCGCCAGTCCGAGCTCGGGGCGTCGGCCGATCTCCGCAATGACGGCCGGCACCGATTCCGAGGAGCCCACAATGAACGTGGGGTGAGTGAACGCCCCACTCTTCCTCGCCTTGACCAGGCGCCGGCGCGCCAGCCAGCGCCAGAGCTGAAGAGACATGACTCCAGTGGGCAGGGCCACCAGGAAGTAGCCGCGCGACAGCTCGACTCCGGCGAGATAGGAGAGCAGCGCGAGGCCGCCGAACTCGGTGATTGTGGCCTGGAAGACCCGGTGGTACTCGTCGGAGCCGTATCCGAGAAGGTGCTCCCTGTATGACTTCAGGGCCGCCAGGAGCAGCCACCAGGTGAGGATGATGGCGACGCCCAGCAGGACATAGCTCGCCGTGGGGCCGCCGTGACGAATTGTGGCGATGGCGGCGTCCCCTGCGCCGAAGCGCACCAGGTGGGAGAAGACTATGACCAGCGAGATGATAACAAGGTCGCCTATTCGCAGGGCGCGCTGGAAAGACTCGGTTGCGAGAGCGGATTCGGGCTTCGCGAGAGCCCTGTAGTCGAGATTCTGCCGGGTCATGTGGTGTTGTTTTTATCGTGCAGTACAGTCGCAGTATCGTCAGTGCGGGAGGGAAGGGGCGCGGGGGAGCCTTATCGGGGCGGGCTGGAGAGCCCGGAGGGCTCTGCGCGCCCGTCCCAGGAGACCCGGTCGGCGAGCAGGCCCAGGTTGTCGGTGATCGCCTGCGCGGTGATCCGAGCGGCATGCTCGCCGCGTCCATAAGGATCGTCGATCCAGTCCTCCGGCCGCGGAACCGGGCGGCGCGCCAGGACGGTCTCGGCCAAGGACCACCACGGGATGGTGACGCCATGAGGCAGGAGGGACAGGACCGCTCCGGCCTGCCCGAGCGCGAGGACCCGCTCGGAGCTCTCGGGGTGACCGGCGAGGATCCACTCGCGGTGCTCCGGGCCGAAGACCAGGAGAATGTCGGCCTCATCGAGGATCCTCCCGGTGAGCTGTCGGGCGCGGTGCTCGTGGGAATCGGCTCCGAGTCCCTCCGCGATCCTGGCGAAGGTGTCATCGAGCCCGTGCCCGACCACGGCCATGATGCCCGCCGAGACGACGTCCAGGCCCTTCGTCATCGGGTTGGCCCTGAAGCAGGACGCTGCGAATGCGGACCGGCAGATATTGCCCGTGCAGACGAAGAGGACGCGCGGCGGTCGCGATGACCTCGCCCGCGACGCCCGGTTCCGTGCGGCGGTCCTGAGCCACGGTGGCGGTTGCGTCATCTTGCCATCACGCCTTGGTGGTGATGGTCGGGGGCGTCGTGCCGACAGTGCCGACGCGGGAGCGCCAGGTTCGCGCATCCGTCGACGCCCACCTGCTGGCGCCGGGCCTGCGCCGCGTCAGCATGGCGACGAACTCCGCCGTTGACGCGGCCCCTCCGGCATGCTCGGCATTGTCGGCGTGCTTGGTGGGGCCAAGGCCGAGGGCCCGGTTCGCGTGCCGCGGCGGAGGTGCGGCGCCCCCGGGCGCCGCACCCGGGGGCGCCGCAGCGGGAGCGGCGGGCTCCGAGGGCTGCACATGGCTGTCGGTGGTGTACCCGTACACCGTTTCACCGTAGCGCAGACGGTCGACGGCCGATGATGGGGCCTGGTTGAGGGCGACCCCGAGGACCCAGGGGGTCGGCGTAGTCGTGGGTGTGTTGGTGGGGGTGCGGCGCGGTTCCTGGGGTGACGATGGGTGTGTCCTACGCACCCTTTCGTCGTCAGGAGCCGCGCCGCTATGCCATCTTCCCCTATCAACATTGCTGGGCGCCAGCCGAGCCTGATGCAGGTCTTGTCCACCGTGCCCGATCCCAGGTGCGCCCGGGGAATGAGGCACCGGCTGGAGGTGATCCTGGCCGTGGCGGTGGGGGCCGTGCTGTCCGGAGCGCGCAGCCTGCTGGCCATCGGGCAGTGGGCCGCCGGCCTGGACGCCGAGGCGCG
>NZ_JONS01000078.1 GCF_000711965.1 Actinomyces israelii DSM 43320
GCGGTGCCCCGGTCGTGGAAGGCCGGCAGGCAGTGCAGGAACCTCACGCCGGGGTTGCCGGTGGCCCGGACCAGGGCCGCGTTGACCTGGTAGGGGCGCAGCAGGCCGATCCGGGAGTCCCACACCTCCTTGGGCTCGCCCATGGAGACCCACACGTCGGTGTACAGGAAGTCCACCCCCTCCACGCCCGCGGCCGGGTCCTCGGTGACCGTGACCCGGCCGCCGCTGCCCGCGGCCAGGCCCTCGGCCGCCGCCACCACACCCGCCTCGGGCCGCAGCTCGCCCGGGCAGACCATGCGCACGTCCATGCCCATCAGCGCCCCCGACACCAGCAGGGAGTGGGCCACGTTGTTACGAGCGTCCCCCAGGTAGGCCAGGGACACCTCCCCCAGCGGCCGGCCCCCCGAGTGCTCCAGCATCGTCAGCTGGTCGGCCAGCATCTGCGTGGGGTGCCACTGGTCGGTCAGACCGTTCCACACCGGCACCCCCGACAGCTCCGCCAGCGTCTCGACGTGCTCCTGCCGGCTGCCCCGGAACTCGATCCCGTCATAGAACCGGCCCAGCACCCGCGCCGTGTCCGCCACCGACTCCTTGTGCCCCAGCTGGGAGCCCGACGGGTCCAGGTACGTCACCCGCGCCCCCTGGTCATAGGCCGCCACCTCGAACGAGCACCGCGTCCGCGTCGAGGTCTTCTCAAAGACCAGAGCGATATTCCGCCCCACCAGACGCCGCACCTCACAACCAGACCGCTTCGCCGCCTTCAGCTCCCCAGCCAGATCCAGCAACGACCCCCACTCCTCAGCAGAGAAGTCCAGCTCCCTCAGAAAATGACGACCAGACAACAAATGACCCACAACAACTCCTGAACCTGACTCGATGGTGGATGAGATAGATAGATGGTTGGAATAATATAGACAGAATATGGTGGATGCGCTAATCGGCTGTGCGCAGCCGGGTGTCAGTAGCCCACCGCGTCGCGGTCGATGGGGCACGTCATGCAGTGGCCGCCGCCGCGCCCGCGGCCGAGCTCGGCCGCGGAGATCTCGAGCACCTCGATGCCCGCCTTGCGCAGGGCTGAGTTGATGCCGTAGTTCCGGTCGTAGGCGACGACGACGCCGGGCTCGAGGGCCACGACGTTGTTGCCGTCGTCCCACTGCTCGCGGGCGGCGCCCAGGCGGCCGGCCGGGGAGGACACCGGGTGCAGCCTGGTGCCCAGCGCCTGGCCGACGACGTCGAGGAAGGAGCCCGCCTCGTGCGTGACCCTGATGCCTCCCGGCTCCGTGCTCGAGGGCTCGAGGGAGAATGAGGTGAGGCCGGCGACCACCGGCTCGTAGATGTTGACGACGTCCTCGGAGCAGAACGTGAAGATGGTGTCGAGGTGCATGGTGGAGCGGTCTCGCGGCATGCGGGCGGCGATCACGCGCTCGGCCCCGCCCTGCTCGAACAGCCCGCGGGCCAGGCGGCTGACGGCCTGGTAGGTCGAGCGCTCGCCCATGCCGACCAGGACGACGCCGTTGCCGACCGGCATGATGTCGCCGCCCTCGATGAAGGAGTGGCCCTGGTCGCCCTCGGCGGCGTCGAACCAGATGGGGAACTCCCTGGAGGCGAAGGTCGGGTGGAACTTGTAGACTGCCTTGACGAGCATGGTCTCGCGCTTGCGGGCCGCCCAGAACATCGAGCTCAGCGACAGGCCCTGGTAGAGCCAGGCGGAGGAGTCGCGGGTGAAGATCGAGTTGGGCAGGGGGGCGATGAGCATCTCGGGCTCGTCGATGCCCACGTGGTAGGGCGCGATGCCGGTGCCGAGGATGTCCTCGGCGACCTCGTCGGAGGACAGCCCGCCGATGAGGTAGGAGCACAGCTCCTTGCTGGGCATCTCGTCCATCCAGCCGTGCAGGCCCTCGGCCACGCCCACGCCCATGGTGTCCCTGTTGACGCGGCGGTCGAGGATCCAGGCGCGGTGCTCGGGCACGTCGAGGACGTCGGCGAGCAGGGACTCGAACTCCAGCACCTTGATGCCGCGCTCTCGCATGAGGGAGACGAAGTCCGCGTGGTCCGCGCGGGCCCGCTCCACGTCGAGGACGTCGTCGAAGAGGAGCTCGTGGCAGTTCGAGGGCGTGAGGAAGGAGTGTGCCCGTCCGGGTGCGCAGACCATGACGGTTCGCAGCCTCCCGGCCTCGGACCAGACTCCGTTGGGTGATGTGCTCATGGTGTCGGTGTCCTTTCTTGAGTCGGCCGGTCCTTATCCGGCCGTCGGTGGGTGGTCGTGCAGTTGCTTGGGCTCAGTTCGTAAGCATTTCAGTGAAATATCCCATGCACAACCCGTAGATCGCGTATAGCGAGGTCAGGGAGAAGACGGCGACGACGATCCAGTCGATAGTGGTGAAGACCTTCTCCTTCGCCTGCTTTCTGGCGACGACGTAGAAGGGGGTTCCCAGCAGGTAGAACAGGCCCACGAACAGGAGGTAGGCCAGTCCGGCCGCGTACAGGAGCCAGATGGCGTAGAGGGTTCCGAGCACGCCGATGACGATGTCTCCGGTCCCGGCCTTCCTGCGGTTGCGGAAGGAGTTGATGAGGTGGAACGCGGCCGAGAACAGGTAGGGGATGAGGATGAGCGCGGCCGCCAGGGTAACGAGGGCGTTGTAGGTCGATCCGGCGAAGTGAGCCCAGATCAGCACGAGCTGGACCATTGAGGTGGTCAGCCACATTGCGCCGACCGGCGTGCCGTTCTTGTTCTCCCTGGAGAACCAGCGTGGCATGGTGTTGTCGAGCGCCGGCACGCGCAGGACCTCGGCGCACATGAGGAACCAGGACAGCAGGGCGCCGATCAGGGAGATGGACAGGCCGGCGGCGATGAACTTGGCGCCCCAGGGGCCGACCGCCGCGGTCAGCACGCCGCTCAGCGAGGGGTCCTCCAGGGCTGCGAGCTCCTCGCGGGGCACGATGCCGTAGCTCAGGAGGTTGACGAGCAGGAGGAGGGCCAGCACCGAGGCGAAGCCGGTGATGGTGGCGCGGCCGACGTCGCGGCGCTCACGAGCGCGCTCGGAGAAGACGGAGGCGCCCTCCACGCCGATGAACACCCAGACCGTCACCAGCATCATGGCCTTGATCTGGTCGAGCGTGGAGCCGAGGTCGCTCTGGGCTCCCCAGAAGTCGGCGGAGAAGGTGTCGACCTTGAAGGCGACGATCCCGATCATGATGAAGACGATCAGGGGCACGACCTTGGCGATCGTCACGACGACGTTGACGACGGCGGCCTCGCGGATGCCGCGCATAATGAGCAGGTGGTACAGCCACAGGAGCGCCGAGGAGACGATTGTGGCCAGAAGCGTGGTGCCCTCCCCGAAGCCGGGCAGGAACACGCCGATGGACGTCATGAGGAGGACCAGGTACCCGACGTTGCCCATCCAGGCGCTGACCCAGTAGCCCCAGGCGGAGGAGAAGCCCAGGTAGTTGCCGAAGCCCTCCTTGGCGTAGCCGTAGACGCCCGCGTCAATATCGGGCCGCCGCACGGCCAGGCTCTGGAAGACCTTGGCCAGCATGAGCATTCCGGCCCCGGTGATGAGCCACCCGATAATGAGCGGCCCGGGCGCCGCCGCGGCACCCATCTGTTTTGGGAGGCCGAATATCCCTCCGCCGATCATCGAGCCGATGACGAGCGCAATGAGTACGGCCAAGGACACCTTCGCGGGTGACGAAGGTGTTGGATGATCCTTGGTAATAGAATCGATAGGCGATTCTGACGCCATGTCCCGCCCCTTTGTGGAACTGCTTGTCTGACGTCAGAAGGCTAGGGCAGGTCGAGGGCTATTGTCTCTGTCCGTGAAACGGTAATTTATTGAAATCCTCGCGCATAAGCATTCCTCTATGCATCGCCTCCGCGTGGAATTCTTCAGGATGTGGGGCGCGAGCGACCGGGATCTGTTGACGCGCGCATAAAAATACGTGGAACGATTTAGGACTAAGGTCCCCCTACGGGGGAGAGGATGCCGGTCAGCCGGGCCGTGAGATCGGCGGCGGCCTCCGGGCTGGCGCACACGACGACGACCGAGTCGTTGCCGGCGATGGTGCCGAGAGTGTCGTGCGGCTTCGCGGCGTCGATCTTGTGGGCCACATAGGTGGCCCCGCCCGCGACGGTGCGCACAATGATCCGGTGGCGGACGCGCTCGAAGGACAGCCACAGCGAGGGGGCGGTGCGCTCCGGTCTGAGCGCGGCGCTCTGGAGTTGTCGTCGGAAGGTGAGCATCTGGATTTCTCGAGTTCTTCTATGAAGGAGGGGGTCGGTTTGTGTCGGGTAGTTATAAGTGTAACTTGCGTCCGGGGCCGGGCCTTCCCTGGTGCCGGGCCTCAGCGGCGCCGCCTCGTCCCGCGGGTCGCCGTCGTCGTCCACGGGTCCTCGGGCCAGGCGTGCCGGGGGTACCTGCCCCGCAGCTCGGCGCGCACCTGCCGGTAGGGCCCGGCCCAGAACGAGCGCAGGTCGTCGGTCACCGCGACCGGCCGCCGGGCCGGTGACAGCAGATGAATCAGAACCGGTACCCGGCCGCCCGCTACCCGGGGCGTGTCCGCCCAGCCGAAGCACTCCTGCACGCGCACCGCCAGCACCGGCCGCCCGAGCGCCTCGCCCCGCTCGCCGACGTAGGACACCCGCACCCGCGAGCCCGACGGCACCTCGATCCGCTCCGGCGCGAGCTCGTCGAGCCCGGCCGCCTCCGGCCACGGCAGCAGCGCCCGCAGCGCCGCGCCGACGTCGAGCCTGTCCAGGTCGAGCTGCCTGGCGCGGGCCGCGAGCGCCTCGACGGCCGGCGCCAGCCACAGCCCGGCCCGCTCCAGCAGCGCGTCGTCGTCCATGGCGGGCCACGGCTCGCCCAGCTCGCGGTGGAGCAGGGCCAGGCGCGCCCGCAGCTCGCTCGCCCCGCCCCACGGCAGCACGCCGAGCCCCTCGGCCCGGCACGCCGCCACGACGGCGTCGGCGGCGGCGCCCGGCGGAGGCGACCCGCCCGGCGTCGTCGTCAGGGTGATCGCGCCCAGGCGCCGCAGCCGCTCCGTGCGCAGCCGCCCCCGGGCCCACACGACCCGCTCCTCCTCGACGAGCCACGGCGCGCCGACGCTCAGGGCGAGCTCCTCGTCGATGGGCGCCGCGGAGCGCACCGTCGCGTCGCCGCGGCCGGGGACGGCGTCGACGTCGGCCACCGCCAGCCACGGCGACGAGCCCAGGGGGGAGCGGCGCGGGATGCGCAGGCCCGTGCCGCCGACGCTGGCGTAGGAGGCGTCGGCCCCGGCGGCGGGCGCCGGGCCGCGGCGGCGAGCGATCCACTCGGGGCGGGCGAGCGCCGCCACCAGGGCGACCGCCCCCGCGGCCGGCGCGGTCAGGTCGCCTCCGGGGGCTCGCAGGTCGGCGCTGAGCAGCGCGGTCGCCTCGGCGGCCCGCTTGGCGCCCACGATCCCGCCGGCGGTCAGCAGGGCGCGCGCGTGGCGGACGTCGGCCGGGATACGGGCCACGGCGCGCCCGAGCGCGGTCGCCGACAGCGGCGCCGGGGCCGCGCCGCCAGGCCCGCCAGGTCCCTCTGGCCCGCCCGTCTTGCCCGGCCCGGCGGGCCCGCCCGCTCCGCCGTCGTCTGTGCCAGCGCCGCCAGCGCTGCTGCCGGCGCCGCCCGCCCCCGCGCCGCCCTCCAGCAGCCCCAGGCGCGTGAGCGTGCGGTGGGCGGCCTCCATGGCCGGGGCGGGCGGCGGGTCGATCCAGGCCAGGCCGGCCCCGCCCGGTGCGCCCCACACCGCGAGCTCGAGGGCGGCGCGGGACAGGTCGGCGGACAGGATCTCCGGCGTGGGCGCCTGCGGCGCGCGCGCCCAGTCCACCGGCGAGCAGCAGCGGTAGACGGCGCCGGGGCCCTCGCGCCCCGCGCGGCCGGCGCGCTGGACGCCCGCCGAGCGGGAGGCGCCGACCGTCACCAGCCCCGACATGCCGCGGGCGACGTCGAGGCGCGGCCGGCGGGCCAGCGCGGCATCGACGACGACGCGCACCCCCGGCACGGTCAACGAGGACTCGGCCACGTTCGTGGCCACCACCACGCGCCGCCCTCCCGGCGGCGACGGCGCCAGGGCGGCGTCCTGCGCGCTCGCGCTCAGCCGCCCGTGCAGGGGCAGGACGTCGGTGCCCGGCGGCAGCGAGGCGCGCAGGCGGCTCACGACGTCGTCGACCTCCCTGGCGCCGGGCAGGAAGGCGAGCACGTCGCCGGTGCGCTCGGCCAGGGCCCGCCGCACGGTGGCGGCGACGTGCGCCAGGAACTCCCGGGGCACGCCGCGCGGGCCCAGGCGGGGCGCGCGCGGTGGCGGGGGCGCCCACACCTCCTCGACCGGGTGGAGCGCGCCGGCGACCGAGACGACGGGGGCGGCACCTGCCGGGCTGCCGGCGGCGGCGAGCATGGCGGGCAGGCGGTCGAGGTCGACGGTGGCGGACATGGCCAGGATCACGAGGTCCTCGCGCAGCGCCCGGGCGTCCAGGAGGAGCGCCAGGAGCAGGTCGGACTCCAGGGAGCGCTCGTGCACCTCGTCCAGAACGACGGCGGCAACCCCGGGCAGGTCGGGGTCCGCCTGCAGGCGGCGCAGCAGCAGACCGGCGGTGACCACCTCGATGCGCGTGCGCGGGCCGGCCCGCCGCTCCCCGCGCACCGCGTAGCCGACGGTTCGGCCCAGCGGCTCGCCGAGCAGGTCCGCCAGGCGCCGGGCGGCGGCGCGGGCGGCGACGCGCCGGGGCTGGGTGACGACGACGCGCCGACCGTCGTCGGGGGCGGTGAGGACCCGGGCGACCAGGGGCGGGACGAGGGTGGTCTTGCCGGTGCCGGGCGGGGCGGTCACGACGACGCCGCGCCCCGGCTCGTCCGCCAGCAGCCTGCGCAGCCGGGGGAGGGCCTCGCGTGCGGGCAGTGGCGGGGGGTCGGCGAGCAGCCGGGCGAGAGGGTCGGGCGCGGTCGGATCCACGCGCTCATTGTGGCCGACGCCGGGCCCGCCCCTGCATCGCCCGTCCCCTCCTTCTTTGCTTCCGCTAGCACGGAGCGCACGAGCCAACGCACGGCCGCGAGCCAGCACCCGGACGGATCGCGCGGCAGAGCGGCGCTGCGCGGCGGACAAGGACGACGCCGTCAGGCTCCCGGACCCGGCGGGTGCACCGGCCGCCGCCGAGCCTGCCGGTCCGGGTGCGGCGCCAGCGGAACCGAACCGACCTCGACGAGGAGGGAGCGCCAAGCACGCTTGACACAAGCGCCAATGTCAAGCAGACTGCCCATGTCAAGGGC
>NZ_JONS01000079.1 GCF_000711965.1 Actinomyces israelii DSM 43320
AAACCACCAGACAAAACAAGCCCACCCACCAAAAAGCAGGCAAACCATGGCACAAAAAACAAGCACACTATCGAGATCTCAAACAACACACCCACCGGAGAATCACGCGCCCGCCACTCGGCGAGGCCGCCTCCCTCCGGAAGCACCCGAGGAACTTTAACGAGCCGCCATCCTCAGGTCAAACCCAGAATCCGTGATCCCGATCTCACCCGCGACGCCTCTTTCGAGCTCTCGGCACCCGCCCGGCTCAGGATGACTCCCACTCCGTTCGGGCCGCGGGAGACGTTACGCAACTGCCCACTGGAAGGTCAAGCACAACGGTGGTGGCGGCACTCACAGCGGGCCGCCACCACCGAGCCGGCGCCGGCCACCGGTCCTGGCCGTCCTCTCCAGTCGGTCCAGCAGGCAGGCTGCCGGCAGGCCCGTGGGCTTCAGCGCGGGCGATCTCGCCAATACAACGCGCACGCGAGGCTGCAGGCAGGCCCGTGGGTTTCAGGCGGGCACGATCCGCCCGGGGGCTACGGCTGTGCCGGCACGGCGGGCTCCGCCGTGCCGGCCGCGCGCGCCAGCCGCGCCACCGCGAGGTTGCGACGGCCCCTGCGCACGAGGACCACTCCTCCGGCGAGCAGCTGGTCGGCCGTCACGGGTGCGTCCACGTCAGCGACCTTGACGTTGTTGAGGTAGGCGCCCCCGCCGGCCACCGTCTTGCGGGCCGCGTTGCGCCCCTTCTCCAGGCCCGTGGCGACAAGCAGGTCCACAATGGTCGACTTCCCCACGACAAGCTCCCCCGCGGGCAGGTCGGCGGTCGCCGCCGCGAGGGTCGCCTCATCGAGCTCGGAGAGCCGGCCGCGTCCCCACAGCGCCGCCGTGGCGGCCTGCGCGTCACGAACGGCGTCGGCCCCATGCACCCAGGTGGTCACCTCTCGTGCGAGGATCTTCTGCGCCTCGCGCGCCTTCGGGTTGGAGGCGGTGGCCGCCTCAAGGCGCTCGATCTCGGCGCGGTCCAGGAAGGTGAAGACCTTCAGGAAGCGCACGACGTCTGCGTCGTCAACCCGCAGCCAGAACTGGTAGAAGGCGTACGGCGAGAGCAGCCGCGGGCTCAACCAGACGGCTCCGCCCTCGGTCTTGCCGAACTTGGTGCCGTCGGCCTTGGTGATGAGCGGGTTGGTCATGACGTGCACCGCCGCGCCCTCGACCTTGTGGATGAGGTCCATGCCGCCCACGAGGTTCCCCCACTGGTCGTTGCCGCCCACCTCCAGCGTGCAGCCGTAGCGCCGGAACAGCTCGAGGTAGTCGTTGGCCTGGAGGATCTGGTAGCTGAACTCGGTGAAGGAGATACCCTCCTCGCTGGCCAGGCGCCGCGCCACGACATCCTTGGCGAGCATCGTGCCCATGCGGAAGTGCTTGCCAATATCGCGCAGGAAGTCAATGGCGCTGAGCTCATCGGTCCAGTCGAGGTTGTTGACAATGCGCGCCGGGTTGTCGCCCTCGAAGTCCAGGAGGCGCTCCAGCTGCGCCCTGAGGCTCCCCGCCCAGTCGGCGACGACGTCCTTGGTGTTGAGAGTGCGCTCGCCCCTGGCCCGCGGGTCGCCGATGAGACCGGTGGCGCCCCCCACCAGGGCCAGCGGATGGTGCCCCGCCATCTGCAGATGGCGCATCACCTTGACGGCGACCAGGTGCCCGTGGTGCAGGCTCGGGGCTGTCGGGTCGAAACCGCAATAGAAGGTGAGCTCGCCATCGTCCAGCGCCGCGCGCAGCGCGTCGATGTCGGTGTGCTGGGCGATGAGGCCCCGCCACTGCAGCTCGTCCAGGATGTCGGTCACGGTCCTGTTACCTTCCTCGGTTCCTTCCGGCGTCATGCGCGCGGAGCCGGATCGCGTCTCCGGCGCCGCTAGTGTGCCATGCCGCGGCCGCGGGCTCCGGACCGGTCCGCTCTGCGACGGCGCCCGCCCTCCCTTCCCGACGACGGCGTGCGCGTGGGCGCCCGTTCGCGCACGCTACGCGCCGTCGATGCCGATCGTGGGGCCGTAGGACTTCCAGCCTCCCGCTGCGCGGGCCCTTCTGCCGGCCTCGAGAATGAGTTCGTGGAAGCGGACCAGGTCGGGCGTGCTGAGGCCGGCTCGCGCCACGGCGGGCTCCAGGGCGCGCCTGGCGCGCTCGTAGCCCCAGTCCCGCTCGACGGCGTAGCCCGCCTGGCGCAGCAGGCGCCGCCCGTAGGCGTCGAAGATGAAGCGCGGCCGCCGGTAGACCATGAGAGCGACGACGTCCGCCGTCTCGGGGCCGATCCCCGGCAGGGCGAGCAGCGCCTCGCGCAGCGCGTCGTCGCCCAGCCCACGGGCGGCCCTGCCGTCGTCGCCGAGCGACCAGCGGGCGTAGGCGCGCAGGGCCCTGGACTTGGCGCGCATGAAGCCGGCTGGCCTCACCAGGGCCGTCAGATCCTCCTCGTCGAGGGCTAGCAGCCGACGGGGGTCGAAGGCGGTCGCCCCGTGCAGCGCTGCGAGGGCCCGCCGGACGTTCGTCCAGGCCGTGTTCTGCACGAGGATGGCGCCGCAGACGTACTCCAGGTCCGAGCGCGCGGTCCACGGCTCGACCCTTCCGAGCCCGGCGTCCAGCAGGCGGAGGACCTCGCGGAGGGGGATCGGGCGGGTCCCACTCCGAGCCGCGTCCCAGGTCACGTTCCCTCCGGGCGGTCCCGCACCAGGGTGTAGCGGTAGTAGAAGCGCCGCCTCACCCGGGCGCCGGGCAGGAGTCGCCGGGCCGCGGCGCGGATCTGACGCAGGGACTCGCGCGGCCGGGCGGTGCGCACCCCGATGTCGCGCGTCTCGTGGTGCCACCGGCTCGCCACCCGGATCGGGATCACGCTCAGGCCGGACAGCAGCCAGTCCCAGGAGCTCCTGCTGGCGGCCAGGCCGACGACGATCAGCCGCCCGCCCGGGGCGACCAGCTCGCCCAGCCGCGCGAGCCCCGCCTCCAGCGGCAGGTGATGGAGGACCGCCACGCAGGTCACGGTCTCGAAGCGACCCAGAGTCTCCGGAGCGGCAGCGTCCATGATGTCGGCGTCGAGCACCCGCGCCGAAGGGCTCCCCGCCAGCCGCCGGCGGGCCCTCGACAGGGCCTCGGGGTCGCGCTCCACCCCCACGGCCTCGCGGCACACGCCCGCCAGCTTGTGCACGAGGAGCCCGTCGCCGCAGCCGACGTCGAGCGCGCGACCGCCGCGCACGGCCGCGTCGCCCACCAGCTCGCGGTGGAAGACGACGTTGTGGTTCCAGTACGCGGCGGGCGGGGCCGGCGCCATCACGACCTCCTCTGTCGCCGGGGCGCGGCGGGCCGGTAGGGGGAGACGGTGGGATCACCATCGATCCAGAAGCGCCACGGGAAGGCCGTCCCGTCCCCGCCGGGGCCGGCGACGCCGGTGCGCGGGCCGCGACGGATCGACGCGGCGTCGGGCTCCGCCCCGGGGGCGGGCAGTGCCAGCCAGATGCGGTCGCCGGGCCCGCCCAGGCGGGCGCCGTCGTCGGAGCGGCTCAGGCCCAGGGCCTGGCACAGGCGCGCCGGGCCGCGGGCCAGGTCGCGGTCGGTCCTCGCGGCCGGCCGGCGCCGTCGGGCGAGGTCTGCTCCCCCGGTCACCTCGCCCGCGCGCAGGAGGACTGCCCGCGATAGGCCCTGCGGTCCGCACACGAGGTTGACGCAGTGGTGCATGCCGTAGGTGAAGTAGACGTAGATCCCGCCGGCGGCCCCGAACATGGCGGCGTTGCGGGCGGTGCGCCCCCGGTGGGCGTGGGAGCCGGGGTCGGCCTCGCCCCGGTAGGCCTCGACCTCGGTCAGGCGGACCGCCACGGCGCCGTCGTCGTCCCTGGCCGTCAGGACCGCCCCGAGCAGTCGCGGGGCGACCTCGACGGAGTCGCCCGCAAGGAGGTCGAGTACGTCCTGCGCCGCCGTGCGGCCCGGCTGCGCGCCCACGCCCTCAGACCGCCCCGCCGTCAGGCGCGGCCGGAGCGTCCAGCACCGAGCCCTCCCGGCTGAAGGACCGCAGGGCGGCGGCGTGCTCGGTCGCCTGGGCGAGCTGCTCGGCGACGCGCGCCGGTGCGGTGCCGCCGCGACCGGTACGGGCCGCCACGGAGCCCCGGGCCGAGAGCACCTCGCGCACGCCGGACGTCAGGCGGGCGTCGATGGCTGCGAAGTCGTCGTCGGACAGGTCCCACAGCTCGACGCCGCGCCTCTCGCACTCCCGCACGCAGGCCCCGGAGATCTCGTGCGCCTCGCGGAAGGGGACGCCGGACCTGACCAGCCACTCGGCGACGTCGGTGGCCAGGGAGAAGCCCTGGGGGGCGAGGGCGGCCATCCGCTCGTAGTGCAGGGTCATGGTGCCCGTCATGCCGGCCACGGCGGGGAGCAGCACCGCCAGGGTGTCCACCGCGTCGAAGACCGGCTCCTTGTCCTCCTGCAGGTCGCGGTCGTATGCCAGGGGCAGGCCCTTCAGGGTGGCCAGGAGTCCGGCGAGGTCGCCGATGAGGCGGCCGGCCTTGCCGCGGGCGAGCTCGGCGACGTCGGGGTTCTTCTTCTGCGGCATGATCGACGAGCCGGTGGAGTAGGCGTCGTCCAGGGTGACGAAGCCGAACTCCCTGGTGCTCCAGATGATGATCTCCTCGCTCAGGCGCGAGACGTCCACCGCGATCATGGCCAGGACGAAGGAGAGCTCGGCCACCGCGTCTCGGGCCGAGGTGGCGTCGATGGAGTTCTCCGCGGCCGAGCCGAAGCCGAGGTCGGCGGCGACGGCGTCGGGGTCGAGGCCGAGGGTGCTGCCGGCCAGCGCCCCCGACCCGTAGGGGGAGACGGCGGCGCGGGCGTCCCAGTCCTCCAGGCGCTCGACGTCGCGCATGAGCGGCCAGGCGTGGGCGAGCAGGTGGTGGGCCACGAGGACCGGCTGGGCGTGCTGCATGTGGGTGCGCCCCGGCATGATCGCCTCGCCAGCGCGGGCGGCCTGGTCGGTGAGGGCGTCGACGACGTCGAGCACGAGACCCGCAATGTGGCGGGCCTGGTCTCGCAGGTACATGCGGATCAGGGCGGCGATCTGGTCGTTGCGCGAGCGCCCCGCGCGCAGGCGCCCGCCGAGCTCGGCCCCCGCCCGCTCCATGAGGCCCCGCTCCAGGGCGGTGTGGACGTCCTCGTCGGCGGGGACCGGGGCGAAGGCGCCGGCGGCGACGTCGTCCTCGAGCCGGTCCAGGGCGTGGAGCATGCCGGCCAGCTGGGCACCGTCGAGCAGGCCCGCCCTGGCCAGGGCCCGGGCGTGGGCGCGCGAGCCGGCGATGTCGTAGCGGGCCAGCCGCCAGTCGAAGTGGGTGGAGACGCTCAGCGCGGCCAGGGCGTCGGCGGGGCCGCCGGTGAAGCGTCCGCCCCACAGGCTGATGGCGGCCCCGGCGCCGGCGGCCTCGTGCTGGTTCTGCTCGCTGGTCATGGGCCCATCATGGCGCATTGCGAGTCGGGCGGGAGAGATGCTCGACTGGTGGATGCCGCCTCCGCCCGCCGCGGCGCCGTCGTCACGGATGCCGCGGTGGGGACGTGCCGCCTGCTCAGGAGGTTCGCGAGATGCTCTTCTCGAGCGCCCAGGGGTCGTCGCGCTCGCGCTCCATGTTCCTGTGCAGCCTGAGCCAGGTGCCCAGTGCGCACACTGTCACCCAGTTGCCCTCGGAGAGCAGGCGCGACTCGGTCATGGACTGCACGACCATGGCGGTCATGAGCAGAGCGGGCAGCAGCACCGAGGCATCGGAGTCCAGGTAGCGCACGGCCAGCTGGAAGGAGCGGATGAGAAGCGTGAGGACGAGCACCACGATCATTGAGGCGCCCACGACCCCGGTCTGGAAAAGCGCCTCGATATAGGCGTTGTGGGCACTGAGCGTCGGCGTGCCGTCGGGACGGATCACGAGTGTGCCGAACATGGGGATCCACGGCACCCAGTACATGATCCATCCCCACCCCAGGAATGTGTGCTGCTCCCACAAGTCGATCACCTTCAGCCAGATCTCCCAGCGACCGGTCATGTCCGGACTGCGCCCGAGCAGAGCGGTCACCTGGGAGTGCCAGCCGATCGCGAAGGCGACCGCCGCCACACCCAGTGTTGAGGCGGCGACAGTGACGGTGGTTCTCAGAGCGACGGGAACGTGACGCAGCAGCCACATGAACGACATGACGATGCCGCACACAATGGCCGCGACAATCACAGTGGCCGATCCGGTCAGCACGAGTGTCAGGATGGACAGGGTCGACCAGGTCAGGAAGTTCGGCAGTCTCAGCCGATGGTCCCTCCAGCGCACAACCACGCAGATCAGGGTGAGTAAAGCAATGAAAGCCAGCGGGTTGCGATTGCCGACGATCCCCTGGATCGGCCCGCCCTTGAGGATATTGCCCTCGACCCAGATGTAGGAGGGGGGGACCTCCTTCCAGTCCTTCATGTAGATGGGGATCAGCGGCTCCCGCAGGATGAGCGCCACGTAGAGCTCGAGCAGGAAGCTCAGTACGAGGGTGGCCTCAAGCGCGCGGCTGAGGGCGTCGGTGAATTGGCGCAGGGACAGGCCGCAGGCCAGCAGGATGCCCGTGGTGGTGGTGGCCAGCATGAGGAGCCCGGCCAGAACGGTCTCGCGCGGGTAATAGGACCAGATGACGCTCACCATGCACAGGATGGTGTAGGCGCAGGCCATAGCGGGCAGCGCCCGCCACTGGACGCGGTGTCCCTCACGCACGAAGACCACGAGGAGCATAACGCCGCTGATCGCAGCGATGACGCCGAAGGCCCACCAGCCGACAACATTGCGCAGGCTCTGGCCTGAGAACGTGACGATGAAGCCCCATGTTCCCAGAGCGGGCATGAGACTGCGCCGTGCGCCGACGACAGTGGCTCTGGAACGAGCCTCGGCTATTGGCACGTGGAAGTCCTCTCGTGTTATCAGACCGCCTGCACCGCAGAGCGATGGTCGAGTCCGAGGCCCGGCGGCGGTCCACATTGCTACGTGCATCGTAAACTGATCAGAAGAGTATCGCTGACCGGCAGGACTTAGCGCCGTGGTTCGGGCGTGGGGGCATCCCCCGGTTCCGGACACGAGTGCGACAAGAACTTGCACCCTCCGGAAGCGCCGGAACACGTGCAATCCGCGCTACTCTCCGGTCTATGACCGAGATCCCGCCCCCGCTCCCCCAGCAGCCGGACTCCGACGCCGAGGCGCTGCGCAGGCCCACCACCACCGCCGCCGAGCTGGCGCGGATAGCGGCTCAGCGCCCCGACCTGCACCCCG
>NZ_JONS01000080.1 GCF_000711965.1 Actinomyces israelii DSM 43320
CATCCACACGCCCTCCTGCGCCCCCGACCCCGGGTCCCACCAAGCACGCACAAGACGCCGCCAGAGCCGGCACCGCCAATCCCCGCGCGCTCGCCCCGCAGAACACCTTCGCGGTCTTCACCGCCCACATCACCAACCACACCCTCGACCACGACTTCAAGCACCCCCCAGTCACACCACCACACACCGATCTCATTTAACTCCAGCCAGACCTCCACGAAGAAGTTGCGGACGAGACATAATACATTTGGAGCGATATTGAGGTGATAAATGCTTAGGAACCTTACAAGGAGAGACGGACCGCCAGTCAGGAGCCGCGAGACGTCAACCGATTCGTCGACGAGTTTTGCGAGCGGATCCGGAGGAGCCACAAGGAGAACAGGGCAATCCTTCATATTCCCCTATCGTGTCGAGACGGATGCGACCGGGCGAACCGCACCGTAGCGGTGGCGGAGAGGGCGCCCCGCCCTTCATCCATCATGTCGATCTGCACAAAGCAATCACATACCTAATAACCCATCGACACCGCCCCAGAACACGCTTTTATCGCACGACTTCCACGACCTCCCTTACTGATAGAGCCAGGAATTCTTTCCCACCGACCATGGCCTCTTCTTACGGTGCACTCTTCTGTCCAGGAAATTGGTCGGGGCCAGAAGCGCGTCGGTGTCGATGCACAGATGCTCTCCGGCAGCGTGAATGGTGGCGAGGTCCTCCAGGCGCAGGGCGGCGTGGATATCGCACAGCTGGGTGCACAGGACCATCAGGGCTACCTCCCACTCGCCCGCCCCGATCAGCTCCATGATCGGCACGAAGCCCCAGTAGGCCCGGTGGGAGATCTTGGCAGTCTGGAGCAGCAGACGGCGAGCCTGTCGCTCGTGGGGCATGTCCGGAAGGAGCACCCTATTGCGCGTCACCGTCTGCCGGTGCTGTCGGCGTAGATCGGCCACGAAGCAAACGGGTCCCCGCTTGCAGCGGGTCCTGACCCAGTACAGGGGCGGCGTGCCGTTGCGCGGCCGAAGCCGCGGTGGGCGTCCTGTGATGCGCATGCGCTCGTCCCGCGTGACCGGCGACCTGAGCATGGTGGAGATGAATGCGTTGGCGTCCTGCTGGCTCCACTGCTCAGGGAAGGCGGTGCTGCGGCACTCCCAGTCGGTCCACACCAGGTACTCCCCGGGAATCGTCTCGTCGGGGCGCCCTAGAAAGCGGAAAAAACCGTCAACGTCAACGTCCAGCATAAGTCCCAGGTCCCGCAGCGCCTCCAGCTCTTCGGGAGAGGGGAGGCTGTCGTGCTCGTCAATCTGCGTACAAACCAGCTCCAGCGCAATCCCATACTCCCCATAAGCAATCAGGTCAAGCGCCAAGCCCACGTCTCGCGGAGCCAGCGCCCGGGCCGCAGCCACCCTGTCGATAAGACTGTCTACAGGATCAGCATCTTCCCACACGACATCCACCCTATCACTGCATGAGCACAGCATATTCTGTTAACACCAGTTTTCTCGAAAGGCTGAGCTCATGTGCACCACGGAGGTTTAGAGCGCGGCGTCGCCAGTATGGCCAACACCGAACAGAACCGTATTCCAGGACAGAGGTCGCGAGATATCGACCGATTAACCAGCGAGACCTGCGGTTTGACCCAGAAGATCCGGACGCTCAAGTCGGCCCCCATGGCGGCCCGACCGCTACAGCCGCCCGGGACGCGGAGATGACCGATCCTCTCACAGCCTGCAACACCGACTCATCCAGTCCCTTCTTGTCGCTGGTCGTGCAGGCCGACCGAGATTTCGCGCCCGGCCTCAGGGGCAGAGCTATCCACGCCGCCAGCATGAAGCGTCCCGGTGCCTGCGCCCCGGCGGCCGCAAGCAAGCACGGGGCCGAACAGGCGACACACCGAGCAGGTCAGGCCCCGCCTCGCACAGGGCCCAGTCTCATGCCCCGTACGCGACCTGGACCGACCAGGAGGAGCACAAGCGACCCAGCCCCCTCCGCCCTTGAAGCTGGAGCGACGACAAGATAGGAAGATGCGAGCGGCACGGCGACTGACCCATTCCTCTGCCACAGGCAGGAAACCGGCCCGAACAGCATCGGGCCCACAGAGGAGGAGGAGATGACTTCACCACCAGTATTCCGCCATCACTACTCGGCCGTTTTCGAGAGCCCTTCACCGTATAACCCCGGCGGCCTGTCATTCTTCGACTATCGGGAGCCCGATCCGGCTGATCTGGACTATCTGATCTGCCGGAACGGGGCGGACGACATTGTGATAATCGGGATCGCGCCCGCCGCCTGGGTGTCCCAGAGGCTGGCACTCGACGGAGTCTGCATTG
This sequence comes from Actinomyces israelii DSM 43320, assembly GCF_000711965.1. GTDB lineage: Bacteria > Actinomycetota > Actinomycetes > Actinomycetales > Actinomycetaceae > Actinomyces > Actinomyces israelii. The sequence continues at coordinate 2,328 of NZ_JONS01000080.1, forward strand.
ACCGGAGTCACAATGGCGTCATTCTCGGGGTCGGAGACCCGGACTGGAACCCGAAACCATTCACCATCGACATCCGCATGGGGGAAGTCGAGAGCGACTTCCTCTTTTCGGGCTAACCGTGAAGAGGTTGTTCTCGGCGATCCGGCGGCGTCGAGCCGGCGGTCAACGCAGGTGCGCCTGGCGACGGCGCGCCGGACAGGCTCTGGCCACTCATACTGCGGGTCCAGGCGTTGATGATGCGGGAGGCCGGACCAGCGTCCGCGCATGGTCCAGTCCCTCGCGGACGGCTGGGCCCACTCCCAGGTCGGAGGCGACCGCGACAAGCTGCTCAAGGCGGGCCTCTGCCCGGCGGATCTGCTCGGGGTCGGAGCGCAGCTCCTCCAGGGCCCGCAGCGCCTCGTGAGACCGAGTCCGGTCTGCGGCGTCGCGGGTGCCGTCATAGGCGACGGCGCCGTCGCGAGCCACAACCGACAGGCGGTGGACGGCGGCGGTGGCCCCGGCGGCCGCCAGGGTGGCCGGAGTCCCGGTGTAACCGGCGTCGTGAGCCTCTTGAGGGGTCCACCTGGCGGCCCCGTCTCGCGCAAGAGACGTCAGGTAGCGGTCCAGGCACCCGATCCAGGAGACGGCCTCTGGCACACCCAGGACGACCAGGTGGGTGATGGCCCCGGCGGAGTGGAACCGCTCGAGCGTGCTCAGGGTCGTTCCGGGACGGCGCAGAGTGCCCTCGACCAGCACGGAGTGCCCGTGCTCGGCGGCCCAGTCCAGGGCCTGTCCCACCAGCCACCCGGAGAGGTCGGCCGTGGCCGCGGGCATCGCTAGCGGGTCGGGGTCGCGCACGAGACGCGCGTAGTCGGGATGATAGGCCCGCAGGTCGTCGCCAATGACCGGGGCGAGGTCGTGGTTGGGGTAGAAGGCAGCCCGGACCTCCTCGATCGCACGGGTCTTGCCTGCCCCGGGCTGCGCCCCGACCGACAGGAGGACCTGCGGACCAGACTGATCAGACAGGAACAGGTGGCGCAGGGCACGCTCACGCGCCCTGCGCCGCTCGGTCTCTGACAGGCGCGTGCTCATGCTGCCGTCGGGTAGGATGCGGCGCGCTGGGCCTGGTCGAGCTGGCGCCGGGTGCGTTCCCAGCGGTCCATGTGCTCGACCATGGCGGTGCGGTCGTTGACGCCGACAGCCCGACGCTCACGGTCCAGGGCGATGACCTGCTCGTCCCAGAACCGCATCCCCCCGTCATCGCCAGCTTCCTGCGCACGGTAGGCGAAGGAGACGTACATGCCCTTAAGCGCCGTGCCCTGCTCGTAGAAGATGTCGTAGAGAACCGCAATATCCACGTTCTCCCAGTCGACCGGAATCCTTCCCTCGCGGGATGCCCCCTGGTGCGCAGGAGCCTGCTGCGAGACTGCTGTCCGTGTCACGGCGTCTCCTCACCTGCCGGTTTCTGGCTGACCGCCATCATACCGTGCCGCACGCCTGCCGCGGGGCCGCCTGCGGGCCGAGACCCCATCCTGGGGCGCAGTGCCGCCGAGACCGGAGCGGCCGCGCATAACGGCACGCGGCCCGTCCTCGTCGTCGTCCTGTCCCCGCCCTCCGGCTCGCCGAGAAAGCCGCGGATGAGGCGTTGTACATCTGGGGCGACATCGAGATCATCAATGCGACAATCCTCTCATCGCTTACTACGCTCCTTTGTTCCTTACTGTACGAGGAGAAGAAGCGTAGTAAGGAACAAAGGAGCGTAGTAAGCGTCCCAGGCCGCCCCTGGGACCGGCACCCCAACGCCACCCGGAGCTGCGCGAGGCGTTCGGCAGGTCCCTGGGCGGCGGCCAGGCGACGCGGAACACCGCCGTCCATCTCCTCACCGAGCTGGACGGGGTCGGCGCCGACATCGCCGGGGTCTGCGAGCAGGCCACCGAGGCGGCCCTGGCGGAGTCGACGCGCACCGGGAGGGTCCGGACGATCACCATGCGCAACCTGCAGAGGGCCCTCGGCCGGGCCCGACCCGGCTGCGGCGCATGGTTCTCCAGCGCCCGCAACGTCGTCACCTACGCGAACAACGACGGCGAGTACGACGACCTGCGCCGCTACATGGCCGCGCGCAAGCTCCTATGACGGGTCCCGCGCGGCGGCGTGCCGGAGCATCCCGACGACGACGGCGCCGGCTGCGCGGGCCGCCTGCAGCGGATCGCCCTGCTGCACGAGATGGGGCAGTACAAGCGCGTCGTAGAGGAGGCCGGCCGCCTGTGCGCCGACTTCCCCGACCTGCCGCAGGCACACCTCGAGCTCGCGCTCGGCCTGTTCGACGTCGGACGCATCGACGAGGCGCGCCGCGAGCCTCGTGAGGCGCTGGCCCTCGACCCCTACGACCCCTGGGCCGGCGTTCGCCTCCGCCGAGCTGGCGCCGTCCCGGCGTGAGCGTCGGACCTCATGCGCCGCGCCGTAGGGCTCGATCCCGGTAACAGTGCGGCCCTGGCCCGGCTCGCCCTGTTCGAACGTCGCTGCGGCGCCCGGCGCAGACGGTACCGCAGGCTGGCCGAGAGAGCGCTCAGTGCGGAGCCCTACAACGCGTCCGTGCACGTGGCCGTCGCCGAGCTGAAGCACAGCATGGAGGACTTCAAGCGGGCACGGGCCCGTGTGAACGAGGCGCTGTCGTTGGAGCCCCGATCACGCCGGCGCCCTGGCGCCGCAGGCCGAGCTGGCGAGCAGCACGAGAGAGTGATCATCCCACGCGGCCCTGAGGCGGTCGACGCTCTTGGTAGCGAGGGGCTGCGCGATTCCGCGGTCTCGCGGCGCGGGCCAAGCGGCGCGGGGAGGTGAAGGCGCGCGGGGGCGCCAGTCTCCCGGGGCGGCGGGGGCTGCGGGCCGGCCGACCGCGCACCCAACGGTCGCCTCGTTTGACGTATTGGGTGCCGTCCGGCAGGGTGATCGTGCTCTCGCGGGGAGGCTCGCGGCGCGCCCCCTTGTTCTCCAGACCCAGCCGCTCCGTCTCGCGGTCGAACGCCTCCTGGAGCTCTGTACGGATGAATGATGGGCGGTACTCGCCGGCGGCATAGGCACGCACGAGCGACTCGGCCGTGGAGTGGGCCCGCATGTAGTCGACGAGCATATGGGCGAAGCGCGTGAGCAGCTCGCGCCGCTCCTCGTCCCCCAGCCGCTCCCACCCCATGTCCTCCAGCATCCCCACGTCTACGTCCGGGCCGATCTCCCAGTTCGCCAGGAACGGGGCCAATGGGTAGTCGTCGCTCTTCAGCGTCGCCGGCGTCTCAAAGCCAGGGGCGAGCGGAGCGCACATCAGGTCAAAGTTAAGCCGACTACCACCGTACGGCGACTTGAGAATACGGAAGGCCCACGTCACCTCCTCCCCGGTCCAGTACCACCAGTACCGACGCTTCCTCATGCCCGCCGCCTTCAAGGTCGGCGCCAGGTGCGCAACCACATCCTCGCGAGTCAGTGTCATGCTGCCTTTCCAATCGTCTCGGGCGGCCTTTCCCCGGCCGTGGGGTGGAGGCGGGTGCTGGCCCGGGGTGCCTGTTCTTCTTGTGGGGGTGGTTATGGTGTGGTCCATGCGGGGCCTGTGGGGCGGGGTCGTTGGTCGCAGCGGCCGGGGTAGCGGAAGCCGACGGCGCGCATGCGGGTCAGGCTCGCTCTCAGGTTGTCGGGTGCGCCCGGGTCGGGGGTGATCTTGAGGGAGATCTCGACGTCGCTGGGGCGTTCTCGCTCGGTCCACAGCAGGCAGTCGACCCAGTTGCCGCCGTCCTGGAGCGGGGCGGCGAACATGTCGCGGGTGAAGTCGTCGGGCGTGGGGGTGTAGGGCTGCCAGGCGTAGGTGGTCATGAAGGCGTCGGCCTGGTCCCAGTCCAGGCGGTTGCCGCTGGTGAGCTCCCCGGCTCGCTTCCAGTCGCGCAGTGAGACGGCGTCGGCGACGGCCCGCACCCGTTCCACCACCTGGGGCGGCAGGGTGCGCGTGTACTCGATGACCCCGCGAAACGCGCGGTGCGTCCGCGAGCTAAAGAACTCCGGGGGAGGAAGCGAGTGTCCGCAGACGAAGCGCTTCCGGTGGCTCAGGCGGATCTCCCCGCCCGGCCACACCCCCAGACGCCGCACCCGGATGCGTCTGCCCACCTTCGGCCAGTGCTCCCGGGCCTGCTCGGCCGGGTCGTAGGACAGGAGGTGCGCGGGCAGGACGCCCACCCGCCCGGAGTCCTCCAGACGCACCAGCAGGTCCTCCTCGCGGTGGGCGACCACCACCCCCAGCTCAACCGGCCCCAGACCCGCAGGCACCACCTCTCTCGTCGGATACCCGCGCACGAGCCCCTCCATCGCACTTCCCCTGCCCGTCACACGAATCTCGGTCTCCTCCTCGTCCCCTGAGAAGGACAGCCGACGCACCCGGATCCGCTCACCCACATCCGGCCAGTACATAGTGTTGTAATACAATGGGTGGTCACCAATGCCAGTAAAGTGCATGAACGCCTCCTCGCCACCATCCTCAAGACGCACAAGCAACCCGTCACGACGGCGGACCCCCGTCACCACCGCCCACTCCACCGGCCCCATACCCATTTGCTCATCATCCATTGAAACCTCCGGTGTGAGGTGCCTGGTGTTTCTTGGACAGTGGTGGAAAGAGTACTGTTTTGAGAGATGAGGTATAATCTGATTATGTCGGCACAGAGATTCAGCAGTGAGCTCAAGGAGCAGGTCGTCCTTGAGGTCGTGGAGAAGGACCGGACAATAGCCGAGGTGGCGAGGTCCTACGGCCTGGTTCCTCAGACGGTGGGAAACTGGGTCAAGAAATGGAGGAAGGACCACCCGGAGTCCGTGGACTCCGAGGTCGGTGCGGAGCAGTCGGCGGAGAACAGGAGGCTGCGTGCCGAGCTGCGGGAGGCCAGGAT
>NZ_JONS01000081.1 GCF_000711965.1 Actinomyces israelii DSM 43320
TGACGAGGGCGCCTCCATCGGCGCGCGGGCCGTGTGCGTCGCTCCGGTGCGCATCGGGGCGTGGGCCACCGTGGCCGCCGGCGCCGTGGTCACCAGGGACGTGCCGGCGCACGCGCTGGTCGCCGGCGTCCCCGCCCGTCGCGTGGGCTGGGTCGGGCGTGCGGGCCGGCCGCTGGTCGCCGTCGGCAACGACGGCGGGGCGCGGCGGTGGCGGGGCCCCGCCACAGGCGCGCTGTACGAAGAGTCCGAAAACACGATCCGAGAGGTGCGTGCCTGATGTCACGTGAGTTCATTCCGGCTGCCAAGCCGATTATCGGGGCCCAGGAGCGGGCCGCCGTCGATGCCGTCATGGCCTCGGGCATGGTGGTCCAGGGTCCGCAGGTCGCCGCCTTCGAGGAGGAGTTCTCCCGGCAGGTCGTCGACGGGGCCCACGCGGTGGCCGTCAACTCGGGCACCTCGGCCCAGCACCTGGCGACCCTGGCCAGCGGCCTGCCCGAGGACGCCGAGGTGATCGTGCCGTCCTTCACCTTCGCGGCCACGGGCAACTCGGTGGCGATCGCGGGCGCCCGGCCCGTGTTCGCCGACATCGACCCGGCGACCTTCACCCTGGACCCGGCCGCCGTCGAGGCCGCGATCACCGAGCGCACCGCGGCGATCGAGGTGGTCCACCTCTACGGCCTGCCGGCCAATATGCCCGAGATCATGCGGATCGCCGAGGCCCACGGACTGGCCGTCTTCGAGGACTGCGCCCAGGCCCACGCCGCCGCCATCGGCTCCACGCCGGTGGGCGCCTTCGGTGCGTGGGGGTCCTTCTCCTTCTACCCGACCAAGAACATGACCTCCCTGGAGGGGGGCATGGTCACCACCGGGGACGCCGAGCTGGCGCGCCGGGTGCGGCTGCTGCGCAACCAGGGCATGGAGAAGCAGTACGCCAACGAGCTGGTCGGGCTCAACAACCGCATGACCGACGTCGCCGCGGCCGTGGGCCGGGTCCAGCTGGGCAGGCTGGCCGGGTGGACCGCGCAGCGTCAGGCCAACGCGGCGGCGCTGGACGAGGGCCTGGCCGGCGTGCCGGGCGTGGTGACCCCCGCCGTGCCCGAGGGCTACACCCACGTCTACCACCAGTACACGATCCGCTTCGAGGGCGCCACGGGCGCCGAGCGCGACCGCATCCAGGCCGCCCTGAAGGAGGAGTGGCAGGTCGGCACCGGTGTGTACTACCCGATCCCCAACCACCGGCTGGACTCCCTGGCGCCCTACGCGCCGGGCGTCGAGCTGCCCGGCACCGAGAAGGCGGCCCGCGAGTGCCTGTCCCTGCCGGTCCACCCGTCCCTGTCCGAGGCCGACCTGGCGCGCGTCGCCCGGGCGGTCGCCGCAACCGTGAGCGCAGGAGCCTGACCCATGAGCGAGACAGCGAGTGCACCGACGACCACCCGGAACCTGCGCGTGGGCCTGATCGGCCTGGGCTCCATGGGGCGCCATCACGCCCGCGTCATCCGCGCCACCCCCGGCATGGAGCTCGTCGCCGTGGCCGACCCCGGCGGTGACCGCTTCGGCGTCGCCGGGGATCTGGAGCTGCTGCCCGACGTGGCCGCGCTCATCGACGTCGGCCTGGATGCCGCCATGGTGGCCGTGCCCACCGTCTACCACGAGGAGGTCGCCCTGGCCCTGGCGGAGGCGGGTGTGCCCACCATGGTCGAGAAGCCCATCGCGCACAGCGTCCAGGCCGGCCGCCGCGTCGCCGACGCCTTCGCCTCCCGCGACCTGGTGGGGGCCGTCGGCTACGTCGAGCGCTGCAACCCCGCCCTGCGGGCCCTGCGCGAGCGCCTCGACGCCGGTGAGCTCGGGCAGGTCTACCAGGTGCTGACCCGCCGCCAGGGCCCCTTCCCGGCGCGCATCAGCGACGTCGGCGTCGTCAAGGACCTGGCCACCCACGACGTCGACCTGACCGCCTGGGTGGCGGGCTCCCCCTACTGCTCGATCAGCGCCCAGGTCACCCACCGCTCCGGGCGCGCCAACGAGGACATGGTCGTGGCCAACGGCCTGCTGGCCAACGGCGTCATCGTCTCCCACACCGTCAACTGGCTGACCCCCTTCAAGGAGCGGGTCACCATTGTCACCGGGGAGAAGGGCGCCTTCGTGGCCGACACCCTCACCGGCGACCTCACCTTCCACGCCAACGGGACCGTGGAGTCCTCCTGGGACCAGGTCGCCAACTTCCGGGGGGTCAGCGAGGGTGACGTCATCCGCTACGCCATCCCCAAGCGCGAGCCCCTGGCCCTGGAGGCCGAGCACTTCCGCGACGCGGTGCTCGGCACCGGCGGCGAGGCCGTGACCATGGCCGACGGCGTGGCCACCCTGATCGTCGTCGAGGCCATCCTCGCCTCGGCCAGCGAGAACCGGGTGGTGGAGATCTGAGCCGGTCCGCCGCCCCGACGGGTCCCCGGGCGAGGCTGCTCGCCCGGGGGCGGGCCCTGCTTGCGGGCTCGCCCTTCCTGGCCCACGTCATGACGCTGGTGACGGGCACCGTCGTCGCCCAGGGGGTCGTCTTCGTCATGACGATGATCCTCACGCGCGTGTACTCCGCGCAGGACTACGGCCAGTTCACCCAGTACGCCTCGGTGGTGGCGATCATCGCCTCCGTGGCGGCCCTGCGCTACGACATGACCATTATGCTGCCCAGGCAGCGCTCCTGGGCGCTGGCCTGCGCGCGCCTGGGCATGGTCTGCGTGACCGTCACGTGCCTGCTCGCCATGGTCGTCTCCTTCCCCCTGCGCCCCTGGGTGTCCGCGCACTGGGGGCCGGGCGTGGCCGCGTGGCTGCCCATGGTGGGCGCGACGGCCTTCCTGCTGGCCTCCCTCCAGCTCCTGCAGTACTGGTACAACCGCGAGTCGGACTACAAGACGATCTCCGTCAACCGTGTCGAGCAGCAGATCGGGCAGACGGTGGGCCAGCTCGTCCTGGGTGCGGTGGGCATGGTCAGTGTCGGGGGTCTCATCCTGGGGCAGACGGTGGGCCAGCTGTGGGCCTTCTTCAACCTGGGCCACAAGGCGCGTCCCCTGCGCGCCCCCCTGCCGGCGGGCTCTCCCTCCCTGTGGCACGTGGCCCGCCGCTACAAGCGCATGCCCCTGCTCAACGGGCCGAACGTGCTGGTGGACGCCCTGCGCCTCAACGGCGTCAACCTGCTCATCGGCGCCTGGTCGGTGGAGGCCCTGGGGCAGTTCAACCTGGCCTGGCGGGTCCTGGAGGTCCCCCTGGCACTGGTCAACGGGGCCGTCTCCCAGGTCTTCTTCCACAAGCTCTCCACCCTCGAGCCCGGGCAGATGCGCCCGCTGGTGCGCCTGGTCATCAAGCGGATCCTCGTGCTGGCCCTGGCCCCCTTCGCGGCGCTCTACCTGGTCTCCCCGTGGCTCTTCCCGCTGCTGTTCGGCGCGCAGTGGTCGGACTCGGGCTACTTCGCGCGGGCCCTGACTCCCTGGCTGTTCCTGACCCTGGTCACCTCGCCCCTGTCCAACCTGTTCGTCGTGGCCGAGCGGCAGGACTGGATGCTGGGCTTCGCCGTCGTCTACGCGGCCGCGCCCCTGGCCTGGCTGTACTGGTCGCCGCTGGAGCTGCTGCCGACCACCTACGTGCTCGGAGCGATACAGGCGATACTTCTGATGGGGATGATCTTCATGGCGGACCGCGCCGCGGCTCACTTCGATACGCCCACCTGCAGCGTCTCAGACGGCCATCTACAGGAGGAAGCATGACCCGTAACGACCTGCCCCACAGCGCAGTTAGGGCGCTGCTTTTGCTCACCGATGCTTTCCCTTATGAGGTGGGCGAGGAGTTTCTGGAGCAGGAGATCGAGGATTTGTGTGCGGCCTACGACCATGTTGTCGTCGTACCGCTGCGGCAGAGGCCGAATGCGCGCCGGACTCGATGTTTACCAACCAATGCTACCTGTGCATTGTTGCCGACTCCGCGGGGTCCGAAAATTATGACTTTCTGGCAAAGCCAGGCCGTCTTGCGCGCTCCCCGCATCTTGCTCAGTCGCCCGCGTATGATCCAGACTGCCCCCTGGACATCCTTCGGGCGTTTTGGTATGGACATCCGCTTCGCCGCCATCACGCTGAGCGCATATGCAAGGTTGCGCCGTCTGTGGCCATCTTTAGGGCTCGACGACGCCGATCATGTGACCGTCTACTCCTATTGGTTCTTCACGGGGGCTGTTCTGGGCGGAATGCTGCGCCGCCGCGAGTTGGCTGGCAAACCAGTTCATGTGGTAGCCCGCGCGCACGCTTACGATGTTGATGAAAAAGATGCGCCGCGCGGGTACATCCCCGGCCGAAACCTCGTTATGGCCTCGGTGGACCGGGTCTACCCGATATCCGACTATGCGGCCAATTTCCTGCTTCGCCGTTTCCCCGATCAGGCCGAGCGGATCAAGGTGCGCCGCTTAGGCGTGCCCCCGGCCCCTTTCCGTCAGCGAAGGATTACCACCCCCTTTGCGCTCGTTTCCTGTAGCCATATGGCACCCTATAAGCGGGTAGGATTGCTTGTGGAGGCCGTGGCTGAACTCGAGCGTCGAGGCCGGAAGGTCGCTTGGACGCATATTGGTGAATTCGATCATGCTCGCCTGAAGGTCATGCGCGCTCGTGCAGTGCAATTGCTGACCACTACATCTTGGACGTTCACCGGGCATTTGTCTAATGTGCAGGTACGCGAGTACTACGCTACACAGGATTATTCCTGTTTCCTCAACGTCTCCGACGGTGAGGGCGTACCTGTTTCAGTCATGGAGGCTCAGGCTGCGGGCCTCCCTGTAGTTGCCACAGCGGCTGGCGGCACGGGGGAAATCGTGCTCGACGGTGTCAATGGGCGATTAATCCCCGTGAATACCACCGCCGCCGAGATTGCCGACGCCATCGAGTCCATCATGGATACGGGTTCAAGGGACTATGCGGATATGAGCGCTCAAGCTCGGTCCACATGGGCGTCCATGAGCGACGCTACCCGCCAGTACCCCCAGTTCGTGGACGGCCTAGTGGCTTTGGAGGGCGAACCGCCGCGAGACTGATATGGGGGTGCTTGCTGTCAAGTGGGCAGGGTGGGGTGGGCCCCCTGTTCCTGGTCTGGGATCGGGGGGCCCGCCTGGTCGTTCGCCGGTGTCTGCCGGGTTGCGGGGCGCGTGTGTCGTGGACGCGTGGTGGGTCTGATATGCGCGGGTCTGGTTGCCGCATGACCATTCTTCGGCGAGGGAGCTCGGCTGGTCTGGAGTGAGTGGTTTTTCTTGGACAGTGGGGGCCCGGTGTTCTGGTGGCGGGACAGGGTGGGGTTGTGTCGGGAGCGTGGTGCTCGGATGGGCTCGGGGTTGCGGGTTGTGCGTGAGAGCGTGGGTGAAGGGGTCGGAGGATCGTGTTGGTGTCTGCTTGTCAGTGGTCTGCCGGCGCAGAGGAGTGGTGGGCTGGGTGGGCGGGTAGTGCAGGGGTCATTCCGCCGTCCGGGGGTGAGGAGGGTTTCCGCGGCGGGTCGGCTGGGGCCCGGGGGGCTGCGCGCCTGGCAGTCCGCAGCGCCGGGAGTGGTGGTGCGGGCTGTCTGGAAGAAGCAGCGGCGTACTTCGCGAAGGGTGGGGGTGCGGAAGCGGCTCCCGGGGTAGGAGGCCACTGGTCGCCAGGGGCACGGCTGCCCGGCCTGTGCTGGTGTGCCGGCGGGGCCGGGGTGCCCGGGGGTCGGGCTACCGCGAGCCGGCGGGCCGGGTGTCGGCGGCTGCCACCAGACGACGCGGACTGGTCCTTTTCATCAGGACTGAGCTCGGTGCCTCGGACGGAGCCCTGCGGGTACCGGCGCGTCACCGCGGCCCTGCGGCCGCGGGGGCGCGGGCGCAGGGCCGCGAGGCGGTGCGCACCCGCCCGTGCGTTCCCAGGGCCCGCCAGGCCGCGGCCCCGCCGAGAGGGACCCGGCGCCACCGCCCGGGCCGCCGGGCCCGGAGTCTCGCGTCCCGGCCTGGTCAAGCGGGGCTCCCGCCGCCAGCAGGCCCGGGAGTGAGGTGGGTGGGCGGCATCCACCTGTATCAGAACCCGGGGAGGGACCCGATCTGTCTGGCGACCGTCCCCGGGCTGCTGCACCCAGAAAGCGGTCGGGTACGCCACTGGGGCGACCACGCGCGGCACCGGCCCCTGGTGTGCGAGGCGATCGATATGGCGGCCCGCAGGTGCCCGACGAGGAGGGACAAGACGATCTTCCGCCCCGCCCCGGGCCGCGGCAGCCCGGCACGCCTCCGCCCGGCTCGCCAGGCACCTGAAAGGCTACGGCACTCCTCCTTCGGTGGGCAGGACCGCGGGGCGTGCTGGGCGGGCGCCCGGGCGGAGGTCGGCGGGTGCGACCCTGAAGGAACGAAAGAGCCCACGCCAATGGTGCACCCCACCAGACGCAAGGCCATCAACGACACTGCCTCCCGGATCGAGCCCGGTACACAAGTCAGACGCGTCTTCACTCGGCGCTCGGGTACCGGACGCAGAGCGAGGCCGAACACGATCCGGTAAGCAGTAACAAAGCCGCCCGACCAACACAATCAACCACAGCCCGAGACACACCCAGCAGCCCAC
>NZ_JONS01000082.1 GCF_000711965.1 Actinomyces israelii DSM 43320
GCCACATGCGCCTCGTCTCGGCCTCGTGCTCCACGCGGACCTCGTCGTCGGTACAGGGCTCCCAGCCGTCCTGGAGCAGACCGGCGACCTGGTCCAGGATCTCGGCCATCCGCCTGGTGATGGCCTTCTCGTCGCGGCGCCCCACGAACGGGTCGGGGAGCAGAGGCTCATGCCCGACAAGCGCATGAGCAGCCAGTATGAGGACTCCGACCTGTACTCGACGCCGAATCTGATCAGACGCGACATCCTCAAGGAGCCGGAACGTCCCAGAGCTCGGCCCAGGCGCCCGCCTCCGAGGGCGGCTTGTTAAAAATCTCCTCCCGCTCCTCCTTCTGCGCCCTCCTGAGCTTTGCCGCGTTCCTGCCCACGGCGTGACCGGTTACCACGGAGCCCAGTCTGCGCCTCCGCCACTGTGACAGCCACTTGCGCACTGTCTTCTCGGCCCGCTCGACCATCTCCATGATAATATCCAGGCCGACGCCGCGGGCAGCGTACGCAATCGCCTCCGTTTTCATTCTCACCAGCTTGTAGGTGTCCGAATGCTTCTTCCGCCTGATGAGGACGCCTCGCTCCTCGTTCGTCATGTCGATCTGCACGAGGCGATCCTCATGCGCGATCCCCGTAAATACCAGCCAGCAATCTCGCAGCAGCCGCCCCAGAATGTCGTTTTGTTTAATTCCGGCCATGGGACCCAGACAAATTACCGACCCTGGCAGGGGTGGGATACCGGAGAGCGGGGTGGCTGGAGGTGGCTGAGGTTCGGCTGGGGGAGGGCTGAGAGTGGTTGAGGCGGTTGGCGCGGCGTGGCCGGGTGGGGGCGGCTGCGGCGGCCCTCAGCCGGCGGCCAGGGCCATGTCCCCCGGTTTGATCCAGCCGCGGGCCCGCATGAGCTCGCTGATCCCCAGGGTCAGCAGCGCGGGGATGAGGATCTGGAAGACGACTATGAGGGCGATGAGCCGCCCGGTGGAGGTGGAGGCCGACATTGTCTGGAAGGTCATGATCTGGCCCACGAGCCCCGCCGAACCCATGCCCGAGCCGATGGCATTGGACTGCATGCCCAGCACCATGGTGGTGATGGGGCCCAAGATCGCCGAGGCCAGGGTGGGCGGCACCCAGATGAGGGGGTGGCGCACGATATTGGGCACCTGAAGCATGGAGGTGCCCAAACCCTGGGCGATGAGCCCGGCGAAGCGGTTCTCCCGATAGCTGGCCACGGCGAAGCCCACCATCTGCGTGGTGCAGCCGATGGTGGCCGCCCCGGCCGCCAGGCCCGAGAGGTCCAGGATGATGCCCAGGGCCGCCGAGGAGATCGGCAGGGTCAGGATGATGCCCATGAGGGCAGAGACGATAATGCCCATGAGCAGGGGCTGGCGCTCGGTACCCCAGTTGACCAGCTGGCCCAGGCTGATCATGAGGCGCGAGATCGGCGGGCCCACCAGCAGGCCCGCGCTGCCGCCGGCGCATACGGACAGGGTGGGGGTGACGAGGATGTCCAGGCTGGTGCGGCCCGCCACCAGGCGCCCGGCCTCCACTGCTGCCCAGGCGGCGATGAAGGCGCCCAGTGGCTCGCCGGGGCCGTTGAGGACCAGGGCCGGTGCTCCGCCGTCGGACTGCAGGGCGGTGCCCGACAGCAGGGCCGCGGCGCGGGCGCCCACCTGCCCGGCCACCATGGCGCCCACGACGACGAAGGTTGGCGCCTTGAGGCGGTGGGCCACACCGACGCCGATGCCCGCCCCGGTCAGGGAGGTGGCGATCGCCCCCAGGAGAGTGAGCCAGGTGCCGGCGGCGCCGGGCAGGAGCCTGCCGAGCTGGCCCAGGATCGTTCCCAGGATGAGGGAGGCGAACAGGCCGTGGGCCATGCCGGTCATGGCGTCGATGAGGACGCGGTGGGCCAGGGCGCGCAGTGCGGGCAGGAGGTGGCGCAGCAGGGAGGCTGCGGAGGTGGTGGCGGTGCTTGCGGCGCTGGTGGTGGGTGTGCGGTTGGTGGTCACGGGGCTGCCTTGGAGTCGAAGGGGGGCGCGAGGCCCATGGGTGTCAAGACACCTGGCAGCCTATCCCTCGGATGCCGTCAGTGTCATGACACATGGGTGGGATGCGTGTCACGGAGGCAGGGGTGGCCTGGGGCGTGGGGGAGTGCGCTGCGGGAAACGGGCGGGGCGCTACCGCAGGAAGCCGAGTTCCCCCATCCGGGCCTCGACCGCATCGAGGGCGGCCTCGTCGTCGGCCTCGATGGTGTGGGTGTGCCAGCCGTTGGTCAACTCGGACAGGGCCGTGGACCGGGGCAGGCGCGCCAGGAAGTGGGCGAGGTCCTCGGGGCTGCGGATGAGCAGGTCGACGGTGATCTGCCCGTAGAGGCGGTGCTCCACCGAGACGTCCAGAACGCTCCCCCCGACCTTGATGATGGCGCTCAGCTCGATGGCGATGTCCTCGCGGGTGTGCTGGACGAAGATGGAGCGGTGCGGCCGGGTGGCGGGACGGGCCAGCACGTAGCCGCGGTTGGTGGCGCGGATGGGGTGGCCCTCGGCGCGCAGGAGGGCGACGTCGCCGACGATGACCTGGCGCGAGACGCCCAGCTGCGCGCCCAGGCGGGTGGCGGCCAGGGGCCTGCGCGTGGCCGCGAGGCGGTCGAGGATCTCCTGACGGCGTATCCCGGCGTCCATGGGCGGTCCTTTCTTCTCAGGCTCTCTCAGGCTCGTGGTGCGGCCGCCCTGCGGTGGCCGGCGCGGGGACCGTGGCGGTAAGCCTATGCGCGGTGGGGGGGCTGCGGGGAGGGCGAGCGGCGGAGCCTGTGCGGCGGTGACTGGCGCCTTGCGGTTGGCGGGCTGAGGGCTGGTGGGCTGGCGGCTGCTGGTTGGTGGGCTGACGGCGGTGGCGACACGCGGAAGGCAGGTGTGACGCAACCGAGATTTGCCGGACTTGTCCCCAGGGTGGGGGCCGGTGTGCTCCGAGCGGGACGGCGGTGCTGTGGTTAAGGGGCCCTCTTTCGTGTCACACCCCCGCAGGACCATGGTTCTGTGGATCGGAGCGGGAGCCCCGGGACGGCGCCCCGAGGCGCGCGGGGCGACTATCCACGGTCCCTCCACAAGCGGTCCCGGAGCTATCCACAGGCGAGGAGGTCATTGTGCACAGGTCGGCGCCAGACACAGCATGTTGGGGTGGTGGACCCGGTGGACCCCTAGGGGTAGTGTCTTGTCTCGCGGGGCCGCCATGGCCTTCCGCGAATGACAGATGTGTGGTTACACCGGCGCGATCCCCCTGCGGGGTGATACGTCCGGCTCGCCACCGGAACCCGAGGAAGTGACCGATATGGCGATCACCGTCTACTCCAAGCCCAACTGCGTGCAGTGCAGCGCTACCTACCGCGCCCTGGACAAGGCGGGTCTGGTCTACCGGACGGTGGACGTCGCGCTCGATGTCGAGGCCCTCGAGCAGGTCAGGGCCCTCGGCTACGCCCAGGCCCCTGTGGTCGTGGCCGGAGAGGACCACTGGTCCGGTTTCCGTCCGGACAAGATCAAGGCCCTGGCCGTCGCCGTCGAGGCCCTCGCGGTCTGAGGGGCGTGCCCGCCTCGAGTCCCGGGGGCGGCCCGCTCCTGGTGTACTTCTCCTCCGCCTCGGAGAACACTCACCGCTTCGTGGGCAGGCTCGGTTATCGCAGTGCGCGTATTCCGCTGCGCCGTCGGGATGAGCCGCTCACGGTCGGTGAGGAGTACGTCCTGTTCGTGCCGACCTACGGCGGGGGGTCCGTCAGGGGGGCCGTGCCCAAGCAGGTCATCGCGTTCCTCAACGACCCGCGCAACCGTTCCCTGTGCCGGGGCGTGATCGCCTCGGGGAACACCAACTTCGGTGAGGCGTACTGCCTCGCCGGCGACATTATCGCGAGCAAGCTCGGGGTGCCGTTCCTGTACCGCTACGAGCTTCTGGGGACGCCCACCGACGTCGCACGCGTCAGACAAGGATTGGAAGACTTTTGGCAGACACGCTGACGGACACCGGGCTGGAGCCCGCCCCCTCCCCGGAGCTCGACTACCACGCTCTCATGGTCGAGGAGGGCTACTACGAGGGGGGCGTCCTGGAGCGCTACTCCCCGGAGTTCGTCAAGGCCGCCTTCAAGGCCGCCTACGCGCACAGGTTCCGCTTCGGGACCTTCCTGGGCGCCTTCAAGTATGGCTGGAATTAAACAAGGTCGGTGCGTGGTGGCGTGACTGGGAGGTGCTCGAAGTCGTAGTCGAAGGTGCGGTTGGTGATGTAGGCGGTGAAGGCCGCGAAGGTGTTCTCCGGGGCGAGCGCGGGGGGTTGGCGATGTTGGCTTTGGCGGCATCCCGTATGTGTTCTGTGAGACCCAGGGTCGGGGCGTAGGGGGGGGCATGTAGATGGGTGTGATGCGCTCCAAAGCCTGACCGGGGGCATAAAGATCGTTCAAGGCCTTGGCGTGGTGGAACCTGGCGTTGTCCAGGACCGCCGCGATCTTCTTTCCCTCATCGGTCTCGCGCGCCAGGCGACCCATCATGAGGGCGGGTCCGCTCGGCGTTCTGGTTTCCCTCGATGGGGTGGATCCTCATTTTCTTGGTCGTCAGGCTCAGCGCCCCGAAGAACGACCGACTCACTTTCTTGCGGTCCACGTACAGCTTTGTTCTCTTCCCCTTGGGAAGCCACATGCGCCTCGTCTCGGCCTCGTGCTCCACGCGGACCTCGTCGTCGGTACAGGGCTCCCAGCCGTCCTGGAGCAGACCGGCGACCTGGTCCCGGATCTCGGCCATCCGCCTGGTGATGGCCTTCTCGTCGCGGCGCCCCACGAACGGGTCGGGGAGCAGACAGGGGGTCGGCGTTGTTATGGGGTGGGTTGTTGTGTGAGTTGTTGGAGGGTTTGGTGGGGGTGGGTTGCCCAGTAGCGGCAGGTGGAGGCGATGCTGCTTTTTCGGCGTTGTCGGCTGGGGTGGTCGGGGCTGGTGAGGCGGATGAGGCTGATGGCGGTGTTCCTGAGTGTGGCCATGGCTCGGGCGGTGGTGGTTGTGGGCAGTTGGTGGCGGTCCTCGTCGAAGGTGACGTCGCGGACCCAGTGGAGGCGGTTCTCTATTCCCCAGTGGCCTTGGATCCAGGCTGCTACGTGATCGGGCGGGGCGGCGATCATGTCCAGGGAGCAGATGGCGTAGACGGTCTCGGTGGTGCGTTTGTTGCTTGCGTCCTTGGTCCTGGTGGTGCGGGTGCGCCGGATCTGGAGGACCTGGGCGGCGTTGGGGAAGTCGATCCATTGAGGTGCCTGGAGTGCTTTGATGGTCCTGCGCACGTATCGGCCGTGGGAGCGCTCGGCTGCGGTGGTGGCGGGAGTGTCCTTCCAGGGCAGGGCTTTGAGCTGGGCCAGCAGCCTGGGCTGGTTGGCCTTGACGGTCAGGACCCAGTGGCCCCCGCGGGCCGTGATCGCCTCGGCGGTGGCCCGTTGGGTGTGCATGGCGTCGGCGGTGATCACCGCGCCGTCCAGGCCCGGCAGGCGGGCCACGAGATCGTCGATCATGTCCCGCAGGGCGGGGATCTCGTTGGTCTTGGGCCCGACTTCCTGCTGGGCCACGACCGCGCCGGTGGCGTGATCCAGAACGGCCAGCAGGTGGGTTGCGGTGGCCCGCATGGTTTTGCCGTCCACCGCCAGCACGCGTCTGCCCGCGACGGTGGCGGCGGTGCGCGACCACATCCACGCTCCCACGGCCGCGTCCAGGGCGGCTCCGTCGACGCTGGACAGGACGCGGCGGATCGTGGTCTCCTCGGGCAGGCGCGCCGAGGCGGGCAGGCCCAGCCTTGTGCGCGCCTCGGCGTCCAGGCCGGCGGCCCACTGCCCGATGGCCAGCAGGCTGCGCGCTCCGGACAGCACGGCCCCCACCGCCACGGCCAGGATCACCTCCAGCCGGTGCCTCATTCCCCGGGCGCACCTGGGATCGGGCACGGTGGACAAGACCTGCATCAGGCTCGGCTGGCGCCCAGCAATGTTGATAGGGGAAGATGGCATAGCGGCGCGGCTCCTGACGACGAAAGGGTGCGTAGGACACACCCATCGTCACCCCAGGAACCGCGCCGCACCCCCACCAACACACCCACGACTACGCCGACCCCCTG
>NZ_JONS01000083.1 GCF_000711965.1 Actinomyces israelii DSM 43320
CCAGTGGCCCCTGAACCCCGGGCATCC
Source organism: Actinomyces israelii DSM 43320 (assembly GCF_000711965.1). GTDB lineage: Bacteria > Actinomycetota > Actinomycetes > Actinomycetales > Actinomycetaceae > Actinomyces > Actinomyces israelii. The sequence goes on from NZ_JONS01000083.1 coordinate 28, forward strand.
GGCCCCCTTCGCCGAGATCGGTCCGCTTCCGCGTCGAGATCGGTCCAGCTCCGGCTCGGGCTCATGGTGTTGTCAGTGCATCTGAGGCAGTGCCCGGCGTGCGGTGCGCCGGCTGCGGGGCGCTGAGAGTTCGGCGGGGCGCGGTCTTCGCCGGTGTTCTTCGGTGTTGCACATGGGAGGGTGGGGCCTTTGCAGGGCGAGGGCCGGTTTTCCGCAGGATTGTGCGCTTTCCTGTTAGTCGTCGTGCTCGGTTGTCTGGCTCCCATGTGCGCTGAGGGGGGTCTGCGCACATGGGAGCGGGATCGTGGCCACCGCTGGGACTTCGTTTCCGCATGATTCCGGGGTTTTTGCCAACGCGGGTCGCGCGCGAATGTGCAACACCGTCGCCCCGGCGCCCGCAGGCCCCGGCAGAGGCGGGAACCCCTCGGAATCACTCATTCAGGTGCGGCCGACCGGCTCTTGCCCAGGATCACCCGGCGAAGCGGATCACGCCGGCGAGGCGGTCAGCTCGACGCCGGCGGCGCGCATCTCGGCGCGCGCCGCCTCGCCCAGCTCGGGGGACACCGGCTCGGTCAGGTCGGTGAGCACGCGCACGGCGTAGCCGCGCCGCCGGCCATCCAGCGCGGTGTCCTTGACGCAGTGCGACTCGGCAAGCCCGACGACGTCGAGCGCCTCGATGCCGGCGCCGGCCAGGATCCGGTCGAGGTCCGCGCCGTCGTCGGTCACGCCCTCGAAGCCCGAGTAGGCGGCGGAGTACTGGCCCTTCTTGACCCGCGCGTCCGGATGGAGCCCGGCCAGCGCGGGGTGGAGCTCGGCCTGGGCGGTGCCGGCGACGCCGTGGGGCGGCCAGGTGTCGACGAAGTCCGGCGTGTCCGAGAAGTGGGGGCCGGGGTCGATGTGCCAGTCCTGGGTGGTGACCACCAGGCGGTAGTCCTCCCGGTGGGCGGCCGCATAGGCGGCCACGCGCACGGCGACCGCGTTGCCGCCGGCGACGGCGAGCGCACCGCCCTCGCAGAAGGTCGGCTGGACGTCAACGATGATCAGGGCCCGGCTGCCCGCAGTATCTGTCATGACACACACTATATCCCCGGCGCGCCGACATCGGGCCCCTCTCAGCTCCGGCCGTCTCGCAGGGCGAGCGCCGCGCGGTACACCTCGTTGGGGCGCAGGCCCGCCCGCCCGGCCGCCTGCCCGGCCGCCGCCTTGAGGCGCATGCCGCCGTCGGCGAGCCTCAGGGCCTCCCGGGCGGCGGGCTGCGGGTCGGCCGCGACGGCGGGCGCCCCGGCGACGACGATCACGACCTCGCCCAGGACGGCGTCGGCGCTCGCCTCCGCCAGCTCGCCCAGGCTCGCCCGCCGCACCTCCTCGTGGGTCTTGGTCAGCTCCCGGCACAGCGCCGCCGGGCGCTGTGCACCGAAGACCTGCGCCATGGCGGCCAAGGTCCGGTGGGCGCGGCGCGGCGACTCGAAGAAGACCATGGTGCGCCGCTCCGCCGCCAGGGCCGCAAGGGCGCGGCGCTGCTCCCCGGCCCTGCGGGGCAGGAAGCCCTCGAAGGTGAAGCGGTCGCTGGCCAGGCCCGACACGGCCAGGGCCGCCAGCACGGCGGATGGGCCCGGCGCGACGGTCACGGGCACGCCCGCGTCGGCCGCGGCGACGACGAGCCGGTACCCGGGGTCCGACACCGAGGGCATGCCGGCGTCGGAGACGACCAGGACGCTGCGGCCCGCGCGCGCCTGATCGATCAGCTCGGCCGCCCGGGCGCGCTCGTTGTGCTCGTGGAGGGCGAGCAGCCGCCCGCCCACGCGCACGCCGAGGCGCCGGGCGAGCGCGAGCAGGCGCCGGGTGTCCTCGGCGGCGACGACGTCGGCCCGCTCGAGCCCGGTCCGCAGACGGGCGGAGGCGTCCCCGGCGTTCCCGATGGGGGTGGCGGCCAGGGTGATGGCGCCGCGTCTCGGCGTGTCGCAGGAATCGGGCGCAGCGGCCGGGCCCGACCCCTGCGTCGCCGCGGCCCGCGCCGCCCGGGTGTCGTCATTCATGGCCCCCAGTATGGCGGCACGCCTAGACTCACAACCGTGACCTCGCGCAGTGTTGATTCGGTTGATTCGCCAGACGGCGCCTCGGGCGCCTCAGCCAGCGACCCATGGCCCGTCGACAGCCCCGTTCCCGTGATATCCGCACAGGAGCCTCAGGAGGCGACCTGGGCGGAGGAGTCCGGGGAGGCGCCCCGCTGGACCGCCGTCGAGAACTCGGCGTCGGAGGCTGGGGGCGAGACCGGCGCCCCGCACGCGGAGGCCGCCGGCGGCCCGGTCCTGGGGGCCAGGCGGTCCGAGGACGAGCTGCGCACCCGGCTCGGCCTGCAGCCCGGGGACTGGAGCCTGCCCGCAGCCGTGAGGCTCAACGGCTGGATCGCCACGGCCGTCACGGGGGTTCTCGCGGCGCTCATGCGCCTGGTCGGGCTGAGCCACCCGCACTCGCTCATGTTCGACGAGATCTACTACGTCAAGGACGCCTATGCCCTGTGGCACAACGGGTACGAGTCCACGTGGGCGGCGAAGTCCGACGAGCTGTTCGCGCGGGGCGACTTCTCGGGGCTCACGACGGAGGGCTCCTTCGTCGTCCACCCCCAGCTCGGCAAGTGGCTCATCGGCCTGGGCATGCAGGTGTTCGGGCCGGAGTCCTCGTTCGGGTGGAGAGTCGTGCCCGCGCTCGCGGGCGTGGCCACCGTCGTCCTGCTGACCCGTCTGACGCTGCGGCTGACGCACTCGCCCCTGCTGGCGGGGCTGGCCGGGCTCCTGCTCGCCATCGACGGCGTGAACCTGACCGAGTCCCGCATCGGTCTCCTGGATATCTTCATCGGGCTGTTCGCGACGCTGACGGTGTACTGCCTGGTGCGGGACCGGGAGTGGTCGCGCGCAAGGCTGGCCCGGGACCTGGCGGGCACGGCCGCGGGTCATCTCGCGCCGAGGGCGCACCTGCGACCGTGGCTGCTGGCAGTGGGGGCCGCCGCTGGCCTGACCTGCTCGATCAAGTGGTCGGGGCTCTATCTGCTGGCGGCCATCGGGATCCTGGTGGTGGTGTGGGACACCACGGCGCTGTATCGCGCGAAGGTCAAGACCTGGTTCCTGGAGGGCGTCATCGCACGAGGAGTCGGCGACTTCCTGCGCGTGGTCCCGATCGCCTTCGCCGTCTATGCGGCGAGCTGGTGGTCCTGGTTCCTGCATCCCAAGGCCTACGAGCACGGGTGGGCGGCCGCCCAGCGGGCCGCGGGCGGCACGGTGGCGCGCTCCTGGCTGCCGGACTCCCTCAACGACCTGGTGGAGTACCACCTGGTGGCCTACAACTTCCACGTCCACCTCGAGAGCACCCACCCCTACATGTCCAAGCCGATCAGCTGGCTCGTGCAGTGGAGGCCGACGTCCTTCTACTTCCCCACCGGCAGCCAGCTCTCCGGCCAGAGCTGCGGCACCGCCCACTGCGCCCAGGCCATCACCTCCATCGGCAATATCCCGGTGTGGTGGTCCGCCATTATCGCCCTGGTCTTCGCGGTGGTGATCCTGGCGTTCGAGAACCGGGACTGGAGGGTGTGGGTGGCGCTCATCGGCTACGTGGGCCTGTACCTGCCCTGGTTCCTGTACGGCAACCGGACGATCTTCACGTTCTACACCGTGGCCTTCGTCCCGTTCGTGGTGCTGGTGCTCGTGCTCGCCCTGGGCTCGGCGATGGGGATGCTCGCCCCTGTCCCGGGCTCTCACGAGGCGGCTCACGAGAAGCGCCTCATCCAGGTCGGGTGGATCGGTGAGGGCAGGCCGCACCCGCGGGGCGCGCTGGGCGCCTACCTGGGCTTCGGCGCGCGCCCATCGCGAATGCGGCTGTCTCCGGAGTGGACGGGGGTGCCGACCTGGCGGCTTCACGGCGAGGGCGTCGTGCTGACCGCGATGGTCGTGCTCGCGGCGATCGTGTTCGCGCTGCTGTGGTGGCCGCTGTGGACCGGACAGACGGTGTCCTACGAGTTCTGGCACTGGCACATGCTGATGACCTCCTGGGTCTGAACCCGGCGGATCCACCCGGATCCGGACTCGGCGGATCGGCGTCCCGCACCCCTGCCCCGCCGCCCGTCCCCTGTCGTCGAGATTGGTTCAGCCCCGGCTCGAGATCGGTCCGGTCGTGTTCCATTGCGAGGGGACACCGGAACGCCGTGGCCGCGGGGGCGTGGTCGCCGACTCGTGCGGTTTCCGCGGCCGGAGCCGGCTCACGGGGAGAGTGCGTGTGGGCGCGCGAGGTCGGGGTCTGACGCTCTCGTCGGCGCGCAGGGTAGGGAGCCCGTCAGGATGACATTGGAGGGTCAAGGCGCCGCATGTGTCGAGCAGATCCCTACGATCATGTGGCATTCTGATGGAATAATCCGCCTGGTCCCGGTTCTCCCGCCGCGTTGCCCAGGGGCGTGGCGGACCGGCATGCGGTGCGGCGCGACGGCTCGCCCGCCGCACTGTCTGGTCGGCCCGCCGGTCGCCTGCGGCGTCATCGGCGCGGGATGCGGGTAGGCGCGGAGCATCTCGGCGTCCAGGCGATGTCCAGGCGATGCGGGACGCGGGGGACGGCATGAGCGGGGTCGGCCCGGGCCCGCGGCGCCCCGGGCGTCCGAGTGGGGCGGGCCGGAATGTGAATACGCCTTTGCAGCGTCAACCGTCGCTGATGTTCAGGGGGCTGCGCATGTGTCGTCCGCCGGTTCGGCTCAGGTTCGTTTGTCTGGTTTTTATCCGGCTTTGTGATGTGTGGTGGTGGTTCGTGTGGTGTGTGTAGGCCCCTGCCGGGGCGGCCGCGTCATCGCGTTGCCGCCCCGGCAGGGGTCTTTCTCTTGTGTGGTCTCGGCGGTGTCCTGCTCTTCCGCGTCTGGTTGGGCGCAGTACCATTGGCGCTGGGGGTCTTAGCTTCCGGGTTCGGGATGG
>NZ_JONS01000084.1 GCF_000711965.1 Actinomyces israelii DSM 43320
CAACGGCACCATCAGCCTCGCCGGGACCGCCTACCTCGTCTCCAGATCCCGAGCGGGCCAGGAGGCCCTGATCACCTGGGACGCCCACAGGACCACCATCACCGACCCCCACGGCGAGGCCCACTTTCCCAGTACCCGTGGCCGCAACCGGGAACCAGGCACGTCTCCCACCACGACCCCGCCACACGCGCCACCCCAGGAGACCGCCCCCGCAAGAACCCCCGAAACGTCACCGATGCCCTGACACACCAACCGTCACCGATCTCCTGAGACATCACACTCTCAGAGCGCGATGCCGTGGCCGGAAAACTCTCAGCCGTGTACTCCCGCGGGGAGGTACGCGAGTTCCCGGACCTGGACCCAATCCGCGCCTCGGGCCGCTACAGTGACGCGGACCTCCTGGCCCTGGAAACTAAGCACGACATCGGGTTTGATCAGTCCATGTTTGCCGAGAAACTCTCCCGAGTCATCCTTATCGATCCGGTCGAGGCCGAGGAATATGGCCTGGACTCAGAAGCTTTTCTGCAGGTCCAGCAGCGCATTATGAACTGGGCGACGGCACTGCGTGATGCTGAACATGACAGGCCTCGTGACGAGGATACGAGACAGAGGTGAACCTTCCAGCTTTCTGTTGGTCCCGTGCGAGCCAGGCGCTCTACACCCCTGGTACCGCGCATCGTCGACCAGGGCCAGCCGGTGCGCCCCAGACGGCGACCTCACGGCCGCAGTCGTGAGCCCGGCCAGCCCGGTCGGATAGCCCGACCGGTGCAGCACACGAGCACCACGGCTCCCGGCTGGCGGCGCACGACGTGACAGACCCCGCCCGGGCCGGGTCGCCTGAGGCGCGCAGGAGCCAACCCGGTCCGGCCCGGTCGGTCGCAGCAGGGCGACACGAGTTCCCGTCCCGGCCTGCGCGCCGACCCGCCTCACCGCCCGGCCAGCTCGGCGGCCCGCGCGAGCACGTCGTCGAGCATGTCCGCGGTGAGCCGGCCGGTGAAGGTGTTCTGCTGACTGGGGTGGTAGCTGCCCAGCAGGGTCACCTCATCCCCGCCCGGGCGCGCGAGCACCACCTCGGCGCCGTGCCCGAAGCGCGGCTTGGGCCTCGGCACGCCCCAGCCCGCCTGCCGCACGACCCGCAGTGCCGTGTCCCAGGCGATCCCGCCGAGCGCCACCAGCACGCGCACCTGCGGCATGAGCGCGAGCTCGCGGGCGACCCAGGGCAGGCAGGCGGCCTTCTCCGCCGTCGTCGGCCTGTTGGCGGGCGGGGCGCAGCGCACCGCCGCCCCCATGCGCACCCCGGTCAGCTCCTGCCCGTCGCCGGCGCACCAGGAGGTGCCGCGGGTGGCCATGCCCGCGCGGTGGAGGGCGGCCCACAGCCAGTCGCCGGAGCGGTCCCCCGTGAACATGCGGCCGGTGCGGTTGGCGCCGTTGGCCGCGGGTGCCAGCCCGACGACGTAGATGCGCGCGTCCGCTGGCCCGAAGCTCGGCACGGGGCGTCCCCAGTAGGGCTCGTGGGCGAAGGAGGCGCGGCGGCCGGTCGTGGCCACCTGCTCGCGCCAGGCCACCAGGCGCGGGCAGGCGCGGCACACGCTGACCCGGGCGTCGAGGGCGGGGACGTCGGGCGCAGAGCGGGCCAGGCGCGCCGCGCCGCCGGCCGAGCGCGCCACCGGGGTGGCCGCGTCGGCGGGGTCGCCGGGCCAGCCGGTCCCGGGCGGGACGGGCGAGTCGAAGCCCGCGCCGGTGAGCGGGTGCGGGTCCTTCACTTCTGGCACCGCCCCATTGTCGCGCACCCGACCGGAGCAGAAGCACACCGACAACAGCGGGAGCACCGCGACCGACAGACGCAGTGCTGCCGCCCCGGACCCTTCTCGCCCCGGCGCGCCGCCGTACCCCCGCCCTCCGCAACCATCCGCTGACCCGCCTTCGGAGAAAGCGGTTCCTCTCGGACAGTGGGCCGGGGCCTGAGGGGCGCGGAGCCGGGGGGCTCCTGGGGCGGGACTGCCTGCTCGGCGTCCGCAAGTGTCTGGCGCCTTGCGCGGGGCCTCAACCAGGTCACCGGACAGCGGCAGGGCGGCGCGGAAGGCAGCAGGCCACTTACTTCACTCGCGACTCCCCGCCGTCGAGGGGCCGAGGCGCCCTTATAACGGTGACCGGCTATCGGATGGCTTCATCATGGTCTCCGCTTCTCGGAAGGGGGGGAGGGGGAGTGGATCAGCGGGCAGAGCACCGGTCCCGGTCCCGGCAGTCTGAGAGGCCTATGAATCGAGGCGTCCGAGAGACTCAAGGCCGGGGAAAAGGGCCCACGCATCGGGACCGCCCGCCACGGCATCGAGGACGCGGACCAAGCCCGCGTTTCCCGAGCAGTAGTCAGCGGAGAGCCGGAGCCCTCCCTGCCCCCCGACCAGAACGCCGTCCTGACCCGGGACCACAAAACAGTAGGGAATGAGCTCGTTGACGAGCGCCTCACCGCCGGCAGGCGCGCAGTCCACTCCGGCCGACGCGGCGCAGGCTCTGGCCGCCAGAAGACCGGCCCGCCCCATGAAAAGACCGCCGTTCGCGGTGCACCGCACAGCGGTCGCACGGGCGAGACGGTCCAGAACGTCCGGATCGATGCGGTTCCTGACCTCCTGAGAGGCCATCAGAATTGCCAAGAGGATCCCTGCGGAGCCCTCAGCGAAATAGGGCATAAGACGTTGACGGTCGAGCACCTGCAGGGAGCCGTCACGAGCCCGTCGCGTCAGGCCCAGGTCCTTGTTGAAAGCCGAGGCCGCGGCTCGCCGCAACCCGGCATCGCCGAGAAGGCATGCGGCCCTGTCGAGGGCGAGGGCAACACCGGACCACCCGTCGATGAGGCCGGCAGCCATACTCGACGAGGTCATTGGCGATACGATACGGGAGCCGGGATCCATGGCCAAACGCTCCAAGAATGCGATCAGCCCATCGAATCCGAGGCTGAGCAGCTTCTTTTCCTCGCCTTTCGCGGATGCCATCTGCGCAAGCGCGATCCCAGCGAGCCCGGACCGCAGACTCGCATCGACGGGAGCGTCCGAGTCCGGCACGGGCACCAGTTCCGTCAAAGATTCTCCGCGCATGAGGAGAATACCATCGGCGCCTAACAGGTATCCGCGCGGAGGACTACCGCCGTCGAGGTCACCCCACGTCAAATCGACGGAGAAGAATCCGTCAGCAAGCTCTCGAGTGAACAAGGCCCCCGCGAGGCCCGACTCAATATCGATCCGCCCCGCCCCGGAGAAGCTCACAACGTCCCCGGGAATCACCAGATTCCCCTCATCCATGTGCGCCACAGCCGCCAGGCCGGCGACGAGCCGGTCCCTCAGCTCGGCAGGGCCGTGTGGCGCATCGGCCGAAGCAACAGGCACGACATCATGTCTTCTCGCAGGTTCCGCCGCCATGATCTCGTCGAAGGGGATGCGCTCTGACAGAAGCCTGTGCGCCTGCCGAACCTGGACCTCGATAAGGTCATCGGAAATAGCATTGAGCGGAACGAGCGGGAAAAACAGCTGGGCAACAACCCTGTTGAAGGCGAACCAGTCGTTCTCCTCGGGGCTGAGCCAGTCGGGGCCGACGAACCCGGGGGTGCCGACCGTGATGGGACTGCGGTCCGCGAGGGGCCGAGCGGCCTCGAGGTCAATGATTCGGGGCCTCTCCTCCCCCTCTATGAGAATATTCATCGGCTGAAGATCAACCAATGCGTAACCGGACGCATGCACTTCTTCAATCGCCTGCTTGAGGGAAAGACTCAGCGACGTAGCGCGACGAATGTAGTCCTCAGGCTCGTCGAGCACCGAGAAGGGGTAGTTGCCGGCGACCCAGGAGCTCAGGGTCGGCCCATCAACATACTCCTCGACGAGGAAGGTGTGCCCGCCTATTTCCCGCAACTCGCGGAAGCTTACCACGGCATCGACACCACTCAGAGCGCGCATCACCTCCGCCTCGTGCCGGAGCCGGTCAACAGCCCATAGGTCGGAGTCGTCCAAACCAACGTACGGCCGGGCCTCTTTGAGCACCACCCGGGAGCGAGTGTCGGAACAGGAGGCGAGGTACACGCCGCCGGCATTCGAGAAGTGCATCACCGATTCGACCTCATAGGGGTACCAATCCTGTTCGGTCGTATTGGGCGCCGAGCGCTGTGCGATATGGCCCGCCATAGCATCGGGAATATCGATCCATTCGGGGCAGGAGAAGGAAGTGGATCGCTCGTCCGGGACAAGCGTCCCATCAGGACTTCTCAAAGCGGGGACTCGCCCGCGCTCGGGATCATCCATCAAAAGGAGCCTGTAGCCGCCGTAGCGGAAGAAGACAGGGGCTCGACCCCAGCGAGCGTCTCCCAGGACTACGGGACCGCTCGAGGCGGCAAGGTCACGGGACAGCTGCTCCATCAGGTCCACCGCCTCCCGCTCATCGCGCGGATAAGCGGTAACGAACTTGCCGCACTGGACACGGTCGCCATACTTCGCCAGACTCGCTCGCAGATGCCCCTCGTCGCGCAGGTGCTTGAAGGGGATCCCGATGCCCCAGGGGGTCGGCGTTGTTATGGGGTGGGTTGTTGTGTGAGTTGTTGGAGGGTTTGGTGGGGGTGGGTTGCCCAGTAGCGGCAGGTGGAGGCGATGCTGCTTTTTCGGCGTTGTCGGCTGGGGTGGTCGGGGCTGGTGAGGCGGATGAGGCTGATGGCGGTGTTCCTGAGTGTGGCCATGGCTCGGGCGGTGGTGGTTGTGGGCAGTTGGTGGCGGTCCTCGTCGAAGGTGACGTCGCGGACCCAGTGGAGGCGGTTCTCTATTCCCCAGTGGCCTTGGATCCAGGCTGCTACGTGATCGGGCGGGGCGGCGATCATGTCCAGGGAGCAGATGGCGTAG
>NZ_JONS01000085.1 GCF_000711965.1 Actinomyces israelii DSM 43320
CACCTCCGGCTCGAGACCGGTTCGAGTCGCCGGGCACCGCCGGCTGCCACCAGGCCCCGGCCGCCCACCGTCGTCGTCACCACACCAGCCGCCGGGCTCACGCCGCAGAACCGCGGGATTGCACCGGTTCCCCACGGCGTCCGGGACCGTCGGTCGTCCCGGGGCGCGTGGGGCGATCCGCCGGCGTGTCCGGAGGGTTTCCGGCAGGCTACGGTCGTCCCGGGGCGCGTGGGGCGATCGCTTCTCCCGCCCCGGAGCCGGTCATTGAGGCGGCCGGCTCCGGGGCGACCGGGAGCAGCCAACAGGCCCCACGGACCGATCTCGGCGCGGAAGTGAACCGATCTCGAGCCGGATTACGACCGATCTCGGCGAGAGAGGGGCGGGCCCACCCTCCTCGCGGTCGCGCGCGGTAGGTTTGCCCCGTGCTGCTCACCGTTGCCGTCATCGGACCCGCCCACGCCCTCAAGGGCGAGGTCCGCCTCGACATCCGCACCGACGACCCCGAGGGCCGGCTCGCCCCCGGCACCAGCCTGCCGGTGCAGGCGCCCCGGGGACACGCCGGCCCAACTGGCTCCGCCGGCCCCGTGCCTGATCACCTGACCGTCGCGCGCCTGCGCTTCGACGGCGCCCGCTGGTTCGCCCGCTTCGAGGAGGTCCCCGACCGCACCGCCGCCGAGGCCCTGCGCGGCGCGCGCCTCATGGTGGACACCGATGCCGCCGATAGCGCTGGCGGGACCGGCGGGGCCGACGATGACGCCTGGTACGCCCACGAGCTCATCGGCCTGCAGGCCATCCGAGTTGCCTCCGAGACCCCGCCGGACAGCGCCCCCCAGCACCTCGGCGAGGTCGTCGACCTTGAGCCCGGCATCGCCCAGGACCGCCTGGTCGTGCGCACCCCGGACGGCGAGAGGGTCGCCGTGCCCTTCGTCGAGGCGCTCGTCCCCGAGATCGACCCCGACGCCGGCACGGTCACCCTGGACCCTCCCGGCGGGCTCTTCCCCGGCGTCGGCCAGACCGAGGAGGCCCGCTGATGACCCGGGCCCCCGCGGCACCCGGCGCCCGCCCCCTGCGCCTCGACGTCGTCACCATCTTCCCCGACTACCTGAGGGCGCTGGACCTGTCCCTGATCGGCAGGGCCGCCGGCACCGGCCTGATCGACCTGCACGTCCACGACCTGCGCGAGTGGACCCACGACCGTCACCGCACCGTCGACGACACCCCGCTGGGCGGCGGCGCCGGCATGGTGATGAGGCCCGACGTGTGGGGCGAGGCCCTCGACACCGTCCTCGGTCTGCCCGCCGGCGCCCCAGCTGTACCGGATCGACGACCCGGCCGACAGGTTCTGGTCGTCCCCACCCCCTCGGGCGGGCTGTTCACCCAGCGCACCGCCGAGGACCTGGCCCGCGCCGACCGGATCGCCTTCGCCTGCGGACGCTACGAGGGCATCGACGCCCGGGTCGCCGAGCACTACCGGGCCGCCGGCATCGAGGTGCACGAGCTGTCCATCGGCGACTACGTGCTCAGCGGCGGCGAGGCCGCGGCCCTGGTCATGATCGAGGCCATCGCCCGCCTGCGCCCGGGGGTGGTGGGCAACCCCGCCTCCGTCGTCGAGGAGTCCCACTCCGAGGCGGGCCTGCTGGAGTACCCCGTCCACACCCGGCCGGTCGCCTGGCGCGGCCTCGACCTGGCCGCCTCCGACCCGCATCTGCTGTCGGGCGACCACGCCCGCATCGCCCGCACGCGCCGCGACCAGGCCATCGCCCGCACGGCCGCCCGCCGCCCCGACATGATCGCCCGCCTGCGCCCCGGGGACCTCGACGCCGAGGACCGCGCCGCCCTGGCGCGTCACGGCTGGGCGGTGCCCGTCAGCGCCTGCGGGCCGGTCGAGCTGGCCCTGCGGCCCGCCCGGGCCGAGGACGCCCGGGCCCTGGCCGCACTGGCGGCGCGCACCTTCCCCGACGCCTGCCCGCCCTTCCTCTCCGGGGAGCAGATCGCCGCCCACATCGCGACCAGCCTCACCCCCGAGCGCTTCGCCGCCTGGCAGGCCGACCCGCGCGTGGTCCTGACGGTCGCCGAGCTGCCCGGTGGGCTGGCGCCGGGCAGGCTCGCGGCGGGCGCCGATCCCGCCGACGCCGTCGCCCCGGGAGAGCTCATCGGCTACAGCGCCGTGCTCGCCGAGCTGCCCGGCCCCGCGGGCGAGCCCGTCGCCGGGCTGGACCCGCGGCCCGCCGTCGTCGAGGCCCCTCCGCGCGCCAACGGCTCCGCCGCCCTGACCGCCGAGCTGTCCAAGGTCTACGTCGATGCCCGTCTGCGCTCCTCCGGCGTCGCCGCGGCCCTGCTGGAGCGGGCCGTCCGCGATGCCGCGGCCCTGGGCGCCACGGCCTTGTGGCTCGGCACCCACGAGCGCAACCGCCGGGCGCAGAGGGCCTACAGGCGGCGCGGCTTCCGACTGCTCGGATCGCGCACCTACGACGTCGGCGGACAGACCTGCCGGGACGTGGTCATGAGCCTTAACCCGCAGGAGGTCCACTATGAGCAGCACTGAGAGCATTGAGAGCACCGAGAGCACTGAGAGCACTGAGAGCACTGAGGGCGTTGAGACGACGGGCGCAGCAGGCGTCGGCGCGCCCGTGCACGCCGCTCCGGGCACCCGCTCCAGGCGGTCGCACAGCCTCAGCGCGTGGGAGTCCCACCCGTTCCTGCGCAGGCTGCTGACCCTGATCGTCATTCTGGCGATCATCGCGGTCGTGCGCAGCCTGATCGTGCAGAGCTACACCATTCCCTCGGGGTCCATGGAGGACACCCTCCACTCGGGCGACCGCATTATGGTCACCCTGTACGACGCCGACTCCGTCCAGCGCGGCGACGTCGTCGTGTTCACCGACCCCGACCACTGGCTGACCGACCCCGAGCCGACAGGCTTCGCCCGCGTCGTCCAGGACGTGCTGGTGCTGCTGCGGCTCCTGCCGCGGGACGCGGGGCACCACCTCGTCAAGAGGGTCATCGGGATGCCCGGCGACCATGTCGTCGCCGACGGCACCGGGCCGGTGAGCGTCAACGGGGTCGTCCTGGACGAGCCCTACCTCAAGCCGGGCCGCTCCGGCTCGGACGTCGCCTTCGACGTCACCGTCCCCGCCGGCTACGTGTGGGTCATGGGCGACAACAGGTCGAACTCGGCGGACTCCCGGATGCACCAGACCGACGCGCACGGCGGCTTCGTGCCGGCTGGCAACATTGTCGGCATCGCGAGATTCGTGTACTGGCCCGTCGGGCGCTGGTCCGGCTTGGGAGACGGGCGGGACGCCTTCTCGCACGTGCCCGCGGCGACCTCGATTCCACCCGCGGCGCCCACTGCTGTGCTGAACGGGCCGTGAGGCGGAGGCCGCCCGCAGGGCCGCGAGGGCGCAGGGGCCAGTGAGGTCGGGCACTTGCGCCCCGACCGTCTCGCAGCGTGACGACGCGCTGTGGCAGACTGACCCCGCCTCCGGGCCTCGGACGCCCTCTGCCACTGGGGAAGGTGTTCACGCGCAGGATCCGCGGGCGATCGAGAACGGTGCGGCCACTGCATCGGGTCCGTCCCGAGACGAGTCGCGGCACCTCTGACCAAGCGCCCATGACCAGTGGCACGAGCGTGGAGAGAACAATGACCAACCTGATCGACCAGATCGACGCCGCCTCGCTGCGCGACGATGTGCCCGACTTCCAGCCCGGTGACACCCTCAAGGTGCACGTCAAGGTCGTCGAGGGCAGCCGTACCCGTACCCAGGTGTTCCAGGGTGTCGTCATCGCCCGCCAGGGCAAGGGCGTCTCCGAGACCTTCACCGTCCGCAAGATCTCCCTCGGTGTCGGAGTCGAGCGGACCTTCCCGGTCCACACGCCCACCGTCGAGAAGATCGAGGTCGTCACCCGCGGTGCCGTGCGTCGCGCCAAGCTGTACTACCTGCGCAAGCTGCGCGGCAAGGCGGCCAAGATCAAGGAGCGCCGCGAGCACTGAGGGGCGCCCGCTATGCTCTCTGGTGACGCCCGGGGCCTCCGGGCCCGGGCGTCACTATCTTTATCACCGGGGCGTCACGGCCTCGTCATGCACATGCACCACCTCGGAACAGGAGCACGGTGACCTCACCGCAGGATGATCACGAGGAGCTCGAGCCCGACGTCGACGGCGGCGGAGCATCGACCTCTCCCAGCAAGGAGCAGGCCGACAAGGCACCCGCGCCGACTGTTTCCGAGGAAGGGACGGTGCGGCGCCCGGGCGTGCGGGAGGGCGGCAGGGCTGCGATGCCCGATGATGCGAGGCACGAGGCGCCCGATTCGGTGGCTACTCCTGCTGAGCCCGGGCCGGAGCCCGAGGCGTCCGGGCCGGTCGGGACCGAGCCTGAGGAGGCTGGGCCGGTCGGGACCGAGCCTGAGGCGGTGGTGGAGCCGGATTCCGGGCCGGAGCCCGGGGTGGCCGGGCTGGTGGAGGCCGAGCAGGCTGTTGCTCCTGCTGGGTCCGCGG
>NZ_JONS01000086.1 GCF_000711965.1 Actinomyces israelii DSM 43320
GCCCTCGGGCGGGGCGCCGTCACCGGCACCGTCCGCACCACCCGGCACGGACGGCTCGGCGCCCCAGTCTTCGAACATGTGTACAGGATAGCATCCGCCACCCCTCCACCACAACCCCCACAACCCCCGCAACCCCGGAATCCCAGCACAAAACCGGATCCCCGACAACCCCCACACGCGCAGAGCCCGGGTACATCCCGGCCACCGCCTACGCCATGCGCTCGGCCGGCCCGCACACGTGCAGAGCCCGGTAACGGCCATGGACACGCAGGTCGCGGCAGAGGCGCCGGCCCGCACACGCGCGAGGACCCCCGACCCGCCGAGGCCCGCGCACCGAGCCTGAAACAGCCCACCCGCGAAGGCCCTCGCACCCCAGCACACGGGACCGGCAAGCCAGCACCCCACCCACACGACGCACCAGAACCGATATCGGCGCGGAACTCAACCGATCTCGACACGGAACCGGCCCTCGCCGAGAACATCGCCGTCGAGCCGCAACCAGTAGGCTTCACCCCATGGCTACTTCCGAGTCCCCCTACGGGCCCTGCGCTGCCGAGAACGTCGCCGGCGGCAAACCGGTCCGCCTCCCCCACCTGCTCGCGGCGAAGGCCGAGGGCACCAGGCTCACCATGATCACGGCCTACGACGCCCTGACCGCGGCGATCTTCGACGAGGCCGGGATGGACATGATCCTCGTCGGCGACTCCATCGGCAACGTCATGCTCGGCCACGGGTCCACCCTGCCCGTGTCGCTGGACGAGATGGTGGTGGCCACTCGAGGCGTCGCCCACGCCGCCCGGCGCGCCTTCATCGTCGCCGACCTGCCCTTCGGCGCCTACGAGGCCGGCCCCGAGCAGGCCCTGGCCACCGCCGTCCGGCTGGTCAAGGCCGGCGCCAACGGGATCAAGCTCGAGGGCGGGCGGCCGCGCGTCGCCACGATCCGGACTCTGGTCGAGGCCGGTATCCCCGTCATGGGGCACCTCGGCTTCACTCCCCAGTCCGTCAACGCGCTGGGCGGGTTCCGTGTCCAGGGCCGGGGCGAGGCCGGCGAGGAGCTTCTGGCGGACGCCCTGGCCATCGAGAAGGCGGGTGTTATGGGCATGGTTCTCGAGATGGTGCCCGAGCCGCTGGCCGCGCGCGTCACCGAGGCCCTGACTGTCCCCACCATCGGTATCGGGGCCGGAGCCCGCTGCGACGGCCAGGTGCTCGTCTGGTCTGACATGGCCGGGATGACCGAGTGGAGGCCGCGCTTCGCCAAGCAGTTCGGGCGGGTCGGCGCCGCCCTGCACCAGGCCGCCCTCGACTACGCCGCCGAGGTGCGCGAGGGCGCTTTCCCGGCCGAGGAGCACTGGTTCAGCTCCTGATCCGCTCCGGCGGGCCGACCCGTCTCAGACGCGGGCGCCGAGTGCGAGCCTGGTGCCGAATCCTATGAGCACCGTCCCGGTCACGCGGTCCGTCCAGCGCTCCAGCACATCTCCGGAGGCCGCCCCCATTCGCGGCGCCAGCCAGGAGGCGCCCAGGACGAGCGCGCCCAACCAGATCAGGCAGCACAGGCCATGGACAGCGGCGAGCAGAACGCCCATGAGGAGCGGAGGCACCCCAGCCGCCATGAACTGCGGGATGGTGGCGAGGTAGAACACACCGGCCTTCGGGTTGAGCAGGTCCGTAATCAGTCCCACCCCCCACCCCCGCCACAGCGAGGCGCCGGGACGCCCAGAAGCGCATGCGGGCAGTCGTTCCACGGGAGCGGTGGGTTCTACCGCGCGCGCGGCCCTCGTCTTCTCCGGTGCGGAATCAAGGGCCGTCCTCGGCCCCGCAACCGCCCTACCGCGCCAACCGCCGGCACCCCGGAAAGAGCGCACGAGCATGCTCACTCCCATCCACATCACGTAGAGCGCCCCAGCGAGGGACAATACCCGATAGGCGGTACGGGAGGCGGCGAGCACCGCTGTTGCACCGGCGCCGGCGGCCGCGCCCCACACGAGAAGCCCGGTGACAATGCCGATGACGGTGGCCAGGCCGTAGCCGCGGGAGTGGCTGAGCGCGCCGCGCAGTACGACGGCCGTATCGAGCCCTGGGACAACGGTGAGGACGGCGACAAGAGCCGTGAAGCCGAGGACCGCGTGCGCAAGCGTCACGGACGTTCCCCGCTCCCACCGCTGTGGCGTCCTTCCGCGGGCCCCATGAGCTCAGCCGCCTCGATCCGCGTGAGCTCCTCGGAGAAGGTCCATCGGTTGAGAAGACTGTTGAAGCGTCGCCCGTCGATGTAGACGACAGGGCTGCCGTCCTCGGTGAGGCCCTCAACATCCAGGGCATCGGCCAGCACCTTGGGCTCGTCCGCGGCGCTCTTGATCCGCTTCCACATGGTGCGGTCGTCCATGCCCGCCTCGCGAGCGGCAGTGGTGATGCTGCGGGAGGTGATCTGACCGCGCAGCTCGGCCAGGGCGTCGTGGAAGCGCCACAGCTTCTCGGGCTCGTCGTGGTGGACGGCCTCCAGGGCGAGCGCGGCCAGAAGGCTCTCCGGGCCGGAGAGCTTGTGCCGCAGAACGAGTCGCACGTCTCCGGTGTCGCGCAGGTGGGCGATTCCCTTGAGGGCCTCCATGAGGCGCCAGCGCCCCTCGTAGGACATGTCGGCATAGTTGATGAGCGTGTGGGGGGCGTGCGGATCGCCGACCATGAGGTCCTCGTCCACGTCCACGGGTCGGCACAGGCGCTCGCCGGGAGGCGGGGGCAGCGGGGAGACCCTGTCGCCAACACGGAAGATGATGGTGGCCAGGAGCAGGGAGCCCAGGGAGGCGATAAGAACCCCCAGGCGGGCCTGGTCGCGCAGGACCTCCTCCAGGGCCAGATTGGCCACGAGCAGGGAGATCGTGAACCCCATGCCGGACAGGGCCGCGAGTCCCAGGATCCGGGGCAGGTCGAGGCCGGGCAGGCGCGAGGCCGACACAAAGCGCAGGACCAGGCCCGCACCCGCAGCCACGCCCACAAGCTTGCCGACGACGAGGCCCGCGACGACCGCCCATGTGATACGCGAGGAGAAGGCCGCGACAACGGTGTCACTGCTGAGGGCTACGCCCGCGTTCGCCAGAGCGAACAGGAGGACGACGACGTAGTTGACGTAGGGCGGCAGCATCCAGGACAGGCGCTGGTTCATGGGCATGGAGTAGACCAGGGCCTCACGCAGCATGACCGCCGTGCCCGGAGCCGGAGACTGGCGGTAGAGCTGGGCGACCTCACTGGCTCCGTCCACGTCCGTGCTGCGCACGGGATAGACGGGCATGAGGAGGGCGATGAGAACACCAGCCAGGGTGGCATGAACGCCCGAGCGGTACAGCGCATACCAGATGATGACCGCCAGGAAGGCGTACGGGGGCGTGCGCCATACGCCCCGACGCGCCAGGACCTGGGCGCCGAGCAGCCCCAGGGCCGCACAGCCCAGAGCCACGAGGTTGAGGGAGTCGGAGTATGGCTGGAATTAAACAAGATCGGTGTGTGGCGGTGTGACTGGGAGGTGCTCGAAGTCGTAGTCGAAGGTGCGGTTGGTGATGTAGGCGGTGA
>NZ_JONS01000087.1 GCF_000711965.1 Actinomyces israelii DSM 43320
ATTCTGCGGTTCTGCGGCGAGGGCAGGGCGGGGGTCGGCGCTAAAAGTGCGTGGGAGCCACCTTTTCCGGTCAAGTTTTCCGGTCAAGGCCGACAACGACCCACGAGGCTGCACACGCCAGGCCCCGGCCCACAAACCATCAGACCCCGCCCCCATATGACCTGAACAAATCCCGACGGAGGGGGCGGCCCCGCGATCGCAATCGGGTGGGCCAGACGGCCCCATTGCACCGGCGCGGGGCATAGCCTGTGAGGCGGCGGGGCGGCCCGCCCGGGACCGAGGGAGTGATCATGCTTGCCTACCGCAGCACCTTCAGCGTCGGCGGGGCCTTTGAGCAGGTGGAGCCGGCCGTCCGCAGGGTCATGGTGGACTGGGCGGAGAGGAAGCACCGCAAGGAGCTCGGCCCCGACGGCCTTGGCGCTCTGGGCCCGGGCGGGTACCTTCAGCCGCACCCGCGGCTGGAGCTCCTCCTGGTGGACTCTCGCGAGCAGTCCGAGGACCAGATCTTCGGCTTCGTCGTCGTCGAGCGCGACGGCGAGGACACCTGGACCAGCCAGGTCATGGCCGCCAGCGGGCCCCGGCTCGCGAGCCGCAGCCTCATCAGCGTCGAGATCGACTCGCCCGTCTCCCCGGATGACCCGCTGCGCCCCAGGAGCGCCGGAGTGCCCCGCTTCGTGCGGAGCATGCTCCGCCGGCTGGACTGCGACGACCACGGCATCCACCTCACCAACGACCCCAAGATCCTCCGGCCGCAGGACGTCCCCAGGCTCCGCAAGGAGCTGGGCGAGGAGGACCACCACGGACTCGTCCTCGTGGCCGGGACGGCCCCGGGCCTGCCGCTGGAGCAGTGGACGGACTTCATCGGCGGTATTACGAGGGACACGGCCGCCCAGCCGGCGGTCCCAGCGGACGCCACCGGTCTGCACGCGCGGGTGGAGGAGCTGACATCCCTCCTGGCCGCCCGCAGCGAGGACCTGGACGGCGCGAAGGCGGAGCTGGCGGAGGCCCGGGACACGATCACCCTCCTGGAGCAGCGCGACAGCAAGCGCGAGCACGACGACGACGCCCTGCGCGAGGAGCTGCAGCGGCGCACCGAGGAGCGCGACGAGCTCGGCCTCGACTACGCGGTCGCCCTGGACGACAAGGACCGCGCCCTCAGCCGGGCGGAGAGGTCGGAGAGGGAGGTTCAGCGCCTGCGCACCGCGCTGTCGTGCGCGGGCCGCGGCGAGGAGGCGTGGGCCGTCCCCGGTGAGGGGGCCGACCTCGCCCAGCCCTCGGGCTGGCCCGAGCTGGCGACCTGGGCAGCCAACGGGGAGCTCGCCAGGGCCCTGCCGTGGGTCGAGCTCACCTGCGACTGGGACCGGGCCCTCGACCTGGACGACCAGAACAACCTGTCCTGGATCGCGAAGACCTGGGACATTCTGCGCACCCTCAACGACTACGGGCGGGCCCGGGCGGACGGGAGCGCGACGGTGCGCAACCTCCACGAGTACCTCGACTCGCCGCCGGACGGCTTCCGCACGGTCTCGCGCGGCCGGTACAGGCCCACCGAGTCGAAGACGGTCGCGAACCGGCCGCGCTACCGCAAGGAGCGGATGTTCCCGGCGCCCGAGCAGGTTCCCGGCCGCGACGGGGACGGGCGCGTGTACATGGACAAGCACTTCGTCATCGCCAGCGCGGGGATGGTCTCGCCCCGCCTCTACCTCTACGATGCGACGGACACCCCAGGCTACGGCAAGGTGGTCGTGGGATACATTGGTCGCCATCTTACCAATAACCAGACGAACTGATGGACCTGTCACCACTTCCACCCTCGGACCCGGCAAACATGTCGCACGGACGCTGTAGCCTTCGCATGTCGGCCACATCCCGCCCGGTCGTGGCCGTCCTCCGACAGCGCCCCGGACTCCGGTCCGGAGCGTCGAGGATGCAGGGCCGCCCCAGCAGATCCCATACCTGAACCTTATGAAGCTCAATAATCGCGATCTTGTCCTGCGCGGATTCCTCCGCATCCTGCCGACCCACCTGGAGCGCTACCTCCGCGCCGCTCTGGGCGACCGCTGCACGCTCGACACGCTGCGCCCCCTCCTCGCCGGCGACGGCCCGGTCCCGGAGTTCCCCGACCTGGCCAACCTGCCCACCCAGATCCGCATCCTGACCGCCCGCGACGAGGGCGGGCGCTACCGCCTGGACCTGCCGCCGGGGCTGGGGGACAGGCTGGGCGAGGTCGGCCGCCTGCGCGACGAGCTGGTCCGCGGCGGAGACTTCGACGCCGACAGGACCCTGGCCGCCCTCGCCGCGGCCGGCGAGGTCCTCGGACTCATCGGCGCCGAGCCCGGCCAGGCGGAGATACGCGAGCTCATCGCCGCCATCGACGGCGGCCAGGGCGCGGGCCGCACCCCGCTGGACGCCGTCGGGGTCGAGGTGGCCTGCGTGCCTGTGGTCAGCTACGCGCACGCGGTGGCGGGCGCCGCGCCCGAGGTCTCGATCCGCCTGTCCCTGCTGGGGCACGCCCCCAGCCCGGGCGCACACGCCTCCGGCCCGGGCGGCGGTGCCTTCAGCCCGGACGCGTCCGGCGACGACGGCCAGCAGCGGAAGATCCTGAGCTCCGGGGCGCGCAGCGGCCAGGAGCCGCCGTCGGGAGCCCTGGAGGTGACGCTGACCATCATTGAGGACGACGGCGGACGCGAGGTCGCCGAGCCCTGGCACCTGGCGTGGGACACCTCCCACCCGGTGCTGACCGACACCCGCGCCCTGGCGCTGGACCGAGGGAGCCTGCTCCAGGTGAGCCAGCCCGGCTCCGCCCACGTGCGGGTCGAGCTGCGCGCCGCCGACGGCTCGCAGTCCGTGCGCAGGCTGCCGGGGCTGACCGTGCTGCCCCCGCGCCAGTGGCGGCTCGCCGGGGGCGGGCGCTGGGCGGGCGCGGCGCTGGCGACCTTCGTCCAGCCCGACCAGACCGCTGTCGGAGACCTGGCGACCGAGGCGCGCCGCCTCGCGCCGCACGACGAGGGCGTCGCCCCCACTTCCGACGCCCTCGCCATGGCCGCATGCGCCGCCCTGCGCGACCGCCGCCTCATGATCAGGGCCGCGAGCGGCCCGTGGCAGGCCGGCTCCCACCCCATACGCACCGCCGCCGGGCTGCTCGAGGCGTGCACCGGCACCGTCCTCGACGTTGCGATCCTGCTGGCCGGGGTCCTGGAGCGCCTGGGCGTGGCTCCCGTCATCCTGCTCGCCCCCCGTGCCGTCTTCCTCGGCTACCGCAGGGACCACGAGACCCACGAGGGTCACGAGGGTCACGAGGGCACAGACGGCGGGTCGCACGTCTCCGCGCAGGAGGCCGCCGACCTCATCCGCCGCGGCGTCATGGGCATGATCGACCCGGACCTGGCGGTCGGCGCGGCGGTCGCCGTCCTCCACGAGCTG
>NZ_JONS01000088.1 GCF_000711965.1 Actinomyces israelii DSM 43320
AGGGTCTCCTCCAGCTCCTCCCTTCTGCGCCCGCTTGAGCCTCGCCGCGCTCCCGCCCACGGCGTGACCGGTTACCACGAGGGCCCAGCCTGGCCCTGCCGCCACCGCGACAGCCACTCGCGTACCGTCCCCTCGGCCCGCTCGACCATCTCCGCGACAGTATCCAGGCCAACGCCGCGGGCAGCGCACACAACCGCCTCCGCCCTCAGCCCCCGCCGGCTTGCAGGGCGCCCGAACGCTTCTTCCACCTGATGAGGATGTCCCGCTCCTCGTCCGTCATGCCGATCCGCACGAGGCAGTCCTATGCCAGATGCTCCGCAGACGCCAACCAGGAATCCCGCAGCAGCCTCCCCAGAATGCCATTTTGTTTGATTCCAGCCATAGCCATACCCCACTGCTTTTTTCAGACAGCTCGCACCGCCACTCCTGGCGTTGCGCAGCTCGGCGCGCAGCCCCCCGGGTCTCAGCCGACTCGCCGCGGAAACCCTCCTCACCCCTGGGCGGCGGAATGATCCCTGCACTACCCGCCCACCCAGCTCACCACTCCTCCGGGCCGGCAGACCACTGACAAGCAGACACCGACACGATCCTCCGACCCCTTCGCCCGCGATCTCACGCACAACCCGCAACCCCGAGCTCATCCGAGCACCACGCTCTCAACACACTCCCACCCTGTCCCCCCACCAGAACACCGGGCCCCCACTGTCCGAGAAAAACCACTCACTCCACAGATCCTGGCCGGGGCTGACTGGATAGCCGATACCGCCTACACTGCCCACGGCGCGCTGACCTCCGTCAAGAAGACTCCCTACGGAAAGCGCCTGCCATGGGAGAAAGAATTCAACAGGGTCGTGTCATCCACGCACGCCGCCATCGAGCAGCCGTGAAACACGGTTTTCAGGAGTGCCAGAGACGCGCTCAGCAGTCCAGGCTGCGGTTATTTATATGTTATTCGCGGGGACGAGCGCTGGTGCTTCTCGCTTAAGCATTTCCATCGCCAGTTCGTCCCGTTCGTTTGATTCGAGCGTCGCAATGGCCCGCTGACAATAACGTACAGCTCCTTTGACTTCAGGATTGGCGAGAATCAAGGTGATCTGACGTTCCTCGTCCGGGCCGCTTCCGATCTGATACACTCCAAACATTTCCTCACTTACTGCGGCTATCGACGGCCGAATAACAATTTCTACTGATATTCCTGGACGATACGTGTCGTTGCACGCAATGCGTGCAACGCAGCCTAGGCACATCCACGCACATTCAATCGAGATGCTATATTCCGGCTGAGGCCTATCGAGAAGCGCCCTTACTGATGCCGCGATTTCCTTCACATGCTCTTCGCCCCAGTTCAATACAATGTATTTTGTCTCACGCAAGGCCAACTCTGTCGCCACCCGCTCCTCTGTGTCGAGAGAGTTTGCATCCGAGTAAAGGGCGATCGCCTCGGCTGAACGCCAAAAGAAAATGGCTTGCCTACGAGGGGGAAGACTATTTATCCTGTCGGCCAAACGGTCAATGAGATCGTCGTATGCGGTCATAGTGTTACCTCTCAATTTCAATGCCGTGCGAGTGCAGTAGGCCTTCGCAGTTGTGATCGCGCGGGCGAGTCCCGTCACACGGCATCCGCACATCCGTCCCCATCCTTTTCAGATCGGGCACGACGGCAACGAGGTTCTCCTCGGCGTGCATCCGTCTGCCTCCATTTTCCTTGTCCCGTCTTGACGGGACCCGGGTTAAGCCAAGTTCTTCTGCCATATCTGCCTGTCCTTTGTCAAATTCATTACTCGATCCCACGTAGAGCTTTCCGGCGCTATCCTCTCCGACGGCGAATGTCCTCCGGTTTATTGCCGCTTCATGATCGCCAGCAGTTCTCACTTGCCTGGCAAGAGCCCGCAAAGATGTCTGTTCATCTTCTGGTGTTTTGCCTGTGGTTCCGCATCCTCCGGTTCCGTCGTTGTGGACGAGGATGGGTTGGTTGGTGGTGGTGATGGTACCGCTGGTGGTGGTGAGGCGCAGGGTGGGCACGTCGTGGTGGACGAAGACCTGCTCGACGGTGGCGGGCACCGTCTGCCCGGTGGCGGGGTCCCAGGAGGCGACCTGGTCGCCGGTGGCGCCCCCGTCCAGGCCAGCTGCCGCGGGCCGGGCCCCAGGAGGCGACGGCGCCGCACCGCGGGAGATGACGCCCCGGCAGCCATCGGAGGCAAAGGATCACGCAGTCATCCCCGCGACGACCCAGCAGAAGATGACACCAAGCCCGGGCCGGCCCGCCGGGGCGCAGATCGCGACTCAGCGTCGACGAAGAGGGCCGTCGGAGCCCTGCCACCACCGGCTGCCGCCTTGCAGGGGCCCGCCGCCCGTATCCTGCCGCAGCACCATCAGTGTGGTTCGGAGTGCTCCGGGTCCTGGTCTCCTTTCTGGTGGTCCTGGCCGTACTCCTCCACGAGGCACCAGTGCAGTGCGTTCCTGCTCGGCTTTCCCAGCTCTCTGTGAGAGACCTTCTCCAGGAAGGCGCGTCGTGCGGTGGTGTCGTCCTCCACCTGGCCCACGATCCAGATGAGGTGCGACAGCACGATGTCGTCGGTGGTGTCGTCCACCAGCCGGTACAGGCAGGGCAGGCGGTGGCGCACGATGGCCCGGCACCGGTCGGCCAGACCGGCACTGCCGGCCTCCTCCTCGTGGGGGGAGGTGTAGCCGCAGGTGATCTCCACGAGCATGTCCGTGGCGTGCATGAGCCCCAGAGGCGTGCCGTCCCCGTCGCACACCGCGTCGATCAGGATCTGTGTGAGCGGCTCACTCGCCTCCTCAAGCTCGTGGGAGTAGAACGCCGTACCCTCGATCCGCCAGTACGCCTCATCGCCCGACCCTGAGTCCGGTGCGCGCAGCATGTCCCTGATAGGGCCGGGATCCATCCCCACACCGTCCCTGACGCGCAGCCCCGCCCAGTCAACTTTGTGATCCTTCATCCCACGGGCCTCCTCTTTCGTGTTTGACGTTATCAGGGAACTGGTCCCTGGAGTACTTTCCCTGACACCTGGGGCAGATCTTGATCTCCACATCAGGGTGCGGTTTTCCCTGAGCCTCAGCCTGTACGAATCTTGGTCGTACGGCCTCGGTGAACTGCACATCACTCGGTTTGACACCGAGCTGTTCGATTACATGATCCTCCGCACAGCGACCACCCCCGGAACGCCCCGCTATTACGCGGCCGTCGGGGGCGTAGCCTGCGGTGACCGTTGCCACCTTGCCGGGCCTCACGTTCATGGCGAACTCTGGCCGGAGTTAAACAAGATCGGTGTGTGGTGGTGTGATTGGGAGGTGCTCGAAGTCGTAGTCGAAGGTGCGGTTGGTGATGTAGGCGGTGAAGGCCGCGAAGGTGTTCTCCGGGGCGAGCGCGCGGAGGTTGG
>NZ_JONS01000089.1 GCF_000711965.1 Actinomyces israelii DSM 43320
TGCACGAGGCGATCCTCATGCGCGATCCCCGTAAATACCAGCCAGCAATCTCGCAGCAGCCGCCCCAGAATGTCGTTTTGTTTAATTCCGGCCATACCTCAGGCCCGCCATCATCGCGCCCTGTTCCGCTGGCGCAGGCGGCAGAAGAGCGCCGAGCGGCGCTGAGCAGGGGGCCGGGTGGCGGACGGCGCCGTCCCGGGGGTGAGCGCCGCGTTGATGTGATTCCTCTCCGGGAGGACCCTGAGGCGTCCCTGACTTCCGTGTCGTGCATCCCTGGTTCTACCAGGATTCTCTTGGGGTGGCGACAGTGTGCGCCTAGTCTTGAATGCATGAGTGAGCAGCACGATGATGTGTACACATCCATACCCCATTCCCGCTCGGCGCGCGATAGGACGCTGAATTCTGAGTCCGTTCAACCTCCTCCGTCTCGTGGTGTGAGTACGGTGGGCAGGATTGTGCGCGTGGTTATCGCCGTGGTTCTCATGTACGCCTGCGCCTTTCTCCCCGTGCTGCTCATCCTGATCCCCGGAATTCGAGGGCTGACCGACGGAAGCATTCTTGGGAAGGGGGCCGCGGGAATGATCGTCGCATATGCGGTCTTTGTTATCGCCTACGGGGCCGCGAGCGCGCTGGCGATCGTCATGTGCAGAATTCTGCTGCGAACTCTGGACCGTGGTCGCGGTATCAGCTTGCATTTGCGCCCCAGCGCGCGTGCCGTCGCCTGGCTGGTTGCCATGACTCTTCTGGCGGCAGTCGTTCTGTGCGCGACGTCCGGCGTCATCCATCTCCTGGGGGTCCAGGACGACGGGCGTGAGTTGGCCGGGAATGCCTGGGACGCCTCCCAGTGGTGGAGGCCGCTCATTTCCGGTATAACCCTGGGGTTCCTCCTGCAGGGTATCCCGGAGGAAGTGGTGTGGCGCGGCTGGCTCTTCGCCTCGCTGGGAAGCACTCGTGCGGCTGCGGTGATCAGCGTGGTGACCTTCACCGTTCTTCACCTGGTCTCTCAGGGCGGGCAGCAGGGAATCGCCGAGCGCTTCATATACTTGGCAACGCCATGCGGTTTCGCCATCGCCGCCGTGGCCGCGCGAATGGTGTCGGGGTCCACGTGGGCGGCTATCGGGATCCACGGAGGATTCCATCTGGCGAATAACCTGCTGGGCTATTCCCTGGGCATTTCCGAGGGTCCTGCGACGTGGGTGGTCAGCGGTCTGCTGTGGGCGGCGGTCGGCGCCGTCATTCTCGTCATCGGCGCACGCACCGGACGTCTCCGACTGGACGGTTAGCAGCACTCCCGTCGAGATCGGCCGAGCTCCTCTTTCGTCCCGAGTCTCACCGGGTCGGTCAGAAACGGGCATCCGCGCGGGCGGCGCGACAGGTGCTCGCGCGATATTCTCGATGAGCTGCAAGCGTCCCGTGCACTGTGGCCGAGGATGTGTCTGCTGAGGAACAGAACGGGATGGTCCGCCTCAAGGCCTCCTGACAGAGGGGACGACGATCGGCCGGGCGCGCGGCCCACTGCTGCGGCGTGCTGCTGCGCGTGCTGCGGGCGCAGGACGGGGAGCCCGGAGCGCCACCACACTTGGAGGAGGGCCGGCACCACCAGCGCAATGACGATGAGCAGCACCACCACGTGCCCGAGACCGAATGACATGAAGCGCCTCCTCACATAGAAGATTCCGGACTGGCTCAGACTGATCCAGACTGAGTCTGTCTCTGTCCCTGCGACGGCTCACTATCCTGCTGAATCTGACACGGGGCTTCTGACACAGGGCTATGGCACATCACCGTGGCGCACCAGTCGTACACCAGTCACAGAGGTCTTCTCACCAGGGCGGTGGGCACCGGTGGGCTGATCGTTGGGGCGACCGGGATCCGGAGGCATGTGGCAGGGAGGGCGCGAGGTGCCGTCCGGGAGGACCCGGCTCCGGCCAGGAGCTCGTTGCCTCCGGGGCGGTGAGCCGTCGCGCTCCGCAGTGGTGCAGGTGCTGTGACCACTGCTTCCCACCAGCGGCGCACCTGCCGGACAACGACCAAACCCCACCCACGACGGACCGAGTGTAGTATTGTTCAGCCTGCCGACGGGAGGCGCGAAGAGGCGATCCAGGTTCCGGCGGGCGTGCGTTCAAGGAGGACACGCGATGTCAGAGGGCCGGGATGTGGGTGCTGTCGAGACGGAGCCCGAGAATACGGAGGGGGCGACGACCCTGGTTGAGATTGAGCCCGGTATAGCGCTCCTCCTTGGAGACCATCCGGTGGGGGAGCTGACCGATCTCGGGATCTGTCCACTGACGCGCAAGGACATGAGGCGCTGGTCCGGGCTGACGGATGCCATCGCCCTTGCGTCGGGAGGGGCGAATATTGCGGCCCAGGGCTTGCAGAGTGCTGTCAACGCTCGGGGGCTGGTCCGGTTCACACAGGACACGGTCAAACTGCTTAATAGCGGCCTTGTGAGGCCGATGGTCTCGGGCGGCGTTAACACCGGGACGCTTGTCAACAACAGCGGGAAGATCGTCTCGCAGGTGCGGTGGGTGCCCGCGGCGGGCTCGCAGGCGGCCAGCCTATTGCCTCAAGTCGGGCCTGCGGTGGCGCTGATGGCGGTGCAGTGCCAGCTCATGTCCATCTCGAAGCGTCTCAATGAGAACATCGCCGTCACCCAGGAGGTCTCTGAGGAGCTGCGCAGAAGACGGATGAGCAACCTCCGCAGCATGTGCCACGAGGTCCGCAACATTGTGGCGGAGGTGCAGTCCCGTCGATCCGTCGACCGCATTATGTTCGACCAGCTCGAGCGCATGACCGTCGGTCTTCGGGAGCAGTGGGGGCTGTGCGTCGACGCTGTCGGCGCTCACCTCGGAAAGATCGAGGCTGATCAGCAGTCGGCCAAGTCGTACCTGCTTGAGAATGAGGCCAGGGTCCGCGAGGACGCGTGCGGTCTCGTGGTGGTCAGGGACGTGAGGTATGGCCGGAATTAAACAAAATGGCATTCTGGGGCAACTGCTGCGGGATTCCTGGTTGGCGTCTGCGGAGCACCT
>NZ_JONS01000090.1 GCF_000711965.1 Actinomyces israelii DSM 43320
GGGGGGAGGTCGCCGGCACGGTGGGGACGGACTTCAGGACCGACAGGATGTGGTCGTGGACGAAGTTGTCGGCCTCCCGCTGCGCCCGGGAGCGCGACTCGTCGATGCGGAGCCGGGCGACCAGAGCGCGGCGGCGGGCGCCGGACTCGTCCAGGGCGACCGCCTGCTGCTGCAGCCACGCGAGCACCCCCATGGTGCCCAGATTGAAGGCCAGGCAGACCAGGACCTCCTCAAGCGGGGACTGCGCGGGGTAGCCGCTGTGAGCGGGGTAGGTCCACGTCAGGGGAAGGGGCAGGGCCGCCACGTAGGCGAACCGGCCGCGCGTGGGCAGGACGGCGGTGGCCGCCACCGCGGCGGCGGGGTAGTAGCAGGTCAGCGGGTTGGGGACGGGCACTGCGTCGGGCGCGCCGCCGGCCGGAGGGAGCGGGTGCCCGGCGGCCAGCAGGACGAGGGCCGCGTACCCGATGAGGACCGCCGGCAGGACCGCGCGCCACACGCGGTCCGCGGCTGCGGCTCGGGCCTCGCGGGACGGTACGGATACGCGGCCCTCGTCGGACCCGGGGTGCGTCGCAGGGCCCGCCAGCCCGATAGCGGCCGCGCCGCCGGCGATCAGCGGCGGGAGCAGCAGGGCGAGCGTCACGGCCCAGGGCGGCTGGTGGATCTGGGCGAGCGCGGTCCGGATGGGCGGCACGACCGGCATGGACGGCGCGGCGAAGAACTCCGCCACCACGGCCGCGGTCGCGGCGGTGACGACGACGAGCCTGCGCATCCGCAGAACGTAGGGGCCGGGCGCGAGCCTGGACGAGGGGGCGGCGAGTTCTCCGGCGAGCTCCTTGGCGGAAGATGTCGTCATGGGCGGCGGTTACTCGTAGTAGCTGATCAGGCCGTCGCGGGCGACCTCCTTGAACAGGGCGACGCGCGAGTTGGTCGTCAGGCGGCCGGCGGCGCGGTACTTCTCCTTGATGCGCGCGACGTACTGGTTGACGCTGTTGACCGACAGCCCCAGGGCACGGGCGACCGTGCTGGCCTGCATCCCGTTGGCGTACAAGGTGATGACCTGGGCCTCCCGCTCGCTGAGGTGCTGCCCGACGAAGTTCTCGTCCTCCTCCAGGGCGCGCGCCCAGTCGAGGCTGGCGCTGGGGCGGCCCTCCAGGGCGGCCTCGATGGCCTCGATGAGCTCGCGGGTGGGCGCGGTCTTGTTGATGATCGCCATGACGGCCTCGGTGGCGGTGGCCTCCCTGATGAGGTCGGGGGCTTCGCCGGAGGTGTAGACGACGACGGGGATGGAGCGGCGCGCGAGCTCCTGGATGACCTCCGCGGGCCGGGTGCCGTCGTTCAGGCGCAGGTCGAGGATCGCCAGGGCGCGGCCTGCCGGCCACACGACGTCGCGCAGACTCCTGAACCAGCTGACTGTCCATGTCAGCCCGGCTCGGGCGAATTCGTTCTGGCAGCCTTGCGCGATCATCTCGTGGTCGTCAATGACCAGGATGGAGCACTCGGCGTCCATGGTGCCTCCTTGAGGGTGGTCCGGGCTCGACGCGCGGGGGGCAGGGGGCGGGCGCAAGACGTCAGCGGAAGTTCGGGATGGGGGAGGGACGATGGTATCGCACCGGCATTCTTGGTTGCCATAGAGCATGATGGTATCCTGTGCCGCCCCTGCATGCATATGTCCTCCTCGGTCGCGCATGTTGCCTGGCCTCCTCCGCCGCCGGCGCCCGGGCTCAGGCGGACGCCTGCGCGGCGGGCCGGCCGTCTGCGGTGACGAGGAGGATGCTGTCGGTAGTGACGACGGACATGAGCATGGGGCGCTGGCGCAGCGGGAGGAGCCGGACGACGACGCGCCCGCCGGCGGCGCCGCCCAGTGCTCGGACGGCGTGGGCGATGACGGCCTCCCGGACGTCGTCGGACAGGTCCGTGTCCGCGCCCCGGTCGTCGAGGAGGATGACGTCGATGCCGCGGGTGCGGGCGGCGCGCGCGGCATCGACGACGTCGGTGCCGGTGAAGAAGGGGGCGCGGCGCTCGTCGCGCAGCTCGACCTCGAGCATCTGCGCCTGCACGCGCAGGCTGGGGGTGATCGGTCGGCCGGAGGCGATGTCGGTCAGGATGGGCTCGACACGTTCGCGGACCGAGTCCGTGGCCTGCTGCATGAGCGCCTCGCTCTCCTGCTCGGCGTGGCGACGGGCGGTCACCTCGGCGCTGATCGCCTCGCTGGCGGCGGTCGCCGCGGCCAGGGCCACCGACGTGCGCGCAATGCCGTACCAGATGCACAGGACGATGAGCTGCCCGGAGACGTAGGTCAGGATCATGCCCGGGCCGCGGCCGGTCACCAGGATCCAGGCGGCGGACGTCGCCGCGATCAGGGCGAAGCCGGCCCATGCCTGGCGCGGTCGCTCCCTGGCCAGGAGCCCGCAGCACAGCATGGTGCCCGCGCCGGTGCACCATGAGGCGTAGCCGGACCACTCCGCGTCGGCGATCTGGAACAGGACGAGTGCGTTGGCGCCCCCTGCGACCGCGGCGATCAGGTCGGCGACCAGGTCGGGCATGCTGTGCCTCGGCCACGACCTGAGCATGAGGAATGCGCCGATCGATACGGCGATGAATCCGATAATGACCAGGGCAGGGTGCCGGTACGGCCTCGCCCGCACCTCCAGAATGACGATGAGGACGTAGAGGGCGAGAAGGCAGGCGAGAACGACCCGCGTGATTGGGGCCTCCATGCACGCCGACAGGGACAGCGGCGAGGCCGCGGCCGGCGCCGGGCCGGCGGGCTCCGGCTCGGCCGGGCGCC
>NZ_JONS01000091.1 GCF_000711965.1 Actinomyces israelii DSM 43320
TTCACCGCCTACATCACCAACCGCACCTTCGACTACGACTTCGAGCACCTCCCAGTCACACCGCCACACACCGATCTTGTTTAATTCCAGCCAGATCTCGATCTCCACCGGGACCGTCTCACCACGTCTGAGCCTCTGCTCGCGATCGAAGGGATGGAACGGGACGAAGAGGCTGGACCTGTCGTCATCCACCGCTCGACGCGACGCTCTCAGCACCCCGTGCCCCCACTCGAACTCACCGACCCCATTAGCGTCACCGTAGGGCGCCCCCTTGACGATGACCGGGATGACATTGCCGGCGGCGTCGAGCTTCTGGCACTGAAGGAACAGGTCGATGTCATCAGCGCCGTCTGCCTCCACCCACAGGCGCAGCTTCCAGTGGCCCGCAATAGTGGTGTCCTCCGTGAAGACCATGGTGAACTGTGCACGGGACCTCCCGTCGTCTGCGGTGTAGGCCACTGACGCCTCGGCCGCCTGGGCGTCGCGGCTAAGACCCGCGTTAGCGGTGAGGTACAGGCGAACAGGCTCGGTGCCGGGTGGCGGGAAGCTGTCCGTGACGATATTGGTCTCGTCCTCGCCACCGGGATCAAGAACCGACATGCGAACACGCGGAGTGGATTCCCATCCGTTGTCAACGCCTTTGAGGTAGCGGTCGAAGAACCGCAGGAGGTCCTCCTGGTTGCGGTAGAAGTCGCGCCACTCGTGAATGTTGTGGATGCGCAGCCACTTGTCCTGCACGGTCAGCGCGTTGAAGGCGTGGATCGTTCCTCTCGTGTGGACCTTGTTGGTATAGCTGCTGACCACATAGGTCGGCACGGTGATCCGCTCGACCGCGGCGATCTTGTCCCTCCAGTAGTCGTCCATCAAGGGGTGCCGGTCGACCATCGCCGGCAGGTCCTCGCCGTACTGTCGGCCACGGAGCACGACCGGCACCATTCCGGCGAACTCTGGTGACGGCACACCGCCGGGAGCGACGGTATTCCGGTAGACGTCGGCGAATCCCTCCCACGGGGCCAGGGCCGCCAGGTGGGGAGGCCGCTGCGCACCGATGAACCACTGCGAGATGGACAGCCAGGAGTTCCCGGCGAACCCCACCTTCCCGTTGCTCCACGATTGCTCCGCGATCCACTCCACCAGGTCGTACCCGTCACGTCCGTCCTGGGTCCCCCATTGCGTGAACCTGCCACCGGAGTTGCCGATACCACGAATATCCGGTTGGATCACCGCATAACCGTGGGGCACCCACCATCCCGGGTCGGCCGCCTCGAATTTCTGCAGGCCGGACAGCGCCTGCTCGGGCTTCGCCACGCTGTCGAACGGCTCGGTCTTCCCGTACGGGCTCCAGGCCACAACAGCCGGCACCCGGTCCGCCCCTGTCGGGCGGAAGACGTCGGTGTAGATCGTTGTGCCGTCGCGAAGCCGCACCGGGACATCGCGCTCCACCTGGATATCGACTGGCAAGGGCGATGCCCCCTTGCTCTGCACACTGCCGGCTCTAAGAACCTCACTGGAGTAGTGCGGGGCCTTCTTGGGACGCCGGAGCTGAATGCCCACCACCCCGTCGGTGACCGAGTGTCGGCGCGTCGCCATGTACGCCTGCATCGCCAGACGGATGGCACGATTCTTGATCTTCTCCAGCATGATGCTCCTTCAGGATCCGGGCGCGAACGGCAGCAGCAGGTGCGAGTCGAACTGACCACCGGTATGGATGATGTGCGTGCCGCGGTTCTGGTTGTCCGCCTCCGGAAGGCCAGCGAGGTTGGGACCGCGCATGTTGAAACCGGCGATCTGGAGACGGAGCTGCTCGCCGCGGTGGAATCGCAGCCCGGTCGGCCACAGGGAGATGTCCACCGGGACGATCTGGCCGGGGGCGAGCTTCTCGGAGCGCGTCATCGCATGAATCGGCAGGCCGGTTGTGGACAGCCCGTGGTCGAGGGCCCGGAGCGACGCCCTCTGCCGTCCCCACGGGCCGTTGTAGCGGGAGCTCGCTGGCATGCGCCGGCTCACCGGCTTCAGGTCGGCCGCGGCCAGGAACGCCTTCTTGGCCGGATCCGGCAAGGGGATGACGATATGGCTCAACGGCTTAGCGTCGGCGTCGAGCTTGCGGACTCAGACGTGGATATCGGCATCGTCGTGGCCCTCGGCCTCGACCCACAGGCGCATGCTGACGTGCCCGATGATCTCGGCGTCGTGGTCGAATCGGTAGGTCAGGGCGGCGACGGAGCTGTTGTCGTCCGCGGTGTAGCGCACAGTGCTCTCCGCCTCGGGGAGCGCGTCCACCAGCGAGCCGGTGGCGCCGTCCAGGTACAGGGCGCGGTGCCGGGCCTGGGGCGGCGGGAACTCGCCGTACGCGCGGTTGACGGTGTCCTGTCCGCCGGGGTCGAGGACGGAGAGCCGGACACGGGGCGTGGCCTCCCACCCGTTGTCGACGCCCTTGAGGTAGTGGTCGAAGAAGCGGCGCAGGTCGGCCACGGATTCAGGCGAGTATGGCCGGAATTAAACAAAATGGCATTCTGGGGCAACTGCTGCGGGATTCCTGGTTGGCGTCTGCGGAGCACCTCGTATAAGATAATCTCAT
>NZ_JONS01000092.1 GCF_000711965.1 Actinomyces israelii DSM 43320
GGAGGCCGCCGACCTCATCCGCCGCGGCGTCATGGGCATGATCGACCCGGACCTGGCGGTCGGCGCGGCGGTCGCCGTCCTCCACGAGCTGCCCGGCCGGGCGCGCGGCGTGGCGCTGGAGGCGCTGTCCGACCTGACCCTCGCCGTCCCGGTGGGCGTCGCCCGGCCCGGTGGCGCCGCCCCGCAGCCCCTGCTGGAGCGCGATGATGACGGCGTCGTCGCGCCGGCTTGCCCGGAGCCGCCCGACAACGAGCCCGCTCTCGACGACGACGGCCCCGCCGCCGAGCCTTCTGCCGCGCTGGAGGCCGGGCAGCCGCCCGCCGACGACGCGTCCGCTACCGGGTCGCCCGCCGAGGCCCCGGACGCCGCCGGGCCCTCGGGCTCGCCGGAGCCCGCCCCGGACGCCGTCGAGGACTGGAAGAGGAGCCTGCTCGACCTGTCTCGGCGCAACCCCCTCATCAGCCTTTCCGCGCGCGATACCGTCAAGCTGTGGGTACCGCCCGATCTCATCGGCCGGCTCGAGGACATCGTCAACGCCGGGGACCTGGTAGCCCTGCGCCCGGACCCGTACGGCGCCCCGAACCGCGCGTCTGCGAGCGCCGATGAGCGGGCCGCGCTGCTGACCGAGGAGCAGACGGTCTACGTCAACCTCTCCGGCAAGGAGTGCGGGCGACGCCTGCAGACCATGGCCGCCTCCGCCCGCACGGCCCTGGCGGAGACCGGGGCGAACAACCTCTACCTGACCATCGGCTCCCTCACGTGGCGCATTGACGGCGTCCAGGTGCGCTCCCCGCTCATTCTCATCCCCGTCAACCTGGCGCAGGAGGACGGACCCTATGTGATCAGCCTGGACGAGGCCGGGGCCTCGACCCCCAACCACTCCCTGCTGGCCCGCTTCAAGGCGAGTACCGGCATCGACCTGGTCGAGCTGCGCGAACCGGTGCACGACGAGCACGGCATCGACGTCAAGGCCACCCTGGAGAGGGTGCGACGCCGGCTGCGCAGAGCGGGCCGTCGCGACACCGTCGAGCGGACCGTTCACCTGGGGCTGTTCGGGTACTCCACCTACCGCATGTGGCAGGACCTGGAGAAGGACTGGCGGACCATCGTCTCCAACCCGCTGGTCGGCCACCTCCTGGAGACCCCGAGCGGGGTCCCGGCGGCGTTTCCGGATCCGGCGGGCCCGGCGAGCGGCGCGGACGGTGAACCGGCGGAGGACGTCGACGAGGTCGTCGAGAGCCTGCCGCTGGACGCCGACTCCGACCAGGCGCGGGTGGTCGCCGACGCCGCGGCCGGGCGCAGCCTCGTGGTCGAGGGGCCGCCCGGGACCGGCAAGTCCCAGACTGTCGCGAACCTCATCTTCCGGGCCCTGGCACGAGGGCGGACTGTCATGTTCGCGGCGGAGAAGGCATCGGCGCTCGACGTCGTCGCCCGCCGCCTGCGAGAGGAGGCGGGCATCGGGGGCCTGCTGCTCAACCTCCACGACAATGGCATGAGGCCCGCCGCGGTCTACGAGGCGCTGCGGTGCGCGCTTGATCTGCGGGCGCCCGGGCCCGACGCGGCCGCCGAGGCGGACGAGCTGCGAGAACGGCTGGGCCGGCTGCGCGAGCGCCTGGGGGAGTACCGCGAGGGACTGCACGACCCGCGGGACGGCTTCTCCTACTACCGGGCGTGCCAGGAGCTCATTGAGGCACGCGACGCCGAGACCGACGACAACGGGACGGCGCAGACGCGCGACGCCGAGAGCGACCAGGGCGAGGTCGAGCGGGCCCGCTCCGCCTTCGAGGCCCGGGCCCGCGAGACGGGTCTGGACGCTTTCGACCCGGCCGTCCACGCCCGGCTGCTCGCGGACTACCGGCGCACCCAGGAGCGGCTGCGCAAGGCCCTGACCCCCGAGCTGCTGGGCAGCGTCCTGGCCCGCCGCGACCGGATTCTGCGCGAGGCCGGCCCGCGCGCCGAGGAGCTGCGACGCGAGGTCCGCCGTCGCCGAGGGACCATGAATGTCCGGGAGCTGATCAGCTCCTACTGGGACCTCGTGGTGGCCATCACCCCGTGCATCCTGGTCTCCCCGGACTCGGTGGCCCGTTTCTTCCCGTCCGACCGCCGCTACGTGGACGTCGTCGTGTTCGACGAGGCCTCCCAGATCACGGTGGCCGGGGCCGTGGGGGCCATGGGGCGGGGGCGGTCGGTGGTCGTCGTCGGGGACCCCAAGCAGATGCCGCCGGCCACTGCTCCCGGCACGACCCGGGGCGGCGGCGACCTGGAGGGCGCGGGCCGCCGCGAGAACGGCTCGATCCTGGACCGCTGCCTGAGCGGCGGCGTGCCGAGCCGCCGCCTGACCTGGCACTACCGCAGCCGGGTGGAGTCGCTGATCGCCTTCT
>NZ_JONS01000093.1 GCF_000711965.1 Actinomyces israelii DSM 43320
GGAGGCCGCCGACCTCATCCGCCGCGGCGTCATGGGCATGATCGACCCGGACCTGGCGGTCGGCGCGGCGGTCGCCGTCCTCCACGAGCTGCCCGACACGGTGCGCAGCGTCGCGCTGGAGACGCTGCCCGACCTGACCCTCGCCGTCCCCGTGGACGTCGCCCGGGCCGATGGCGCCGCCCCGCAGCCCCTGCTGGACCGCGACGATGACGACGTCGTCGTCGAGCTTGTCGCGCCGGCCCGCCCGGAGGCGCGCGACGGCGGCGGGCCCGCGGCCCCGGACGCCGACCGGCCGTCCGCCGATGGCGAGTCCGCCCCGCCCGCCGCCGAGGCCCTCCCCGCCCCGCCCGCCGTCGAGGAGTGGAAGAGGAACCTGCTCGACCTGTCTCGGCGCAACCCCCTCATCAACCGCCCGCTGCGCGATGTCGTGGAGCTGATGGTGGAGCCCGACCTCCTCGGCCGGCTCGAGGACATTGTCAACGCCGGGGACCTGGTGACCCTGCGCCCGGACCCCTACAGCGCCGCGGATGCCGAGGAGCGGGCCGCGCTGCTGACCGAGCAGCGGGAGGTCCACGTCAACCTCTCCGGCAAGGAGTGCGCGCAGCGCCTGCGGGCCATGGCCGCCTCCGCCCGCACGACCCTGGTGGAGACCGGGGCGAACAACCTCTACCTGACCATCGGCTCCCTCACGTGGTGCATCGACGGCTACTGGGTGCGCTCACCGCTCATCCTCATCCCCGTCAACCTGGAGCAGGCCGACGAGGAGACCTACGGGATCGTCCTGGACGAGGCCGAGGCCTCGACCCCCAACCACTCCCTGCTGGCCCGCTTCAAGGCCGACACCGGCATCGACCTGGTCGAGCTGCGCGCGCCCGTGCGCGACGGGCACGGCATCGACATCAAGGCCACCCTGGAGAGCCTGCGTCACCGGCTGCGCGCGTCGGGCCGCCGCGGCGTCGTCGTCGAGCCCTCCGTGTGCCTGGGCATGTTCCGCTTCTCCACCTACCGGATGCGCCAGGACCTGGAGGAGGACTGGCCGACCATCACCTCCAACCCGCTGGTCGGCCACCTCCTGAAGGCCCCTGGCTCCATCTTCGTGGAGCCGGCGCGGGACGAGCCCGTGGGGGACAACGACGAGGTCGCCCAGAACCTGCCGCTGGTCGCCGACTCCGACCAGGCACGGGTGGTCGCCGACGCCATGGCCGGGCGCAGCCTCGTGGTCGAGGGGCCGCCCGGGACCGGCAAGTCCCAGACCGTCGCCAACCTCATCTTCCGGGCCCTGGCCATGGGGAAGACCGTCATGTTCGCGGCGGAGAAGGCCACGACGCTCGACGTCGTCGCCCGCCGCCTGCGAGACGAGGCGGGCATCGGGGACCTGCTGCTCAACCTCCACGACAACAGCATGAAGCCGGCCGAGATCTACCGGGACCTGCGGCGCGCGCTCGATCTGCGGGCGCCCGGGCCCGACGCGGCCGCCGACGACCCTGATGCGCTGCGCCGGGAGCTGTCCGGCCTCCGGACGCGCCTGGGGGAGTACCGAGAGGGGCTGCACGCGCCGCGGGACGGCTTCTCCTACTACCGGGCGTGCCAGGAGCTCATTGAGGCGCGCGACGCCGAGACCGACGACAACGGGACGGCGCAGACGCGCGATGCCGAGAGCGACCAGGGCGAGGTCGAGCGGGCCCGCTCCGCCTTCGAGGCCCGGGCCCGCGAGACCGGGCTGGATGCCTTCGACCCGGCCGTCCACGCCCAGCTGCTCGCGGACTACCGGCGCACCCAGGAGCGGCTGCGCAAGGCCCTGACCCCCGAGCTGCTGGACGTCGTCCTCTCCCGCCGCGACCGGATTCTGCGCGAGGCCGGCCCGCGCACCGAGGAGCTGCGACGCGAGCTCAACCGCCGCCGGGGGACCCTGAACGTGCGGGGCCTGATCGACTCCTACTGGGACCTCGTGGTGGCCATCACCCCGTGCCTCCTGGTCTCCCCGGACTCGGCCGCGCGCTTCTTCCCGTCCGACCGCCGCTACGTGGACGTCGTCGTGTTCGACGAGGCCTCCCAGATCACGGTGGCCGGGGCCGTGGGGGCCATGGGGCGCGGGCAGTCGGTGGTCGTCGTCGGGGACCCCAAGCAGATGCCGCCCGCCCCCGTGCCGGGCGCCTCCAGGTCCGGCGAGGACCTGGAGGGCGCGGACCGCCGCGAGAGCGGCTCGATCCTGGACCGCTGCCTGAGCGGCGGCG
>NZ_JONS01000094.1 GCF_000711965.1 Actinomyces israelii DSM 43320
TGCGCGCGCAGAGGATAGGGACCGAACTGTCTCACGACGTTCTAAACCCAGCTCGCGTGCCGCTTTGATGGGCGAACAGCCCAACCCTTGGGACCTGCTCCAGCCCCAGGATGCGACGAGCCGACATCGAGGTGCCAAACCATGCCGTCGATATGGACTCTTGGGCAGGATCAGCCTGTTATCCCCGGGGTACCTTTTATCCGTTGAGCGACGGCCCGCCCGCGCGGGGCCGCCGGATCACTAGCTCCTGCTTTCGCACCTGCCCGACCTGTCGGTCTCGCAGTCAAGCCCCCTTGTGCGCTTGCACTCGCCACCTGGTTGCCGACCAGGCTGAGGGGACCTTTGAGCGCCTCCGTTACTCTTTGGGAGGCAACCGCCCCAGTTAAACTACCCGCCAGGCACTGTCCCTGGCCCGGGTCACGGGCCGAGGTTCAGGCGCACGCCACGGCCGGAGTGGTATCTCAACAACGACTCCGCCGCCGCTGGCGCGACGGCATCACGGTCTCCCACCTATCCTGCACGGGCCGTGGCGGACGCCAATACCAAGCTGTAGTGAAGGTCCCGGGGTCTTTCCGTCCTTCTGCGCGTAACGAGCATCTTTACTCGTAGTGCAATTTCGCCGAGCCCGTGGTGGAGACAGCGGGGAAGTCGTTACGCCATTCGTGCAGGTCGGAACTTACCCGACAAGGAATTTCGCTACCTTAGGATGGTTATAGTTACCACCGCCGTTTACTGGGGCTTGAACTCACCCCTTCGCCCCGTGAAGGGGCTGAGGGATCCTCTTGACCTTCCAGCACCGGGCAGGCGTCAGTCCGTATACATCGCCTTGCGGCTTCGCACGGACCTGTGTTTTTAGTAAACAGTCGCTCCCCCCTGCTCTCTGCGGCCCTTCCCCCCAGCCCGCGCGGGGCCTCAGGGGTCGGGCCCCCCTTCTCCCGAAGTTACGGGGGCAATTTGCCGAGTTCCTTCACCACGGTTCGCTCGCCCGCCTAGGCATACTCTGCCGGACCACCTGTGTCGGTCTGGGGTACGGGCGGCCCGCACCATCGCGTCGAGGCTTTTCTCGGCACCTCAGGATCACCCTGCTGTCCCCCGCCGCGCCGCGGCGGGGTCACCATCACGCCTCGCCCCCGCCCCCCGTGGGGGGGCAGGCCCCCGGATTTGCCTGGGGGCCGGGCTGCGCGCTTGAACGGGCCAAGCCATCAGGCCCGCCGGGCTACCACTGTGCGTCACCCCTGTTAACACGCTTGCCTACCAGCACGGAGGACCCCCAGACCACCGGCTCACAGGCCCCCGGGGACGCCCGAAGGCGACCCGCGGACCGTCTCGTGGCCGGCGGCGTGGGTTAGCACCCGCGCGTCAGCATGGTCGGTACAAGGCCGGTACGGGAATATCAACCCGTCATCCATCGACTACGCCTGTCGGCCTCGCCTTAGGTCCCGACTCACCCAGGGAGGACGAACCTGCCCCTGGAACCCTTGGTCTCTCGGCGCCGGGGACTCCCACCCCGGTCTCGCTACTCATGCCTGCATCCTCGCTCCCGCACCGTCCACCCGCGGGTCACCCCCGGGCTTCACCCAGCGCAGGACGCTCCCCTACCACCCGCCCCCGCATCCGAGCAGGGGCGGGTCCGCGGCTTCGGCGGCGCGCTTGAGCCCCGCTGAATTGTCGGCGCACGACCACTCGACCAGTGAGCTATTACGCACTCTTTCAAGGATGGCTGCTTCTAAGCCAACCTCCTGGCTGTCACCGCAGCCGCACATCCTTTCCCACTTAGCGCACGCTTAGGGGCCTTAGCCGACGGTCCGGGCTGTTTCCCTCTCGACCACGAAGCTTATCCCCCGCGGTCTCACTGCCACGCTCCACCCGCACGGCATTCGGAGTTTGGCTGACCCCGGTAGCCCTCACGGGCCCCTCAGCCACCCAGTAGCTCTACCTCCGCCGGGAAGCACGCGACGCTGCACCAAAATGCATTTCGGGGAGAACCAGCTATCACGGAGTCTGATTGGCCTTTCACCCCTACCCACAGCTCATCCCCCCGGTTTTCAACCCAGGTGGGTTCGGTCCTCCACGCGCTCTTACACGCGCCTCAACCTGGCCATGGGTAGATCACCCCGCTTCGGGTCCGCACCACGCAACTCCACCGCCCTGTTCGGACTCGCTCTCGCTACGGCTCCCCCACACGGGTTAACCTCGCCACGCAGCACGACTCGCAGGCTCATTCTTCAATAGGCACGCCACCACCCCACCACCCCCCCC
>NZ_JONS01000095.1 GCF_000711965.1 Actinomyces israelii DSM 43320
GGCTGCGCGAGGCGGGCCTGGCGGTGAGCGTCGGGGTGGGCCACTCGTCCTTCGAGATCGACCTCGTGCTCGCCGCCCCGGGGGCCGGCCAGCCGGGGCAGGCCGGGAAGCCGGATCGGCCCAGGGTCGCCGTCCTTCTGGACGGGCCGGGCTGGGACCGGCGCGGGAGCGTCATGGACCGCGACCTGCTGCCGGTCGACGTCCTGAAGAGCATGGAGTGGGAGCGTATCGAGCGCGTCTGGACGCCCGAGTGGGTCGCCGACCCCGATGCCGTCGTCGCCCGGCTCGTCGAGGCCGCCGGCGGGACCCTCTCGGCGCGGAAGGACCAGCCGCAGGCCCCCGGGGCTGATGGGGACGAGCAGGCGCCGTCGGACTCGGACGCCGTGGCCGACGTCGGTGCCGCGGCTGCTCCGGCGCCCGCCCGTGAGGGGCTCACCGCAGCCCCCAGGGGCGGGCTCGCGGCGGCCTCTGCGGCGCCCGGGGACGGGCCCGCCGCGGCACCCGGTGCGCCTGCGGCACCCGATGCGCCGGATGGCACGGCGGTACTCGCCGCGCCGAGCGCGGCTGTGCCCTCGGCATCCACGGCGCCCGGTGCGCTCGCGGCCCCGAGCGCTTCGAGCGCGCCCACTGCGCCTGCCGAGCCCGCTGCGCCCACCAGTCCGGCCGGCCCATCGACGCCGGACACCGCCGCCCCCGACAGCTCGGCGGCACCGGCCGCCCCGACCGACTACCGCGAGTGGCGGCCCGAGGGGACGCACCCGCGCGACGTGCTCGACCGCGCGGAGAAGGACCCCGAGGCCAAGGCCCAGGTGATCGAGGTGGCCCGGGCCATCTGCGACGTCGAGTCCCCGCTGACCCGGCACCGGCTCGTTGTCAAGGTCTGCCGCACGTTCGGGCTGTCGCGAACAGCCAAGTCCCGGGAGGAGCGGGTGCGCCGCGTCCTGGGGGAGACGTTCGCCTACATCGATGCGGACGACTTCGTGTGGCGGACCTACGACGCCTCGCTGCTCCCGGTGTCCTACCGCCGTGGCGCCCTGGACCATGTGGACGCCATCGAGGAGATCCACCCGCGCGAGCTGGTCGCGCTCATGGCCGACGTCCGGGCGCGGGCTCACGAATGGGACTCCGCCGATGAGCTGTACCAGCGGGCCCTGCGGCGGCTCAGCGCCAAGAGGCGCAGGCTGGGCGCGCGCGGCATCCTGCCCGCCCTGGAGACCGCCCTCAAGGAGGCCGAACAGGAGGGTGCCGAGTAAGAGGGCGTCGAGTGAGAGGGAACGCCCAGCGCGCTAGCGGGCCGGAGACGTCTCCGCCCCGCTGAGTCGTCGAGATCGGTTCGGTTTCGGCTCGAGATCGGTTCGCGGGAGTGGGTGGGCTGGGCGCGGGTGCGCGGGTCGTCGTCCGGTCCGGTGGGCTCTTCGGGCTGGCTGCGGCGCGGAGGCGGCCCGGTCTCGGCGAAGGGGGTGCGGGGCCGGCTGCGGGTCGCCGTCGGTGTTGACGGCCCGCTCCGCCAGGACTCAGTCGTCTAGTGGTGCTGTGCGGTGGAAAAAAGGTGGCTCCCACGCACTTTTAAGGCGCTCAGCGGTCTTGGGTGCGGCGGGGATCGGCGTGATTCTGCGGTTCTGCGGCGAGGGCAGGGCGGGGGTCGGCGCTAAAAGTGCGTGGGAGCCACCTTTTCCGGTCAAGTTTTCCGGTCAAGGCCGACA
>NZ_JONS01000096.1 GCF_000711965.1 Actinomyces israelii DSM 43320
CCAGCCGCCGGGCGCGCCGCGGCACCGCCGGCCGTCACGTGACCAGGCCGAGGGAGGCAGGCCCAGGAGTGTGCCAGATGCGCGCCCTCCTGCCGCGGGCCGACGCCGTCCTGCTGGACGCCACCCTGGACGCCGTCACCGCCTCGGCCCGGGCCACCGGCGACAACCGCACCCCGGCACAGCTGCGAGCCGACACCCTGACCGCCATGACCCTGCACGCCCTGCGCACCACCCACCACACCACCACAACCACCACAACCACAGCGGCCGCAGCGGCCGGGGCGGCCGGGGCGGCCGGGGCGGCCGCGGACGGCAAGAACACCGGGAGCACCGGGAACGCCGGGGACACCGGGCCCGGCACCACAGACACCACAGAGGTCGCAGACCCGGCCGGCACCGCAGAGGTCGCAGAGGTCGCAGACGCCGCAGAGGTCGTAGAGGTCGCGGGCCCGGCCGACCCGGAGCGCCCGGAGGGCCTGACCGCCCCGGCCGACCCGGAGGGTCCGGAGGGCCTGACCGGCCTGGCCGGTCCGGTGGGCGCGGTGGGCTTCACGGGCCTCGAGGGCCCGGCACCGGACCCGGCCGGTGGGGCGGACCCGGCGTACATCGACGAGATGGGCCTGACACCCGACGGGGTGCCCCTGGAGGGACTGCTGACCGCGCTCAGCGGCCTGGTCTGCCACACCAGCCCCTGGTGGACGCCCTCCGGGACCGACCCCATCCCCCTGCCACCAGGCCTGACGGTCAGCATCGACGTCACCGTCCCCCTGAACCACCTCACAGACCTCCTGCCCGACGACACCACCCCGGAGGACGACCCACCCACCACCACACCCACCACCGGACCCGGCACCAGTGCGCCCGGACCCGGCACCAGTGCGCCTGGCACCGGCGTGCCCGCCGCCGGCCCCGGGGCCAGCGTGCCCGGGGTGCCGGTGGGGGCGAGCCTGGGCGGCCGCGGGCGCAGCGTGCCGGTGCCCGCGGCCGTGGCGCGGGCGCTGGCCGCCGGCGGGACCTGGCGCCGCCTGGTCACCGACCCCCTGTCCGGGGCGGTGACCGACGTCGGCCGCACCCGCTACCGCCCCCCGGCCGCCCTGGCCGACCTGGTACGCGCCCGCGACACCACGTGCACCCACCCCGGCTGCGAGCGCCCCGCCCGCGGCTGCGAGATCGACCACGTCCGCCCCTGGGCCGAGGGCGGGACCACCAGCCTTGAGAACCTGACCTGCCTGTGCCGCGCCCACCACCGCCTCAAGCACACCCCCGGCTGGGCCCTGACCCGCACCCCCCACGGCACCCTGGTCTGGCGCACCCCCACCGGAGCCCGCTACCAGCGCGATACCGACGGCACCATCACCCTCCTGCCCCGCCGCACCGGACCAGGCCAGGAGACCCGCCCCGCCACCCGCCTCCCCCACACCCTCGCCAGCGCCATCACCCCCCAGACCCTCAACCGCCTCCACAAAGGCCTCACCACCCCCACCCCCACCAGCCCCACCGGCCTCAGCCCCCACGACCTCGGCCTCGGCCACCACGCCGGCCCCCTCCTCACCACCCACGGCCCCCACCCCAACCAGAACCCCGGCGACTACGAGACCACCCCCTACCACCCC
>NZ_JONS01000097.1 GCF_000711965.1 Actinomyces israelii DSM 43320
GTCCGAGTTCGCGCTTCTCGGTCCCGGTGGCGCGCACATGGCCGGTCGGCTCTTCGAGTCGCTCGTGGCGCTCGGAGTCAGGGCCGTGGCACAGGCGGCCGAGGTGACCGTGGGCCGTACTGAGGACCGACGGCGCTGCCGTCGTAGCCTTGGAGCGAATGGGTCGGCGGGATGCGCGGTTAGCGCCTGCTGCACAGCCGGGCGGCCGACGGCGGGAGGGAAAGATGGTCGATGACGAAGACGAGGATGTGCTGAAGGCGGCCGGACTGGTATTCGATGAGGGATTCGACTTTTTCTATTCAGGGCAGTCTGATAAGGCTCTTACGGCTTTTCGCGAGGCCTATGGGATCTACCGGCGGGCTGGTGTGAAGGAAGGCCAGACTGACTGCCTTCTATGGCTGGGATTAAACAAGATGGTATTCTGGGGCGGTTGCTGTGGGATTCCTGGCTGGCGTCTGCGGAGCATCTGGCGCAGGACTGCCTCGTGCAGATCGACATGATGGACGAGGAGCGGGATATCCTCATCGGGTGGAAGAAGCGTTCGGGCACCCTGCAGGCTTGTGAGAATTGAGGGCGGAGGCGGTTGTCCTGACTCATGACGCTTAGTGTGCCGGGGGTGGGGTGCTCAGGGCGGTGAGGATGTCGTTAGCGGCGTCGGTCAGACGCGGTGCGGCTGCGAGGTGGTGGCCGTTGAGGTTGATGGTGACCTCCTGCAGGCTGCGTAGCTCGCGCACGATCCTGGCGATGCTGATCCCGGTGGCGTCCTGGAGGTAGCGGGCTACGGCCAGGGCGGCCATCACCACGGTCAGGTGCGCCTCGATCGCGTCACGGGTGTGGTGAAAGACCGGTCGGGCCCTCAGGTCGTGCTTACTCATCCGGAAAGACTGCTCGACGTGCCACAGCTCGTGATACGAGGAGACGACCTCGCCGGCATCCATCAAGCGTGCAGGAATGTTGGTGACGTAGCCCTTGAGGCCGACCAGGGACCTGGCTCTGGCGATGGAGGCTTCGTCCAGGGTGGCGTCACCGGCGTGGACGGTGACGAAACGCGTGCCCTTGGGACGCTTCTCACCGGCGATGACAGCCCGCGCCCGGTTGGCCTGAGCGGTCAGGGTCTGGTTGTCCCGGGCCGCGCGCTTCTTGGAGTAGACCCAGATGGCCCGCCACGAGCCCGGGTGGGTGTGCGGGCCC
Organism: Actinomyces israelii DSM 43320; assembly: GCF_000711965.1. Classification (GTDB taxonomy): domain Bacteria; phylum Actinomycetota; class Actinomycetes; order Actinomycetales; family Actinomycetaceae; genus Actinomyces; species Actinomyces israelii. The sequence continues at coordinate 1,192 of NZ_JONS01000097.1, forward strand.
CACACCGGCTCGGCCTTGCGGCTCTTGTCCCGCTCGCTCCGCGAGCCCCTCCTGGGGGTGATGGTGTCGATGACCTGGCCGTCGGTGAAGGCGTCGCCTTCCCAGTGGAAGTGCGCCTCCAGGTCGCCTGGGGCCCGGGTGGTGCGGGCGCCGACGATGAACCGCAGCCGAGCGTCGTCCAGGGCCGCCAGGTTGGCGGCCGAGAGCATGCCGGCGTCAGCGACGATGACGAGCTCCTCGATACCGTGAGCGGACTGGAAGGCCTCCACGATGGGAACGATCGTGGCGGTCTCAGCCTTGTTGCCCTCCCAGCAGCCGACCTGGAGAGGGAAACCATGACGGTCAACCAGCAGGCCCACGATGACCTGAGGGTCGACCCTCCGCTCCTTGGAGTAGCCGACCTTGCGCAGGTCGTCCTCACGCTCGGCCTCGAAGTAGAGGGTGGTGACGTCATACAGGCACAGGGCC
>NZ_JONS01000098.1 GCF_000711965.1 Actinomyces israelii DSM 43320
CCCGCCCCGCAGGTCGTCAGGGGATCGGGTTGTAGTACAGATCTATCCCGACGTTGCACAGCAGTCCGACCAAGGCGCCGGCCAGAAGGAAGACAATCGATACGACCACAATAGTCAGCCGCCTCACAACGCGCCGCACGCTGCGCCGCGGCGCCGGACGGTCAGACTCACGCAGAAAGACGACGAAACCGAGGACAGCGCAGAGCGCCCAGCACACAAAGCCTGCGACAAGCGTGGCCAGAATACGCTCCTCGGTGAGCGTCAACATCAATAGAAAACGATCCACATCTCCCGTCGACGTATCGAGCCGCGGCGGAAGAGACGCAAAGAAGCCGTAAATCGCATCTTCGTTATAGAGCGCTGCCGGACCGGGGAGCAGCAGCACCAGACCGGCCCACCACAGAATCCGCTTCAGCATCAGCAGCACCCTGCCGCGCCACCACGGCCCCGCCGAACGGGCCTCCACCATCTTCGGCTCCTCCGTCAGGCCCTCCTCACCGGAGCGCCGGGGCCGAAGAGCATCATTCTCCGTCTCCGGGCCCACTCGGACTCACTTGACGATGTGCCAGATAATGAAGAACAGGAAGAAGATGATCCACCCAACGTAGGGGCCGATACTCTTCTTCTGGCCGGGTCCGGCGGGCTGAGGGGGACGAGCCCGGCCGGGGCGGCCGTCGACCCCAGGGGGCGCGTACGGGTTAACGGCCACGGGCAACGGCCGCCCGGAACCGACCGGCCAGCCCGGCAGGCCGGACCCGGCCGGTTGCCCAGGCGCTCCCGGTGCGCCGCCGTAGCCCATCGGGCCTCCGGGCCCGCCGCCGTAGCCCATCGGTTGACCAGGGCCGCCGTATCCGCCGGGTGGCCCCGGCCGTCGGCTGTAGGGCGACTGCGGCACCGGCGCGGACATGCGCGCAGGCCGCACAGGCTGCCGTGCGCCCCGAGGGCGCTGTCCGCTCGCAGCAGCGCCCAGCCCTACCCCAGGGGCGCGCCCGTACCCCGAAGACCGCGGAGCCGCCTGCTGACTCTGCGGGACTCCGCGCCGCATGGCCCGCACCTGCTCCTCGACCTGAGCACGCAGCACCGCAGCCGGATCGGACTGGGCGCCCTCGGCCGATGCCGCCCGGCCGCCACGCACAGTCTTCCGGTCCTCCAGCCGATGCTCAGAGGGGGCGTCGAGCACCGCGACATCGAACAACGGCGAGCCCATAAGAGGGTCACCGAGCACAGACCCGAAAGGCGCCTCGTCGAAGCCTGGGTCACTGGGCACCCACCCGACGGGAGCCCAGGTGTCAACATCCTCGCGATCAGTCGATACGCTCATAGCACCAGGATCTCACGCCCACCCCGCCCAGTCCTCCCCCGCCCGTTACCTTGTTGGTGGTCGCGGGGAGAAGCCTCGCGGCTGGGCCGGCGACGGCCGGCATGATGTCTTGCCCCTGTCTATCGAATGATCCGGG
>NZ_JONS01000099.1 GCF_000711965.1 Actinomyces israelii DSM 43320
TTTGCTGGGCGGGCGTCTGACGCATACTGATACGGGCCACCAGTGGGTCCTCGCCCTGACCCTGCCCCTCAACCCCGGAGACACACCATGACCGCCACCTCCATGGCCCGTGACACTCGTATTATCATCGTTGATGACGACCCCATTGTGAGAAGTTCACTCAGCAGCGTGATCAGCGCCGAGCCGGGCATTGAGCTTCTCGCGACGGCGGCCAACGGAGCCGAGGCGGTGGACCTGGTCCATGAGCGGACGGTTGATGTGGTCCTCATGGATGTCCAGATGCCTGTCCTCGACGGTGTCGCCGCGACTTCCCGAGTCTTGGCTGCGAGCCCGACCTCACGAGTGCTACTGCTGACGACCTTCGACGAGGACACCTTTCTTGATGGTGGCCTGGCTGCCGGTGCCTCCGGATTCCTCCTCAAAACGACTCCGCCGACCGAGATCGCCGCGGCGATCCGCACCGTTCACTCCGGCGGCAAGGTTCTGTCTCCGGGGCCGACCAGCCGCATCTTGGACCGCTATGTGCACGGACAGAGCCCCACCGTAGACGCCGCGAACGACTTGGACCTGTCCGGGCGCGAGCGGGAGGTTCTCGCCTTCCTGTGCCAGGCGCGTTCCAATCAGCAGATCGCTCACCGCCTCGGCGTCGCAGAGACGACCGTGAAGTCTCATGTCTCATCAATTATGCGCAAGATGGGGGTTTCCAGTCGCCTGGAGGTCGTCGTCGAGGCTCACCGTCGCGGCCTGGCCGGGCGCTGATGCATCTTGCCGTAGTCTCCTGAATTAGAGTTCTCCCAGTGCTCTCGGCTATCTTTGTTCCACGGATCGCGCGGCTCTGCCGTCACAGTTCCCGGTACTTCAGTTTGCGCACCTTGAGAGGCAGGCGTGTGCTCCGCTGGGCGGTAGTCGTCGCACTCGAGGCGATCGCCCTGCTGGAATTGTATCTATTCGGTCCCAGCGTCAGAGTCGCTTCTGCCGCTCTGCTGTCGGGGATCTTCATCATGCTCATTGACCGCTTTCCCTGGGCGGTCACCTCCGCATTGACAGTCGGAGTTATCTCAGCGTTTCCCTGGGGGAAGTTCACCGTGATCAGTCTGGCCGGGATCATGGCCCTGGCCCTGCTGGTCTCCGCTGCCCGTTCTCATCAGGCCTGGGTCCTGGGGCTTTCCTTTCCTCTTGAGCTTCTCCTGGAGGCTCTCGCCGGCCATCCGGATGTTGCCAAGGCCCTTGCCACCATGCTCCTGCTCGGCGCCTTCGTGAGCTGGGGGCTGGCGCTGCGGCGGTCCCGTGAGCGGGTGAGGCGCGCTGAGGCGGCTGGTGCTGAGGCTCTGCGCGCTCAGCGCGCTCTTATCGCTCGTGAGCT
>NZ_JONS01000100.1 GCF_000711965.1 Actinomyces israelii DSM 43320
CGTCGCCGCCCCACCTGCGTCGAGATAGACATTTTCGTACGAGATCGGCGGTGACACCGTCTACCTCATCCGAAAATGTCTATCTCGACGGAGTGCAGGCCGCTCACCATCGGCCGGCTCCGGGTCGGACGCCGACGGCGGCGAGCTCGGCGAGCATGCGGGCGCCCTTGCCGTACCAGGCGTCGGCCCATGTCCAGCGAGCCACGGGGTAGCCCAGGCGCCACAGCTCGCGTTCGCGCCTGCGCTCAGCGAGGACCGTCTCCTCGGTGGCGCGCCCGTAGGTCTCCCGGTGGTACTTCGCCTCTCCGTCGAACTCCGAGACCGGGTGGGGCTTGACGACGGTCTCGGGCCAGAAGTAGTCGGTGCGAACCAGGCCGACCTCGGTCCAGATCTCGTGCTGGAGCACCGGGCGCGGGATTCGAGCCTGCCACATCCGCACGCGCGAGAGGGACTCCCCGGGCGACTCCGACAGGGGATCGGCCAGACGCACGGCGATCCGGGCCGCGCCCAGGCCGCGGGCGTTCGCGGAAAGGCGCGAGAGAGCGGTGTCGAGCTCCTCGCGCGTGCACAGGCGGTTGCGCAGGGCGTGATCCATGGCGCACACGCCCTGAACAAGACCTCCCCAGCGGGCCAGGTCGATGCAGGTGGTGGCGACGTCAGTCACGTGATACGAGCCCTCCAGGACGACAACGGGCTCCTGTCTGACTCGCCGCTGAAGCAGGGACGTGCGCCGGCGCTGGCCCACACGGCCGAGGCACTGCACGAGCTCGGGCAGGCACCCCACCACGGGCAGCCCCAGCACGAGCGCCGCCGACACGCCGGCGAGAACAAGCTCCCCGCTGGCTGTACCGCTTCCGCCGTGCTTGCGGGCGGCCGCATCGACCAGTGCGAGATGACGGTTGTCCGCCGTGGCCCGGCGCCACTCGCCGGCGGGGACATAGACGCCGGAGGCGACCCGGTGCCAGGCGTCATCGCGCTCCGGCCGCACCCCGCTCACACCCATGTACTCCGAGGCCAGGCGGACGGCCGGGGCGGGGCCGTCGCGGCCGCGGGCGGGACGACTGGGACGGGGGGCGAAGGTGTCGAAGCTCATTCACTCATGATGAGGCACAGCGCACTCAGAGCGCCCGCGCCCTCCACAACCGGCGCCGGGCCCTCTGCGCTGCGAGTCCCTGTGGAGCCCTGCACGCCCCGCCGCCCGCCCATTGCCGTCGCCGCCCCACCTGCGTCGAGATAGACATTTTCGTACGAGATCGGCGG
>NZ_JONS01000101.1 GCF_000711965.1 Actinomyces israelii DSM 43320
GACGCCCAACGAGGTTGAGGAGGAGCACCGAGCAATAAGACAAGCAGCCTGAAAGACCGCTTTCAGGGCTGTCCGAGACACGCCCAGCAGTCCAGCGCTCGTGGGCCGGCTCCCCCGCCTACCGCCCACAGGTCCTCTGGAGTGCCGGGTGTGTCTTGGGCTGTGGTTGGTTGTGTTGGTCAGGCGGCTTTGTTGCTGCTTACCAGATCGTGTTCGGCCTCGCCCTGGGTTCGGTACCCGAGCGCCGCGTGAGGACACGTCTGGCTTGTGTACCAGGCTCGACCCGGGAGGCAGTATCGTTGATGGTCTTGCGTCTGGTGGGGTACACCATCGGCGTGGGCTCTGTCGTTCCTTGAGGGTCGCGCCCGCCGACCTCCGCCCAGGCACCCGCCCAGCGCACCCCGGTCCTGCCCACCGAAGGATGAGTGCCGTAGCCTTTCAGGTGCCTGGCGAGCTGGGCGGAGGTGGACCGGGGTGCCGCGGCCTGGGGCGGGGTGGATCGTCTTCCCCCTCCTCGTCGGGCACCTGCGGGCCGCCATGTCGATCGCCTCGCACACCAGGGGCCGGTGCCGCGCGTGGTCGCCCCAGTGGCGTACCCGACCACTTTCTTGGTGCAGCAGCCGGGGACGGTCGCCAGACAGATCGAGTCCCCCTCCCAGGTGCGGATACAGGTGGATGCCGCCCACCCACCTGCTCTCCCGGCCTGCTGGTGGCGGGAGCCCGCGCCGGACCAGGTCAGGATCACGAGACTCCGGGCCCGGCGGCCCGGGGGTGGTGGCGCCGGGTCCTTTCGGCGAGGCCGCGGCAGGCCTGGCGGGCCCTGCTCACGCACGGGCGGGTGCGCACCGCCTCGCGGCCCACGCACCCGCGCCCCCGCGGCCGCAGGGCCGCGGTGATACGCCGGTACCCGCAGGGTTCCGTCCGAGGCACCGAGCTCAGTCCTGATGAAAAGTGCCAGTCTGCGTCTTCTGGTGGTGGTCGCCGACACCCGGCCCGCTGCGCCAGCTGTAGTAGCCGGACCCCCGGGTACTCCGGCCCACCGGCACACCAGTACAGGCCGGGTATGGCCGGAATTAAACAAAATGGCATTCTGGGGCAGCTGCTGCGGGATTCCTAGTTGGCGTCTGCGGAGCACCTCGTATAAGATAATCTCATGCAGATCGACATGACGGACGAGGAACGGGACATCCTCATCAGGTGGAAGAAGCGTT
>NZ_JONS01000102.1 GCF_000711965.1 Actinomyces israelii DSM 43320
GAAGGCGAGCCGGTCGTTCTTCGGGGCACTGAGCCTGACGACCAAGAAAATGAGAATCTACCCCATCGAGGGAAACCAGAACGCCGAGCAGACCCGCCCTCATGAACGGGTCGCCTGGCGCGCGAGACCGATGAGAAAAAGAAGATCGCGGTCGTCCTGGACAACGCCAGGTTCCACCACGCCAAGGCCTTGAATAATTTTTGCCTTGAATAATCTTTATGCCCCCGGTCAGGCTCTAGAGCGCATCACACCCATCTACATGCCCCCTACGCCCCCGACCTTGGGTCCCACAGAACACGTGTGGAACGCCGCCAGAGCCAACATCGACAACCTCCGCGCGCTCGCCCCACAGAACACCTTCGCGCCCCTCACCGCCTACATCACCAACCGCACCTTCGACTACGACTTCGAGCACCTACCAGTCACACCACCACACACCGATCTTGTTTAATTCCAGCCATATTACGCCTGGCTGGGCCGGGAGCCATCAAGAACCGTGCGACGCAGGAAAGAGCTCAGCGCCTTGGTCGAGTGGGTCCTCAACAGCTCCCGCACCACCCTGTGGGTACCGCCGTACTCACGCCGCCGGGGCCCGCAGGGGCGTTGAGACGAGCCCGGACACGGTGCGCTCCGTCATGCGTGAGCAGGGCCCGCCAGGCCGCGGCCCCGCCGAGAGGGACCCGGCGCCACCGCCCCCGGGGCCGCCGGGCCCTGGGCCCGCGCCCCGACCTGGTCCGGCGGGACTCCCGCCGCCGGCCAGCCGGGAGAGCAGGTGGGTGGGCGATATCCACCTGTATCCGCACCTGGGAGGGGTTCGTGTACCTGGCGACCGTTGCCGGGCTGCTGCACGAGGAAAGCGGTCGGGGACGCGATTGGGGCGACAGCACGTGGCACCGGCCCCTGGTGTGCGAGGCGATCGGTATGGCGGCCCGCAGGCGCCCGCACGCGACAGGGGGAGACGATCCACCCCGCCCCGGACCCGCGGCACCCTGGCACGCCTCCGCCCAGGTCGCCGACCACCCGGAGGACCACGGAGCTCGCCCTCCGGGCGGGCAGGACCAGGGCGTGCTGGGCGGGCGCCCGGGCGGAAGCCGGCGGGCGCCGCCTTCAAGGAACGAGAGGGTCTATCAGATGGTCCACCACCGCAAGAAGCAAGACCATCCGGGATACTGCCTCCCAGGTCGAGCCCGGTACACACGATC
>NZ_JONS01000103.1 GCF_000711965.1 Actinomyces israelii DSM 43320
CAGCCGCAACCGGAAAGGAGCAGTGGGGAGTCTCACAGGCACAGTCTACGCCCCACGAGCCCGCCCCCGGCAGAAGTCGCCCCCCTCAGACGCCCAGACCGATGTCGATGGGGGAGAGCCGCGGGCCCGGTCCGCAGCCCCGCCAGAACCAATTAGTAGTACGTGGGGATGTCGATCGAGTTGTGGACCTCGAAGCTGCCGTCCTCCTTGCCGCGGACATCGAGCCAGCGGTACACCGTGCCGGGATTGCCCTCCCCGTTTCCGGCCAGCGCACACATCATGTCACCGGCCTGGTAATCGTTGTCCCTGACGACGTGAAATCCGAATAGCCATGTACTGAACGCGGCCTTACGGCCGTCGCTGAAGTACACGGCACCGCCGCCCTGGGCGTCCGGGGTGCTGGTAGAGGACAGGAGCACGCACTCTATGGAGGGGGCGGCTCCTCCGCCCGAGAAATGCATCTGCCGCAGGCTGCTATCCCCCTGAAGAGCGCTCATGAACTCCGGCGTGGCCGATTTCGAGGCCGTATCATCATCATGAGTGGCAACAGCGGTATAGAAGGCCTGGACGTCCTCGACCCTGGGCATGCGGACCTTCTTGTCCCCGCCTACCGTGTAGACGACATCGGAGGGCGTGTACCCATGAGCACCGCTCGCCCACGTGTAGAAGATATTGGCGCTCCCGGAGTGGGCGGCGAAATGACTCGGCTGATCGCCGTACATGCCGATCTGGCTGATGGACAGCACGAGGTCGCCGGTCACTGCATTCGCAGACACCGCGTCAATAGTGAGGTCATCGATATGGCCCTCAAGATCGCCCCGGAGCGTCCGCGGGTCAATGGCCGCCACCAGGGAGAGGCTCGAGTCGTAGACGACGATCGCGTCATCAGCATAAGGGGTTCCGTAGGCGCAGTTAATGGTCGCAACGGCAACCGGCCGCCCATCGATGACGCTCGAGGTCACCTCCTTGAGACTCGTCACGGCCGCCTCGATCGCCTCCGACCCCGGCGCCGGAGTCGCCTTGCCGCCGCTGAAGGTCACCATCCCGGTCGCGCCCTGGGCGGCGTCGCTCGCACTCTTCTTCGTCAGCGCGCAGATCTCGGGCACCTCAAGGGTCGCGTCGGACAGGTCCGCCTGGGTGGGGGCCGGCATGAACATGGCCATGGGCGAGCCCGCCCGCGA
>NZ_JONS01000104.1 GCF_000711965.1 Actinomyces israelii DSM 43320
TCGTGGCCGTCGACGACGAGGGCGTCACCCTGCGCAACCCATGGGGCTACAACGACAATGCCGACCCCAACCTGCCTCGGGCTGACAACGACGGCCTGATCCGCATCAGCCGCGCCGACTACGAGAAGTACTTCTCCCACACCACCATCGGCGAGGCGCCCTGAACCCACCAGCCCGACTTATCGCCACCATTCAAGATCAACCCCCGGATCAAGAACGAGGTTGAAGAACGAGTTCGGAGGGGTGCTGGGTCTGGCCTTCGGAGGGCCGATGAAGGGCAAGTCCGGCAGGGTAATGGGGCCGGGGTTAACGGCCAGCAGCGTGAGGGTCCCCAGCCCATCAATATGAACGCTCTCGCCCAGGTGCAGCCTGTAGACCTCCTCCTCGCCCTCGGGATCGTAGTATCTGGGCCTCCAGCGCACCGCCGCCACCCACTCATGGTTCTCAGAGTGCATTCCCGCGGACGACAGGTCCCCGTCTGCCGCCGTATGAATAGAGGGAAGCGAGCCGCCCAGGGCAACATAGTCGCCCCTCTCAATGCCCGCGGGCAGGGGGACGCTGCGCGTCCAGGGACGGGTCCACCACAACCAGCCGCCCGCCCCCGCCGCAGCCACCACCACCACAACCACGAGAGCCACCAGCACACGCACCCACCGCCGAGACCAGGCCCGCCGCACCACTGAGCCACCGGACGACACCCGAACAGGACCGGCCCGCCCGGCCCGGACACCGCCGGCCTCGCCCACCCCGCCGTCATCGACCCCGCTGCCACGCCGCACCATCATCACCCACCCCGCGCACTCGCCAACCAGGAACAACCACCAGCATAACACCCCAGACACCCACACCGGAAGACAAAAGCCGTCGCACGAGCGGGCGCCGGAAGATTTTTCGGACCGTGGTTCATTGTGCCACGCCAGGCGGCCCTGTTATGCCTCTCGACTCGCGGCCGAACTCGCCCTGCGCCATGCATAATCACACACAATCCTCTTCACTCTCAGCCGGGTGGACTGCTGGGCGTGTCTCGGACAGCCCTGAAAGCGGTCTTTCAGGCTGCTTGTCTTACTGCTCGGTGCTCCTGGTCGACCTCGCCCTGCGTCC